>JBKQOZ010000055.1:0-34304 GCA_052326345.1 Steroidobacteraceae bacterium | reverse complement strand
TCGCCGAGCGCAAATGTCGCGTTCTCCGACAGGTTCAGCAGACTGATCGCGGTCGCGCGCGGCAGCCCCCAGCGCGCCAATCCCTGCGCCACCATGAGCTTAAGGTCCGCGACGACGTCGGCGGCGTATTCGCCGGCCATGGTCAGCGAGATTCGCCGAGCGGCAGATAATTCGGCAGCGGCGCGCTGAGGACCCCGGGGCGCAGTCGCATGAGCGCCCACGAGGTGATCACCCATACCGTCACCACATAGGGCCACAGATTATTGGGAAACTCTGGCAGCGGATACACATTGCGATACAGCACCCAGAGCAGCAGAATCGGCCCGGACAAGCAGGCTGCCGACCATAGCGGCCGCCGCTCGCGCCAGGCCTCCACGGTTTCCGCGCCGCCGACGCCGACATAGATCAGAATCAGGGCGAGCGTGCCGATCGTGCTCGTATAGCTGTAGAAGTTGCCGCCGCCGGCGAACGGCGCCCAGATCAAAAACGGCAGTACGATCAACATCGCCGCCAGCGACACCGCGGTCGCCGGCGTGCGGTGCACCGGATGCACGCCCGCAAGCGTGGGCGAGAGCCCGGCACGCCCCAGCGCGAAGACGATGCGCGCCGCCGCCGCCAGGCCGCCGAGCACGCCCGAGAAGCAGCTCGATGCGGCCGCCAGATCGAGTGCGATCGCGAGGCGCGGCGATGCATAGCGCATGGCGAGGTCATCGAGCGGCGCTTGAGAATTGGCCAGATCCTTGATGCCGTGTGGCCCGAAGCCGATCACTTCGCAATACGCGACGAACACGAAGAACAGCCCAGAGCCGAACACCGTGCCGAGCAGGGCGATGGGGATATTGCGCCGCGGATTGAGCGTCTCCTCGCCGAGCGTCGCGGCCCCTTCGAAACCGGCGAAGCTCAGGATGCTGAACACCATGCCGAAGCCCAAACCCGCCCAGCCGTTGAAGCTCGCGGAGGGGCGAAAGCTCGCCTCGATCTGTCCGGCCTGCGGATGCACCTGGCGCAGGATGAGAATGCACAGCCCGATGATGGCGATCACGGCGGCTCCTTCGAGCGCGAGCATCAGCCGCCCGGCGAGGCGCATGTCGCGATACGCCAGCCACCAGGCGAGCAGCATCGAGGTCCCGCCGATGAGAATCCACCACGAGCCGACGTTCACCCCGAAGCCCTTGAGCGCGGCGCCGGCGAAGCTGCCGACCAGCGCGGCGAAGCCCGTGGCGAAGCCGAGATAGGTCAGCAGCAGAGTCCAACCGGCGATGAAGCCCACGCGGCTGCCGAAGGTGTGCGCGATATAGGCATACGCCGAACCGGCATGCGCGACGCGATGCGTGAATGCCATGAACGAGAGGGCCACCAGCGCCATCGCCAGCATGCCGATCGCAAACGCGAGCGGCGCCGCCGGCCCGGCCGCCTGCACCACCAGAGTGATGTTGAATGCTGCGGTCACCGTCGGAGCGATGACGGACAGGGACAGGCCCACGGCCTCCGGCAACTGCAGGCGCGTTGCCAGAGTGCTCATGCGAGGCGGGCGATCTCGTCGAGCAGCTCGGCAGTGGTGCATTGGCGGCAGTAGCCGCGGTTATTGCGCAGCGACCACTCATGCCGCTCCGCGGACAAGGTCACGCAGGCGTCGGTCGGCACCGTCACCAGGTACCCCAGATCGCAGGCGTCGCGCACGGCCGAATCGACGCACTGATCGGTCAGGCATCCGGCGATGATCAGATAGCGCGTGCCCAGATTGCGCAGCACATAATCGATGTTGGTCGAGATGAACACCGACGAGGACGTCTTGGGGAACACAATCTCATCCGCCCCCGGCGCCAGCTCCTGCACCATCCTCGCGTCCGGCGAGCCTTTCGGAACGTTGAACCCGGTGATCTTGTAATCGAGCGAGCGGTCGCGGCCGTCGGCCGTCAGGCTCTCGATGAGGGTGTAGGTCACCTCGATGCGCGCGCGGCGGCAGGCCTGCTGCAGCCGCACCATGTTCGGCAGCGCCTGTGCGCGCAGCGTTCGAAAGAAGTACCCGTAGCGCTGCTCCTTCTCGGCGGCGATCAAATGAGCGTATTCGCCCCCGTCCCAGCTGCAATTGTAGTTTTGCACGTCGACGAACAACAGCGCGCAGTGCGAAGGTTCAATCGGGATCTCACGGCTCACGGGATGGATCATCGGTATGCTCCAAAAAAAGCCTGTTCGGCGGTGCGCAGCGCGGCGCCGATGCGCCCCGCCCACTGCCTCTGCCCGCCCTCGTCCGCGACCAGGTCCTGGCGGATTTCAATCTCGACGTGCGGCAGACCGCGCGCCTCGCCATGCTGCGGTATGCTGTAGTCGGTGTCGTCGCTGACGAAGTACGGTTCGTTGTCCGTGATCGAGAGCTGCGGTTCGCGCCTCAGCATCTCGAGCATCAGGCCGGCGAAGCGCCGATCGCGGTTGTACAGCACCGCGGCGTGCATCGGACGG
This sequence comes from Steroidobacteraceae bacterium, assembly GCA_052326345.1. Classification (GTDB taxonomy): domain Bacteria; phylum Pseudomonadota; class Gammaproteobacteria; order Steroidobacterales; family Steroidobacteraceae; genus Bog-1198. Next base: position 31,844 of record JBKQOZ010000055.1, on the reverse strand, counting down.
CGCACCCCGTGATAGATGTCGGTCATGGTGTGCTGCGCCACCAGGATGGTGGGCCGGTGTGCCGCCAGCCGGGCGTCGAGCAGCGCGCGCACCTCGGCATGGTACGGCTCGAAGATCTCCACGCGCCGGGCGGTCGCTTCCTCATCGCTCAAGCCCGCATTGCCCGGAATCTCGACGGCCTCGCTCTTGCGAGGAATCGACGTCTCAACCTTCGGGTCGCGGTTGCAGTCGATCACCAGGCGCGAATAATTCTGCGCCACCAGCGGCGCATCGAGCTCGGCCGCAACCCGGCGCGCCACCGCCAGCGCGCCGATGTCCCAGGCGATGTGCCTCTGCAATTCGCCCGCGGGCAGCCCCAGGTCGCCGAGGCGCCGGGGAATGCGCGCGCTCGCATGATCGACCACGATGACGAAGCTCGATGCTCCGTGGCGGCGCTCGACGATGAAGGCCGGCGGCTCATCGGCGCCGAGCAGCTTGAAGGCGGCGCCGCTTGCGCGCGTGCCCGCCGCGGAATGATCAGTAGACTTCTGCATAGCGACGACAGATCTCACTTTCATCCAGATTCTCGAGGCCCTTGATCTCCGCCCGCTTGAACTTCAGATACGCGGCGAGAAAATCGGCTCCCCACCATTCAGGGGCCGCTTCGCTCGCTTCGAGCCGCTGCAGCGCCTCCTCCAGGCTCGCCGGCAGCGGCGGCGGACTCTTGGTCTCGATTTCCAGGTTCCGCCGGATGCCGTCGAGCCCGGCGTGCACCAGCGCGGCGAGCGCGAGATACGGACTCGCGGTGGCGTCGGCGACGCGAAACTCGGCATTGAATTGCCGCGCGCGCTGACCGGATTCGCTGCCGGCCGCGGGACAGATTCGCACCGCCGCCCCGCGGTCCAGGCGGCCGACATCGGCGCGCACCGGAGCCCAGCGATTCGGGCGCAGCCGGTAGTAGGATGCCACCGAGGGGGCGGTCAGCGCACACAGCGCCGGCAGATGCCGCTGGATGCCCGCGATGAAGCGGCTGCCCGCCTGGGATAACTGCCACGGGCCGTGTTCGTCGTACAGGACCGGGCGATCTCCCTCGTCCAGAAAGCTCCAATGGATATGGGTGCCGTTGCTGGTGCCGCTTGGCTCCGGGATGGGGTTGAAGCTCACGCGCTGGCCGAGGCGAAAGGCCACCGCCTGCGCGAGCTCGCGCGTGATCACCGCATCGTCGGCGGCGCGCACGCCGAGCACCGGTGCGCAGGTGACTTCGAATTGCTGCGGACCGAACTCGGACAGGAATGAGTCCGGAACCACACCGACCTTGCGCATCGCCGCCAGCAGCACCTCGCCGAACAACCCCTGGCGCCGAAAGGAGGCGAGCCCATAGGGCTGCCATGCCTGCACATCGACGCCGCTGTAGGTGAACTCCTGCTCGAACGTGGCGAGCAGCCGCAGTCCGGTCTGTGTCTCCAGCTGCTCGAGTGCGCGGCGCAAATGATGGCGGGGACAGAAATCCCAGGGCGCGCCGTCCAGCGTTCTGATGTCGCCCAAAAAGAAATACTCCGCCGCGCTGCCCTCGAACGGCACGTACACGCGGGTCTCAGGATCCGGGATGAGGAACACCTCCCCCTGCGTGCCGAACGTCGTCATTTGAATCGGGCCGAAGGCCGAAATAAAGATGTTGGTCGGCGCAAGACCGACCCCGCGCTGCAATCGGGCCGGTAGATCGCCCGCCGGAAAGCTCTTGCCGCGAAAATGCCCCGACAGATCGCTGGTTCCGACGAAAACGATGGGTTCCCGTTGCATCGATGCCCTCTCGCGGGTCGCGTGGAATGGCAAAGGTTACCATCACCGGCGCGAGCGCGCGCCTCTTAGGCCACGGGGCGGGCCGTAAAGGATTGGAGCGGAGGGCGGCAGCACTGATCAGCGCGGGAGCGCCGGCGGTGGGGGTTCCACCGGCGCTCCCAGCCCGCCAAGCGGCGGCAATCAGTCGTTCAACAGAACTTCGATATCATCGGCCGACAGCATTCCCGTCGTTGCCGTGTAGGGACCGCGCGCACTCAACTGAATGACGTCGGTGGTTCCCAGATCCGTCATCAGCGCCGCGACGAAATCGCCGAACGTGGTGAAGCTTTCCAGCTTCCAGCTCGTGATATGGCCGATGACGAAATAAGGATTCGTCGCCGACATATCGGGCTGGATCGTCAATCCGCCGGCAAGCGTCGACGGATTGCTTGTCTCGAAGCCGATTCTGATCACCTCTTGAGTGCTCGCCTTCAGCGCCGTCGGGCCGATAACGAGCTCGGTGGAGCTCAGCGTCGTGAACGGCATGGCATAGCCCGTCATCCAGCTCACCCACAGCTGCGCCGAGGTATTCGCGTAGCTCACCGAGGTCATCGCGTTGAAGTCCGGCGGCGCCGCGCCGAACGGCGCAACGAAGCCGATGAACTGCGCCGGCGAATTGGCGCTGAGCGGGCTCGTCGTCAGCCCCGGGATCAGCGCCACCGTATAGGCGCTCGCCGTCGCGTCTTGCGCGGAGGTCGTACCGGTGCCCGCGAAGTTGAAGGCCGATGCGGCAAAGCCGTCGATGCTCTGCAAGTTCAGCGTCACGGTGCTTGTCGCCTGCATGCTCACGGATCCCGACAGGGTGGTCGGAACCAACTGCACGCCGCCGGCGGTCGCATCCAAGGCGGGCGTGCTCGAGCTCAAGCTGGCGGCGCTGAACGTACCCATTGCCTGGATGTGCTGACCCACGGAGATGTCCGCTATCGTGAACGATCCCGACTGGCCTTGCTCCGTGACCGTCGTTGCGCTGCCCACCGTCACGGTCGTCTGCTTGTAAAATGCCATGCCTGCCGGCTGCATCCGCTCGCAGAAACCGTTGGCCACGGTCAGGGTATTTCCGGAGCGCGCCACCACGGTGCCGCTCAGGCTGTCGTGGTCGACACCGGGGACGCTCGAGCCGGCGAGCACGTTGCTCGCGGTAAAGCTCTTGCTCGTCGTATCCCAGGTCCCATAGGCCACGATCATCGTTCCGGCCGTCAAGGTCGCGAGCTCAGTGAGCCCCGCGCTGCCCGTGTAGCTCGTGCCGTTGATCGAATAGGTGGTCGTTGTCGTGGTGCCGACGGTCAACTGGCCGAAGGTGCCGCTCGAATTGAAGAACGGCCGCACATTGATGATGAAGCTCGAAGCCATGGTATCCGCACTGACGAATGGACCGCGCACCCGGAGCTGCTTGCTGGCATCCGGCACCAGACTGCCGCTCAGCACGGGATTCACCGTGACCGTGGTCGGCGCCGTGTCGGAGGGAGTGATCGTGTTCGATGCGGCGAGATTGAAGTCAAGCGCGAGATTCGCGATGGCGCCCTGCGTGACGAACAGCTGATTGTTCGAATCGAGCGTGAGCGTCAAGGTCACCTGGCTGTTCGGCGACACGAGCGGCTTGCCCGTCGCGCCGTTGATGATGTTGGTGATCGGCACACCGGTGGTTCCGTTGTTCACGACGATCGTGGCACCGCTGTAATCGAGCGTGATTTTCGCCGATACATACTGGCCGGAGGGGATCTGGCCGGCGCTGATGATCTCCGACAGATTCACCAGCTGCGCAAAATCGACCTGGGTCGGGGCCGGAACCGTCTGCACCACCGTGCCGTCCGAGCGCGTGAGCTGCAGCGACACGACATTGACGATGTAGTTGACGAAATCTCCGGGCGCATCCGTCAGCGACACCAACGCGGTGCCGCAGTTGCTGCAGGACTGCGCGGTCGAGGTCGTGCTGCTGGAGGATGCAGCCGTGCTGCTCCCCATGCTGCCCCCGCCGCCGCACGCCGTCAGCAGCGCGGCGCTGGTAATGAGCAGCATCGAGAGCAATCGACGCTGAAATTGATTGACGTTTGACATAACCCCTCCGGTGTTTTTATTCGGTCGACATGCGCTGCACGATCGACTGGTCAGATCCGTGAGGAGTGTCACGCGAAAAAAGCCGGGTGCCAATGTGTTGCCGCATGGCGACGGGCGCATTTGACAAAACGCAGTTAAATACGCAGAAGAATTGAACTTTTTTCAACGCGCGACGGACGCGCGTTAGTTCAGTGGACTTGCATACTTGTGCGAAGCAACCGCGCTGCGCGCAGCGCCGCAAGTCCCAGCAGCGCGATACCGCCCAGAGCGCCTCCGCCTCCACCGCCGCCGCCGCCGCCCGAACTGGGAGGATCGGCGGCGGTCACCGTCAAGGTGGCCGTGGCCGCCGGCGAAGTGCCCGCCGCATTCGCGCACGTCAGCGAATAGGTGTCGGTGCCCACCGCCGTCGGCTGCAGCGTTTGCGTGCCGCTGGCGGCGAGCGTGCCGCTCCAGCTTCCCGACGCCGTGCAGCTCGCGACGTTGATCGCGGACCAGCTGATCGTCGCCGAACTGTCGGCGGCGATCGACTTGGAAGAAAGCGTCAACGTGGGCGTCCCGGGAGGAAGGGTGGAGAGCGCCGCACCGGCCTGAACGAATCCATAGCCGGAACAATAGTTCGGACTGGTGCTGCAGCCCGCGGCCGTGGTCACCGGCATCGGCACCGCGGTCGAGCGCAGAGCGCCGTAGATCGCGGCCGGTGTGACGGCGCTGTTCGCCTGCAGCATCAGCGCAGCGATGGCGGCCGCATGCGGCGTGGCCGCCGAGGTGCCGAAGAAGTTCGGATAGCTCGGATTGTTCTGGCATGCGGTGATCGTCGTCGTCAGCAATCCGTTCGATGGGTACGGAGGCGAATCCGACGCCAAGGTAAATCCGAGGAAGGTGTTGTTCACCCCATCCGGGCCGACGAAGTCAGGCTTCTGCCGGACGATCTGCGTGGTGAGCCGCGCGCCCGCGGTGCTGAACAGGATCGGCGCGCCGCCCGCCGAGGAATACGGCTCGATCGTCGCCGGCGACGTGCCGCAGCGTGGCGTATCGAAGTAGAGCGCGGCGCCCACCGCCGCGGCGCCCGCCGCGCCTCGATGTCCCTGGATCGTCGGACCGTTGGGCGAAAATTGATTGATGGTGCTGCCCTGTCCGTCGTCCTCCACATCGACGATGATGCGCCCGGGCGGCATCGTGCCGTTCACCAGACCGACTTGAATGTTGATGGTCTCCGATGGCGTGTTGTTCGATCCCGCCGCCGGATTCGCAATGATCATCACCTGATAGGGATCCGATCCCACGGCATTCGGACCCGAGCAGCTCGTCACCGTGTTGTCGTAGTTCAGGAGCACATCGCTCCCCGTCGCGCCGGTGAGGCACAGGTCGATCTGACTGGTTGCGCCTCCGCTATTGGGCGATCCGGTGACGTAGGGCTGATCCCACTCCACGACCACGGCGACAAAGTCGCCGGGTGACAGCGGCGGGATGGTAACGGGCAGCGAGGTCACCGTGGTGGCGCCCGTCGCATCGAAATTGAGGAGATACTCGCCCACGTTCGGCGCGCTGCTCGAGAGCGTGCCGAAGCTCGGGGTGGTGTTCATGTAGGAGGGCGTCTCCTGATCATTGCCCGCCGCGGTGAAATAGGCGACCCCCTGCGACTCGACCGTGTCGATCGCCTGGGCGAGGAGACCGTCTTGAAAGAAGGGCTCATCGTAGTAGCCCAAGTCATCGGCGATCACCTTGGCACCGGCACTGGCGAGCGCCTGGATGCCGTTCGCAAAATCCGCTTCACTGTTGCCCCCGGTGTAGAACGCGAGGCTTGCGCCGGGCGCGACCGCGTGCACGATCTGCAGCATCGCACGGCCCTCGTCGCTGAACGGCAGCCCGGTTGGCTGATTCGCACTGTCAGGAAACAAGTAATTCGAACAATCCGCCTCTTTGAGCACATTCACGACCGAGGGCAGCGCGCCCGTCGTTATATCGCTCGCAAAGTCGGCGCTGAATCCGTTGTACGCATACCCCTCCGCGCCCGAGACCGGTACGCCGCTGTTCGGCTCGGCGTACACCGCATAGCAGTTGAAGCTGTCCGAGAGCACGCCCACCGTGACGCCGGATCCGGAGAGCGTCGGAAAGTCGGTGCGCAGGACGCTGCTGCCCTGCGCGTAATCGCCCTGCGTCGCCACCGGGCCCGTGGCGGCGTGCTTATGGGCCATCGCGGCGCGCAACGACAATACCTCGCCGCGCGCGGCGGCGCTCTCCAGCTGACCGACCGGCAACCAGCCGCCGACATCGTTCAAGTACAACGCCGGATGCTCGAGCCCGAGGCTCACCAGCGCAGCCTTCAGCGCCTGCGGATCGCCGCGCGTGACGGCGTCGACCGCCACCAGCGGCGTCCCATTCGCGCTGCTGCGCGCAAACCGTGCAGCGGGACTGAGCGTATGCAGGTCGGCGAGCGCGTGATCCGGCCGCACCAGCGACGCATGGCGCTTAAGATCCGCGAGCACCCCTCCGAGCTTGCTCGAGGCGGGGCTCGGCGGCTGCGCAGCACCCCGTACGCCGACGGCGTAAAGGTGCCCGCTGCCCGGCGCCACGCTCGGCCTCAGACCGCTCATGTGCAGCGCCGACAGCGCGGAAGATCCCGCAATCGATGTCGCCAGGGCCAAAGATCCGATTGCGAGGTAGCGTGCTTTCAATCCCTTCTCCCGAGAAATGCTCCGATCAATGGAGTGCCGCAAGGCAAAAAAGTTTAACAGACGGGTGGACGAGAATTGCCGACTGATGCTAATTGCCGAATTTGCCATGCGACCTGTCGCCGGCCGGCGACGAAACTGCGCATTTCTCGAGGGTTCTTGTCAGGGGCGGATGCTCGCGCGGCGGAGCACCATCCGCGCCGCCGCCTTGAGCGCCGCCTCGATCGCGGGGCGGCGATAATCCCAGATCGAATCGCCGCCCGGAGGAACCAGTGCCATGGTCGCGTTGGCTTCGAACAGCAGCACCGAGCCGTCCGCGGCCAGCGCGAAATCGATGCCGGCGTATTCGAGGCCGAGGGTCGTGCAGATCTGGCCGAGCGCAGTCATGGCGCGTGCGCCGAGCGCCGCGGGCATGTCGTCGAGAAAGCGCCGCTCTTCCTCCCGAAAGGCGGCGTTGCGCGCCATGTCGGCCGTGAAGTAATGAACCTTCCAGTCGGAGGAAATGGCCAGATGCACGGGATAGGCGACGCCGTCGATGAACATCACGCGATACTTGCGCGCCATTCCATCGGCGCCGCGTGCGTCCAGATATTCGATGACCAGCAATTGCTCTCCCTCGAGGGTTACCACGGCCGCGGGCAGCGCAGGCCGAGTCGCGACATGAACGAAATAGCGGCCGGTGTGAAAGCCGGGTCGCCGCAACAGCAGCGGAAAGTGCAGATCGTCGGCTGCGAGCAGCGCCGCGCGCGACTTCGCCTCGATTCGCGGCGCGATCACACCGGGAACGGCCGCCAGTCGCCGCGCGATGTCCGCGCGCCCGGTCGCGCGCACCCGTTCCGGCCGATTGATCAGCGGCGCGCTGCTGTGCGCCAGGAGCTTCTCGGCAGCGCTCAATCCCGCCGCGCACAGATCCGCATCGCCCACCGCGTTCATTACCAGCGCATACGGCGGCAGGGGCAGGTCGGGATCGTAGAATTCCGAGTAGAGCGCGTGAATCGTGAAATGCCGGTCATCGATCCACAGCTGCGTCGGAGTATTGCCGCCGCGCGCCGAGACCAGCAGCAGCAGCGGCGGGCCGATCCCGGTACCGCGATAGGGTTTGCTGACCAGGGCGTGGCCCGCGAAGCCGCGCCGCCAGTGCTCCTCGGCCCCGTCCAGGTGCAGCTCCCGCAGCGCCCAGGCCATGCCCTGGTGTGCCTCGTGCAAGTCCGGGTCGATGGCGAGCGCCGCTTGATAATGCTGTCTGGCTCCGCACGGATCGTTCTCCTCGCGCAGCACATTGGCAAGATTGACTCGAGCGATCTTGTTGCCGGGATGATGTTGCACCGCCTGCAGATAGGCGGTGCGGGCGGCTGAACGAAAGCCGCCGGCCAAGGCGAGCGTGCCGAGTTCGTTGAGGGCGCAAAAGTGGCTCGGATCCCGGCGCAGCACCTCGAGATACGCCTGCTTGGCGCCCTCGTCCTCGGCTCTTCTCGCCATCGCGCGGGCGCGCTCCAATACCTCGGTGATCTGCATTATTGTGACCACCCCGGATACAGTTCGCCGGCCACTTGCTCGCACAGCGCCCTGTCGGGCGCGGCGATCGGCTCGATTCGCGCGCCCAGGTCCAACACCTGCGCTGAGGCCCCCGCGAATGCCGGCCACGCGGCGAGACCTGCGCCGTTGGGGTCGCCGCTTCGCGCGAAGTTGCTCCAGTAGGCCATCATTGCGCGGGTCAGGCTCGCATCGAGGGCATCGCCAGGCAGCCAGCGATCATGTGTGTCGAATACATACGGGATCTCCGCGCCGTGGTACGCGAGCACCCGCAGAGCACCCGGCCCAGGGCGTACTCGGGAAAAACGATACACCCAGCTGCGATGTCCGCTGCGGCGGGCGCTGGCCGCCATCAAATAGGCGGGGCACGCCATGTCGACGAGCGCCGTGGCCTGATCATGGCCCCGCCGCACGTCCGGTTCGCGTGCGGCGCGCTCGGCGAGCAGCCGCGCCGCCGCGGGCGGCATCTTTGCGAGCGACTTCTGCAGGCTGGCCGGATCCTCGTTCACATACATGTACCACTCGTTCGCATTGCTGCCGATCAGCAGGCCGTACGGGAAGCCGTGGCGGCGGTAGAAGGCGGCCGGCGGCATCAGCAAGGAAACGCCATCCACGACCGGCCCGTAGTCGTGTTCCGGCATCGCCTTCTCTGCGGCGCGAAAGATCTGCGCACTCGGCAGGCGCCGCAGCACCGCCAGGCTCGGATGACCCGGCAGCGCGTTCGACAGCGCCATGCCGGTCTTTTCCGCATCGGCGATTTGCGACGCGTCCTCCATCAAATACCCGCCGCTTTCGACGAGGGCGCGCCGCATGAGGCCGCGTGCCAGCGGCGAGGCCGCGAGATAGCCGATGTCCGCGCCGCCCGCCGATTCCCCGAACACCGTGACGTTGTCCGCATCGCCGCCAAAATCGCGAATGTTGTCTTTCACCCAGCGCAGCGCCGCGATCTGATCGAGCAGTCCGAAATTGCTCGGCGCCGCCGATCCTTGAAGTTGCGGATGGCCGAAAAATCCGAATATGCCCAAGCGGTATGCGATCGTCACCACCACCACGTCGCCGCGGGCTGCGAGAGCTTCGCCAAGGTAGTTGGGCTCGAATGACCAGCCGGACTTGTTGGCGCCGCCGTGAATCCACACCATCACCGGCAGGCGGGCGCGCGCTCCGAGCGCCGGTGTCCACACGTTCAGATACAGGCAGTCCTCGCTGACCGGCGGATCCGCGAAGGCCGTCGCATCGACGCCGAAATTCTGCGCGAGCTCGCGATACCAATCCGTGTTGTAGCTGTCCTGATAGCAGGCAGCGGCGAATTCGGTTGCGTTCTGCGTGCCGCCGCGCGGCGCGTGCGGCCGCGGCGCCTGCCAGCGCAGCTCGCCCACCGGCGCGGCGGCGAACGGGATCCCCTTGAAGCTCGCCACCTGCGCGAAACGCCCGCCCAGGGCGCCGGTGAGCGTCTCGTGGTTGACCTGCACCGTGGGTGCGCCGGCCGCCCAGACACCGGCGCCGAGCAGCGCCGCGACCATGCCCGGCGCGAGAACGCGTGCCACGGCTACAGCCGCGCGCCGCCGCTCACAGAAATCACCTCACCGGTGATGTAGGCGGCCCCGACGCACAGGAACGCGATGACCTGCGCATAATCCTCGGGCTCGCCGACGCGCGCGAGCGGAATGCTCGCCTGCGCAAGCGCGTCCAGGTCGCCGAACGAGCACTCCCAGTTCGAGCGCACCAGTCCGGGCGCGATTCCGTTCACACGCACCGCCGGCGCGAGCCCGCGCGCCAGCTCTCTCGTCAAACCGGCCAGTCCCGCCTTGGCGGTCGAGTAGGCCGTACTGCTCCCGCCGCCGCCGAACGCCGAGATCGACACCGTGTTGACCACCGCGCCGCGCGCCTCTCGCAGAGCGCCGGCCAGCGTCTGGGTCATCCAAAAAGCGCTGAGCAGGTTGACGCGCAGCATTCGGTCCCAGAACTCGTCCGTCAATGCCGCAAGATCCGACGGCGGAATCGGCGTGCGCGTGCCGGGTGCGCCGGCATTGTTGATGAGATAGTCGAGACCGCCGAGCACCTTCAACGCTTCCCCCGCCACTGCGCGCGCGCTCGCCGCCGCGCCAAGATCGCCCGGCACCGCCTCGACCGCGAGCCCTTCACGGCGCAGCGAGGCCACCTCGCGCGCCAGCGGCTCCTCGGCCACGTCGTTCATGGCCACGTGCGCACCGCTTCGGGCCAGCAGCACCGCCGTCGCCAGTCCGATGCCCGACGCGCTGCCGGTCACGAGCGCTCGCCTGGCGCTGAAGTTGAAATTGATCATGGGTGGGACACGACCACCACCGGCGTCGCGCGGGGCGAGGTGGTCCATGTGAGAGGAGCGATCTTCGGCAGTATCGACACCCAGCCGACGAGCCCTAGGATGTTCACCGCGCCGGCGAGCGCGAAGGCGACGTCGAACAGGCCCGTCCGATCGACCAGCACGCCGGTGATCGCCGGCGCGATGAGCCCGGCCAGATTCCCGGAAGCGTTCTGCACGCCCACCCAGCGGCCGGTCGCCCGTGGTCCTGCCATGATTTGCGGAATGGCGAATAGTCCGGGGTAGGAGAAGCCGCTGACGATCTCGAACACGAACAGCGAGGCGATCGAGCCCGCCGCGGGCAGCATGACCATGCCCGCCATGCAGGCAATGGCCGCAATGTGGTTCGCCGCCATGATGCCCTTGTATACCAGCGTCGCGCTGCGCCCGGCGCGAATCCAGCGATCGGTCGCCCAGCCCATGAGCAGTGCGCTCAAGGCGTTCAGCAAATAGGCCCACGAGGCGATGGCCACCATGGCGCCCATGGAAAAGCCGCGCGATTTGACCAGGTAGAACGGCAGCCACGAGATGATGAAGTAATAGGTGTAGTTCGACGCGAAATGCCCGAGCGAGGCCCCCCAGAGCCCTCGCCGGCGCAAGATCTGCCCGAACGAGGGTTGCGACTCGTCGGCCGCCGGGGCCGCCGCCGGCGGGCCGATGACCACCCGCCGCCACGGCCACAGCCACAGCATCGACAGCGCGCCGAAGGCAAAGAACACCGGCCTCCAGCCGAAGACCGTCATCAGATAGCCGCCGAGCAGCGTGCCGACCGCGGGCCCGACCAGGTAGCCGAAGCTGAACACGCCGTTGGCAAAACCGAGGCGGCTGACCTCGACGGCGTGAGCAAGCACTTTCGACGCGCACGGGAACGCCACGCTCTCGCCCACGCCGAGCAGCACCCGTAGCGCCAGCAGCGCCGCGAAGCTCGCGGCGAATCCGGTCATGAACGTCGCGAGGGACCACACGGCGAGGCCCGTCGCCAGCACACGCTTCGCGCCGTAGCGCTCGGCAAGCCAGCCCATGACCGGCATGCACGGCACGTAGCCGTAGTAAAACGCGGACAGCAGCACGCCGAGCTGACTCGCGGACAGGTGCAGCTCGTCCTGCATCAGCGGAGCGGCGGTCGCGAGATTGCCGCGGTCGATGTAATTGACGAATACCGCAGCGGTCACGAGCAGCACGAGGAGCGCGGCCGACCGAGAGTCGGGCACCGGGCCGGCTCTACTCGGCGCATGCTGCATCTGAATACTTTAACATGTGTTAAATACACTGAGCAGCAGCCGGCGCGTACGGCGCGCGGCCCACTCAACAGGAGAAATCGACATGTTCAAGGCACTGGTCATCGACAACAACGGCGGCACGGTCACCGCCGCAGTGCATGACGTCAACGAAGCGAGCTTGCCGCCGGGCAACGTCATCGTTGCGGTGGAGTATTCGACCGTCAATTACAAGGACGGGCTCATCGTGACCGGGGCGGGCGGCTTGGTGAAGCGCTATCCGCACGTGCCCGGCATCGATTTTGCGGGCAGCGTACTCGAGAGCCAGCACCCGGCCTACCGCGCCGGCGACCAGGTCGTGCTGACCGGCTGGCGCGTTGGCGAGGTGCAATGGGGCGGGCTCGCGCAGAAGGCTTCGGTCAACGGCGATTGGCTGGTGCCGCTGCCGGCAGGCCTGAACACCCGGCAGGCGATGGCGGTGGGCACCGCCGGGTTCACCGCGATGCTCGCGGTGATGGCCCTGGAAGCCCACGGAGTCACGCCGAGGGCGGGTGAAGTGCTGGTCAGCGGCGCGGCAGGCGGAGTCGGATCGGCCGCGGTCGCGATCCTCGCGAAACTGGGATTTCAGGTGGTCGCATCGACCGGCCGCGCAGAGACCCACGACTATCTGAAGGGTCTCGGCGCCGCGACGGTCATCGACCGCTCACCTTTTGCCGAACCGGCCAAGCGCCCGCTCGAAGGCGAACGCTGGGCCGGATGCATCGATGCGGTCGGCGGCAACACCCTCGCGCGGGTCCTCACGCAGATGAAGTACTTAGGCTCGGTAGCCGCAGTGGGTCTGGCGGGCGGCAGCAAACTGGAGCACACGGTCATTCCCTTTCTGCTGCGGGGAGTGAACTTGCTCGGCATCGATTCGGTCATGTGTCCGATGCCACGGCGCATCGACGCGTGGCGCCGGCTGCAGGCCGATCTGCCGCCCGACAAGCTCGAGGCGATGAGCGTCGCGGTACGGCTCGAAGAGGTTCCTGCGGTTGCGGCGCGGATCTTAAAGGGCGCGGTGCGCGGGCGCGTGGTGGTCGATGTGAATGCGTGATGTCTCGATTTGCCGACGATTGCCGCGAGTTGCAGGATTCCCTAGACTTGAAATCAAGATGCATCGACCCGATGACACTCGATTGACAACTGCGGATAGGGGCGCCCGATGAATCACTGGCTGGACAACACATGGCAGCACTTGCAGCTCGGCGAGGCGTTGATCGCAAGCGGCGTCGACGGCTTGGTTCACGGCTGGCAGGCCTCCACCGAAGCGCTCGGCAAACTGTACCCGGGCGCCGAGCGTTGGCAGTCGGCGATTCGTCAAGTGCAGGCGACCACCGTGAATTTCGCGGACATTCTGCGCGCCCGCAACCTTCTGTAGCGGACGACGACCCCGAGGTTTTGACACCCATCGATCGTTAGTCCTAGGATTCGGCGGTGAGAGCACTCCTCGCCGTCTTGTCCTCCGCTGCTCTTTCCTGGGCCGCTGTAGTTTGCGGCATGGGCGCGGCGGCGGCGCCTGCGGCGGATTCACAGGGCGATCCGATCGCAGTCATGGTGGGGCGGCTCGACCTCGAAAAATACAAATCCACGATCAAGGGCCTCACGCAATTCGGCGACCGCCGGCAGGGGACGGATCGCAATCGCGCCGCGATCGACTGGATCGAAGCGCGGCTCAAGAGCTACGGCTGCGCCAACACGGTTCGCCTGCACTACACGTATTTTCCGAGTGAGCCGGCCTTGCCGAGCGGGCCGCCGATCGCGCGCGGCCCCGACGCGGCGCCGGGCGGGGGACGCTTGCGCGGTCTGCGCGCCGTGACCGGCGTCAACACCGACCCGGCGCGTCAGCCGGATGAGAAATTGCGCGCGCTCAATGCGCAGCCGAGCCAGGGCGGCCCGCGCGAGGAAGTGTACTGCACCAAGATCGGCGCGACGCATCCCGAGGAGATGTACATCGTCGGCGGGCACATGGACGGACATGGGTGGGGAGAGGCAGCGAACGATGACGGATCCGGCACAGCGCTGGTGATGGAGCTCGCGCGCATCTTTGCCTCGCCCGACGTCAGGACCGAGCGGTCGATTCGGTTCATCCTGTGGAACAACGAGGAAACCGGCCTGAATGGCTCGCGCGCCTATGTCGCGCAGCGCGCCGCCCTGCAGGGCCGGGAAGAGCCGGCGGGATCGGGCCAATATCCGGAGCCCAAATGGCTCGGCATGATCCAGCACGACATGATGCTGTTCGATCACGGCATGCCGCGAGCAGACGGGACGGTGGCGAAAGAGCAGAGGCCCGAGGCGGACGTGAACATCGAGTTCCAGTCCGCCGCCAAGCAAGCCGGCGGCGCGCAGCAATTGGCGTGGGCGTTTTACTCGGCGAACGAGGCCTATGCCACGGATTATCCGGCCGCCGTCGGACCGCACATGACGAATACCGACAGCACACCGTTCATGGACCTTGTTCCCGCCATCAGCCTGCGCGAGAACCAGCGCGGCACCGAGATCGGCGCCGGCTGGGATCCGACCTGGCATCAGCCGACCGACTTGTACTCGACGTTCAGCGATCAGGATTTCAGGCTCGGCCTGAATGCCGCGCAGACCACGCTCGGCGCCGTCGCGCGGCTCACGGGCGCCGTGCTGGTCGAAAAATGATTGCCTCTACACGAACGGCAGTGGCGTCAGGGCGCCGGTGAGCGTGCGTCCGTCCTTGATGACCTCCACAGCTTCGCCCGGCCGGCACCTGCTCGAGATCAGCGCAAATCCGATGTTCTTCTTCAGGCGGTAGGACCAGACGCAATTGGTGAGATCGCCCACCTTGCGCCCACCCTGCATGATGGCGTGCCAGCGAAAGCCGAGCGCCGTCGGCTCATCGCCTTCGAGGACGACACCCAGCTGATGGCGCTTGGGTCCCTCGGCGTGGATTCGCCGCAGCGCCCCCACCCCGATCACCTCGTCCGGCAGATCGAGGTCGACGTACTTGCCGAGCCGCACTTCGAACGGGTTGGTCGCAGCGTCGGTATCCCCGCCGTAGGACAGCAGGCCGCTTTCCACGCGCTCGCAGAAGTCCGGGGTGCCGGGACCGATGTTCCACGGCTTGCCGGCTTCCTTGACGATGTTCCAGAGCTTCGTGCCCTGCGTGCCGTCCAGTAAATACAGCTCGAATCCGCCCTGCTTCGACCATCCCGAGCGCGACACCACCACTGGAATGCCCTCGAGCGTGGCCTCGCGGAACCAGAAATACTTGAGTCCGCGGACCCAGTCGCCGAACATCGCGGCGATGACCTCCTCAGCCTTCGGTCCCTGCACCGCCAGGGGCGATACGTCGGGTTCAGCGACCTCGACCTGCAGGCCGCGTTCGGCCGCAATCGCGCGCGCCCAGAACCAGATATTCGAATCCGCGATCGACAGCCAGTAGCGGTCTTCATCGAGCTTCAGCAAGATCGGGTCGTTGATCAGCGTTGCTGAGTGATTGCACAGCGGCACGTACTTGCCCTGCCCCACCTTGACCTGCGCAAGGTCGCGCGGACTTAAGGTCTGCGCAAGGCGGCCCGCATCGCGCCCGGTGAGCTCGACCTGCCGCTCGCACGCCACGTCCCATTGCGACACGCCGGTGAGCAGCCTCCAGTACGCCGCTTCGGGATAGCCGAAGCTCGTGGGCATCAGCATGCGGTTGTAGGTGGTAAACGCGGTGACGCCCTCCGCCAGCGTCGCTTCGTAGAAAGGCGACGGCCGCAGCCGCGCCGAAGGGGTGATGCCGAACATGTCCGTCAGGGCCTCCCGTCCACGGCCAGGTGTTTGGCGATCGCGTCGAGCACCTCATCCGGCCGCTCCGCCAGTAGCATGTGTCCCGCTCCGGCCAGCGTGAGCAGCACGACCCCCGGAATGGCCGCCGCCAGCGCCCGAGCGCTCTTGAGCGGCGTCATCTGATCCCGCTCTCCGCAGATGAGCAGCGTCGGCGCCGCCAGCTTCGCCGCGGACGCAAGACCGTCGCGGTACGCGTTGCAGGCGGCGAGGTCGTTGTGCAGCACGCCGGGCGGCGCTCTCTCCAGGATGCGCTCGCCCGCACCGGCCATCCATACCCCCGGCGCGCGGCTGCCGCCCAAGCCGGCGCGGTAGCCATATCCCCAAAGATTGACCATGTCGATGGCGGCATGATCATCGACGGCCGCTGCCGCGAGCAGCTCCGGATGTACCGGCATCGCGGCGGCGCTGCCGATCAGCACCAGGCTCCGCACGCACCCGGGAAAGCGTGCGGCTGCCTCGAGTGCAATCAGCGAACCCATCGAATGGCCGATGAGCGCCGCTTGCATGGGCGGCTCCCCCTCCTCGGGCGCCGCGGCGGCGACCACCGCCGCGAGCCACGCCGCCATCGCCGCAATGCTCGGCAGCGGCGGCCCCTGCGAGCGGCCGTGCCCCGGCAGGTCGAGCGCGAGCACGTTCCAACCGTGGAATGCCAGCCAGCGGCTCTGCAATGCCCACACCGTGTGATCGAGCCCCGCGCCGTGCACGAACAGCACCAGCGGCCGGCCCGTTTCGTGCGCACGGCCGCCGGTGGCGCCGAAGACGTCTTTGCCGTCGATGAGGAGCCGCACGCCGGCGGGCCGTCAGCTCTTCAGCGCCGCGCGCAGCGCCTGGCCGAGATCCGCGATGATATCCTCGACGGACTCGATCCCGACCGACAGGCGCACCATGTCTTCGCCGATGCCGGCCGCGGCGAGCTGAGCAGGGCTCATCTGCTGATGCGTCGTGCTGGCGGGGTGGATCACCAGGGTTTTCGCATCCCCGACATTGGCCAGATGACTCGCGAGCTTGAGCGCCTCGATGAACTTCGCTCCACCCGCCCGGCCGCCCTTGATGCCGAAACTGATCATCGAACCCGCCCCGCGCGGCAGCAGGCGGCGCGCGAGCTCATGGTCCGGATGGGTCGGCAGGCTCGGATGCAGCACCCACGCCACGGCATCGCTGCGCTCGAGGAACGCGAGCACGGCGGCCGTGTTCTCGACGTGCCGCTCGACCCGCAGGCCCAGGGTCTCCACGCCCTGCAGCAGATGAAAGGCATTCATCGGCGAGAGGCACACGCCGAACTGGCGCAGCCCTTCGGTGCGGGCGCGCATCACGAACGCCGCCGGGCCGAACTGCTCGCTGAAGACGATGCCCTGATAGCCGGCGACCGGCTGCGTCAACGTCGGATACCGGCCGGCGGCCTCCCAATCGAAGCGGCCGCCGTCGATCAGCGCGCCGCCGATCGCGATGCCGTGCCCGCCGATCCATTTGGTGAGCGAATGCATCACGAGATCCGCCCCGAGATCCAGCGGCCGGCACAGATACGGCGTCGCAAAGGTGCTGTCGATGAGCAGCGGGACTTTCGCCCGATGCGCAATATCGGCGATGGCCGGAATATCCAGCACTTCCAAGCCGGGGTTGCCGATGGTTTCGCCGATCAGCAAACGTGTGTTCGTCTGCAGCGCCGCGCGAAAACCATCGAGGTCGCGCGGCTTCACAAACGTCGTGCTGATGCCGAAGCGCGGCAGCGTGTGCGACAGCAGATTGACCGTGCCGCCGTACAGCGATGCCGAGGCGACGATGTGATCGCCGGCTCCGAGCAGGGTGGCGATGCCGATGTGCATCGCCGCCATGCCGCTCGCGGTGCAGACCGCGCCCACACCACCCTCCAGCGCGGCGAGCCGCTCCTCGAGGACGGCGACCGTCGGATTCGAGATGCGGCTGTAGACGTATCCCGGGCGCTCGAGGTTGAAGAGCGAGGCCGCCTGGTCCGTATCCTCGAAGACGTAGGACGTCGTCTGGTAAATCGGGACGGCGCGAGCGCGATGCAGCGGGTCCGGATGATGACCGGCGTGCAGACTCAAGGTGTCGAAGCCCGGCGGTCGAGGCGCTGCCATGATCGTTCAATCTTAGCAGTGTGTCCGGCGGTGCGGCATAATGTCCGCCCATGTATCGCGCGCCGCTTCAGGACCTTAAATTCGCACTCGAGGAAGTGCTCGGCATGGAGGCCCTGGCGGAGTGTCCCGACTTCTCCGACGTCACCCCGGAGCTGGCGGGGAGCGTGCTGCAAGAGGCCGCGCGGCTCGCCGAGGGCGTGCTGGACCCGCTGTACGCCCCCGCCGACCGGGAGGGCGCGCATTGGTCCGACGACGGAGTTGCGACCCCCAAGGGCTTCAAGGCGGCCTACCAGCAGTTCGTGTCGGGCGGCTGGCCACAGCTGCGCGCGGCGCCCGCCTTCGGCGGCCAGGGTATGCCGGCCGTGCTGGTGGCCGCCGTGGAGGAATTGTTCGCCTCCGCCAATCTCGCCTTCCGGCTCTGTCCGATGCTGACCCAGGGTGCCACCGAGGCCATCGCTCACTGCGGCTCGGCCGCACAGAAGGAACTGTACCTGCCGCCGATGGTGCGGGGCGAGTGGAGCGGCACGATGAATCTGACGGAGCCGCAGGCGGGATCGGACCTGTCGCAGGTGCGTACGCGCGCCGTACCGCAGGGGAATCACTACCGGATCTTCGGCCAGAAAATCTTCATCACCTACGGCGAACATGACCTCGCCGCCAACATCATCCATCTGGTGCTCGCGCGCATCGAGGGGGCTCCGGCCGGCGTCAGGGGCATCTCGCTGTTCATCGTGCCGAAATTTCTGGTGGGCGAGGACGGCAGCCTGGGCGCCCGCAACGACTTGAAGTGCGTGTCGATCGAACACAAGCTCGGCATCCGCGGCAGCCCGACCTGCACCATGATCTATGGACAGGGCGACGGGGCGGTCGGCTATCTGCTCGGCGAAGCCAACCGCGGCCTCGAATACATGTTCATCATGATGAACGCCGCGCGCTTGAGCGTCGGTCTCGAAGGCTATGCGGTGGCGGAACGCGCCTATCAGCGCGCGCTCGACTGGGCTCGTAACCGCGTGCAGGGCAGGCCTCCCGGCCCGACCGAGAACCACACCGTGCGGCCGATCACCCATCACCCGGACGTGCGGCGCATGCTGCTCACCATGAAATCGCAGATCGAGGCGATGCGCTATCTGACGCTCTACACCGCGATCCAGCTCGACCTCGGCGCCCACCACGGCGACCTGTCTCGCCGCCTGCCGAGCAGGGCGCGCGGCGAGCTGCTGATTCCCATCGTCAAGGGCTGGTGCACGGAGACCGGCGTGGAGCTCGCCTCGCTGGGGATTCAGGTGCACGGCGGCATGGGCTACATCGAGGAAACCGGCGCCGCTCAAGCGCTGCGCGATGCACGCATCAGCCCGATCTACGAGGGCACGACCGGCATTCAGGCCGGCGATCTGATCGGACGCAAGCTCGCGCGCGACGGCGGCGCCGCCTTCACCTCGCTCGCGGCGGATATTCACGCCGAGCTCGCCTCCTACCGCGACGCTGCCGGCGCCGCGGAGCCTGCGGCATCGCCGATCGTCGCGGCGGCCGATGCGGCGCTGGTGCGGCTCGAGGAAGTGGTGGCCAATCTGCTCGGCAATCCGAGTGGGAGCCCCGCGGCCGCGGCCGCCGTCGCCGTTCCCTTGCTGCGCCTGGCCGGCATCACCTTCGGGGGCTGGCTGCAGGCACGCGCCGCGGTTCGGGCGAGCATCCTGGCCTCGCGCGCAGGGGCCGACCGCCGCTTCCTGCAGGCGAAGCTTCAGACAGCCCGGTTCTATGCCGAGCAGATTCTGCCGCTGACGGTCGGCCTCGCGATGATCGTTCGCGAAGGCGCCGGCAGCGTGCTCGACAGCGACCCGGAGCTGCTATGAAAAAAGTTCGGTCCCTGGCCGCGGGCGCCCTGGTGCTCGCGGCGGCGAGTATCGCCTGGGCCGGTCCCGATACCGCGGATGTCGTATTCCTGCACGGGCGGATCCATACCGAGGATGCGAACCGCAGCGTCGCACAGGCGCTGGCGCTGCGCGGCAACAGCATCCTCGCCGTGGGTACCGATCAGGCGGTAAGCGCTCTCGTAGGACCTCACACCCGCAGCGTCGACCTGGGCGGCAAGGTGGTGCTGCCCGGGATCATCGATGCGCATATCCATCCCGCCGAAAGCGCGCAAGACCTCGACAAGTGCAGCCTCGGCGATGAGACACTCACGCCGGCCGAGATCAAAGCCCGGGTGGCGCACTGTCTAAAGCAGCAGGCTTCGGATCGCTCGCTGTGGTTCGAAGTGGTGCAGGTCAATGCGTCCGGCCTCACGCTCACGCTTAAGGACCTCGACGCGATGCTCGCGGACCGCCCGATGCTGCTCGAAAGCGCGGACGGGCACACCGTATGGGCGAATTCAGCTGCGCTCAGGGCATCGCACATCGATGCGGGAACTTTGGATCCGACCGGCGGACGCATCCTGCACGATGCCGGCGGCAATCCCACTGGCACGCTGCGCGACACGGCGGCCGAGATCGCGCTCGGCGCGAAGCCGGCGCCGAGCCTCGAGTTCGAGGCCGCGCAGCTCGCGCGCGCATTCGATGCAATGCGCGCCGTCGGCATCACCTCGGTGCAGGATGCCGACACCGACGATTACCGTATGCAAATGTACCGGCGGCTGTACGATACCCACCGCTTGAACATGCGGGTGCGCGCCACGTTCGGCCTGAAGGACACGCACCGCTCCGCGGCGGTGCTGATCGGCGAGGCGATCAAGTTTCGCGCGAAGTGGGCGGTCGATCCGGAGTTCCTGCGGGCCGACGCCCTCAAGATCTTCGCCGACGGCGTGATCGAATACCCCTCGCAAACCGCCGCGCTGCTCGAGCCCTACCTCGACGCCGCCGGGCGCCCGACCGACAATCGCGGGCCGACCTACTACCCGCAGGAGCAACTGAACAGCGTGGTGAGCGCCGCGGACGCCGCCGGCTTCACCGTGCACATCCATGCGATCGGCGATCGTGCCGTGCGCTCCTCACTCGATGCCTTCGCCGATGCGCGCCGGCGCAACGGCACGTTGGACAATCGCGACCAGATCGCCCACCTGGAGCTCATCGATCCCAAGGATTTTCCGCGCTTCAAGCAGCTCGGGGTCATCGCCAACTTCCAGCTTCAATGGGCCATGCGCGATCCGTACATCGTCAAGTCGACGCTGCCGTATCTCGGTCCCGAACGCTCCCGCTACCTCTACCCCGCGCGCTCGCTGTACGATGCCGGCGCACTGATCGCCGGCGGCAGCGACTGGGGGGTGAGCACCTTCGATCCGTTCGAGGCGATGGAGCACGGCATCACGCGCCGCGAGGCGCGCGGCCGCGAGCCGCTGCTGCCCGAGCAGGCTCTTGACCTGCAGACCTTGGTCGACGCCTACACCATCAACGCGGCATTCGCGCTCAAACAGGAACGCACGACCGGGAGCCTCGAGCCCGGCAAGCGCGCGGACTTGATCGTGCTCGACCGCGACATCTTTGCGATCGACCCATTCGATCTGCACAAGACGCGGGTGCTTTCCACTTATCTCGACGGACGCGAGGTCTACGCGGCAAAGCGCTAGGCGGCGGCCGACCTCGGCCGGCGCGCACCATCTAAGGGCGGTTCGCTACGCCAGGAGCGAGGCTTCGAAGGGAAACAGCGACAGCCGGCGGCAGCCGCCCCGCTCCACCACCACCATGTCCTCGAGCTTGACGCCTTCGCCGCCGGCGTCCGGAGCGACGAGGCTCTCCACCGACAGCACCATGTGCTCCTCGATCTCGCCGTCGCTGCCTTCGCGGTCCCAGTCCAGATCGTAGGGAATGGACGGCCACTCGTTCGTCAGCCCGACGCCGTGAATCATCATCGGATAGCGATGCCGGCGGTACCCGGCGGGAATCGGCCAGCAGGCATGCGCCACGTCGCGAAACGCGGCCCCGGAACGCACCAGCGACAGATTGTGTTCGAGCTGCTCGTGGGCGAGGCGGTACAGATGCCGCTGCTGCGCCGTCGGCGGGACGGGCGGGCAAATGAGCGTGCGTGAGATGTCGACCTTGTAGCCCGACGGTCCCATCATGCCGACGTCGAATGCCACGAGCTCGCCCGCCGCCACCTGCCGGTCCGTGGCATCTTCGCCCCATGGGGTGATGTGCGAGCCCGACAGCAGCAGCGGATAATCAATGAAATCGCCGCCTGCGGCCGCGTTGGCCGCCGCGAGGATCGACCACAGCTCGCGCTCGGTCAGTCCGGCGCGCAGATGCTCCCTCAGCCGCTGCATCGCCGCCTCGGCGATGCTCATCGACTGCTCGATGCAGGCGATCTCCTCGCGGCTCTTGATGCTGCGTGCGCGGTGCATGAGCTCCTCCGCCGGGCTCCAGCGCACCCCCGCCTGCTCCAGCGCCTCGATCAGCACCAGCGGCGCGGTATCGATCGCCACACGGCGCTCAGCGCCCCTTTCGTCGAGCAGCGCGCGAATATCGGCGGCGAATTCGCAGGCGCGCTCCCGCCACAGCGGGCCCGACGGGAAGTAGGTGCATAGCGGCGCATCGCGCACCTGCGCGACCGTGGCCGCGTCGAATCGAGCGCTCGAGCCGCCGCCCCAGTCGAACACCACACCCGGCCCCGATGCCGGCAGCAGTAGACTGCGAAAGGGCGCGTGCAGATTGTAGGCGGTCGAAATATTGGCGCCGATCGTATAGCGCAGATTCAGCGGACTCATGAGCAACAGCGCCGGCACCTGGCGGGAACGCATTTGCTGCTGCACCCGATCGCGCCGGTATTGCCGCAAGCCTGAGTCTGCGTCATCGGGCGCGGCGGGAGTCGGGCCGTTCGGGTCCATATGCGGGTGGACTATACTCGAGCCAGCATACGGGAGACGATGCAATGATCTATGTCGAACACGAGGGCCGGCAACTGCTGGTCGGCGCGGCGCTGATGCTGGTGACCGCGACCATGCAGACCTTCGGCTTACAGGCGCGGGAAAAGTACCGGCGCCGGCATCCGTGGTTCGCGGCGAAGGATCAAAAGATTGCGCGCGAGGAGCCCGGCGCGTAACCGCCACGGCGGCGAGCGGCTGATCACGCGCGGCGTCATTTCGGATACAGCAGCTGCACCAACAGTTCGAGCGTCCAGTTGCCGGCGCCGGCCGGCGCCACCACATTGTAGTAAGCGGTCACCTGCAGGTTGATGGATTGGTGGCCGGCCGTGAACAGCTGGCCGAGCCCTAAGGACACCGGCACCGTCCAGCGCTCGCTGCCGCTCGCCTGCCAGTTCGCGGTGATGGTTGGCGAATAGCTGAGGTAGCGATTCGGATTGTCTTTGAACGTGTAATTGACCTCCGGCTGCAGCTGCATCTGGTTGACCGCCGGCCGGCCGGCAGTGCCCGCGAACGACCAGATGTTGTTGATCAGAGCGCCGAACGTCCACTGCGTGCCGGACCACTGCACCCCCGCGGTCGGCCCCGCACCCCATTTGCCCTGGCCCAGCGCGTCGTTGGTGGCGGTCGGCAGCTGAAACACCGGCCCCACAGCCCAGACCAGACTGCCGGTCCGCGTGGGAGAGAGGAATGCCGAAAACTGGGTATCGCCCACCCCGTGCGTCCTACCCTCGCCGGGGGCGGCGCCCGGCTGATCGATCAGAGGCAGGACGGTGCGCGTGACGATGCTCCACTCCGGGCTCACGCTGAACGGAATGAGCGGCTGAAAGGTCACCGTCTGGGAGGTCTGATTGCCCGGCGAAAGACCCAGGTTTACATCGTTGTAAAATTGCAAGTTGGTGAGGTCCGCGAACGGGTTCTTGGCCAGCTGCACGAGAGACTGGCCGGTTTGGGCCATCGCAGGCAGGGCGAGCACACTGAACAGCGCCGCGGCCACGCCGTGCAGGCTTCGAGCGTCATGAGGCATCTTTTGCCGGCACGAACTCATACCCTTTGGCCGCGCTGCGCAGGTGTTCGTTCGATGTCATGGTTTCTCCCTTTCAGCGCAGCGCCCCATCGGGCGCCGCCGGCCATTTTACGTCGACAGAGGGCTCCGGGCATCGCATTCCACCGCGGCGGGCGGATGTGCGACCATGCGCCCCCATGACCGAGAATATGCCACGCGCGTTCGGCCTCGCGCTGCTATTCGCGCTCGCGCCGCCATTGCATGCCGACGCGCAGGCGCCGGCCGCGACTCCCCCGGCCGCCGCCGGCGAGCGGGTGATGCTGCCGGCTTTCGTCACCCCGCAGCACTACCGCATCGACATCACGCCGGACGCCGACGCATTGATCTTCAAGGGTACGGCGCAAATCGATGTCACCGTCAATCGGTCAACGGACAAAATTGTGCTCAACAGCGCCGACATCGTCATCGATCGCGCGGCGGTTTCCGGCGGGACGGCGGTGGCGGCGATCCGCTATGACGAGGCGGTGCAGACCGCGACTTTGACGCTCGGGCGCGAGATAAAGCCCGGCGCCTATACGCTGAGCCTCGCCTATCACGGCAAGATCTACCCGCAGGCCTCGGGCCTGTTCGCACTCGATTACCGCACGGCGAAGGGCAAGGCCCGCGCGCTGTTCACGCAGTTCGAGAATTCGGACGCACGCCGCTTCGTACCCTCGTGGGACGAGCCTGCCCGCAAGGCCACCTTCGAGCTGACCGCCACCGTGCCGGCGGACCAGATGGCCGTCTCCAACATGCCGGTCGCATCCACGGAGGCGCTTGCCAATCACCTCAAGCGAGTGCGTTTCGCCGCGACACCCAGGATGTCCTCCTATCTTCTGTTCTTCGCGCTCGGCGATTTCGAGCGCGTGAATCGACTCATCGACGGTGTCGATGTGGGCATCGTGGTCAAACGCGGCGACACGGCCAGCACGGCTTTCGCCCTGGATGCGGCCTCGCGCCTGCTGCCCTACTACAACAGCTATTTCGCGACGCCCTATCCGCTGCCCAAGCTCGATCTCGTGGCCGCTCCGGGCGCCAGCCAGTTCTTCGGCGCCATGGAGAACTGGGGCGCGATTTTCGCCTTCGAACGCGATTTGCTGATCGACCCGCGCGTATCCACCGAAAGGGACAAGCAGCTGGTCTACATCGTGGTGGCGCACGAGATGGCGCATCAGTGGTTCGGCGACCTCGTGACCATGGCGTGGTGGGACGACCTGTGGCTGAACGAGGGTTTCGCTTCATGGATGGAAAACAAGGTGACCGACCACTTTCACCCGGAATGGCGCATGTGGCTTCAGGCGCTGGGTCAGAAGCAATACGCCATGCAGCAGGATGCGCGCGACGGAACTCATCCGATCATCACACCGGTTAACGATGTGCTGCAGGCGAGCGCCGACTTCGATTCCATCACCTATCTCAAAGGCGCGGCGGTGATTCGCATGACGGCTGCCCGAGGTCGATCGGTGGCTGAAGGCCCAGTGAGCGGAACCGGCGTCAGCGCATAACGATGGCGGTCCCAGACGCCTATAAGCCGGTGCCGGCCTCGATCGAGGTCCGATCGATCGACTATGTGCCCGATGGGGAGCGGCATGGCGGGCTCGCAAGTCAATTCACATTGTGGCTCGCAGCGAATTTGCAGATTACTGCGATCGTAACCGGAGCCCTGGCCGTGGTATTCGGCGGCGACGTGTTTTGGTCGCTGGTGGCGCTTCTGTTGGGTCAGTTGATCGGCGGCGCCGTCATGGCGCTCCACGCCGCACAGGGCCCGCAGCTCGGTTTGCCCCAGATGATCTCTTGTCGCGTCCAGTTCGGCGTCTACGGCGCAGTCATACCGATCGTGGCGGTGTGCCTGATGTACATCGGTTTTTCTGCCAGTGGCTGCGTGCTGGCCGGACAGGCAGTAGGTCAACTGCTGCATGTCGACGACGGCTTCGGCATCGTGGTCTTCAGTTGCTTCATCGTAATCGTGACGCTCTTAGGGTATCGGTTCATTCACCTTCTCGGACGAGTTGCGAGCGTCGTCGGCATGGCGGCATTCCTCTACATGTTCAGCAGACTGTTTGCGTCCCATGATATCGCGGCCTTACTGGCCGAGCGCCATTTTTCGATGAGCAGTTTTCTACTGGCGATGTCCTTGTCGGCGTCATGGCAGATCGCCTACGGGCCATACGTTGCCGACTATTCCCGCTACCTGCCGCGAGACACCTCGGCGGCGCGCGTGTTCACCGCCGTGGGACTCGGATCAGTCATCGGTTCGCAGATATCCATGACTTTCGGGGTTCTCGCCGCGGCGCTCGCCGGAAAGCAATTCGAGCATCATGAGGTAGCGTATATCGTGAGTCTCGGATCAACGGGCGCGGTCGCGGGCCTGCTTTACTTCAGCATCGCATTCGGCAAGGTTACGGTGACGTCATTGAACGCCTACGGCAGCTTCATGTCGATGGCGACGATGGTGAGCGGTTTTCGGCGCGGCCTTCGAATCTCGGTAGGACACCGGCTCTTCTACATTGTCTCGATGGTCGGCGTCTCCGTACTGCTCGCGCTCACCGGGCGTCACTCCTTTCTAAAGGCGTTCGAGGCCTTTATCCTGTGTCTGCTGGCAGTGTTCACGCCGTGGAGCGCGATCAATCTGATCGACTACTATTGCTTCACTCGGTCGCGTTACGATGTGCCGGCGTTATCCGATCCCGATGGCCGCTATGGCCGGTGGAATATGACCGGCATCGTGATCTACCTGATAGGGATCCTGGTTCAGATCCCCCTTCTTTCCACGGCGTTCTACACGGGCCCACTGGTCCAGCCGCTAGGCGGTGTGGATATCTCTTGGATTGTGGGTCTGCTCGTGCCGGGCGTGCTCTACTACGCATTTGGGCGTGCCTCGCTGCGGCGCGCGCCGCCGCAGCTTATCCTGCCCGGCTGACCACTCCGGTAGGGTTCAATTTTGCAGTTCGACTGAGTCAAGCGAAATTTGCTTTTCATCAATGCCAAGCAGGAGCACAAAGAGATGAACGGACGTGTGGCGCTGGTCACGGGCGGCGGTCGGGGAATTGGGCGCGAGGCCGCGCTACTGCTCTCGGCATCGGGAGCGCGTGTAATGGTGGTGTCGCGCAGCGCTACGGAACTGGCGGCCGTCGGCCTCGAATACGTCGCGGCCGACCTCGGCACCGCCGAGGGCTGCGCCCTGGCCGTTGCCGAGACTGAGCAGCGACTGGGGCCGATTGACGTGCTGGTCGTGAATCACGGCATCGGCTCGGCCCATGAGCGGCTCGTGTGGGAGCAGGATCCCGAGGTCTGGCGCGAGACGATGCGCATCAACCTCGACGGTCCGTTCGAACTCGCGCGGCTGACGGTAGGCGGGATGTGCAAGCGCGGCTTCGGCCGGCTCGTATTTACCAGTTCGACCGCCGGCGAGAAGGCGGAACGATCCGGCAGTGCGTACACCGCTTCCAAGCATGGGCTCATCGGGCTCGCACGCGCGGTTGCCCAAGACGCCGGGCCGTTCGGAGTCACATCGAATGCAGTGCTGCCCGGCTGGGTGCGAACGGCAATGGCCGAGCGCTCGGCGAAGACGGAGGCCGAAAGGCGCGGCATCAGTGTCGAGCAGGTGTGGCGCGAGCGTGCTGCCATCTACCCGCAGAACCGCGTGCTGGAGCCGCGCGAGGTTGCGCAGGTGATCGCGTTCCTGTGCAGCGACGCCGCAGGGGGCGTGAACGGCGAGGCGATCACTGTGGCTCTCGGCGGCATGTGGTAATTGACAAAGTCACATGCCGCTTACGACCTTTGACCGCAATTTCGCCAAGTTGGACGACGTTCACCGCCTGCGGTAGATGCGTTGCCGCTTTCTACTCTGCTGCTGTCCGTCGCCTATGACCGCTTCGCGGCATCAGATGCTTAAGTGGAGCGGGCGATGGGAATCGAACCCACGGCTCAAGCTTGGGAAGCTATCGCCGCGTGTTTGATTCCCATCATCCACCAAGTGGTGTCCCGATGGAATGCTGTCGTTCAGCGATACCGATACCAACAGCGGTGACGATTCCGGTTCGACTGCCAGTAGCGCCCACCGCTGTCGGGATCACTGTCCGAAATTGAGCGGGCGACGGGTCTCGAACCCGCGACCTTCAGTTTGGGAAACTGATGCTCTACCAACTGAGCTACACCCGCATGCAGAGCAGTCTAGTTCGAGTGGGAACCACCAGCAACACGGCCCCCGACACGTCGTCCGGAGGGGAGATTGGGTCTCTACAAGACTTACCCTTCGTGCGCCGGCGAACGCCAGGTTTCGAGCAGATAATCAGACAGCAGACGGGGCCACTACCGGTCATCAGGACCTCTGGATTGAGTGCTTGTTAGCTGCCATTCGCTCGTGCCAATACCGAGTTAGTTCTTGGGTCCAATTGCGCGTGGAAAGCCGAACGAGCAGACTCTTTGCGCAATGCCATGGTTTGTGGCCGGAGGATGCGACCCGGTGAGGGTATCTGGGGATCACCGGAAATACCCCCTGTGAAGTGATACACGCGGCTAGGCGATCATCTATAGGCTGATGACACAATTAAAAACATACTCATCGTAACTGCGATCACGGAGGTGGGAGTTGGCTTGGCACTTCTGTTCGCCCCGAGCCTCGTCACTCAACTACTGTTTGCAGCCGACATCACCGGCGCGGCTATCCCCTTGGGGCGCATAACCGGCATCTTACTGTTGGCTCTGAGTGCCGCCTGGTGGCTTGCGCGCGGCGACGCGGAGAGCGGGGCGGGAAGAGCATTGCTCACCGCGGCGCTGATCTATGATGTAGGAGTGACGGGAATCTGTGTGATCTTGGTCATCCAGTCGCAGTACGTCGGCATCTTGTTATGGCCGGTGATTATTGTTCATGTGGGGATGACTGTCTGGTGCGTTGCACTCCTTGGAAGAAAGTCGCCGCATCCGCGTTAGGAGTTTTGGAGAACCGCAGCACGGCCGAGGACGCGACGAATGCTAGGCGGACAAATGCTCGGACTACGCCGGCGCAAGTATGCCGTTTTGCTGGCGCTGCTCATTGTCGCGCTAGCTGTCGAGACGTTCCACGCCCAGTCGGGTGCCGAGCAGTTGCGTTCCGATGCTGTGCGTACGATGCTGGCCATCGCGATATGGATCGTTGTTTTCGAACGGCCGCGCGAGCGGACCACGATGGCAGCCGTGCTCCTCGCGTCGCTAGCGGTCAATTGGGGACGGCACTTCATCGCCACCAACCTTGACTACGCGCTTTCGCTTGCAGACCAAGTGGTGATGTCGTTGTTTCTCTGGAGTGCGGTGTACGCGATCTTACGCGACCTGTTTCGCACACCGGCAATCGGCGCTGAGAACGTGCTGGGTGCAATCTGCGGCTATCTCATCGCCGGCAACGCATGGGGGCACATGAACGCGATTGCGTACTTACTGGCGCCCTCGGCTTACAGTATCAATCCGGAGTTGGCCGGGTTTCTCCCCGATTGGCACGGCCGGACGGCGCTGTTCACCTATTACGCCTTCTCGCAAGTGATGACGATCGGTTATTCGGACGTAACACCGGTACACGCGCCGGCGACGACCTTAAGCCTATTCGCGGCCTTGTTCGGAGTGTTCTATACCGCCGTAGTCGTATCGCAGTTCGTCGGGTTGGCGCAGAAACCCAAGAGTTGAATAGTTGAATTGCCGAAGCAGTAATTTTGGCTGCACGAGCGTGGTCATTGTTGTCCAATCGGTTCGGGTCGACACTTGCCGTATGCCGGCGCAGCCGACGGTCGCGAGTGACGACTGAATGCTTATCGAACTCGGCGGGCGCGGGGGCACGCCGGTTTCACGAAACGTGACCGACCAATCTATTGACGCGCCATCGCGACCTTGAATCGCTCCTCAGGGGAGATCAGGTGACCGTGATCGTCTTTCTCCAGATCAATCTGCACCCAGTTCACCTCGCCGCTGAACTCATTGTCTCTCGGGTCATAGTCCGGTGAAACAGCCGAGCCCGTACCCTTGCCGACATCGCAGGTTTCGTCAGCCGAGAACGCCATCGGCACTGTCATTTCAACCCGGCCCTCGCCGACCATCGCGCCATCCATGTAAAGCGACGCATTACCGCCCTTGGCGAGGCCGCCGCCGTCGTACTTGAACTCCATTCGAACCTGGTGCTTACCCGCTGGAATCGCCTTATTTGACTCCGCGTAGAAGCGCTTGATCCCGAGAAGGTTGTAGCAAT
Source organism: Steroidobacteraceae bacterium (assembly GCA_052326345.1). Classification (GTDB taxonomy): domain Bacteria; phylum Pseudomonadota; class Gammaproteobacteria; order Steroidobacterales; family Steroidobacteraceae; genus Bog-1198. Next base: position 2,170 of record JBKQOZ010000055.1, on the reverse strand, counting down.
ATTTAAGTTTGCCCTCCTTGGCGTAGAGACTCCAGCCGTTGAATGCGCCACCCTGCGCGATGATAACGCCTTCGGCACCGGACTTCGGTACGACGACCTCGGCGGTTACCGAGTAGGACTTGTTTTTGATGTTGATGACGGAGTTTTCCGAGAGGCGGCCCATGCCTCCGAACAGGATCTGCGTCTTGCCCTTGATGAGCTGGGGTCTCCCGGCAAGGTCTGGGTTGAAGCGTTCCACCCGTCGATCATCCAGGGGAAGCACGCTGTACTTGGTGGCTTCGATCAGCCAGAGCCTCTGCAGGTCGCGCAGTGTCTGCGGCTGGTCTTTCGCAAGGTTTCGCGCCTGTGTCCAATCTTTGTTGGTGTCGTACAGTTCCCAGACATCGTCGTCAAAGGCGGGTAGCGGCTTTGAGTTGTCCCAGGGTGTGCTGTGTCGGGTCACCGCTGTCCAGCCTTTGTGGTAGATGCCGCGATTGCAGAACATCTCGAAATACTGGGTCTCATGTGCTTCGGCAGCCTTGGGATCGTCGAAGGCATACAGCATGCTGAAGCCTTCAAGCGGCGCCTGTTGTACGCTGTTGACGATGGTGGGTGCCGGCAGCCCCGCAGCCTGCAAAATCGTCGGCGCCACATCGATCACATGGTGAAATTGCGAACGGATCTCTGCCTTCGCCTTGATCCCATTCGGCCAGTGCACAATGGTGCCGTTGCGCGTGCCGCCGAAGTGCGAGGCGACCTGCTTGGTCCACTGATAGGGAGTGTCCATGGCGTGCGCCCAGCCGACGGCGTAGTGATTGTAGGCGTTCGGTCCTCCGAACTCATCGATCTTGCTCTTCATGAACTCAACCGTCTCGATCTGAGCCATGCCGTTCAAGATCGCCATCTCATTGAAGCTGCCGTTTAAGGAGCCTTCGGCCGAAGACCCGTTGTCGCCAATGATGTAATAGACCAGGGTGTCGCCGAGTACCTCCAGGTCCTTGAGCGCATCGACCAGCCGTCCCACGTGATGATCGGTGTGCTCGAGAAACCCCGCAAATATTTCCATTTGACGTGCAAGGATCGGCTTGAGCTCCTTCGGCATCTGTTCCCACGCTGGAATTTCTTGAGGCCGCTGCGTCAGCTCGGCATCGCTCGGGATCACCCCGAGCTCCTTCTGGCGGGCGAAGATCTGCTCGCGCAACTTGTCCCAGCCTTGATCGAATTTACCCTTGTACTTGTCGATCCATTCCTTGGGCACTTGGTGCGGGGCGTGGCAAGCGCCCGGCGCAAAGTACATGAAGAACGGCTTCTCCGGCATCAGCGCCTTTTGCTGGCGGACCCACTTGATCGCCTTGTTGGTCATATCCTCGGTGAAGTGATAGCCCTCCGCGGGAGTCTTATCGGGCTCGACGGGCGTCGTGCCTTCGTAGATAGCGGGGTAGTACTGATTGGTCTCTCCACCGATGAAGCCGTAGAAATATTCAAAGCCGCCACCGCCGCTCGGCCATTGATCGAAGGGTCCCATCGGGCTGGTTTCCCACACCGGCACTTCGTGACACTTGCCGAATTGCGCGGTCGAGTAGCCATTGAGCTTGAGCGTCATCGCCAACGGCGTCTTGTCCTTCGGCAGTACCGAGGTATAGCCGGGGGCCGAGGTGGCGATCTCGCAGATACCGCCCATGTTCACCGAATGATGATTGCGCCCCGTCAGCAGCGCCTGGCGCGTCGGGGAGCACAGGGCCGTGGTATGGAAGCGGTTGAACTTCAGGCCGCCCTTCGCCAGTCGCTCAGCAGTCGGTGTGCTGATGACCCCACCGAAGGCGCTGGAAGCCGCGAAACCCACATCGTCCAGGAGCACGATCAGCACATTGGGCGCGCCCTTCGGTGGCAGCAGCGGCTCGATGGGCGGAAACTTGGTGTCCGGGTCCTTCGCATCGTAGGTCGTGAGGCCCACATGCTTAACATCGGGAATGGGCAGGATCGTGCGCGACAGTTTATCGGATTGGTTGGACAATCATTTTCTCCTGTTCCGCCGATCCACAGGTCGGCCTCAGTACTGACTCGGGTCACAAGGCGACGCTTACCAGCCCCTTACCTGGCTGCCAACTACCGGCGTCTTCACGGGTTTCGCTACACCGAAGAACTCCACGAAGGCATTGCCGCCGCAGCGCGTTGATAACGATTCGTCCGG
>JBKQOZ010000054.1:0-4943 GCA_052326345.1 Steroidobacteraceae bacterium | reverse complement strand
CCGCGTGCGGCGGGCGCTGTGTGGTAGGTTAGGGCGTCATGCGCGAGTTCAATTCGATCGAAGAGCTGCGCCCGCTGGTTGGCCAGGAGGTCGCCGTGAGCGACTGGATCACCGTTGACCAGAGACGCATCGATCGTTTCGCCGACGCGAGCGGCGATGACCAGTGGATCCATGTCGATCCCGAGCGCGCCAGGAGCGGGCCGTTCGGCACGACCGTGGCGCACGGCTTTTTGACCCTGTCGCTGCTGCCGTTGATGGCGCAGCAGGCGCTGTGCGTGCGCAGCACCCGCATGGGCGTCAACTACGGGCTCGGCAAGGTGCGCTTCCCTGCGCCGGTACCGGTTGGCAGCCGGCTGCGGGGGCGCTTCACGCTGCAGAGAATCGACATTCTCGAGCCGCTGCATGGCATGCCCGGGGCCCAGCTCGTCTGGCAGGTGACCATTGAACGCGAAGGCGGCGGCAAGCCCGTGTGCGTGGCGGAAAGCATTTCGCGGCGCTACGGCTGACTATGCGTACGTCACGAGGTCGGGGTCGAGCTTCGTGTCGAGATGCGCCAGCGCGTTGAAGCTCACCAGCTGATGGCGCCGGGAAGACATCGTGAACTCTGTGAGGGAGCTGTTGCGAATCTGCAGATTCAGCTCGATGGCCGTCCGCGGCGGTGCCCGGAGCGCCGCCGCCACGATGGCGGCGATGGGCCCCCCCGAACTCACCACGAGCACACTGCCGCCCGCGAATCGGCTGCGAGCCTCGATGATTGCCGCCACCGCCCCGTCCTGGAATGCCCGAAATGACGGCATCCCGGCCGGCTGAATGCGGTCCTCGGCCCACGCCAGCAGCGCCTGCTTCAACGCACGAAAATGCTCACGCACCGCGGCGACGTCGCGCCCCGCCGCGGCAACGGGCGGCGCAGGAACCGCGTCCGTATGAGCCGACATCAGCGCCTCGGGGTTGTACTCGTCAAGAGCGGGCAAACGCACGCGCGGCGGCCCATCACCGTATCCGGCATAGCCGTCGAAAATGCCTTGCGCGGTTTCGGCGTGGCGGCGTAGCGATCCTAAGTAGACCGCGTCGAATCGAACGTTGCGCAAAGCGAAATACGCCCCCAATAGACGCGCTTGCGCAAACCCGGTCTGGGTGAGCCGGTCGTAGTCCTCGGTGCCGAAGGACGCCTGAGCATGGCGCACCACGTAGATTGCGCCCATACGCAAGGGCCTCAAATCAGTTTGACGAGCTGCTTGCCGAAATTCTGCCCGCGCAGGAGCCCGATGAACGCCTCGGGCGCGGCCGCAAGATCACTCGCGACGCTCTCACGATACTTGAGCTTGCCACTGACCAACAGGGCGCCCAGTTCCGAAAGACCCTGCGGCCAGAGCTCCAGATGGTCCGATACGATGAAGCCCTGCATCTTGCAGCGTGCGACCAGAAACATCGCCGGATTGCGGATCGCGCTGCGTGCAGCGGCGCCCGCTTCGTTGTTGTAGTCGGCGATGAGTCCACAGATGGCGATCCGGGCAAATGGATTCAGCAGGCTCATGACGGCATTCAGGACGTCGCCGCCGACATTCTCGAAATGCGCATCCACGCCGTTGGGGGCTGCCTCCCGCAGCAGTTGCGCTAGTTCCTTGGCGTCCCGGGCCTGGCGATGGTCGACGCAGGCGTCGAAGCCGAGCTCCCCGGTCACGTAGCGGCACTTGTCGGGGCCGCCGGCGATGCCGACGGCCCGGGCGCCGCCAAGCTTGGCGAGCTGGCCCACGACGCTTCCCACCGCGCCCGTGGCCGCGCTGACGACGACGGTCTCACCCGCCTTCGGCGCCAGGATCTTGTGATAGCCGTACCAGGCCGTCATGCCAGGCATGCCCACCACGCCGAGATGCGCGGACATGGGTATCCCGCGCGTGTCGATCCGCTCGAGCGCGTTGCCGTCGGCCATGCCAAACTCCGACCAGCCGAGCATGCCGCGCACATGCTGGCCCACCGCAAAACCCGGGTGGTTCGAGGCAACCACCTCCCCGACGGTTGCGCCGATCATGGTGGCGCCGATTTCCTGGGGCTTCGCGTAGGATTTGCCCTCGTTCATGCGGCCCCGCATGTAGGGGTCGAGCGAGAGGTAGTGGTTGCGCACCAGCACCTCGTTCGGCCCCGGGTCTGGAACCGGAGCGGTTTCGAGCCGAAAATTCTCCGCAACCACCCAGCCGTTGGGCCGCGAGGCGAGCACGATGCGACGGTAAGTATCTTGCGAGGCGGCCATGTCAGAACTTGACGCGCACCGTGATCCCGAAGGTGCGCGGATCGCCGAGGAACGCGTCGATCTGGTTGTATTGAAAGGGCGCATCGAAGGCAACCTGGTAGAAGCCCTTGTCGGCGATGTTGTTGCCCCACACTTCGACCGTGAACTTCTCGTCCCGCGTGCCGATGCCCAGGCGCGCGTTCAGCAATCCGTAAGCGCCCTGGATCTTGCGTGGATCCAGATCCGAGCCCGTGTTGTATGATGAGCTGTATTTTTCGTTGATGTTGGCGTGAAATTGCAGAGATGCACTGATGGGAATCGTGTAGGTCGCCGATGCCACGCCCGACCACAGCGGCGCGAACGACAGCCGATTGTTGAGGCGTGGAATCGTGGTGGCGGCAACGTCGTTGGGCGCGAACAACGGCAGCGAGCCGCCGAACTCCGTGATGTTGGTAAAGGCATAGACCACGCCCGTGTCGAAGGTCAGGCCCGACAGCGGGGTCGCCCAGTTGACATCGAACTCGGCGCCCTTGGATTCCACCCGGCGAATCGAGCTGACGATGAATTGGACTCCGGTAAAGGTGTTGAGCTGAAAATTCGTGTATTGCTGATCGAAGACGGACGCATTCAGGCGCACGGTCCGGTCGGCCAGCAGGCTTTTGACCCCGACTTCGTAAGACTCGACCGATTCGCGCGGGAATTCGGTGTCGAGATTCGGTGTGAGCGGCGTCAGCGGGTTCGTCGATGTGACGCGCGCTAGGTTGAATCCGCCGGCCTTGTAGCCGTTCGCCCACGACGCGTACGCCATGACGTCGTCGGTGAAGTGATATGACAGCTTGACCGTACCCGACACGTTGCCCTCGGTTAAGGACTGGGAGCTCGACAGGCCGGAGAAGAATGGATTGAAGACCGTCGAACAGCCGTACCCCAGCAGAAACTGGTATTCAGGGCTTGCGGGATCGAGCATCCCGACTCCCGGGGACTGAAGCAGTTGCCCGCACGCGGCACCGTGATCCGGGTCCAGATAGTTGGAGTCGGCCGTTTTCTTCTCCGAGGTGAATCGCACGCCGGCGGTCACATCGAAGGCCTGCGTGATGTTGTAGGTCTCATTCGTGAAGAACGCGTAGCTCTTGGAAGTCTCACGGTAGGAATCAGCCTGGCCGGACACGCCCGGTATGAACAGGCTGCCCGGGGGCTTGCCGGTCAGATCGGTCGTCAACAGGAAGTTCGGCGGCGAGGCTCCGCCGGCAGCCGACGAGAGGCCGCTCAGGTACAAATCGAAGTCATTGCCGGCATAGATCGTTGAATTGGTGGTGAGGATTTCGCTCGAGAAAAATCCGCCCACCAGCCAATCCAAAGGTCCGTTCTTGCCGGCCAGGCGCAACTCTTCGCTGGCCTGCTTAAAATCGGTCATGTTGCCCTCGGTGCCGGGCTCGGACACGATATCGACGGCGGTGTAATCGATATCATTACCCGCATAGAGGGTGTTGTCGCGCCACGCGGTGATCGAGGTGAGTTTCCCGAAGCCCAGATCCCAGTCGAGTTGGCCGGAAACTCCCATGTCCCGAATCTGCTGGGTGATCGGCGCGTTGGCATAGGCCTGCCGGTTGAACGGCGACACAGGCGGAAGCGCCTCGCCGACGGCGCCGGGAGTTCCGCCGAGTTGCGGGACCGACGCCAGCGCATCGACGATTCCAGCGAAGGGTCCGAGGACGGTTTGCACGGCGCCGCAGCAGGACTCGTTGCGCTTCGAATAGTCGCCGATGAGCAAAAAGCTGAGGTTGTTGTTGGGCGTGAGCAGATACTGGCCGCGGAACGTGTAGACGTTGCGGTTATCGGTGTTGTTTTCCGTGTTCGGCCCGGGACCCGTGGTGACGTCGAGGAAGCCATCGCGCTTCTGGTACCCGGCGAAGAATCGACCGGCGGAAATATCGCTGAGCGGTCCGGTGACGGAGGCGGAGATCTCCCGATCGTTGTAGTTGCCGCCGGTGGCCTCGCCCGTCACACCGAAGGTATTCGAGGGTCTCATGGTCACGATGTTGATGACGCCGGCGTCGTTGTTCTTGCCGAACAATTCGCCCTGCGGCCCCTCGAGAACCTCGATGCGGTCAATCTCCCCGAGGTCGCCGAAGCCCACGCCGTTGCGCGGCCGATAGACGCCGTCGATCACGACTCCGACCGAGGATTCCAATCCGGGATTGTCGCCCACCGTGCCGATGCCGCGAATACGCGCGGTGGTTACGTTTTCAGACGTCGTCGATGTGACGGTCAGGCCCGGAGTCAAGACCTGCATGTTCTTGATGTCCTTTACACCGGCGTCCTGCAGCTGCTGCGAATCCAACGCGATCACCGAGATGGGAACATCCTGGATGTTCTGTTCGCGCTTCTGCGCCGTGACGATGATCTCGGCCAAGCCCGGCGTGGGCGTGGGCGTCTGTTGCTGCGCCCAACCCGCACTGCCCGCCAAAGCGGCCGCAATCGCCAGTCCCAGAGTTACAGCCTTTCGTAACCGCCCATTTCGATTTGCCATAAACCACCCCCTTGTGCGTTTTTTCTGATGCTGCGCCGTGTCGACCTCTGCAATCACACGGCGCTATTGTTGTGTTACCGCGACCAGCCCCATACATCCAGCGCCCGACGAATCCGACATCCGGCCCGCTTTGGTCGCACTCTTACCACATTTTGGTTCGATGTGTAATATCCGCATCGGGGCGAC
>JBKQOZ010000053.1:0-3516 GCA_052326345.1 Steroidobacteraceae bacterium | reverse complement strand
CCGGCTCACGGCTCAGTCTAGCGCTGCACCTTCGCATCGGCGTCGATGCGGTCCCCTGGACGCATTCCGGCCGGACAGCTGCCGACGTAGTTCTGATCTTGAATCAGCGTCTCGTCGGTCTTGCCGCGCAAGGCCGGTAGGTAGGTCGCGGTGGACTCGGAGCGGGCCGAAGTGCTGCTCTCGTACCGATAGCTCCCCTTCGACTCGATCACAATCCCCGCGGCCGTGCAGCGCGAGGAGGATGCGTAGCGGCCGCCGCCAAGGCTCTCGAAGGTCGTGGTGCAGTCCTTCTGGTTCTTCACCAGATCGTCCATGGCCTTGTCATAGGCGTGACTGCGGCAGAGCCGGTAGGTGAACTCGGTGCGCTTGTTGCCGGGATTTTCGATGCGCTGACCGCGGATTTCCCAAAGGCCTTCCTTGAGCTGCGGCGGGTCGGCTGCGCGGGCGATCGGCAGCAGGAGCATCGCCGAGGAGAGCATGAGCATCCTCCTCATCCGATCACCTCTTCTGGTCGACGTCGATGACGGTTTCCGCAGGCGGCCTTAAGGCGCGCAGCTTCGCCGCCACGCGCTCGGCCGCCGCCAGCACGCGCAGCACGTTCTCACCCGCGACTTTGGCCACCTCCCCGTCGGTCCAGCCGCGGCGCATGAGTTCCACCAGAAGCGCAGGGTAGCGGTCGACGGCTTCCAAGCCGCGCGGCGCGTCCGGTATGCCGTCGAAGTCCGAGCCCAGGCCCACGTGATCCACGCCGGCGACCCGGCGGATATGCTCGATGTGATCGGCCACCTGCTCGAGCGTGGTGACCGGCCGCGGATGCTCGCTCTCCCAGCGTGCGAGGGCCGCCTTGGCGCGCTCCGGCTGGCCGATGTACATGCCGCCGTACGGCGGGCTGTTGTAGCGCGCCATCTCCGCGGCGCGATCGGCTTCCCATTGGTTGCGCGCCGCCGAGACGTAGGCCGGAAAGAAATTCACCATCACGACGCCGTCGTTTTTTGCCACCAGGCGCAGGATGTCGTCGGGCACATCGCGCGGATGGTCGACGATCGCGCGCGCCGAGGAGTGGGAAAACATCACCGGCGCCTCGCTGACCGAGAGCGCCGCCTGCATCGTCTCGGGCGATACGTGGCTCAAATCGACGAGCATGCCGAGCCGGTTCATCTCCCGGACCACGGCCGCGCCGAACGGAGTCAATCCGTGATGCACGGGCGCATCGGTGGCCGAATCCGCCCAATGATTGTTCAGCATGTGGGTCAAGGTCATGTAGCGCGCCCCCAGATCGTACATCTGGCGCAAGACGGCGAGAGAGTCGTTGATCTGATGACCGCCCTCGATGCCGATCAGCGAGGCAATCCTCCCCGCCTTGTGAATCCTGCGAACGTCGGCGGCGGTATAGGCGACCTCGAAAACCGCAGGGTATTTGGCGGCGATGCGCTTCACCAGATCGATTTGCTCGACGGTCGCCTGAACGGCTTCGGGCCCCTTGATGTCCACCGGCACCCACACCGACCAGAACTGGCCGCCGACCATGCCTGCACGCAGGCGCGGAATGTCGGTCATCAGCGGCGCCGCATCCGGCGGCTCCTTGGGCAGCGGCAGCTTGGAGGTGTCCGAATTCAGATCGATGGCCGCGAGCGCTCCTTTGAACCGTTCGCGAATCTCCCACGGCAGATCATTGTGCCCGTCGATCAGCGGGGTCTGTTTGAGAACTCGGGCGACCCTGGCCTGGTAGTCGACATCCGCCGCTCGGCCCGGTACGGGCGCGCACAAGAAGAACATCAGCGCCGGTATGCCGACCGACTGAATGATTCGACGCATCGCTTGCTCGCTCCCCCACAACGCATGCCGCTGATCGCAAGCGCGATGATACGCGCGCGGCGAGCTAATTGAACAACCCTCCGTACAGTTCCCGCAGCAGGACTTTTTGTACTTTGCCGGTGCCTCCCACGGGCAGCGAATCCAAGAAAATAACCTCCTCCGGCACCCACCATTTGACGACTCGATCGGCGAGGAATGCCAGGATCTCGTCGCGCTCGAGCGTGTGGCCGGGTTTGCGCACCACGAACAGCAGCGGCCGCTCGTCCCATTTCGGATGCTTGACGCCGATGACCGCCGCCATGGCCACGGCCGGATGCCCGATGGCGTGATTCTCGAGATCGATCGAACTGATCCATTCGCCGCCGGTTTTGATCAGGTCCTTGGCGCGGTCTCTGATCTGCATGGTTCCCTCGGCATCGATGGTGGCAATGTCGCCGGTCGGAAACCAGCCATCTACGAGAGACGAGGCATCGGCCTTGTAATATCGATCGATGATCCATTGGCCGCGCACCATCAACTCTCCCTGCGATGTGCCGTCGCGGGGCAGCGTCGCGCCGAACTCGTCGACCACCTTGATCTCGATGCCGAACACGGACTTGCCCTGCCTCGCGATGAGAGCGTGGCGTGCGGCGGCGGGCACATCGCGGTGCTCGGCACCCAAACAGCCCATGGTAGCGACCGCCGTGGTCTCGGTCATGCCCCATCCGTGGCGCACCTCAACGCCGTATTCTTGCGCAAACCTGGCGATCAGAGCCGCCGGCATGGCCGCGCCGCCGACGACGGTTCGCCGCATGGTCGAGAAGCGCAAGCCGTTTTCCTCCAGGTGCCGGATCAGCGAAAACCAGATGGTGGGTACGCCGGCACTGACAGTGACGCCTTCAACCTCCATCAGTTCGTACAGGCCGGCGCCGTCCAACCGAGGCCCGGGCAGCACCAATTTGGCGCCGCCGATCGGCGCGGCATAGGGAATGCACCAGCCGTTGACGTGGAACATCGGAACCACCGGCAAGACGGCGTCCTTGGGCGACAGCGACAGCACTCCGGGCAGGCATACCGTGAGGGCGTTGAGCACGATCGAGCGATGCGAATACAGCGCGCCGCGCGGATTGCCAGTGGTGCCGGACGTGTAGCACAGTGCGGCGGCCGTGCGCTCGTCGAACTGCGGCCAGTCGAACCGGTCTGTCTGCGCGGCGATGAACTCCTCGTAGCAAAGCGCAGGGTCGACGGCTTCGATGGCGGGCATGTTTGGCGCGTCGCTGAGACAGATCCAGACCTCGACTCGAGGGCAGAGCGGCGCCAGCCCCGCGATCAGCGGCGCGAAGTTCGCGTCGAACAGCAGCACTCGGTCCTCGGCGTGATTGACGATGTAGGCGAGCTGCTGCAGATGCAGCCGCGGATTGCAGGTGTGGATCACCATGCCGCTGCCGGACACCGCATAGTAGGCTTCGAGGTGCCGATGGTTGTTCCAGGCCAGGGTTGCGACGGCGTCGCCTGCGCGCATGCCGATCTCACCGAGCGCGCTGGCGAACCGGCGGGCGCGCGCGGCGCACTCGGCATAGGTATATCGGAACAGCGCTCCATGCGTCTCGCGCGAGACGACTTGCACGCCTCCGAACTGCGCGGCCGCGTGCTCGATGACATCCGAAATCAGCAGCGGCCGGTCCATCATGAGGGCGGGTTGGAGCATGGCGTTGAGTCTCC
>JBKQOZ010000052.1:0-218780 GCA_052326345.1 Steroidobacteraceae bacterium | reverse complement strand
TCAAGCGACCGCGCGCGCAGATTCGACGCCGCACGCATCCTTGACGGCGGCGGCGAGGATATTCAATCCCTCCTCCAGCACCGAATCCTGAATCGTGAGCGGCGAGAGCAGCCGAACCACGTTCGCTTCCGTGCCGCAGGATAGCAGGATCAGCCCGCGCTTCTCCGCATGCGCCAAGATCGAGGCGGTCAGCGCCGCATCGGGCTCCTTGGTTTTCGGATCCTTGACCAACTCGAACGCCACCATCGCCCCGAGACCGCGCACATCACCGATGCACGGCAGCTCCTTGGCCAGCGTTTGAAGCCGCGCATGCATCTTCTGTCCGACGCGCGTGGCGCGGGCGCACAGATCCTCCTCTTCGATCACATCGAGCACGGCGTGAGCGGCCGCGATGCTGATCGGATTTCCTCCGTACGTGCCCCCCAATCCCCCCGGATGCGCGGCATCCATGATGCTGGCCCGGCCGGTGACGCCCGAGAGCGGAAAGCCGCCTCCCAAACCCTTGGCCACGGTGATCAGATCGGGCACCACCCCGGAATGTTCGATCGAGAACATCTTCCCGGTGCGCGCAATGCCGCCCTGCACCTCGTCGGCAATCAGCACGATGCCGTGCTCGTCGCACACCCGCCGCAGCGCGCGCAAGAATTCGAACGGCGCCACGTTGAAACCGCCCTCCCCCTGCACCGGCTCGATCACGATGGCTGCGACGGACTTCGGGTCGACATCGCCGTGAAACAACCGCTCCAAATCGGCCAACGCTTGCTCTGTGGTGATCCCGCGGTAGGGCTGCGGAAATTCTGCGTGATAAACCTCAGCAGGAAACGGTCCGAAGCCGCGCTTGTAGGGCATCACCTTGCCGGTGAGCGCCATGGTCATGAGCGTGCGCCCGTGAAAGCCGCCGGAGAAAGCGATGACCGCCGAACGCTTGGTGTAGTAGCGCGCGATCTTGATCGCGTTCTCGACCGCCTCCGCACCGGCCGACAGGAACAACGACTTCTTCGGGAAATCGCCGGGCGCGAGCGCATTTAGCCGCTCGGCGAGCCGCACGTAGGATTCATACGGCGCGACGTGAAAGCAGGTGTGCGCAAACGCTTCTGCCTGCTGCGCGACCGCCGCCATGACCCGGGGGTGCCGGTGCCCGGTATTGAGCACGGCAATCCCCGCGGCGAAATCGATGTAGCGCCGGCCATCCACGTCCCACAGCTCCGAATTCTCGGCCTTGGCCACATAGATGCCCTTGGTGGCCACGCCCGAGGCCACAGCCGCCGCCTTCCGGGACTTGAGTTCTGCAGATTTCGACATCGCCGTTCTCCCTCAAAATATCGCAGCCTGGGCCGGGAACGGTATCATTGGCCGCGGTTTTGAGCAAAACTTAGGCTCCATGAGCACCGCGGATTCCGGTACGACCGATTTGCACGGCGGCACGCTGAAGGTTCGGGTACTGCGCGCTGCGCCCGAGGCCCGCGTGGAGCGTGACGATCGGGTGGCCGTGGAGGCGCCGCTCGAGTTTCAACTGCATCACCCCGCCTTCGGTCCGGAATCCGTGTCATTCGGAACGACCATGAGAACTCCGGGTGACGATGAACGGCTCGCGGCCGGGCTGCTGTACGGCGAAGGAATCATCAACCAGGCGTCGGATATCGATGCGATCGAATCGAGCACCCGTCGCCCCAATGTGGTCAACGTGCGCCTGCGTCCGAGCGTGGCGCTCGAGCCGCAAACTCCGGCGCGGCGCTTTTCGGCCGGCTCGAGCTGCGGGGTCTGCGGCACCACCGGACTCGATGCCGCCATCGCGCGTGCCGCCGCCACACGCATTGTCGCCGTCGGCGGCGTGAAGCTGTCGGTGCTGCTGGACCTTCCCCACCGCATGCGCAGGTCGCAATCCAAATTCGGCGACACGGGCGGTATTCATGCCGCAGCGCTGTTCGATTTTAAGGGAACGCTGCTCGGCGTCGCCGAGGATGTCGGCCGGCACAATGCCTTCGACAAGCTCGTGGGCGAGAATCTCCTGGCGGGCCGATTACCGCTGTCGCGCCACGTCGTACTGCTGAGCGGCCGAGCGAGCTTCGAGCTGGTTCAAAAGGCATTGCGCGCGGGGGTCGCGGTGCTCGCCGCCATCGGCGCACCCTCGAGTCTCGCCGTCAATCTGGCCGTCGCCTCCGGTCTTACCCTGGTCGGATTTTTGCGCGACACCCAGTGCAACGTGTACTCGAATGCACAGCGGATCACGACCTAGGCAGGCCCGCGAGTACCGCCGCTGACGGACTGCGGCTAGCGGACGGTGTAGCCTCGGCCTTGCAGGCACGCGCCCATCGCCCGGCGATAGGCATCGGCCTGCGCACGCCCTTGGGCTTGGGCTTCGTTGATCTGCTGCTGCGTTTGCTTCGCCTGGGCCTGCTGATTCGAGTCCACTGCGGCGCCGACGATGGCACCCGTGGCGGCGCCCAGCACGAAGCCGGTGCCCGAATGCCACGGACCGGCGATGATGGAGCCGAGGATTCCGCCGGTAACGGCGCCGGCGGCGACGTTCGCGCCCGGCGGCGTGGCGGGCTGCACCACCACGCGGGCATAGGGATTGCCATTCGGAACGCTGGGATCCACCCCAGTCTGCTGAACGGCCCACACATGACACTCATAGCGGTCGCGGTCGGTTTGCTCCGCAGTCTGGCCATTGTTGGGGTAGACGTAGAGCTTCTGAGGCGGTGGCGGCGGCGCAGGCACCACGACCGTGCGCGGCGGAGGCGTCACGCAGGCCGCCAGGGCAAGGCCTGCCGCCAGTACCGCGCCAGAACGCCACGCGCCACGCGCCAGGCGTGAAAAATGTAGTGATCTCATGCTCTTAAGAACCTCCAACCCTTTAAAACGCCGAACCAACCTCCCGGTTGACAGCCCAAGGGTCGCTTAGTTCGTGCCGCCCGGCGGCTCGGTCCGCCCGGCGGCTCGGTCCGCCCGGCGTCTCCTCCCCCCGCGAGGGCTTCGGCGTCAAGACGCGGGATTGCCGGGCTTTCGAAATTTCAGGATGAATTGGTCGGTCCGGCCGCGGATCGCAGGGTCGAATATCTTAAGCGTATGCGTATCGGCCGGCTGACTCAGCAGATTGCTGCTGCCGACGAATACAAACCCTGCGGCCAGCACCTCCTTCTTCACGGTCTGCGGGTCGATCCTATGTAAAGTCGACGTCTCGCTGGCTCCTGCGCCCTCGGCAGTCGCGTGATCCAAGATCAGATAGATTCCGCCGGGCTTCAGCGCCTCGAACACCATTTGATTGAATACCACCAGGTTGAGTCCCGGAAAGTTGTGCAGGTCATGGTAATTCTGCGAAGTCCATACCAGATCGACGGGCACCGGGGTCTTCAGTTGACTGAACGGCTCGACCACCACGCTGAGGTTCGGATAATTCGGATCGGCCGCCAGCGCCTTGACCCGCGCCGCAAAATCCGGAGTGCTCGCCGGCGCATCCGGCGGCGGCGCCGGCACCAGGGCGTATACGTGGCCGGCACTGCCGACGACCTTGCTGAAGATACGGGTGAAGTAGCCGCCGCCGGGCAACAACTCCGCTATTTTATCCCCGGGTTTGATGCCGGCGAATTCCACCGTTTCTGCCGGCTTGCGGCTCGCGTCCCGGTCCTTGTCGGCCGCCGGCCGGTTCGGGTCGGCTATCGCCGCCGCGATGAAGTCCGGTACCGCGCTCGCCGGCGGTTGCATTGCGGCGATGGCGATGGCGCTCACGAACGATGCGGCCAGTAGCATGGGGTAGCGGATCATTGAAGACTCCCTCAAATGTAGTGGCGAAGCGCACCGCGCTGGGCCTGCGGATTCTACCACCTGTGACCCGGCGCGGCCGCGTATGATCGCCTCATTCCATCTCGATGAAGGGCCCCTGCATGAGTCTTAGTGTCTTTGATATTTTCAAAATCGGCATCGGCCCGTCGAGCTCGCACACCATGGGACCGATGAATGCGGCGCGCAGCTTCGCCGAACTGCTGGCCGAGCGCGGCGTTCTTGAGCGCACCGAGCAGGTCTCGGCTCAATTGTACGGTTCGCTGGCGCTCACCGGTCGCGGACACTGCACTGACCGGGCGATACTGCTGGGTCTGGAAGGACTCAAGCCCGACACCATCGATCCGGCCGTGGTCGAACCCACCTTGACGCGTATCCGCGCGGATGGCCGCATTCGTTTGCTGGGCCGGCGCGAGATCGCCTTCGACGAGCCGCTCAATCTGCTGTTCCACGCCGATCAGGTGCTGCCGGGCCACTCCAACGGCATGCGCTTTACCGCACACGATGCCGCGCTCGAGGTATTGGCGCGCGAGGAGTACTACAGCACCGGCGGCGGCTTCATCGTACGGGCCGGAACCGAGGCCGGTGCCGCAGAGGCGCGCGCAAAGCCGCCCTACGAGTTCGATTCCGGCACGCGTCTGCTCGAACTAGGACGCCAGGAGGGATTGGAAATCCACGAGCTGATGCTGGCTCGCGAGCGTACGTGGTACGACGAGGCCGAAATACGCGCACGGCTCATGCGCATATGGCAGGTGATGCAGGACTGCGTGCGGCGCGGCTTCGAGGCGCAGGGGCTGCTGCCCGGCGTGCTCGGCGTGCGGCGGCGCGCCCCAAAGCTGTACCGGCAATTGATGAGCGCGGACGCTTTGGGGCCGATGCATGCCCTCGATTGGGTGAACGCGTTCGCGCTGGCGGTCAACGAGGAAAACGCGGCGGGCGGACAAGTGGTCACGGCGCCGACCAACGGTGCTGCCGGAATCGTGCCGGCTGTGCTGCACTACTATCGGCGATTCGAAGCGGGCGCCGACGACGGCGGCGTCGTGCGCTTCCTGCTCAGCGCGGCCGCCATGGGCATGCTCTACAAGCAGAATGCCTCGATCTCGGGCGCAGAAATGGGATGCCAGGGCGAGGTCGGCGTCGCCTGCTCCATGGCCGCCGCCGGACTGGTGTCGGCGCTGCACGGCACCAACGAACAGATCGAAAACGCCGCCGAGATCGGCATGGAGCACAACCTCGGCCTGACCTGCGACCCGGTGGCGGGACTGGTGCAGATACCCTGCATCGAACGCAATGCCATGGGCTCAGTCAAGGCCATCAACGCGGCGCGTCTCGCCCTGCGCGGCGACGGCTCGCACAAGGTATCGCTCGATCAGGTGATCGCGACCATGCGCCAAACCGGCCTCGATATGTCGACCATCTACAAGGAGACCTCGCAGGGCGGCCTGGCGGTGAACGTGCCGGAATGTTGAATTCGGCCTAACCGCGGGAGTTCAGCAGTACGGTCGTGTCGAAGCTCTCGAAACTGGTCAGCACGCGGCGATAGGCCTGTTGCATGATGCGCTCGGCGCTCTTGTCCGCCCGAGTTCCCAGCAGCATTCGAACCATCACGTCGTCCGCCGGACGCGCAATGTCCTCGCCCAGCAGCTGGTAGGCGAACCGTGCCAATCGCTGGTTGATCTCATTGGCGAATCGCATGCGGCTCAAGTCCTGCCCGTCGCCCGACCCGACCTTGGCCTCCTCCGACACTTCGCTGATCAAGCGGATGATGAATCGGGCCTTGTCGACCATCCCCAGATCGCTGAAGAATTCGATTTCGGATTGGATGTTCATCCGGCGGGGAAGAAATCGATCGGCTTGGTAGCCGTCAATGTCGCGACGTCCTTGGCGTCGAATTTGAACAGGCGGATGCGCGCCAGCAGTTTGCTTTCGAATTCCGGATCATTGAGTTCGCTCGACACGATCCGCGCCGCAGTGATGTCGCCGGACGGAGCGATCGTCAATTCGATGACGACCTTTCCTTGCAGGGCGGGATTGTCGCGCAACGCGCGCGCGTACATGGAATCGATCGCTCCCTTGTTCTTGGTGAACACCAGCGCAATTTCATCCGCGCTGCGCGAGGCCTTGCCGCTCCCGCCCGCACGTGTCGCACCCTGATTCCCCGAGGCGAGCGTCGGATCCTTCACCTGCGTGGTGCGGATTCCGTTCAGCGACCCCGATCCCGCCGCAAGCCCGCTGCTGGTGGGCGCGCTGATGCCGCCGCTGGTGCCGCCCGCTTTGGAGGTGATGAGCGAGCGCGTCACCGCGCTGACGTCGCCGGGATCGTTGGTCTTCGCCTGGTTTTTCGAAAATTTATCGAGATCGACCTGATCGCGCAGCGCGGCCAAATCGTCGATGCTGGCGAGCAGTCCGCTCTTGGACGCCTTGACGCGCGGATCCACGGGCTGTGGCACCGGCTTGGGGGCGACAGGCGCCTTCTCGAGGGGTTTTTCCGGCTTGGGCGGCGGCGGGGGCGGGGGCGGCGGCGGCGGCTCCATCACCAGCTGCACCACCCGCTCGGGCAGCGAATCGGTGTTCACCACCAGCTTGTGCCGCGGCAAAAAGGGCATGAGCACCGCAATGATCGCGAACACGATGCAGAGGTTGCGCAGGATGACGCGATAGCGCCGCTCCATCTCCTCGGATGGCGACCACGGCAGATCGTAGCGCCGGTAGAATGGGGCCAGGCCCGCGGCGGACGCCGGCGCGCGTTGTGTGGGATTTGCGGTCGCCATATCAGCTCGCGGCCCGCTCGCGCTCGACCACCGCGAAGGATACCTTGCCGTATTCGGCCTCGCTGCAGGTCAACATGATTCTCTTGAGCACGCTATAGGGTGTGCTCTTGTCGCCCATGATCGTGACTTCGCGCTTGGCGATGTCGGTTTGTCCCGCGCCGCCCAGCATGAGGGCGTTCTGGGCCATCAAGGCGGTCTTCAGCGGCAAGAACACGGGACCCGGGTTCGCGACCACGGCCGCGACCGATCCGACCAGCTGGCCGTCCACGTACACCGAGTCCTTGGTCACCATCACCACGACCGTGGCACCCGGCTTGCGGTCGGAGAGCGATTGGGGAATCGAGATGTTCTTGGTATTCGGCAGGATGTCGACCTCCGCGGTGTGCGCAAGCAGGAAAACCACGAGGATGGTCATCATGTCGATGAAGGGAATCAGCGCGAAGTGATTCGCGCCGTGACGGCGCTGCCGGTGTCGTCTAATTCGGTACGGCGTCATGTCGGCGCGTCCGCGATCGAAATGTCGGGGAACAGCTCCGCTTTGGAAAACGGCGCCACCGGCAATTGGTAGATGCGCACCGTGTCCATGACCTGCACCAGCGTGTCGTAGGGCACGGCCGGGCTCGGCAGGATCGTGGCATCGGTCATCTGCGGAAATTGCGATTTGACCCTGCGCATGAACTCCGACAGATTCTCCAGGTCATAGCCGTTCGCGGTGTTTTGCAGCACTTTGAGCGGACCCGAGTTGCGGTCGTTGATCACGAGATCATTGGGTCGAATGATCACCTCGAGCTTGAGTCCCTTGGGCAGATCGAGCGGAGCGGCATTGCTGTTGGCCGGCAGATTCAGCTGCAAAATGTTCGTCTTGGAGAACACGGCGGTGAAAATCAAGAAAAACACCAGGATCACCATCATGTCGATCATCGGCACGATGTTCAGATCATCGCGCCCCTGGTGATAGCGGGCGTGATTGCGTCGGACGAGGCTCGCGGACTTGGATTTCATGGCTTCGACAATTCCTACACCGTGCCGCGGGCGGCCGCGGGCGCGCGCGCCGGCGCCGCGGGCGCCTGCGCCGCCCCCGGCTCATGCGCCTGGCGCTCCGTGATCGAATTCAAGAATTTCACCGAAGCGATCTCCAAGCTGTCGATCAGCGCGGTGGTCTTCGATTCGAGGAACATGTGCGCCGTCAGCAGCGTGATGGCGACGCCCAATCCGGATGCCGTATTGTTCATGGCAACCGAGATGGCGGCCGCGAGCAAGCTCGCCTTTTCCGCCGGATTCGCCGTCGCCACCGCGCTGAAGGCGCCGATCAGGCCGGTGATGGTGCCGAGCAAGCCGATGAGCAGTCCGACGTTGGCGAGCGAGGAGAGGTAATGCGTGCGCTTCTCGATGCGCGGTATGACCTCCAGAAGACTCTCGTCCATCGCTTTCTCGATGTCGTCGCGGCGGCGAGCGCTCGCGACTCGAGCCACTCCGTAATTCAGTATGGTGGCGATCGACGCTTTGGAGTTTTGCGTCAGCGCCACCACCTGCTTGAAGTTGCCCGAACTCAACGCGGGGACGAGCCTGTCCCACAGCGTGCGGTTACGAATGGTTTCGCGGGTCAAGTACACATATCGCTCGATGGCGATCGATACGCCGACTACGAAGATCAAGGCCAGCGGGTACAGGAACAACCCGCCGTCCTTGAAGAAATTGACGACCGAACTCATGAAATTCATCTGCGCGCTCCTAAAAGATACCGACCCGCTCCAATCCTAGATTCAACCAGATTCCGTAAAATCGGCTATGACTTACTTCTCACCCTGCTTCGCCGGTTGCCTCGGTGCACCATTTTGAGACGCATCCGATTTCACGGCTCGGTAATAGATCACTTCCCGTTTGAACTCGTCACGGTCGATGGGCGCCAGCGCCTCGTCCAACAGGCTGTTCATGGGCTTGCCGGACAGATCCCCGATATCCGATTTCTTCCACGGCACGATATACATCACCTTCGGCTGTTCCCGGTCGCCGGTCACGGTGGCCGTGCCCAATTCGAGCCGGTCGATGGCAGGGGCTTTTTGCCCGCTCGCACCCGCGCGGACTGCGGCAGGGTGGGCATGCTGAGTGCCCGAATCGGCCGGCTTCGCCGCAGCCGGCGCCTCCGGCGCTGCCGCCGCAGCGGGTGTCGGGGACATGGAGGTATCCGCGCGCGGTTCGCCGGCTTCCGCCTGCGCGCTCGAATGTGACGATTGCGTAACAGCGCCGCCGGCTGCGGGCGCCGGCGCGGGCGCCGGTTCCTGTGCTGCGGCCTGGCGCGGTGCGGCATACCCCGCCATGGCAGCGCACAGCAATGTCCACTTCACGGCCTTGAATGCGGTGTTCATGCAGGCTCCTTCTTGGCAGCCGGTGCCGCGGCGCCGACGCGTTTGCGCAGTTCGATCACCCAGCTGGCGACCTGCTTGTTCTCGCCGGTGAGTGCGAGGTAATGCTCGAACTGTTCGAGCGCCTTCTGCGGTTCGGACAGATACAAGTCATACAACACGCCCAGATTCAGGTAGGCAGGGGCGTAATTCGGATCAAGCGCTATCGTACGCTGATAAGCCGCTTCGGCTTCGGCGAATTTACCCAGCTTGCGCTCCGCGATGCCCAGTTCGTTGCTGGCGACGGCGTCATCCGGATTGCGTTCGAGGGCCGCCTTGAATGCCGCCTCCGCATCGGCGTCGTGCGATTCTTTCAAATACAGCAATCCCAGGTTCACCTCGGGGCCGGCAAATTCAGGATAGGCCAGCGCGAGCTGCTTGAACTCCAGCTCCGCATCGGCGCTGCGGCCGGTCCTCATCAAATTCAATGCTTGCGAGTATTGCTGCGCCGCACGTTCCGGCACGGGTGCGGCATTCGCCGCGGCACCTTTGGCCGCCACCGCGGTGTTCCCAGCGGCGCCGCGTGCCGCGACGCCGGGTGCCGCGGACGCCGTCGCTGCGGGGACAGGGGTGGCGGCGGGAGCGGGTGCCTGCACTGCCGCCTGCGACGGTGGCGGCGGCGCAGGTTGGCGCGGCGTGCTGTGGCAGCCTGCGATCAGCGCAAGCGCAGCGCCGCTAACGAATCGATTCGACCAGCTGCTCACTGATTTCCACCTTGGCGTAGCGGCCTGGGTTGAGTTGTGCCAGCGCGGCAAAGCTCTTCTGCACCCACTCATCGTAGGTGCCGTCCTTGGTGCGCGCCGTATTCACTTCGTGCAACTTGATCGCCTTCTCCTCGAAGGGGAAGGCCTGCTCCTCGAGCAATACATCGTATTGCTCGAGCTCGTCCTTGGACAGATTCTTCGGCCGCTCGGAACTCATCAGATCCTTGCCGAGCTGGCGATACAGTTCCGCGCTCTCGAAGGTCGCTGCGGTCGTCACCTCCGCCACCTCGTAATCGGCCGCCTGACTGTAGGCCTTCAATGCCGCCTCCATGGCCTTGCGCTTTTCCGCCAGGGATTTCTTCAGCGGCGCCACCAGTTTGATGCGCACGAACTCCTCGCGCGCCGGGGCCGCCAGCGTGAGGGTCGCCTTGGCGGCGAGCACCCGACTTCGGTCGGTGCGCGACGCACCCGCCGCCCGATCGGCGGCGACGATCTCCCTGAGCCAATAGTCGCGGGCGTTAACATCGCCCAACTTTGCCGCGATCACGCTCAATTTGTTGCGCGCTTCCATGGCCGGGTTCAACGGCTGAGGGAAGCGCTTCACGAACGCCTCGAGCATGCTGCGCGACTTGGCGGCATTGCCCGCCTTGTCGTACAGATCGGCCGCCTGCAGGATCGCCTCGCGCTGCACTTCCGGCGTCTCGGTCGGAGACTGCGCGATTTGCTCGAACTCGACGGCGGCCTGACCGGGTCGGTTCGACTCCGCATAGGCCACGGCAAGCTTGCGCGTAACGTCCGCCTGCAGGGGACTTTGCGGAAAGTTGTGCCGGAACCCTTCGAGCACGACGATGGCCCGGTCCCACTGCTTCGAGGTGATCAGCAACGCGGCCGCATCGAAGTCCGCGTTTGCGCGCACCTTCGAGGTGGGGGCCAACTGCGAGACGCGCAGGAAATCCTCCACTGCGGCGGCACTGTCACCCGCCTTGTTCTTCTGTTCGCCCTGCTTATAGATCGATGCGGCCAGCCGCTCGACGATCACGGCACGCTCTGGATCGTTGGGCGGCATCAATGCCTGCGCGCTTCCGTAGGCCGCTTCGGCCTTGTCGAAATTGCCCTGCTCGAAGTTCGAGTTTCCGATCACGGTCCAGGCGACGCGCTGTTTGGTCGCATCGACCGGCGGCTGGCGCGCGAGCAGCAACTGTGCGGCCATGGTCGCGCGTACATAGTCCTTTTCGTCATACAACTCGGTCGCGGCTCGCGTCAGCACCTGGGCACTCTCCGGATGCGATGGAAACGCCTGCGCGAACTTCAGCGAACTGTCGACCGCGCGGCGGTGCACCTTGGCCTTAGTATCGCCGGACAATATTTCCTCTTCTTTGCCGTAGGCCACGATGGCGGCGTAGCCCGCCGCCGCGGCCTTGTCGTGGCTGCCGTAGCTGTACGCCGTGGTCTCGTACTCCTGCGCCGCATCGAGATACTGCTTGCTTTCGAACAGGGTGTCAGCCAACAGGTAGTTCGTCACCGCCGAATCCGGGTCGTCGGGGAACGAGGTCAGGTAGCTGCGATACCATTTCGCGGCCTCTTCATAGTCCGTCACGTCCTTGGTGCGCTGCGCCTGCGCATGGTAGAACTGCGCCACGTCCTTCAAGTTGACCTTGAGCTCGGCCACCACCTTGGGCTCACCCTGGGGCGTGCGCCCCTTCCAATAAGGGGTGCCGTAGCTGTAGTTCTCGACGAACTCTTTCTTGCCCTGCAGGACCAGCTGCGGAAAACCTCCCTTGGAGTACGCCTCGATCGCCTGCATCTCCAGCAGGGGCGCCTTTTCGTTGTTGCGGTCCTGCGAGACGAAGGCTCGATAGCTGTCGGCCGCGTCCGTGTATCGCTCCTTTTCGATGTACAGATCGCCGAGGCGGGCGTACAGCAGGTAGTAGTACGGGCGCGGTCTGCGGTGCCTCACGAACTCGCCGATCGTCTTCGGTCCGTCCGCATAGGAAAACGTGATCGACATCACGCGAAAGGTGTCCTCGACCAATTCGCGATTGGGACGGCTCAAGGAGTCGATTTCGATCAGTTCATTCGGGTCCTTTTTCGACACCAGCACCGAATCCAGGACGCCCGCGAAGGACTCCAGGCTGCGATCGTTCTCGCCCTGCTTGAACAATGCCCAGCCGTGCTTGTAGAGGCTTTGATTATAAAACGCCGACGTGGCCCCGATCTTGATGACCGCTTCGTATGCGGCCTGGGCTGCCGGATAGGTTTTCATCGAAAACAGCAGCTCGCCGCGGCGAAACTGCGCCTCGTCGATGTAGCGGCTGTTCGGGTAGTTCGCCACCAGCCGGTCGAGGGAGGCCAGCGCTTTGTCCTGCTGCGCATTGAGCTCGTAGGCGCGCGCGAGTTGATACAGCACCGAATCGTTGCGCTCGTACTTGGGGTAGGCTTTCAGCAGCGCGGAGTACAGGTGGATCGCCTCGGTGGCGCGTAAACCCTCGTTGGTCGCCAATTCGCGCGCAATGCGCTCAGACTCGGAGCTCTCCAGATTGAGGTCGGCCAGACGCCGCATCGCCTCCTCCCGCAGCGCCGCATCGCCGGCATTCAAGTCGAGGAAGCGCTTGTAGCTGTCCATGGTCTTGTTGGTGTCCACACCCTGCGGCGGGTCGGTGCTCACATCGACCTGCTGGCCCTCCAGATCCTTGATGGTCGCCGGCTTGTTCGACGCGGCTGCCGCGGCCGGCGCCAGCGCCCAACATCCCAGGGCGGTCAGGCCGGCTGCGAAAAATGCAATGCCCGCGCTCGAACGGCTCATGGGTGCGCCTTCGGCTTCTCGGTCGTGGCCTTGTCGTAGATCGCGGCCAATTCGAAGCGCGCCTGGATCTGATATGTCTCGATGCGCTGCTTCTGCCGCCCCAGCTCTTCGATGGCGATCGACTGCAGATAGCGGTTCTGCTTTTCGGTCAGCGCGGCCAGTCGCTGCTTGAGCTGATCCATGCGGTCGCGGACCGCCGCCACGCGCGCCGCAAAGTCACCGGTATCGCTCGGCACCGCAGCGCGCGCCTGCTTGACCAGAAGCGCGCGCCTCTGCGTTTCGATGAGCGAGGCCTCCAGCTCCTTGACCGAGCGCCGCTCGTTCCAGAGCCGCGCCTTGAAGCTCTCCGACAACCGCCAGTACATGACTCCCTTCATGAGGCGGAGCTTCTCGCGCATTTCAGTCAGGTCCGGATCGTCGGGATGCAGCGCCAGGTAGTCCTCGATGCGCTTCAGCCGCGCCCAGGTCTTCTGCTCCTCCGGCGTACCGAGCGCCGCCACGTCACTGGATTTTTCGATTTCGTTGATCCTGGACTCGAAGTCGACGCGCCTCTGCGTCAGGGCGTCGAGGTCGGTCGCCGCCATCACCGCGTCGGCCTTCGGCACCCGCTCGTTGTATGCTTGCTGGCGGGTGTCGAGCATGTCGTTGTAAGCGGCCAAATCCCCGCGCCAATCGTCCAGGTTGTGGCTCATGAAATTGAGCTCGCGATAATTCTTCAACCCTTCCTGGAATTCATTGGTGGCGAGCAGCTGGTACAGGTACCGCGATTCCGGCGCGTTGGGCAGCGTCTTGAGCTGCCAATACCAGGTGAGCGTGTCCTTCTTGTCGTCGTTCAACAGCCGGTCGAGCAGGTCGCCGTTGCGTATCTGCTCGATCGAATCGTTGATCCGCTTCAATTCGGCATCGTAGGACTCGATGGCCGAGTTGTAATATTCGGCCGCCTGTCCGCTGGCGCCGAGCTGATTGAAGGCGTAGGGCACGGTGAGATAGGACTCTTGAACGGCGGAGTCGAGTAGATTGCGCTTGCGCAGTGCGAGCCACGGCACCAGCGCGCGTTTGAATTCGCCGACTGAGGAGTCGGCCCAGCCGACGCCGAGCAGCGCCATGCTCGAGTACGGACCCTCCAGGCGCACCCGTTCCAGAATCGGCTTGGCTTCCGTGGGGCGCTTCGCCTGCAGCAGCGCGAAGCCCAATGCGAGATTGGCCTTGTCGCGCAGCGACAGCAATTCCTCGTCCGCAGTCTCCATCCGGCCCACGCGGTTAAGATACCCAATGGCTTCGGGCACGCGCCCCTTGCGCACCAGCGCGACACCCAGATTGAACTGTGCGTAGGCGGTCCAGTCCGGCGCGCCGCGCCAGCTGCTCAACGCCTTGATCGCGTCGTCGTAGCGCCCCTCACGCAGCATCAGCTGCGCGAGCAGCATGTAGCGCTCCGCGTTGATGCGCGGCTGGATCTTGTCCGAGACCTGCCGCAGCGCACGCTCGGACTCCTCCAGATAGCCGCGCTGGTACCAGACCTTGCCCAGGTAGAACCACGCCTTGTTGCGCACCGCTTCGGATGTCTTGCCGGCGAGCAGCGCCTCGAATATCTTTCCCGCCTCGACGTGTTCGCCCAGCGACAGGTACAGCCCGCCGAGCAGAAGCTGCGCCTCGCCTTCCGTATGCGGCAAGCGGTCGAGCTGCTGCGCGGCGAGCAGACGCGTGATCGAATCGAAATAATCGTCCTGATAGAAATAGAACAGGACGTCCCCGTAGTGCAGGTCCTTGATTTCGTGCGGCGGCAAGCCATTGGGGTCGGGCTTGACGTATTTCGCAGCGCCCGCCGCCAGCGGCAGCGCCAGCAGCAAACCGCCGAGGAAAATCGGCAGAAGCGTGTACCTCATGCGCAGCACCGTTACACGCCTCATCATTCCCAGTTCTTGATCGTGAACTCTGGCTGGTGCTTCGGAACCTTGTCGGTGATCTTCAGTTCGAGATACTTGGCGCCAACGCCCTTGTCGAAATTGATCGTGGCGCCGCGCCGGTAGTCGCGTTCCATCGGCCCCTTGCCGGTGAAAAATGCCACCATCTCATGCTTGCCGACTTTCAAATTGCCAAGATAGATCTGCTGTACGCCGCCCTTGAGCAAGGCATCGGCCTCGCGCGCAGTGTACAAATAGTTTTTCACTTCCTTGTTGTCGATCTTCACCGTGACCGAGTCCAGGGCGAAAAACGTTCCCACATCCATCGACACATAAACCGCGACCTGCGTGTTGGCGGGGAACAGCAGCTCTTCCTCGAGCACGAACAGGTCCTTGTTCAGGTCGATGACGTCCTTCTTGAGACCCTGCACTTCCTGATCCAGCGTCTTGAACTCGGCCGGCGGCGCATCGGCAGGCGCGGCGGGCGCCGCCGCGTCGGCGGTGGCAGCGCCGGATGCGGCGCTGGCCGTCGCCGGTGCCGAGGTGCTAGGCGCGGGCGCCGCGATGGTCGGGCCTGGTGCCGGCGCCGCTGCCGCGGCGGTTGCGGCGCGCGACTCGGCGCCGCTCGTCCAAGCGCAGGCCAGCAGCATTCCTCCCACCACGATCGACACGACTCGAGACTTGAAATTCATAGCTGACCTATCGGTTACTCGCGCAGTAATTCGCGTATCTGATCCAGGTAAATGCGCTCGTCGCCACGCTTGTAGCCGACGTGCGAGAAGCGCACCACGCCCGAACGATCGACCAAAATCGTCATCGGCATTTTCTGCAGAAGATAATCGCGACCAAGATCCGTGCCGGTGTCGAACATGATCGGATAGGACACCTTCATCGCGCCGGCGAACTCGCGCGCCCGCCGCAAATCATCATCGACGGAAACGCCGAGCACCACCAGGCCGGCGCGCTGATACGTCGCATTGATCTTGTTCAGCGCCGGCATCTCCTGGCGAGAATCTCCGGCCCAGCGCGCCCAAAAATTCACCAGCACCACCTGCCCGCGAAATTCGGAAAGCCGCAAATTGGAGCCGTCGAGGGTCTTCAGTGCGAAATCGGGCGCATCCCGGCCCACGAGCGTTGGCGCGGCCGCCGGCGCAGCGGCAGCCCCGGTCGCGCCCAATGCTAAGCTGCCGGCAAGCAATATGCTACGCATGCGGCAACGCCCTCAACGCGTCATTCTTGAGCTGGTTAAATTTGAGCAGGCGCCGACGCGCAGCAACACATCAATCAAGCTGGTAACCCCGCTGTCCTAGGAACACCCGTAGACCGGAAGCTTTGCGCCCTCGTCTTTCGCCGAGTTTGCCCTTATCAGACCTTATGCAAAATCGCATATTGCAAGCCGCAGTGTCAACGCGATAGGCCCGGGCTTTGTGAGAATTCTGTATGACTTGGCGCACATTCACGAGAAATCATCGCTGCGCGGCGATCGGCTGCGCACCGCTCCCGAAGCTGCCGCGCCGTCGACTGCGCGGACGAGCCGTTTCGTTGCGCAGAGTTGCCATGCACATGCTCGCTTGTCTCTCGATGGAGACAAGTGGCACAGACGTGCGCCGGATTCTCGCGCTCGGGTCCGGCATCGGCCGGACCCGAGCCTCGAGGTGATCAGCCCGGGACTTTGCCGCCCTGGAGTCCCGCGAGCGGCTGGTACATGATGAGCGGATCGAGAGCCGCTGCTCCGGAACCGAGCGTGTTGACCGTGTTGGGGCCGGGAACAGGGCTCGTCGAAGGACTGTAGGGCCAGACCGACGCAGAATAGGAAGGCCAGATGTTGGGCCACGCTGCGGCTGCCGCTGTGCTGTGCAACGCCATGTAGTTGAGCACGACGATCTGCGCGAGGTTCGGCACGTTGTTGCCGGCGGGGCTCGAAGTGGTGTTCTGCGAGCCGTCGGGATTCATATAGCCGAGCTGCAAGCTCAGTTCCGTGCTGCTCTGCGCGGTCACCGCCTTGCCGGCCGGGTTATAGATCAACCAGTAAGTGGCTGCCACGCTGCCGTTGTCCGCCGTCCACACGCCCTTGTCTCGGCCTCCCACCGAGGTATCGATGGTGCCGT
This sequence comes from Steroidobacteraceae bacterium, assembly GCA_052326345.1. Taxonomy (GTDB): domain Bacteria; phylum Pseudomonadota; class Gammaproteobacteria; order Steroidobacterales; family Steroidobacteraceae; genus Bog-1198. Next base: position 202,311 of record JBKQOZ010000052.1, on the reverse strand, counting down.
CGCTCGCGAGCGAGCCGTCGCTGAACACGTAGATCATGACCGGCTTGCCCCGAAGGGCCGCGTACTGCAGCACGGCGCCGATGCAGGTCCCGGCGTCGAAATCTCGGCCCTCGCCGGTGGCGCGCTCGCCGGTGTGGTAGTCAAAGCCGCCCAACTGGATGGTGCCGGCGGCGGCGTCGCCGTCGATCACGAGCTTCATGACCGCCGCGGTCATCTGGAAGTCGTTGCTCTGCTGGTACTCGGTCGTATTGAAGATGCTGGTGGCCGCACCGACGATCAACGGATCATCGTCCGGATCGACCGCACCCGGATTCGGATACTTGTTGAGGATGTACGCCGACTTGGTGTAGGCGCAAGCCTGAGTGCCGGAAGGTCCCAACGCGTTGGCATTGGCCGCCGCACCGCCGGACATGGCGGCTGAGTACGCCGTTACCTGGCTGTACTTGGCATCGCTGATGCGCTTCATCGACTCGAGCACATTGGTCACGTCGCTGGAGTTCGGCAACAACGTGCTCAGCTGCCCCGTGCTGACGAGTCCCGCCGTGTCCTGACCGCTGTCGATCACGGTCGGCTGCGCCGAGATGTTGACCATTGCGGGCGGCGCCATGGAGTTGCCGCCGGAGGTCGAGCTGTCCGTGCCGATCAGGTTCAACAGCGCTCCGCGTGCGCCTGCCTGATAGATGCCGTACACCGGATTGTGCGGATTGGTGTTGGTGTCGTTCTGCGAGAGCGCCGGAATGACGGTTCCCGTGACGTTTGCCATGAACGTGGGATTGCTGAACCGCGTCTTGATACCGCGCAGATGAGCGCTGTCCGAGTGATAGCGCAGACCGAGGCTTGAGTCCACGAAGCTCGTGGTGCTGCTGTTCGGCACCATGGTCCCAGGCAAGCCCTGCTTGCTGTAGCCGGCGACGCTCAGAAAATCGAGCTGGCCGCCGGGACCGCCGATGAGCACGTTGGACCCCGCGATGTTTCCGCCGCCCGATAGATCGAAGCAGACGAAGGGAATCATGCCGGCGCCCGTCGTGATTCCGCACGCGGTGACCGCGCTCTGGATATCGCAGGCCAGTGTTGTCGGCGTGCCGCACGTCTGTGCCTTTGCGACTCGCGGACCTATGAGCATGCTGAGCCCAGAGGGGAGCAGGACCGAGGCAGTGCCCGTCATGAAGCCCTGTGCCAGAAACTGCCGGCGCGTGGTCGGCTTCGGATGGTCCGCGTGCTTGAGCGGTTCATGCCGGCCGAGTCCCTTCGGGACCTTGCGGAACTTCGGTACATTGCGCATACGCATAATTTGAGCCTCTTCGATCCTTAGCTGTTAATCGATCAATACGTCGGCGTTGCCGAGCGCCGCTGCGCAGGCGCCGATAGTCACCGCCTGCACACGGGCCGCACTGGTGCACGGCGTTGAGGTGCACAGGAGGCCGACCAGGTTGTTGAGTTCGGTCGAGACCGTGGATGCCGCCGGCTGGCTGGCCAACGGGCCGGACCCGCTCGGCAGAGTACTGGCTCCAACCGTCAGGTTCGCGAGCGGAGTCGTGACCGAGCTGATGCCGTTCGCGGTATTGAACAACGTCGGGCTATTGAAGTTCACGTTGCCGAACAGCTTGGTCTGCAGCGCCGTGTTGCTCGAGCTCATCAGCTGATTGCAGTACTGGACCGCGAGCTGCGCGACGCCCACCTGGTTGGCCGACGAATACGCTTCGATGGTATTGATCGGCGGCAGCTGCTGCTGGACGCTCTGATACGTGCTGACCACCGCCGCGTTGTTCGTCGGTACACCCGTGAGCTGGGCGAAGGTCGAGTTCACCTGCGCAAAGGTACGCACGCCGACATCCGAAGCCTGCGGCTGCAGCACGAGCGCCTGCACGCAGGGCCCGCTCGCCGGGCACGGCGAGGCCTCGACGATCGCATCCGTCTGCGTTCCCAGCAGATCGAACTGCAGGAAGAACTGGTCGCTGGCGGGCCCGCTCTCGAGTGCGATCACCGTGCCGACGGTCGACAGCACTTCGCCCTGCGCGGTGTAGCCGGCGCCCGTGATGGTCGTATTGAGCGGAATGTATGCCTGGCCCACCAGCGGGATCGTGCCGTTGATGCCGATGCGCATACCCTTAAGCGGGATGCTCGTCGGCTTCGCGGTCGGATTCAGCGAAATGAAGGTGGGCTGGTAGAACAAGTAGCTGTAGTTGTCGTACTGGCTCACCGTGAACATGATGTACGCCTGCGGCACGTTGACGCCCGCCACGTTCGAGATGTTGAACAGCAAGTAGTAGCGCTGGCCCACGCCGGCGTTGAAGTTCTGCAGCACCTGCGCGGCGGACATCGCGCGCTGGTGGATCGCCAGGAACTTGATCTCGCCCTGGAAGGCATTGTCGCCCGACACCTCGCTGCCGAGAACCAGCGCGAAGGTGCTGTCCCAGTTCGAGATGGTGCCGCCCTTGTTGGGGTCCGTGAGGTTCTGATTGACGCCGTTCACGTAGATCTGGCGCCCGTTGACCGGATCGTAAGTGAGCACGACGTGCTGCAACGCGGCCTGCAAAGCCATGGACGCGTCCGGCGTCTGCAATTGCGGCGTGCCGTTCAGGCCCGAGTTGGAACTGCGCAGCGGGAAATCGTAGTCCTGGTTGGTTTGAGCCAGCGTGAAGTTGCGCAACGTGTCGCTGCCCGAGTAGCTCACGATGTCGGAGAGAGCCGTGGCCACGACCGCGGGGGCCACCCACGCCTCGACCGAGAACTCACCGGTCGCCTGTATGAGCGTGTTGAGCTTCGAGCTCGACTCCACGGTGGCCTGCGCCTTGGCGCCGCCCGCCAGGAAGATGACTCCCCAGCTGCCGTCGAACTGGTAGTGGCCGGTCAAAGTGAGATCGGCCGCAGGATCGATGCCGCTCGTGTCATAAGCGACCGTCGAGCCCGCGCCCTCGGAGAACATGTACTTGGCGATCGTATCGGCATCGTAGCGGTTTGCGCCGCTGGCGACGGTGCCATCGGTGAGGTGCAGCCCTTGGCTCACCACGAGACTCGAAGGAAGACTCGTCGGCTGCGCGTCCAGCGCGAATGCCTGGATCTCCTGCAACATCGCCGCCGCGTCGACCGAGCAGGTGCTCCAGCAGTTGTGCATGTCGGTCGCGAGGCGCTGGTAGAAGCGCGAGTTGACGCCGCAGTTTGCCTGGAACGTCGGCGAAGAGGCGTCTTGCGGCACGCAGCCGGTGAAATCGATCTTCGGGATGGCCGCTTGATACGCGGTGGTCAAGTTAGGATCCGCAAAGTACGGCGTCTGCGCATTCGCCGGACTCGCGGTCGAGGAATGGCACTTCGAGCAGTACTTGCTCGTCAGAGTATAAACAGTGTTGCCGTAGTCCGTGGCAGCCACCGATGCGGAGCTGAAGTTCAAGCTCTGGCCCACCGACTCGTTCGGCGGAGCGACCAGCGCGACCGCGGTCGCGGAGGCTGCACCCGTCGCGTTGGCCCAGTTCGTGATCCAGGTGGTCAAGATTTGACCGCAGGCGCTCGCGTCCGCGAGCCAGCAGTTGTGACCGCCGCTCACCTTCACCACCATCACGGAGGTCGACGGCTGCGCGAGGTTGACCACGGTGTTCGCCTCGGCATAGGCCAGGTTCACATTGTCGCTGCGCGCGAAGTTCGGCATCTGCGCGGGCGTGGTCGCATTGTGGCATTGACCGCAGCGGTTCTGGCCGCGGATGTTGTTCCACAGATTGATCTCGAAGGCCTGCACGTCGGCCGTCGCCGGTGCCGGTCCCGTGTAGGCGTCTATGCTGCTGGTCGGCGCGGAGGCGGGAGTCGCGGTCGTGGGGGCGCCGCCGCCGCCGCAGGCTGCGAGGCCCAAAGAAGCCGCGAGGGTGAGCAGGCCAATTATGCGTGTCGGTTTCATGATCAATTTCCCATGCAGTACGCGGCGGCTTCAGCGAACACCTGCCGCAATGAGTAGTTGTTCTGCTGGAACGAGGCGACCATCGATTGGATCTGCGCCCCGTCTCCGTTGCTCGGGCTCTGAACGCTGCTGACCGCCGGCGCTCGCAGACAGACCGTCTTGAACACGCGAGTTACTTGGCAGGTCGCGAACGCTTGGCTGCTCTCGAGCTCCTGGCCCAGCGACTTCGCGCCCTGGCCGCTGCCCGGCAAGCTCGCGCTCCAGCCCAAAAGCTGATTGGGACCCGTGCGCCAGCGATTGTCCCAGCTGTCGTCCGGCGTATTGAAGCCTTGCGGGAAATTGGTGTTGTTGATGTGGTACTTCGGCTGCGTTTGCCCGGCGGTGTAGACGATCTGCCCGATCGGCCAGGCGGTTGCGCCGATCTCGCTCGCGGGATACGTGAAGTTGTAGTAGGCGAAGGCCTGCGCCATCGGGTCCATGCCGCTGTGGCACCCGATGCAGTTCGTCAAGAACAAGGTGCTGACGCCGCCCGGGCTGCGCGTCACGTCCTGGCGGATGCGGTCCGGCGGGCGCGTGGTATCCATCACCGTCGGCAAGTCGTTGCAGAGGTGGTTGATCAAGGTGAAGCGGAACATGGCCCGGTTCGTGCCGTTCACGAAGAAGGCGCTCGCCGCGCCCCGCGTCGTGATGACGCCCGCAGTGGCCGCCGAGGGGATGCCGGTGAGCGAGGACTGCGTGGTCTGCTTCAGGTGCACGCTCAGATCGACGTTGGCGTTGTCCAGGTTCTGGTACATGGTGTTGTTGTCGGGCGAGTAAGCGCCTTCGCCCGACGTGCCGTCGCCTATATAAAGGATGTCCGCGCTCAAGATCGTGTTGAACGGTACGTTGTCGCGCACCATCCCGACCACGGTCGCCGTATAGTCGTTCAGCGGCACGAACACCGACTGGGCGCGATTGGTCCACGGCGCCGCCATGTTGCGAATGGTGTCGTTGTAGAACGCCGGATCGTTGGTGGCGATGAGCGCCGCCGTCACCGGGTCCGGTGCCGCTATCATGGCGGCGAGCTCGGCCGCAGTGGGCGGTATGCCGGCGATGCGATTGTACATGCGTGTCGCCTGGTCGGCGTTCGGGCTGGCGGCGGGCGCATTTGCGCTCATAAGTGCAAGCGCGCCGGCGCAAGCGGTTGCGCGCAGTACAAGCGTGATGAGTCGCGGCTGCGCCGCGCGGCCTACTGTTTGCCTCATTGATTTCTCCATCCCGTACTTCATGTGCACATCCACTCGCGTGAGTTGTGGTTTCGACGCAGGGCCAATATACCCAACGAAAAAGCCATCAAGTAATGTCTCATCCAAACGACGTCGGTGTTTCGCGACAGTTCCGACCGCCAACTACGCACCTATATCCTGCATCTCAATTTGCAAGACTATGCTCTCGAGTGCACAGAGAAACGGATGTACGCAAGTTCTTCTGTGAGTGCGTTAACAGATTGCGCGTACGTATCGAACGAAGATGTCGTTATGAGACCAAATAAGTTCAATGACCCGTCGCACGCGCGCAAACTGGTCGTTGAATGTGAAGCAGGTAACCGATTATGAACACCAAGCGTTCTCGTGATTCCCGTCACGGTTTGCTCAAACTGGCGGCGCTTGCGCTGCCCGTGCTGACGCTGCTCGGCTGCGAATCCGCCTCGAGCGGACATGCCCCCGGGCTCGCCACCGGTCAGACGCTCACACCCGGCATCACCAACTACCCGCTCGCCTACATCAAGGAGCCGGCACTGACCGCGAAGGCGCCGAAGGGCGATCAGGCCGCGACCGGACCGGACATCGACGCGCGCGACCTGATCACTTCGATCACCGGCAGCGACCTGTATATCCGCAATACCGCGAGCGCCGCCGGCGCCGAGGTCAACATCACCGGCTCCATCACCGGCGGCACCGGCGCCGTGCGCGATCTCGACGTTTCGCCGGACGGCTCGAAAGTGGTGTTCTCGCTGCGCATGCCGCTCGACCCGACCAAGAAAAACGACGATCCCAAGCAGCCCCACTGGCATATTTATCAGTACGACGCCACGGCCAAGACGGTTACTCAGCTCACCAACGATGACGTCACCGCCGGCCACGACGTGGGCGCGCATTATCTGCCGGACGGGCGGATCGTCTTCGCCTCGACGCGTCAGCTCGCGACGCAATCGATATTGCTCGACGAAGGCCGCCCTCAATACGAGGCCGTGACCGACAACCGCCAGCAGTTCATCTTTTTGCTGCACGTGATGAACGCGGACGGTACCGGCATGCATCAGATCAGCTTCAATACGAACCATGATTTCGCGCCCTCGGTCCTCGCCAACGGCCAGATCGTGTTTTCGCGCTGGGAGGTCACCAACGGCACCGAACAGATCAGCTTGTACGTCACCAACCCTGACGGCTCGGGCGAGCAGCTCTATTACGGGGCCAACAGCCACGCGACCGGCGCCAACATCGCGGGCACCAACAACAACCTCATTCAGTTCTTGAGTTCGCGCCAGCGCGCCGACGGCAAGCTGCTCGCCATAGTCCGGCCGTTTCTCGGCACCCAGCTCGGCGGCGACCTGGTGGCGATCGACGCCGCGAACTTCGTCGAAATCCATCAACCAAGCTCGCCGACGGGCGCGGCGGGAACGGCGCAGACCGAGGCAACCACGCTGGGCGTGACCACGGATGCGAACATGCCGTCCGCGGGAGGCCACTTCGTCTCTTATTATCCGCTGTACGACGGTACCAACCGCATGCTCGTGAGCTGGTCGCCCTGTCTGGTGCAGAGCGCGACCGGTACCGTGGAGGTGTGCACGTCCAGTAATACCACCGGCGCCAATGTGACGCTTGCGCCGCCACAGTACACGCTGTGGATCTACGATTTCGGCGCCGGCACCTTGACCCCGCTGCTGAGCGCCGATGCGGGCACCGAGATCGTCGAGCCGGCGATCCTGCAGGCGCGCACGCCGGTTCCGACCTTTATCCCGGACTTCATGCCGACCACGACGGTGCAGCAGGAGCTGGTGAACAACTCGGTCGGCGTGCTCGACATCAGCAGCGTCTATGATTTCGACGGCATCGATACGGCGAAGCCGAACATCGCCACGCAGGCCAATCCGTCCCAGTCGAGCTTTTACGCTCGCCCCGCCCGCTTCATCAGAATCGAAAAGGCGGTCGAGATTCCCGACAAGACGGTGCGCAAGATCAATGCTTCAGCCTTCGGTCCGGCGGGCATGGGCATGCGCGAAATCCTGGGGTACGCACCGGTGCAGCCCGACGGATCGGTGCAGATCCAGGTGCCGGCGTACGTACCGTTCACGATCGACGTGCTCGATTCGAACGCGCGGCGCATCACCGCGCAGCACACGAGCTGGCTGCAGCTGCTGCCGGGGGAAACCAAATCCTGCAACGGCTGCCACACGGTCAACGCGACCAATCCGACCTCGCACGGCCGCACAGGTCTCACGCTGCCGGTCAATGCGGGCTCGACCACCACGGGCGAGCCGTTTCCGAGCACCAACCCTGCTCTGTTCACGAATGCCGGGGAAACCATGGCGCAAACCCTGGCTCGCATCAGCTGCGAGAAGGGAAGCGCCATACCGTGTTCGCAGATCCTGACCACGGACGTGATCTACGACAACGTGTGGACCACCGGCGTCACGCTGCCGGCCGGAGAGGTCGACGCGGCCTTCGCATATACCTATGGCGGCATTCTGCCCAGCGGCGTCGCGACCAATCAGGGCATTCCGGGCTCGCCGCCGACCAACGCGAGCTGTTTCGCGCCGGGTTGGACCGCGCAATGCCGGATTACGATCCATTACGCGAACGCGAATTCGAACCCGATCGGGCTTTACATCCAGAACCTGTGGAATTCCCCGTCGCGGGTCGCAACCGTGAACGGCGTCGCGAATACGTCGGTGACCTGCACCAACTGCCACAACACCGTCAATCTCAAGAATGCCATCCAAGTGCCCGCGGGGCAGGTCGACCTGACCGGCGGCGCATCGAGCGTCGACCCGACGGTCGTCACATCTTACGAAAATGTACTGTTCCCTCATGACGAACAGACGCTTAATATGGGCGTGTTGGAGGATCTGACCGTGACGCAGCCCGGACCGCCGCCGGTTCAAGTGCCGGTGCAATTGGCCGCGCCGATGGCGGCCGGAAGCGCCGCCGCATCGACGGCGTTCCTGCGGATGTTCGATGGAAGTTTTCATGACCCGGTACTCGATCACACTGGCTTTTTGACCCTCGGGGAGTTGCGTTTGATCTCGGAATGGCTGGACATCGGCGGTCAGTTCTACAACGATCCGTTTGTCGCGCCCGTAGCGAACTGACCTGATGAGACGTCTGCTCGCGCTGGCGCTACTGCTGCAGGCGTTACATCTAGGTCAAGCGAACGCTGCGAATCATCAGCTCCTGGAGCTGGTCGTTTCCGAGCCCTTTATTGAAATGCACTCGGGTCCGGGACGCGGTTTTCCCGTCGTATATGTGGTCGGGCGCGATGAGGTCCTGACGGTGCTGTTCAGCCGCACCGACTGGTACAAGGTTCGCGCCCCGCACGGTGCGGAGGGTTGGGTGCGGCGCGCCGATCTCGCGCGCACCAAACTGCCCTCCGGAGAGCCGGCGCCGATACCGCCGTATCCGGAATTCGCGTCGCACCGCTGGGAGCTGGGTGCGGGCTACGGGGTGTACAACAAGCAGAATCTGGTCACGACATGGGCCGATTTCGCGATCACCGACAGCATCGACGTCGAGGGCGTACTGCAGCAGGCGCTCGGCAACCTCGACAACCGCTACATCGGATCGATCGGCCTGCGTCACACCTTCGTGCCCGAATGGAAGTGGTTCTCGCCCACCGTCGGCCTCGGGGGCGCCTACCAGCACATTTCTGACAAAGTGCCGCCCGCGCCGCTGGAGAGCGACAATCAGATGATCTACGCCTCGGTCGGGGCCCGCGGATTCATCACCAGGCGCTTCATGTGGCGCGCCGATTGGCGTCACTATGTCGTCTTGAACAACCTGAACGTCAACGAGGAACTGGAAGAATGGAAAATCGGCTTAGCAGTATTCTTCTAGCGGCAGCGCTGCTGTCCGGCTGCAGCTGGTTCCATCGCGGCGACAAGGGGCCGAAGCCGGTGACCGTGGAAGAACCGCAGGCGGAACCCTCGATCGTCGAGCCTCAGGTGACGCGCCGCGAAGTGACCACGCCGAAGATCAAATCCAAGGATTTCGAGGTCGGCGCCTACGTCGGCGCACTCAGTATCCAGGATTTCGGGGTCAATCCGATCTACGGCGTGCGCGCGGCCTTCCACGTGACCGAGGATTTCTTCCTCGAAGCCTATGCGGCGCAGTCCAAGGCAGGACAGAGCAGCCTCGAGGAGGTTTTCCCCGACATCAACGTCCTCAGCAACTCTGGGAGACAGTTCACTTACTACGACCTGGACGTGGGCTACAACGTACTGCCCGGCGAGGTGTTCCTCGGCCGGGGACGAGCCTTCAATTCAGCGCTCTACGTGACGGTCGGAATGGGCGATGTCAGGTTCGCCAACGAGGACCAGTTCGCGCTGAACTTCGGGGTGGGTTATCGCGTGCTCATCACCGACTGGCTCGCGATGCATGTGGACGTCAGAGACCACGTGTTCGAATCCAGCCTGTTCGGCGTCGACAAGAACGTCGACAACGTTGAAGCCACGCTCAGTTTGACTACTTATTTCTAGGTTTTGCCGGGTAATTTAGGAGAGGACAATGCACATCTCAACCGCGAAGTTCTTCAGACGCTGCGCGATGGCGGCAATCGTCGTCGCATCCACCGCATTCGCCGCCGACGCCGGCGGCCCCGCGCCCGCATTCACGCTCGAAGCACTGTCGGGCGGCCAGGCCGCCTTGAGCCAGTACAAGGGCCAGGTGGTCATGGTCAATTTCTGGGCGACCTGGTGTGGACCCTGCCAGCAGGAAATGCCGCTGCTCGATCAGATGTACAAGAAGTACAAGCCCGCCGGCTTCACCTTGATCGGCGTCAACGTCGACAAGGAGGCGCCCGCGGTCAAAGAGCTGCTCGCGCGCAGGCCCGTGAGCTTTCCGGTCCTGCTCGACCCGGCGAACCAGGTGAGCAAGGCGTATCACGTGGACGAGATGCCGAGCTCGGTGATCATCGATCGCAAGGGTGAGATCCGCTACATTCATCGTGGCTACAAGCCGGGCGACGAGAACGACTATCAGGACCGCATTCGCCAGCTCATCCGGGAGTAGCCATGCGTAGTCTCCGCCCCGCGCTGTTGGCCGGCGCCGTGCTGCTCACGGCGGCCTGCAGCAACATTCAACCCTGGGTGAAGCCTTACGAGCGCGACCGCTTGGCCGATCCGATCATGGCCTGGGAACGGGACGCAATCTCGACAGGCTACCTGGACCACATTCGTGAGGCTCGTGAGGGATCGCGCGGCGCTACCGGCAGCGCGGGCGGCGGCTGCGGCTGCAATTGATGGACAAGGCCCGCGCGCATCGGATCTTGGGCCGCACGGCGGTGCTCGCAGCGTGGCTGCTGGTGCGCGCCACGAGCGCCGACGTGCTGCCCGACGACCGCGCGGACCTCTTTTACAGCAAGTACAGCGGCGGCGGGATGGACATCACCGGCGAATCCGTCCTGGCTCGCAAGAAAATCACCGAAGACTTTGCGCTGGAAGCGAGCTATTTCGTCGACAAGGTCAGCGGCGCTTCGATCGACGTGCTGAGTCAGGCGAGCCAGATCAAGGACGAGCGCAAACAGAAGACCGGCACGATCGAATACGTCCACGACAAGACCACCTACACGCTGTCCTACATCAACAGCGTGGAGCGGGACTACAAATCCAATACCACGAGCTTTTCGCTCAAGCAGGACATGTTCGGCGATTTGACCACTCTGTCGCTCGGCTATTCCCATACCGACGATGGAGTCGGCGAAAATGACGGCACCGCCTTCGTCCCGGTCATCGTATGGTTGGGGCATGCGCAAAGCGATAGCTACAATGTGGGGGTTTCGCAGATCCTCACCAAGAATCTGATCGCCGGCCTGGACGTGAACGTCATCTACGACAACGGCTACCTGGCGAACCCCTATCGATCGTATCGCTATCTCGATCCGAGCAACGCCAAGGGCTACTCGCTGGCCAGTCAAATCTATCCCGACACACGCACCAGCACGGCGGTTCAGGGCGAGGCGAAGTATTATCTGCCGTATCGGGCCGCCATCACCGGGTCGTACCGGTACTTCACGGATACCTGGGGCTTGGTCGGCAACACCTATGAGCTCGACTACACGCATCCCCTGGCCAACATTTGGATCCTCGAGGGGCGGCTGCGCTTCTACAAGCAGAACAGCGCCAATTTCTACAGCGACCTATACCAGTTTGCCGGCGAGTACAACTTCATGGCGCGCGACCAGGATCTGGCGGCGGGAGAAAATACCACGATCGGCGCGAAGGTCACGTATGCGTTCCTGCCCGACGGCTGGAAGATGTTCAAACGCGCCACCGCCACATTCGATCTGAGCCGCATCGAGTTCCATTACCTCGATTTTCGCAACATCAAGTATTACGGACTGCCGCAGTATCCGCCGGGCACCGAGCCGCTGTACGGATTCAACGCCACGGTGTATCAAATCTATATATCGATGTTCTTCTGACCCGCGCTGGCCAGTCCGCGCCACCACACCAGGAGCATGGGGGCGAGCGCCGCGGCGATCGCGAGGCTGTCGGCCACCCAATCCCAGAAATCCCGGTCTCGACGCACGATGTCGAGCCCCTGCACCAGCTCGATCAGGGCGCCGAAAGCCGACAGCAATACGGCAATGACGAGCAGGTTGCGCCTCGGGAACGCCGCCCCTGCCAGGCCGGTCAAAGCATAGAACGCGATGAAATGTTCGGCTTTGTCCCACCGCACGAGGTGCCAGGCATACGATGGTGGGATGACGGCGCTGTAGAAAGTGAAAATCAGCGCCGCAAAAAACGCGACCTTCGCCAAGCCGACCAGAAACGATACTATGCGCACGCAGTGTCCAAAAGAAACAAGCATAGCAAATAGACGATGCCGAAACCCTTCCCATCACGCCGCGCCTTGGTAAAGACGCTGGCGCTCGGCGCCGCGGCGGCGGCGGTGTTGCCCTGTCGGCGGTCGCAAGCCGCGTACGCGAAGCTGGATGTGAACGATCGGGCGGCGCGCGAACTCGGCTACGTGGAGGACGCGAGCCGCGTCGACACGAAAAAGTACCCCGCCTATGTACAGGGCTCTACGTGTGACAATTGCCTCCAATTGCAGGGCAAGCCGGGCGAGAGTTATCGGCCGTGCGCCGTGTTTCCCGGCAAATTGGTCGCCGCGAGCGGCTGGTGTTCGCGGTGGACCGCGGAAATATAGTCTGCCTCCGGAGGCCTGCCGCGGCGCGGCTCAGGCCAGCGAACGCCCGGGTGCCGCCGCGTTTCTGACGCTTACGCCGATCGCGGGGAAATCCGTGAAAAACCCGTCGATGCCCCGCGCCAGATAGCGCTCGATTTCCGCGGGCAGGTCGCCGTGCGCCGCAGGGGCCGCTCCGGTCTTGAGATCGGCGGGCAGAAACTCGTTTTCGGCGCGAAACGTCCAGACGTGAACGGCGAGCTCAAGCGCGTGCGCTCGAGCCACCGCATCAGCGCTTGCCAGCGATTTCTCGATGCCGACGGCATCTGCGTATTGCGCCACGCGGTCGAGGTCGCCGATCTCGTGCTCCAGCAGCTGAACCAGCGGCAGACGCGTCATGTCGCGCAGCTGCCGCAGGTTATGCGGGTCGAAACTTTGGATGAAGACCGGCGCGCCTTCGCCGGCATACCCGAAGGCTTGCAGGGTCTGCAGCACCGCCGCTTCCTGAGGCAGGCCGAGCCCGGCGAAATGCGCGGGATGCTTCGTCTCAGGATAAACGCCGATCTTAAGGCTGCCGCTGCGCCGGCGGTTCACGTCACGCACCAGCTGCATGATCTCCTCGAAGGTCGGAATCGAAAAGCGACCGTCGAAGGCCCGATTCGCCGGGCGCAGATCTGGCAGCCGCTCGCGGGCGCGCAGCGTCTTGATTTCCTCGAGCGTGAAATCCTCGGTAAACCAGCCCGTCACGGGTTCGCCGTCAACCACTTGGCTGCGCCGACGCGCCGCAAATTCCGGGTGCTCAGCCACATCGGTCGTGCCGCTGATTTCATTCTCGTGCCGCGCCACCAGCACGCCGTCCCGAGTCATCACCAGATCGGGCTCGATATAGTCCGCACCCTGATCGATCGCGAGTTGGTAGCTCTCGATGGTGTGTTCCGGCCGTTCACCACTCGCCCCACGGTGCGCAATCACGATGACCCGTGGCAAGCGGTTGAACATGCCGTAGTCTAACCCAAGGCCTCACCGACGCGAGTCGATCAAAATGAAGCGAGCCGACCGAGGCTCCCCGCAGGGAGCCTCGGTCATTCGCCAGCCGCAGCGACCGACCGCACAACGACCGGCCGTGATCCCTAGTGCGGCGGCGCTAGCGGAAATGCGCTCGACTCGTAGGCCGAGATGACTCCATTCGTGCCCGGCGCCCACGGGGTGCGCTGCTGCGATTGCTCGCTACGGCGGTCCGCTCGCACCGAAGTGGGCTGCGCCGCGAATGCCACCCCAATGGCAAACAGAGCTACAGCCATCACCATCACCTTTCCACGGTACATGTCGGTTCCCATCACTGCGCATGCGGTGGATTGACCCCCGGATCGTCCGACACAGTGAAGTGCGGCGGGTTGACCCCCGGATCGTCCGACACGGTGAAGTGCGGCGGGTTGACCCCCGGATCGTCCGACACGGTGAAGTGCGGTGGATTGACCCCCGGATCGTCCGACACGGTGAAGTGCGGCGGATTGACCCCCGGATCGTCCGTGAAGTGCGGCGGATTGACCCCCGGGTCGTCCATCCGCGCGAAAGCGGTACTGGAGACTGCGCAGCATGCGAATAAAGCGATTAAACTCAGTTTCATATGGTTGCTCTCGTTGTGTGTGATGGAAAAGGGCATACGTGATACGTGAAGGCCGCGAAATCAAGTCGGCCCCGTCCGTAACAGCGACACTGGAACATAAATTCCATCACGCTGCATTGCGACAATTTTCACGGGAGCCGGCCCGAGTCACCGGCGGGAGAGCGGCCGACCCGTTATGACTGAAAATCCGGCGATGCCAGGGCCTGCAAATTTCACGCAGCTGCTCACCGAGTGGCGTTCGGGTCATCCTCAGGCGCTGGAACGTTTGACCCCCCTCGTGTACGGCGAATTGCGCCGCCTCGCCCGCAACTTCATGCGCGCCGAGCGCGGCGGCCATACCCTGCAGGCGACGGCGGTCGTGCACGAGGCGTTCCTGCGCCTCATTCATGCCAACGTTGCATTGCAGGATCGGGCACATTTCTTTGCGTTGGCTTCGCGCCTCATGCGGCGCGTCTTGGTCGACCATGCAAAGAGGCGATCCCGGGTCAAGCGCAACGCCGGCGTGCGGGACGAGCGCCCTGAAGAGGCGCAGCTGCGGACGGGGGCAAACTTCGATGTCATCGCCCTCGATGAGGCTCTGGAGAGCCTCACCCAACTGGAGCCTCGGCTGGCGCAAGTGATCGAGCTGCACTATTTCGGCGGCTTGACCTACGACCAGATTGCCGCGGCCGCGGGGGCGTCGACCGCGACGGTGCATCGTGAACTTCGGCTCGCGCGCGCCTGGCTGCTCAACGAGATCGTCGGCAGCGATTCCAAATGATCTCGCGCGCGCGCTGGCAGCAGATTCAATCGCTGTTCGAGCAGGTGATCGACAGCGGCCCGGCCGAATGTGCGGCTCGCCTGGCCGGCTCATGCGGCGACGACCCGGAGCTGCGCCGATCGGTCGAATCGCTCCTCGCCTCGGACCGGAGGTCCGAAGATCCTCTGCTCAATGCGATTGGCGAAGCGGCCGAATCACTGCTGGTGGAACACCAGGACCGATTGGTCGGTGCGCATGTCGGCCACTATCGCATTGTGTCCATTCTCGGGCACGGCGGCATGAGCACGGTGTATCGCGCCGAGCGAGACGATGCGCAGTACCGGCAAACCGTCGCCATCAAGGTGCTGCATCATGCGACATTGCACCCGCGGCTGCGCAGCCGCTTGCACAGCGAACGCCATATTCTCGCCACGCTCGATCATCCGTCGATTGCGCGGCTGATCGACAGCGGCGATCTCGACGACGGCACGCCCTATCTGGTGATGGAGCATGTCGACGGCGATTCCATCGACGCCTACTGCGACAGCCGGACGCTGTTCATCCGCGAGCGCCTCGAGCTGTTCGTTCAGGTTTGTGCGGCGGTGCAGTTCGCGCATCGCAATCTGGTCGTGCACCGGGACATCAAGGCCGCGAATATCCTGGTCACCGGCGATGGGACGCCGAAGCTGCTTGATTTCGGCATCGCAAAGTTGCTGGCTCCGGAAAGTCTGTCGCACACGCTGCCGGTGACCCGCCTGCAAGAGCGCATCTTGACCCCCGAGAACGCGGCTCCTGAACAGGTATTGGGGCGACCGATCACGACCGCGACCGACATCTATGGGCTAGGCGTGCTTCTGTACCAGCTGCTCACCGGCCGGTCGCCCTACCGCCTCCTGAGCTACAGCCAACTACAGCTCGAACGGGCGATCTGCATGGATGATCCCCTGCGGCCGAGCCAAATGGTGGTCGCGAGACTCGGCGGTGAGACCGACAGCGACCGCAGCCGCATCTCCGATCGTCGCGGGCTGTCGCCGCAGCGGCTGCGCGTGCGGCTCAGCGGGGACCTGGACTCGATCGTGGCGATGGCGATGCGCAAAGAGCCCGACCGACGTTATCCTTCCGTGGAAGCATTGGCGGATGATTTGAACCGCCATCTGATGGGCAAACCCGTGCTGGCGCGCCACGGCGACTGGCGCTATCACACGGCGAAGTTCATGCGCCGCCACCTGCTGGCGGTGATCAGCGTCACGGCGGCGTTTTTGGGCCTGGCGGTCATCGCGGGCGTCACGCTGTGGCAGAACCACCGCATCGAATCGGCGCGCGAGGCGACCGTGGTTGAGCGCGATCGCGCTCAACAGGTGTCGGCATTCCTCGTAGATGTGTTCTCACAGGCCGATCCGTTCAACGCGCAGGGGCACGAACCCACCGCCAAGGACCTGCTCGATCGCGGTGCGGCGAAGATCTCAGGCAATCTGACGCTCCAACCGGAGGTCAGGGCGCAGCTGCTCGAAAGCATCGGCCTCGCCTACCGGCGGCAAGGCTTGAGCGAACGCGCCATTCCCTTGTTCGAACAGGCAGTTGCGATTCGCCGCGAGGAGCGCCCGGTCGACAATCACCGGGTGGCGGCGGCGCTCGCAAACCTGGCTCGCGCGCTGACCGACGGCGGTCAATTAATCTCCGCCGAAGCCTATCTGCAGCAAGCGCTCGACCTGTCGCGCGGTGCCGATAAGGAAGCTTCCGTGGAAACTGCCGACATCCTGGTGCAGTTCGCGCAGTTCGCCCTGAATGCGAAGAGCGAGCCCGAGAGGGCCCACAAGCTGTTCGGCGAGGCACTCGACATCTATCGCAGCGCGTTGGGCAACCAGCATTTGTCGGTGGCCGTCACGCTCAGTGGGCTCGCCTCCGCCGCGCTATGGATGGATGACCTGCCGTCGGCCGAACGGTACCAGCGGCAGGCGATCGAAATCTTTCAGGCGACGGTCAGCCGCAACTACCCGGATCACGCCGTTGCAATGGCGAACCTGGGATACATTCTGACGCAGCGCGGTGAATTTGCGGAAGCCGAGCAGTTGTTGATCGAGGCGCTGCAAATCGAGCGCAACGTATTCGGCGAGGACAACGAGCGCTTGGCCCAAACCGAGGCGCATCTGGAGCTGCTCTACGACCGGCGCGGCGATCCGGCCCGCGCCATCGAGGCTGCGCAAAGCGCGGTCAGGATCGCGAGCAAGCGGCTGGGGCTCAAGCACTATTTGACAGGCTATTATCTCAGCGGGCTCGCGGAGCTCCATTTGAAGGCCAATGACCTTCCTGCCGCCGAAGACAGCGCCAGACAATCCTTGGCGGTGTTCGCGCAATCGCTGCCGCCCGAGCATCTGTACGTCGCATCCACTCGGCAGATACTGGGCGAAGTGCTGTTGCGCCGCGGTTTGCTGGCCGCGGCGGAGGCAGAGCTGCGCTCGGCGCTCGATATGAACACGACGCTCGCCGGTGCGGACAGCTGGCGCACGGCGCGCAGCGCCGCGAGCCTGGGTTGGACATTGATCAAGCGCGACAAATCGCAGGAAGGCGAACCCATGCTCGTCGCAGCGCGCACCAGGCTGCTCGCGACCGTCGGTGCGGGCCACCCGGCAACGCGGGAAGCCACCGAACGGCTCATCGAATACTATCGCTCCCGCCACCGAGACGCCGACGCCGCGCAGGTTCTCGCCGGCACCGACAAGCGTTAAGCTTGCACAGCTGAGCTTTTCATGCGGGTCTTAGCCTCGCTGCGACAGATGTACTGCGCTATATAGGGAGTCGTAATGCCGATTGGAACGAAACGCGCTTCGGCGCTGGTGTTGACCGCGATCGCCGCCGTTACCCCGGTCCTCGTAAATGATGCAAATGCAGGGGCGGCGCGGCAGGAAGGGCTCCTGCTGACGGCGACCGAGGTGCTCGATGACGTGCAGGGCATGCCCGACCAGCGCGTGCCGGACGCGCTGCTGGCGCACGCCTACGGCATCGCCGTCATTCCCGACGTGACGAAGATTGCCTTCATATTCGGCGGCCGTCACGGCAACGGGGTACTGGTGGTGCGGGACAAGCTCACCTCCCCGTGGAGCAACCCGGTATTCGTCTCGCTCACCGGAGGCAGTTGGGGTTTTCAGATAGGCGCACAGTCGTCGGATATTATCCTGGTGTTCACAACCAGGACGGGCATCGAAGGCCTCGCCGGTGGCAAGCTGACGCTGGGTGCGGATGCCTCGATAGCGGCGGGGCCCGTCGGACGCCAAGGATCGGCCGCGACGGACGTCTCCCTTGCCGAGATTTATTCCTATGCGCGAACCCGCGGCCTATTCGGCGGGATAGCATTGGATGGCAGCGTTCTCGGCATCGATCGCTCGGCGAACGCCGCCCTGTACCAGAAGAGCGGTGTCACCGCGAGCGAGATCTTCTCCGGGCAGGCCCCCGCTCCGCCCGAGACCGCGCAGCGTTTCCTCAATCGATTGGCACAGATGACACATACTGCCGTGAGAGGCGAGCCGGCGCCGCAAGCGGAGGGGCCGGCCGCCGCCGCCCCGGGCCCGGCGGCTGCACAGGCGCCACCTCCTGCCGAGGTGCCGCGCACTTATCCGCTGGAGACGCAGAAATAGCTAGCAAGAGGAGGCCCGCCGTGAACGATCAGCTCCCCATGTCGCGCCGCGAGTTCACCGCGCTCTCCCTGGCTGCGGGAATTGCCGCCGCAGCCGGTGCGCGCGCCGCGGACCCTCGCGAGGTGAGGGACACCGATGTGCAGGTGAAGACAAAGAGTGGAATTTGCGATGCCGCACTCGTGCACCCGGCGGACCAGGCTCCGTGCCCTGCCGTGATCATGTTCCCGGACGCGTTCGGGCTGCGCCCCACGATGCGCGGCATGGCGAAGCGTCTGGCGCAGGATGGCTACACAGTACTCGTGCCGAACCCCTACTATCGTTCGGCCAAGGCGCCGGGGCTGCCCCCGGGATTCGATTTCAACAATCCGGCGGACCGACAAAAGCTCGCCGCCCTGCGCGCTCCTCTGACCAGCGACGCGGTGATGCAGGACGCAAAAGCGTATGTGACGTATCTCGATTCCCAGGCTTCCGTCAAGCGAGCGGCTAAAGTCGGAGTCGTCGGATACTGCATGGGGGGACCGATGACCTTGCAGGCGGCAGCCGCCATGCCGAGCCGAGTCGGCGCCGGCGCATCCTTTCATGGCGGCGGCCTGGTGACCGACAAGCCGGACAGTCCCCACCTGCTCGCGCGCAAAATCAAGGCGCGATACTACTTCGGCATTGCGGCCAACGACGATGCGCGTGAACCCGAAGCCAAGATCAGGCTCCGTGAGGCATTCGGCAGCGCCGGGCTGGTCGCCACGATCGAAGTGTATGAAGGGTGCCTGCACGGCTGGTGCATCAAGGACATGCCGTTGGCGGACGGAAAGCCCATCTACAATGAGGCGCAGGCCGAGCGCGCCTGGAATGAGCTCGTGGCGCTGTTCAAGCGCGCGGCCGTGTGACCCTGCGCGCCGCGGTAATCGCCTTCGCTCTGTGCTGCTTCGGCCAGGCGCAAGCGCGCGCGCCGCTGGTGCTGCTCAGTGACTTCGGCACACAGGACGGCGCGGTATCGGCAATGAAGGGCGTCGCCTACAGCGTGTCGCAGGATCTGCTCGTCTCGGATTTGAGCCACGAAAATCCCAGCATCTTCGCCGGCGCTTATCGGCTTTACCAAGCGGAGCAATTCTGGCCCAAGGACACCGTATTCGTCGCAGTCGTCGATCCCGGCGTGGGCACGGCGCGCCTGTCGGTGGTGCTCAAAACACGCACCGGACATTATTTCGTCGGCCCCAACAACGGCTTGTTCTCGCTGGTCGCCGAACGCGACGGTATCGAGGGCCTGCGCCAGATCGACGAGAGCGTTAATCGCCGCAGCGGCTCGGCCGAATCACACACCTTTCACGGCCGCGACGTATTCGCCTACACCGGCGCTCGTCTGGCCGCCGGTATCATCGGATTCGAACAGGTGGGGCCCGCGCTCGCGCCGCAGATGCTCATCAGCATTCCGTACCGCCGAGCCGAGCGCGCCGGCGGCACGGTCAAGGGCATCATTCCGGTGCTCGACGTGCAGTTCGGGAATGTGTGGACCAATATCCCAAAGACACTGTTCGACGAACTGCATCCGGATCTGGGAACTCCCGTGCGCGTGCGCATATATCACCAAGACCGCCTCGTCGACGAGACGGTTGCGCCCTACCGGCGCACGTTCGGCGAGGTGCCGGTCGGCGCACCGCTGGTATATGTGAATAGCTTGATGAACCTCGCCGTGGCGCTCAACCAAGCCAGCTACGCATCATCGCACCAGATCGAATCCGGCCCGGATTGGTTCATCGAGCTCAGCGTGCAGTCCGGCGCGTCGGCACGGTAGGGACGATCATGACTGAACCGATCGGCGATTCAGCCCGCGCGTCAGCCGCCGCGGAAACGGCCAAGGATTGGCTGGATGCGCTCGCCGGCGGAACCTGCGACGAGGACGCCTTTTTGCGCGCGGTGCAGCCGCTCATCCAGATATCTTCCGATGCCGGCTGGGAACTGTTGTCGCTTCTCGACCAATACTATCGCCGCGGCAAGATCAAGCCGGAGGTGTTCCGGGCGATCAAATTGCATTTCGAAGGCCACTTGCTGGGAACTTCGAGCGATATGGAAGTCGGCGTTCCGCCGGCGCAAAAATACGGGCCGCTTCCGGCGGCCGCGCTCAGCTTGGCGACAACCTCGGTCGCCGCGCCTGCCGCCGTCGGGGGCGGAAGCGCGGTTCTCGCGGCTCGCGGCACTCGTCGCGAAATCGCGGTCGGCGACGTGCTGCGCGGCCGCTACCGCATCAAGGGCGTTCTCGGCCGTGGGGACACGGGCTGCGTATTCGAGGCGGTCGATGAATATCTCCTCGATTTGCCCGATGTCGAGCAGCGACTGGCGATCAAGGTCCCGCATGGCCCCGTCGCGGATCGGCCGGAGTTGCTGGACGAGCTGCGCCACGAATTCCAGCACATGCAGTCACTGTCGCATCCGAACATCCTCCGGGTGCATGAATTTGATCGACATGGCGGCATCGCGTTCTTTACGATGGAATACTTGAGCGGGTTGTCGCTGAGCGGCGTGCTGTCGGCGCGCCATCAGATTGCCTTGCAACGCCGCCACGCAGTGGCGATCATTCGCGCCGTGGGTGCTGCGCTCGCGCACGCGCATGCCCACGGCGTCGTGCACGGTGATCTCAATCCGGAGAATATCTTCATCACCGACGCCGGCGAGGTGCGTGTCATGGACTTCGGCGGCGCGCATGGGCCGCATCGCGCCTCCCGGATACGGGATGCCGCATCGGCGGAGCAGAAGCCGGTTGCGGCTCTGCGCTACGCGAGCTGCCAGCTGCTCGAAGGCGGGACGGCCGGAACTCGCGACGATCTGTACGCGTTTGCATGCGTGGTCTACCTGCTGTTGGCCGGCAGGCACCCCTTCCGGGACCAGACCTCGCTCCAAGCGCGAATGCTGGGCATGAGGCCAACTCGCCCCGCTGGACTCACCGGCGCGCAGTGGCGGGCCCAGCGCATGGGCCTGGCGTTCGATCGCGAGCGCAGGCCGGCAGATGTCGAGAAGTGGCTGATACCGTTCGATGGGCACAGCGCCGCGGAGGGCTTGCCGGCCCTGCTCGAGCTATTGCGAGTGCCGACGCCCAAGCGCGGCCGCTGGCTGCGGCCCTCGCTTGCCGCAGGCGTTGCAGCGATGCTGGCCGTTGGATGGGGGGTGTGGACGAATGTCGATTCGATCACCGCCGCCGCGGCCTGGCTGAGGCAGATGTGGCATCGTGCCGCTGACGCCGAATCCCCGGCGGAGCAGTCCATCGCGCAGTCGCCGCCGGCAGCAGCACAAGCGCGCACCACGCCGCCCGCCCCGCCCGCCGTCGCTTCTGCGCCGCCCGCCCCCGCTTCTGCGCCGCCCGCCTCCAAACCGCGCGGCCCGGCAACGGCACCCGTATCGGCTCCGCGAGTTCAGCGGTCGCGCATCGAATTATCCGCAGCCGCCGTCGAGGTGCCGCCCGCCGAGTCGACAGCCGAAGTCGTGGTTCGACGCAGCGGCAATGTGCAGGGTAATGCGAGCTTCCATTGGTGGACCGAATCCGGTACGGCAAAACCGGGACAAGACTTCATGCCAGTCGCGCCCCGCGAGGAGTCCATGGGGTCGGGCAAAGGCGCCGTGAATCTGCACATTCCATTGGTCTCCGATTCGACGCGGCAGCAGCCGAAGAGCTTTTACGTGGTCATCAGCGACCCGAGCGACGGCGCAACGCTCGGCGCCCGCACCGTGACGATTGTGACCATACCCCCTGCTCAATGACGCGCCCTTCACTCTTCCTTGCCGACGCCGTTGCGTGCTGCTCTTCCGCCAACGCGCGCGGGCGCGCATGCTAGCAGCCGCAGATTGACTTGCCAGGAGAACCGATGAAGCATTCGACGCGGTCCCGCCGCCATTTCCTGGCCGGCGCGGGCTCGAGCCTCGGCGCCGCCTGGATGGCCGCAAACTGGCCGGCCATCGCCGCGGCGCATGCACATGCTGCTGCCCTCGCCACGGCTCCCGACGCCTCGACCTTGGATTTCCTCAACGCCGAGGAGGCGCGCGACGTCGAGGCGATCGCCGCCCAGATCATACCCACGGACGATACGCCCGGCGCCCGCGAGGCGGGTGCTCTGTTCTTCATCGATCGATCGCTGCATACCTGGGCCTCCTCGGCCGCTGTGCCGTTCCGGTCCGGACTGCGCGACTTCAAGTCTGCCTTCGCCGCCCGGCATCCCTCGTCGGAGTTTGCCGCGGCGGACTCCGCGACCCAGATCGCATTTCTGACCGCGGTCGAGACAAGCGAATTTTTCGGCAGCGTACGCGTTTTGACGCTGCTTGGAATGTTCGCGCTGCCGTCCTACGGCGGCAATCGCGGCGGCGCGGGCTGGCGGCTGATCGGCTTCGATGACACGCACGGCTACACACCTCCGTTCGGCTATTACGACCGCGATTACACGGGCTTCGTGCTGCCGAAGGACGGCGCATGACGCGCCGCTATGCGGACTCGGAAACGGTGGATTTCGTCATCGTCGGCTCGGGCGCCGCCGGCGGGGTGATGGCTCGCGAGCTTGCGCAGGCCGGCTTCGGCGTCGTACTCATGGAACAAGGGCCGCGCTTCACGGCGCAGGACTTCGAGCACGATGAGCTCAAGTACTGGTTCAACTATGGCATCACCAACGACCCAGCGCATAGCCCACAAAGCTTCCGCAAGACACCGAGCGAGCACGCGGCTCCCCCGGACCCGCTCAATTGGCTGCCGCTCACCTATGCGCGCATGGTGGGCGGCTCGAGCGTGCACTTCACCGCCAACTTCTGGCGCTTTCACGATATCGATTTTCACGAGCGCAGCCTGCTCGGCGCGATCCCTGGAGCGGCGCTCGAGGACTGGCCGATCAGCTATGCCGAGTTGGAACCGTATTACACCAAAGTGGAATGGGAAGTCGGGGTCTCCGGGCTGGCCGGCACGCACCCGAATGAACCGCCGCGGTCGCGGCCCTACCCGATGCCGCCGATGCCGGTGAAGTCCTCCGGCGTACTGCTCGAGCGCGGCGCTCGCCGACTGGGCCTGCACCCGTTTCCTGCGCCCCTGGCGATTGCCTCGCAGCCGTACCGCGGCCGCGCGGCTTGCATCCACTGCGGCTTCTGCATGGGCTTCGGATGCGAGGCCGGCGCGAAATCCTCCACCCTCTACACGATGATTCCTGAGGCAGAGGCGACCGGCCGCTGCGAAGTGCGCAGCGAAAGCTACGTATTTCGCCTCGCGACCAGCCCCCGGGGGCGCGTCAGCGGCGTGCACTATTTCGATCGCGACCGCCGGGAGCGCTTCCAAAAGTCGCGCGCCATCGTCGTATGCGCGAACGGCGCCGAAACGCCGCGCCTGCTGCTGATGTCGGCGAACTCGCAATTCCCTGACGGGCTCGCGAACTCGAGCGGCCTCGTCGGCAAACATCTGATGTTCAATCAAGGCGGCGAAACCTTCGGCGTGTTCGAACACCCGCTCAACGAGTACAAGAGCGTGCAGGCGACGCGCGTCGTGCACGATTTTTACGATGCGGATCCTAAGCGCGGCTTTTACGGCGGCGGCGGCATCGACGCGCGCATCGGCCCGAATCCCGCGGTCTGGACTTTGAGCGGGCCGCCCGGCCCGCAGTGGGGCAAGGGTTACAAGGACCACCTGCGGACCTTTACCCGAACCATGCTGGCGCAATCGCACACCACCTCGCTGCCGGTCGAAGCGAACAGCGTGTCGCTCGACCCTGCGCTCAAGGATGCGTGGGGCATGCCGGCGATGCTGTGCACCTACAAAGACCACCCGGATGATCTGAAATTCGCCGCTTGGCTGCAGGAGCGCGCCGCCGAGATTCTGACGGCGGCGGGCGCGGTCCAGGTTTGGCGGGGAAGCATCGCCGAATCTACGTTCGCCGTGCACCTGCTGGGCACGTGCCGCATGGGAAATGATCCCCGACGCTCGGTCATCGACCGCTTCCACCGCACCCACGACATCGCGAATCTGTTTCTGTGCGACGGCAGCAGTTTCGTCACCAGCGGGCGCGGCCAGCCGACCATGACCATTCAGGCTCTGGCGTTCCGGGCTGCCGAACACATGGCGGGTTTTGCGAGGCGCGGCGAGATCTAAAGATCGGCGGCTGCGGCCGCGGATGTCCAGCCATGGGTTTCGCGCCGGCACGGTGCGACGTATCAACGCGCGGGCGGTTCGTGCTCGCGGTGATACCGGTGAATGGTCCAAAGGTAGCTTTCCATCAAGGAATTCTTGCCGAGCGCCACCAGCACATCGTCGCGCCGCCTCAGCGAACTGATGGTCGCGAGCTGGCGGCGAGCCTTGGCAAAATGATTGAGCTGATTTCGGTACTGCCATAGCAGCTCGCGGGTGGCCATCTTGCCCTGATGCAGCTCCCATACACCGAGCAGCACCGCCAGGAATCCCATGCAGAACGTGAGCATGTTCTTCAGCGGTACGCCGACGCCAAGGCGGTCATTGTGTATGGCTTGCCCAAAGGCGAACAGGATCACGATGACGACCAGCATGACCAAGAACAGCGCGTTTCGCAGGCGCTGAATCCGCCGCGCGCTTTTCTCGAGCCCCGAAACCTTGCCCGCGAAGTAGCGGTACTGATGCTCAATCCATGCGTGTTCTACGCATCGTGATCGGCGACCAGCGTCTTCAGGCGACACGGCGGCATGAATGTCGGTCGCCTCGACGCCTTTGAGCACATAGCTGATCCAGCCAAAGCCACGAAACCGATCGATGCCTGACAGACCGAGCACCTCGGCCGCGTCTACGCGGTGATCGACTCCCGCCAGGCGCAGATAGAATTTCGCCCGCATGGTCTCGGCGATGGCCCGGTAGGTGAGATGCTTGGCGAACCAATGTCGGCCCCGCAGAACGTAATACACCCCCAGGCTGCTGAGCAGTACGAGCATGTAGGCAATCAGCAGCAGCCGCGCCTCGGTGATTTGCTCATAGATCAGAAATGCGAGGCCCATCGTGAAGGTCATCAGTCCGAACAGCATGAATAGACGGTCCGAGCGCAGTTGGTAGTGAACCGCCAGGGCGTCGGCTTTGCCGTATTGCGCGTCGATGTTTCCGAGCATCATGTTTTCGGCCACCGGCGCGTTCGCCGGCAATGAAGCCGCCAAGGAATCCGCTGCTCCGATGGCTCGGGCGGCCACCAGATCCCGATACTCGCGGTTGTAGTGATTCAGAGCCTTAAGCTGCTGGGCCAGCTTGACGGGCATGTCGCGCTGCACTTCGAGCACGTTGTCGCCCACTCCCACGAGAAAGCACGGCATGCCGGCCTGCGCGGCGACGGCGCTGCCGCCGCGTGCCGCCGGTGCCCAGTAAACCACTCGCTCCGCCGCCTCCGGTTCTGCGCCGGCTTCCACAAAGGTAATTTTCATGTCTTCACGGCCGGCATCGGTGCGTACACCGAGATAGCGCAGAACGGTATCCGCGGTTCCGCCCGGAAGCAGCGAGGGATACCCATCCCAGAGCGCCAGCAAAAGGCTGCTGCGGCGAATCAGCGTATCGGTGAGGTTTTCATACAGGCCATCCGGCCGCGCGCCGTTGGCGACACCGTGATCATCGCGCAGGTGTCCGGGCGGCGAGAGTTCGATGCAACGGACATCGGGCCTCGCCAGCAGGCCCTTGAGCAGCGCCAGGCTTTGCGCCTCGAAATCATCCGAATAATGTTCGAGCGCCGCCGGCAGCACGGCCTGGACGCGCACTCCCAAATCCAGCGCCGTCTGCGCGACCAGCAGATCCGCACCTTCCGCCATGCCGACGATGATTTCAAGCTCGGTGTCGGGCAGCTGGCGCCTCAAATGATTTATAAAGTCCGTTACCGCGTCGCGAAGGCTCGGCACGTCCGCCGGGCTCAGATTACGATGACCCGAAACGCCCACGACGAACGGAGAATTGGCGGTCGCTTTTATGTTGGTCAAGTCGGCGGACTGCTGCCCATAAGCATATTGCCGCCGCATCATGTCGGGCCGCGCTGCGCATGGCAACTAATACCTCGCCGGGCCGCGAGCTTGACACCGCTGGTTGCGGCGCCGTAGCTGAGATGCCGGCGCACGCCCGAAACGCGTGCGCCGGCTCTTGCACGGTTGGCGCATTAGTCGCGAAGCGCTCGGGCGAGGCGGCGGCCGAATAGAGCTATCAGCATGCCCCCGGCGGCTCCGATCGCAGCGTGCAGCGCCCAGAATTCGGCGGGGGGCATCTTCTCGTAGAAGCTGCCGATCCAGCCGATCAGATTGTTCGAAATGAACAGGCTCATGAAGGTGATCCCCATCAAGGTGGCGTTGGCCTTGGCGGGTGCTGTACGCGAAACCAGGGCGAGAAGCGTGGGCCAGTAGTAGAGGAAGGCGATCGCCAATCCCACCGCATACAGCACCGGCCAGATCGGATGAACCGGCGCCCCGCCGGAGCCGATGATGGCGCCCACGAGAACCAGGTTGCTCGCCGCGGCGATCCAGGCCCCGGTGCCGATTTTTCCGAAATCGTCGGGCTCGCGGCGGCGCAGTGCCTGGCGGCGCCAGATCCAGAACAGCAGCGGGACTCCCACGATGCTGAAGAATGGATCCACCGATTGATACCATGGTATCGGAATCCGAAAGCCCCCGACCTCGAGCGCGACGTGCTGTTGAATCCAGATCGGCAATACGTTTTGCGATTGCAGATAAGCGATTGACTGGAAGATCGTGATGATCATCACGGCGATCAGCGCATAGATGGTGCGCCACTGGGCGGCGGTGAGGCGGCCGCCCTTGTGGCTACTGCGCTCGACTCTGGCGGGCAACTGGCGGTAACCGCGCAGATAGGTCGCAAGACCGATCAGCATGCAGAGCGCGGCCGCGCCGAATCCGAAATGCCAGCCGTAGATTTGCGCGAGCAAGCCGCAAAGCAATGGCCCGCATACCGCTCCGATGTTGATGCCCGTACTGAAGATGAGGAAGCCGCGCGTCCGCCGCGCCTCGTCCTCGCGCGGATAGAGTGTGCCCACCTGGGCGGAGATATTGCCCTTGAGCAGGCCCGAGCCCGCGACGAGCAGCACCAGCGCCACCAAAAACGTGGCATCGAAGGCCATGGCGATATGGCCGGCACTCATCGCCAGCGCGCCGATCACCACCGCATTGCGCTGTCCAATCCAGCGGTCGGCAATCATGCCTCCAAGCACCGGGGTGAAATACACGAACCCTGAGTACAGTCCGAAAATCCGCGATGCGAGCGCCTGCGTGGACAGCGGGCCGCCGAGCGACTC
Organism: Steroidobacteraceae bacterium; assembly: GCA_052326345.1. Lineage (GTDB taxonomy): Bacteria > Pseudomonadota > Gammaproteobacteria > Steroidobacterales > Steroidobacteraceae > Bog-1198. Next base: position 174,798 of record JBKQOZ010000052.1, on the reverse strand, counting down.
CAAAGCCGCGCGGAACCCGGCAAATCCGGCGATGTGCTCGGCATGCCCGGGCAGCAGCAGCTGATCAACCATGTAGAGCACGACCAGCGCCGTCATTCCGTAGTATGAGAAACGCTCCCACGCCTCGGTGAAGGCCAGATAGAAAAGGCCTTTGGGATGACCAATGAAATTCGCATCGTCTGATGCAGTGATCGTGGCTTCGACTGCGTTCATCGTATTCGCTCCCTGATCAGCCGGCTCGCGCGGTGACCCACCCGTCAACCGAGCAGTGAGGGCACACGCCTTGCCGGCCAGTTGGTAGCAGCATCGTATGCGTGAGCCAATTGCAGGCATGCCAGCTCTGCATGAGTCGGCCCCATGATCTGAATGCCGATCGGCAATCCTTGCTCGCCGAATCCGGCAGGGGCGGCAATGGCGGGGCAGCCGGCCATCGTAATGGGAAGTACGCACTTCATCCATTCGTGGTAGGTCTGCATCTGCCTGCCCTGTATTTCTTTCGGCCAATGGATATCCGCGTCGAACGGAAACAATTGCGCGGTCGGTACAACGAAGTAGTCGTATTTTTCGAAGAATTGCCGCACCGCCTGATACCACTCGGTGCGTACCACGGACGCGGCGGAGACTTCAAAGGCCGTGAGCTTGAGACCCCTCTCGACCTCGTAGATCGCCTCGGGCTTCATGAGCGCACGCTTTGCGGGATCGCTATAGTAGGCGAGCAGGCTTGCGCCGGCTTGCCACGCACGCAGCTCGAGCCAGGCCTGCCAGACTGCATCAATCGAATAGTCCGGCTGGGCTTCCTGCACGACGCACCCCATCGACTCGAAGATCTTCAGGGAACCTCTGCAAACGTCGAGTACGCCCGGTTCAAACGGCAAATAGCCCCGGAAATCTCCCGACCAGGCGATCCGCTTCCCTTTGAAATCAGCCTCCAATCGCCGCCGAAACACACTTCCGTCACCGATCGTGGCCAACGGTACGCGGGCGTCATAACCCGCTTGCACGGACAGGAGCATGGCCAAATCCGGGACATTGCGTGCCATGGGACCTACGACGCCCATGGACGGCAGCCACCCGTCGGGCGCGCTGGTCGGTACCAAGCCATACCCGGTGCGAAATCCGAATACGTTGTTCCATCCGGCCGGATTGCGCAGGCTTCCTCCGTAGTCGCTACCATCCGCGACCGGCAGCATGCGAAGCGCCAGGGAGACGGCGGCACCCCCGCTGCTGCCGCCGGCCGAACGCGATTGGTCGTAGGCGTTGCGGGTGAGACCATAGACCGGGTTGTAGGTGTGCGACCCCAGTCCGAACTCGGGCGTATTCGTCTTGCCGATGAAGATAGCGCCCGCTGCCCGCAACCTCTCGACCATGATGTCGTCCTCATTCGGGACGAAATCCTTGAGGATCGGCGAACCCATGGTCGTGCGGATGCCCCTGACCGGCATCAAGTCCTTTACCGCCAGGGGAAAGCCGTGCAACGGCCCCATCAGTTCGCCACGAGCGGCCTGCCTGTCTCGCTCATCGGATTGAGCGAGCAGCAGAGCTCGGTCCTGCAGGGCGACAATGGCGTTTACCCGCGGATTGACCTTCTCGATGTGATCGAGATACGCCGCCATGACCTCGACGCACGACATTCGCCGAGTTCTAATTGCAACGGCAAGCGACCCCGCGTCGAGCATCACGATGTCGGACGGTCGGATCGCGGCAGACGAGTCGCTCGTCACAGGCGCGACGATACTTCTCCTGCGTCGCGGGTCGTCGGAACCGTTTTCGCCATGTCTTTACTTTACCCTATAAGCGCGCAGCGGGTATTCAAGCTGCCATGCGTTGCAGGCGTCTCACAGCGACTCGCAATTACCGACCCAAGGCTTGCCGGCAAGGCGGTCGCGAGTCCAAGCAAGCATTCTTGGCGTCACATCGTACATGACCGGATCGTGGTCGAGTCCCGGGCGGTGCAGAAACTCGATCGCCAAGCCGATGCGGCAAGCATGACGCACGCTCGCAGTAACGCTGCCGATCGGCACGATGCGGTCGTCGTCACCCGCAACCACGAGCAGCGGGCCCTTGATCGGCTTGTCGGCGCTCTGGCTGTCATGCAGGTACTTCTGAACTTCAGGCGCTTTTGCCCAGTCCGCGTGCGCCGACAGCTGCTTTCCGAGTTCCTTGTAGGCCGCGTAAGCGTAGTAGTAGCAGCCCTTCGACGTGACGTCGTGGTACCTGCTCATACCTGCCGGCGTGAGCATGCGATCGATTTCAAATGAGGGGTAACTCGCCTTGATCCCGTAAGCCTCGAATGCCCAAAAGAACGCGCCTTCCGGATCCGGCAAGACTTCATCCAAGGCCCATGATTCGAAATCCATGTACCCGGCAACCGAAATGCCGCCGGCGTACGTCGGATCGCGCAAGTGCGCCTCCCGTTCGGCTACACCCCAGATTGCGATGCCGCCTTGGGAATGCCCGATCGCCACCCAATTTTGCCCGAGCGTGCGCACCGCCTGCCGGGCGGCGGGGACCGAATAAATGACGTCGCTTGCTTGGGGAACCTTGTTAAGGTAGGCATGGCGTCCGGGTGTCCCAAGGCCCACATAATCAGCGGCAACAACCGCGAATCCGGCAGCTACCATTGGCATGAGCCCTTCGTCGCCGTACGCCACGTCCTTCATGAGTGACGGAGCACAGATGCGCGCGACGCCGTTGGTCCCGTGCGCCCAGGCAATAACCGGCCATCCGCCCTTCGGCGGTGTGCCTGCCGGAATTAGGACCACTCCGGAGGCGGCGACGTCCTCGCCGTGCAATGCCCGCGAGTGATACAGGATGCGCAGCGCGCTCGCCCCCTTGGGGAGGCTGTAGCCCCCGAAGGACTCTGAGCGGATCAAGGTTCCGGGTTCTGCCGCCGGAAGCGGCCGCGGTGGGTCGTAGAACCGGGTGAGCGGCAGGGCGTTTTTTGCCTCCATGGCGAGGGCCTCGGCCCGAGACTTCGGCAGCTCGTCATCGGCGCAAACAGTTGAGGCCAGCGCGAGCAAGGCGCCGATACACAGAAGAAAGTTGCATCTGACCATGATCCAATTGATGACGTTTTGATGACATCGAGATCTCTTGGCGCTGACCTTGTTTTTCACCTAGGATGCTGCATGGCGAAGAAACAAGAAGTCTTGGACGATCTTCTCGACGCCCTCGTTTGGATGCGGCGCAAGGCGAAAAAGCATGAGCCAATCGATGATCTCATAGACGAACTCGTGAAGATGCGGCGCAAAGCGAAGAAAAAGGTGGCCAAGCAAATCTCGAGAAAGAAAATGAAATCGATCAGGTGAGTGTGGTCATTCGTCTCTATCCACACTGTAGAGCCTCTGAATTCGATCATCCAACTCACCGATTGTCGCCGCAAGCGAATTCGCGTTGTCGCGGATCTCTACTCGGAACGCATCGTGCATCTGAGTCATTCTATCGGCCAGATGTTGCAACTCATCGTGAACGACGGATCGTAGCTCGGTAAAGCGCGAGGCTTCTGCCTGATCGGCAAGCGTTCGTTGAACGGTCAGCTCCTTCGCTTGTCGGCGAAATTCGAGCAGTATGGCGCTCCAGGAAACGGCACTGTAAATGCCGAATGTGAGCGCGATCAGCGTCAGGATTCCAAGCAACACCGATCCCATCGGCACATCGATGCTGGTGAATATAAGACTGAATTTCGCAGAAGCCGCAAATACCGACCAGTTGACGACCAGGAAGGCGGCAATCAACAGCATGATCAGAATGACGAGTAGTGTTCTTGTCCGCATCGGTAACCTCTACGTGACATGACTGAGGAGGGACGGACCGCCTTTTGGCGCCATCACCGCCGCTCTTGATCGGCGCTGTTGCTCCGCGATATTGCCTCCGCCGGCGGGACGACGTCGGCCGTAGATTGAGCCCAATTCACCAGCTTTGCAAAGCCTTGGCCAAGCGATACAGACTCGCACACGCGCAATTTAACTGTTGACCGCACGTCGCAATGCCGCCCGAGCGAGCAGCCGGGTTGAATCGAGCGTCGGCAACGGCGAATTCTCGTCGTTGATGAGCAACGGGATCTCGGTGCAGCCCAGCACGACCGCGTCGCAATTGTCATGCGACATCCGGCCGATGACCTTTTGAAAATAGGCGACAGACTCCGGCCTGATCTTGCCACGGGTCAGTTCTTCAATGATCATGCGGTCGATGGCATCGCGCTCGGCGTCGGTCGGCCGGACAAGGCCGAGTCCACGCGCGTTGAACACATCAGGATATACGGGGCCGTCCACCAACCAGCGTGTACCGGTCAAGCCCAAGCGCCGGAATCCGCGTTGAACAGAGTGGTCCGCAACGACCTCGGCAATGTGAAGCCACGACAGCGGCGACCGCGGCAGCACCTGCGGCAAGGCCTGGTGGATGGTGTTGTCCGGGCAAATCAGAAAATCGGCGCCCATTTCCGCCAGCTTGTTCGCCGAGGCCAGCATCAGGTCGGCCACTCCCGTCCAGTCGCCGCGCTCTAAGCTGTCCATATAAGCCGAGAGCGGTGGCGTGTGCATAGAAACCTCGGGATGGCCAAATGGTCCCATCAGGGCCTCGCCCTCGATGCAAATCGTCCGATAGCAAAGGGCCGCGCCTTCTGCGGAACAGCCGACGATTCCGATGTGCTGGGGCGTGATCTGTGGCCGCTTCATCTGCACAGTCTGTTCGTAACGTCCAAGGAAATCGAGCCTTCCGGCAGCCGGCTGGAGTACTGCGTAGGAATACGGATTGACTTGAGCAACCCATCGGCGATTCTAGCGTGGTTCATTGGAGGTTGTAATGTGCCCTCATGTCCGATACACGCTCTTGGCGAGCATCATGGTCACGCTGCTGCTCGTCCTGGCATCCGCTCCGGCGCGTGCTCAGGATTTATCCGGCTACACCGGCGCTGAGCTTTACAAGCGCTTTTGCTCCAGCTGCCATGGCGACAAGGCGCGTGGCGATGGCCCCGCGGCGAAGAGTTTCAAGGTGGAGGTGCCCGACCTCACCCGGATCGCCCACCGTCATGGCGGGGTTTTCCCGGTGGAGCAGATCCATAAGATCATCGACGGCCGCACGACCTTGCCGCCTCATGGCTCGCGGCAAATGCCGGTATGGGGTTTCGATTTCTATCAAGAAAATCAGAATGCCGGGTATCCGGACCCCCAGCGCCGCACCGAAGAACTCATTGCGCGCCTGACGGAGTATCTGCGGACCATTCAACTCGAATAGATATTTCGATGAATACGCCGGATTGATCGCTTGACGCGCGTGCCGGCGGGGCCGATATATACAGCCACTCGGGCCCCTGCTCCAGCCAGGCACGGGCGAAAGGCTTGCTTGCTCGAGCCAGTCGAACTGGCCGACGAATTCCTCCACATCGTGCGACACAGCGGTTGGCGGCGAGCACGCTGCCGCCGCCCGCTGTAGCAATGCTCTTCGTATCACTCTTCCGGGGTGATAGATTGCCTCGCGACGGGCGGTCGACCGGTCGACCTTCAGTCGACTTCGTATTGCGATAGTCGGCGGATCTAGTGTGGCTCCGGCACGTAATGCTACGATCACTCGAGGATGGACGCTCGTTCTCGACCGAAGCAATGGGCAATGGGTGATTTCGCGCGACACGACGTCGACCCCTCCACTGTTCAGTCCCGCCTTCATACAGCAATACCGCACACCTGGGCGGCTTTCCATCACGACGCCTTCACGGTGCTCATCCGCGATCACGGCTTTACTTTCAGAAAGAGGGAACCGCTATGGAATTGAAACGCGCCGGATCGCAACCTTCGCAGAAGGGACCCGCCAACTTCTTCACCGGAAACGTCCGTATTGATCCGCTGAACACCGCGCCGGAGCCGGCCCGCGTATCGTGCGCGAGCGTCACCTTCGAGCCGGGCGCACGCACCGCCTGGCACACCCATCCGCTGGGTCAGACTTTGATCGTCACCGCCGGATGCGGTTGGACACAGTGCGAGGGCGAGCCGATCGTCGAGATCCGCGCGGGCGACGTGATTTGGTGTCCACCGAACCACAGGCACTGGCATGGCGCCACGCCGTCAGCGGCAATGACGCACATCGCAGTCCAGGAGGCACTTAACGGCAGGTTCGTCGAGTGGATGGAACATGTCACCGACGAGGAGTACCTCGCTGGTCCTAAGAGCGACTGATTCCTGCTAGCGTCGATCGGCGGGCGCCGGCTAGGGAGTGGTCGCACCGGCCACGGGCGGCGGATCGGTTTTCGCCGGCTGCGCAGGATCGACTGGAACGACCGGTAAACTATAGGCATCGACCTTCGTCTTAGCTTCTTGGTCTCGGCGCAGTTTCTCCTGCGCCACCCTCAATTCCTCGCGCCGGCGCTCGAATTCCTCGTCACGCTTTTTGTCCTCGGCCGGGTCGTGCTCATGGTCTTGCGCCAGGCGCTCGACGGCTATGCGCGCGTTGAGGCATTCCGAGTCGGTGCGCGCCTTTGCAGGACTCCGATCGCATTTCATCAATACGCCGTCGAGCGTCACCCGATCCTCCATCAGGTCTTCGACCGTCATGGAAGGTATCCGGCGCGGCCCACATGCTGCGCTGCCCAACACGGCTGCACAAAGCCACCCGCAAGCGAGAATTTGTTTGATCGAAGTTCGCATATAGCTTCCCAACTCCAATGGTACCGAAAACCGGCCGGAGCGCGACCCTGTCGCTGTGACGCGTATCACGACTTGGCGATTTCCTGTACAGACGCGCTGCGATGGATTTGGCGAGCGTGAGATTGCGCACGTCCTGGACAGAGTTTGACCCGGCCGTCTCGCCTGTGTACCTTTCGCAGCCATGCCCTCCAGCAAAACGGAAGTTGATTCAGAGCCTCTGGATTTCGAGGCCGCGATGCGCGATCTCGAGGAACTCGTCGAGCGTCTGGAGCACGGTGACTTGCCGCTGGAGGAGTCCCTCGCGGCGTTCGAGCGCGGCGTCATGCTGACCCGCAGCTGCCAGACGGCTCTCAAAGAGGCCGAGCAGAAAGTCGAGATCCTGCTGAAAAAAGCCGGCGAACCCCAAGCCGAAGAGTTCGGCACCGACGAGCCCAAACCCGCCTGAACGCACTCAGCGGCTGTGGGCCGTTGCGGCCGGCCGTGCGGCGGCGCCAAATTCCGCCGAATGGTCTGATATCATTGCATTATGCGGTCCTGGACCCCATGTCGGGCCGGCAGCACAGTTAGGAAGCCATATGCACGTCGCCGCTCCTGCCAAGAAGCCCGGTCTGCTGCCCGTCGAAGATGTACAGGGCCATGCCGATACGCGCCAGATCCCCATCAACAAAGTGGGCATCAAGGACATCTACCACCCGGTCAAAGTGAAGGATCGGGCGAACGGCGAGCAGCACACGGTTGCCAACTTCAGCATGTACGTCAACCTGCCGCACAATTTCAAGGGCACGCACATGTCGCGCTTCGTCGAAATCCTGCATCGCCACGAGCGTGAGATATCCGTCGATTCGTTCGGCAAAATGCTCGAGGAGATGACCGAGCATCTCGATGCCACCGCCGGCCATATCGAGATGACTTTTCCATATTTCGTGATGAAAAGAGCCCCAATCTCGGGCGTCGAAAGTTTGATGAATTACCAGGCCACCATTTTCGGCGAGTATCGCAGCGGCAAGACCGACGTATGGCTGAAAGTGGTGGTGCCAACCACGAGCCTGTGCCCCTGCTCGAAGAAGATATCCGATTACGGCGCGCACAATCAGCGCTCGCACATCACCGTGACGGCAAAGCTCAATGAGCACATGTGGCTGGAGGAATTGATCGACGTTGCCGAGGCGAACGCCTCATGCGAAGTGTACGGAATCTTGAAGCGGCCGGACGAAAAGTTCGTCACCGAGCGCGCCTACGACAACCCGAAATTCGTGGAGGACACGGTGCGCGACGTGGCCGTCGTACTCAACGCAGACCGGCGGGTTCGCGCGTACATGGTCGAATCAGAGAATTTCGAATCGATCCACAATCATTCGGCGTACGCGATGATCGAGCACGACAAGGACGAGGCGAAACCGCTCTAAGTTCCGCGCTCCGCGCTCTGCAGCCGCCCGATCATGCTGCGCAGGAACACCTGATTGAAGCGCAGCTGACATTCGGCCGACACTTGCTCCAGCAGAGTGGAACTCACCTTCATGACCATGACGTTGCCCGAGGCAATGATCGTGGCGGTGCGCTTGGCGCCGCGCACGTAGCTGGTCTCGCCGAAGCAGTCGCCGCTGTCCAAATAGCCCAGCGCCTTGCCGAGGCGCGCCACGCCGACGCGTCCCTGAACGATGATGTAGAACCGATCGTCCATCTCGCCTTCCTTGACGATTTCCTCCGCGTCGGCGTAGTCCTGCCAGCTGCTGGCGCGCAGCACTTCCCAAATCTCGCTGTGAGAGAACTCGTGGAAGAACTTGAGTTTGCGCAACAGGCTGAACTGCTCCTGCTGGTCGATGCGGTTGTATTGAGCGCGCAATTTCTGATGTACGCGGGTCAATTCGGCGGCGAAGTCGAGGCCCGTTTTATAGCGCTTCGCCGGGTCCTTCTGCAACGCGACGGCCGTTACGTTTTCCAGTTCCTCGGGAATCTCGGGCCGCAACGTGTGAATGGGCGGCGGCGTGGCGAACACGATTTGATGCAGGAGCTTTTGCAGATTACCGGCCCGAAACGGCCTCGTTCCGGTCAGAAGTTCGTACATCACCGCCCCCAGCGAATACAAGTCCGAACGATTGGTCAATTCAATCGACTGTACTTGTTCGGGGGACATGTACGACGGGCTGCCGGCGATTCCCTCGATGCGCGAGATCTCCGAATCTGCGACCAGGGCAATGCCGAAGTCGATGATTCGCACGTCGCTGTCGAGCGTCAGCATGATATTGCTGGGCTTAACGTCGCGGTGGATGACACCGCGGCTGTGCGCGTAATGCAGCGCGCGCGCCGCCTTGTAGATGAGCTCGACCACATCGTCGATGCGCAGCAAATTATCGGGCCGGCAGTATGCGGCGAGCGTTCGCGCCCCGTGCACGTGCTCCGTCACGATGTAACAGTGCCCATTCTCCTCGCCGGCGTCGTAGATCGGCAGGATGTTCGGATGCTGCAGCATTCCGACCATGTGCGCTTCGGAAAGGAACATTTTGCGCGCGATGCGCTTGCGATTCTCATCGCCGCTGGAATCGACGTTGTAGACCTTGATCGCCACATCGCGGCCGTAGTAGGGATCGTGCGAGAGATACACGACACCCGTGCTGCCGCGCCCGACTTCGTTAATAATCACGTACTTGCCGATCTTTTCAGGCAATGTGGCGCGACCGGTCGAAGACTTCGCGAGTTGGCTGGGCCGTATATTGGTCAAGGGTAACCGTGCCGCCTCGGCGACATCAAAACTGTTGATAGAGGATACGTCGGCAGGGCGGCGCTATACTGTGATTTCGGTCGAGGCTCAGCGAAAGTGGTCGTATCCCTGGAGGCGCAGCGTGATCGGCTCTCCCTGCCAGGCCCAGGTCACGCCTATTCCGCGACGCAGCTCACCGATTCTGGTCAGTCTTAAGTTCAATCGGACCGCCAGCGCGGCCAGCGCGTCGTAGCGGCTGGGAGGCACGGCCAGAAGCAGTTCATAATCGTCGCCGGCGCCGAGCGCCCAATCGCGCGCCTGCTGCGCACTGGCCGCGGCCAGCAATGCCTGGGACAGCGGCAAACGCTCCAGATCGACGTGCGCGGCGAGCCCGCTGGCGCTCGCCAGTTTCGGCAGGTCGCCCGCCAAGCCGTCGGACAGATCCATGGCTGCGCTCGCGATTCCGCGGGCAGCCGCGCCGAATTCGACCCGCGGCGTCGGGTACTCGAAGCGCTCGATGAGTTCGCGTGCGGCTGTGGATAAATCGCGCCTCCCGGGAGCGGTCACCAGAGCCAGCCCTGCGCCGGCGTCGCCGAGAGTACCGGTCACCGCCAAAAGGTCGCCGGCTTGCGCGCCGCTGCGGCGCAGCGCCGAGCCGCGCGCGACATGACCCAGGATCTGCACGCTGACGGTCAGCGGACCGGAAGTGGTGTCGCCGCCGACCAGCGCCACGCCGTGCGCATGCGCGAGATCCGAAAAGCCGCCCGAAAACCGCTCGAGCCATTCAGGGTCTGCGCTGGGCAGCGTCAATGCCAAGGTCGCCCAAGCGGGTGTCGCGCCCATCGCCGCCAGGTCGCTCAAATTCACCGCCAGCGCCCGGTATCCGATCGATCGAGCGTCGCTGTCGTGCGGGAAATGCCGCCCGGCGACCAGCGTATCCACCGCTGCCGCCAATTCCGCCTCCGCCGGCACCTGCAGCAGCGCCGCGTCATCGCCGACTCCCAGCACGACGTCGGACCGGACGGCGCCAATGCCGGTGAAGAAGCGGCGTATCACGTCGAATTCCCCGAGCTGCGAAAACTCGTGACCCAAGCTGCGCTATTCCGTTTGCTGCGCGTATTCGTGCGGCCGCAGCTCTTGCGCCGCGCGATCCAATACCGCGTTCACAAACTTATGGCCGTCCGTGGCGCCGAACTGTTTGGTGAGCTGAACCGCCTCCGCGAGCGCAACCCGATATGGCAGGTCGGGACACGACGCCAATTCGTGCAGCCCCAGCCACAGCACCGCGTGCTCAATCGGGTCAAGCTCCGCAGGCGGAATCTCGCACAGCATCGCGAGGCGCGAATCGAGCGCGTCGCGGTTTGGCGCGATCGCCTCGATGAGTTCCTGAAAGTAGGCCCGGTCCACCCGCTCGGCCTCCGGATCGGCCGCAAATTGCCGATGAGTGTCCTGCCACGATCGCGGGTTGATCTGCAGCTGATACAGCGCCTGCAGCGCAAGCCTGCGGGCGAGGCTGCGAGCGCGGTGCGGGTTCGCCGTCACTGGTCCAGCCGGCGTAGTAGATTAGCCATTTCAAGCGCTGCCAGCGCCGCATCGGCTCCCTTGTTGCCCGCCTTGCCGCCGGCCCGGTCGATCGCCTGTTCCATCGTATCGGTCGTCAACACGCCGAATCCGATGGGCACGCCGGACTCGACCGCGATGCGAGCGAGTCCGGAGGCGCACTCTCCGGCGACGTAGTTGAAATGCGGCGTCTGCCCGCGGACCACGGCGCCGAGTGCAATCAGAGCCTCATAGCGGCGAGACAGCGCCAGTTTGCGCGCGGCGATGGGAATGTCGAATGCGCCGGGAACGCGCACGATCTCGATCTGCTTCTCCGTCGCACCATGACGCCTGAGCGCATCGAGCGCGCCCCGCATCAGCGGCTCGACGATCAGATCGTTGAATCGCGCGGCCACCAGCGCGAAGCGCAGATCGCGAACCAGCAGTTCGCCCTCGAATATCTTGGGCTGATCAATAGGCACAAATCCGTCCTCGCAGTTCCACGAGCCGCACCCCCGGGCTTCCCGGGACAGTATAAGCCCGGCTGCATTCATTCACCGCCATCGACGTACTCGGTGATTTCGAGATCGAAGGCGGCCAGCCCCTGAAGCTGTTTCGGTGCGCTCAGCACCCGCATGCGCTTGAGCCCCAAGTCCCTGAGTATTTGCGCCCCGATTCCATACGTTCGCAGCACCGTCGCCCCGGCATTGCGCACCGACGACACGGGTCTCGCGTCGAGCTGCCGGATGCTGTCCATGAAGTCTCGCGGCGTCTCCTCCGGCTGCAAGACGATGACCACTCCGGACGGTTCGCTCGCCACACGGCGCACGGCGGCGCGCAGCGGCCACCCGAGCTTCTCGCTGCGCACGCCGACCAGGTCGCGCAGCGTGTCCTTGATGTGCACCCTGACCAACGGGGGCGCTGCGGAGTTCAAATCGCCCTTCACGAGTGCGATGTGCACGTTCTTGTTGACGTGATCCTCGTAGCAGCAGAGCTTAAATCCCCCGAATTCCGTGTCCACCGGCTCGTCGTAGATGCGCTCGACCGTGCGCTCGTTCTTGAGGCGGTAGCGAATGAGGTCCGCGATGGTGCCGATCTTCAATGCATGCGCCTTCGCGAAGCGCTCCAGATCGGGGCGGCGCGCCATGGTGCCGTCGTCGTTCAAGATCTCGACGATCATCGCGGCCGCAGAGTATCCGGCAAGACGCGCCAGATCGCAGCCGGCCTCCGTGTGACCGGCGCGTGTGAGCACGCCTCCGGGTTGCGCCATCAGGGGAAAGATGTGGCCCGGCTGCCGCAAATCCTCCGGGCGCGCCTGCGGAGCCACCGCGGTTCTCACCGTATGCGCCCGGTCATGGGCCGAAATGCCGGTGGTGACGCCCTCGGCTGCCTCGATCGAGAGGGTAAAGTTGGTGCGGTGGGAACTGTCGGTCTCGCTCACCATCAGCGGTAGACGCAGCTGGCGGCAGCGCTCCCGCGTCAGCGTCAAGCAGATCAGGCCGCGCCCGTAGCGCGCCATGAAGTTGACGTCTTCGGCCTGCACGCATTCCGCCGCCATGATCAGATCTCCCTCATTCTCGCGGTCCTCATCGTCCATGAGCACCGCCATTTTCCCCCGGCGAATGTCCTCGAGAATCTCATCGATCGTGTTCAACACAGACATGATTTTGCCGTCACTCCGTTGGTTTGGCCCTGGCCGGCGGCCTCATTGTAGCTCGCATCCAGATTGCCGCAGTCGCGCGACCCGTGAACCTCACCGCTGCCCGGCCGGAGGGGTCCACTGCAAGGCAGGGGTCGTCGCCGGAAAATCGAGCGATAAGGATCTGAATAAAATCCAGAGCAACGCGATCGAAACAGCGGTAGTAATCCAAACCGAAAGCTTGACGCGCTTATGCCATGGCGCTCGCACATCGCTCGTCGTGCCGTCGACGGGCGGCGCCGCGGCGGCGGGCTTGGGCTGACGCTGCAAGGCAGTCTCGGCGGCCGCGGGCGCAGCACTCACGGCGGCCGCGGGCGCAGCCTGCTCGATTGTGGCAGGCGGCGATTTGATGATCGCCGCTTTGGGTCTGAGCCTCGGTCGCAGTGCATACGCGGCCGCCTGCGCCTCCTCCATTATCCTGCTCTCGATCAGCACGAAGACGACGACCAGGATCGGTACGACTACCGTCAACGCCGGTGCTTGCTGGTTGACCCAATCCATGATCATCGGATCGGAGATGGCGATTTCGCCGGCAAGCCAGCCGAGCATTGCGCCACCGGCGCGCTTCAGCAGCGGGTGTCGTCTCAGCAAGGCGCTGATCAGCAAGCTGCCGAACAACAGCAGGGGCACGCTCATCAACAAGCCCATGCTCAGGATGAAGATGCTGCCTTGGGCGACCGCCGCCAGTGCGACCACATTGTCCACACTCATGACCAGGTCGGCGACGATAATCGTGCCGGCGGCCGACCACAGGCCGGGCGAATTTTTGCGCGGGCTCTTGCCGGATTCCGTTCCTGCGTGTCGCTCGACGGTCAGCTTGATTGCGATCACAGTCAGTGCGACGCCGCCCACCAGCTTCAGCAGCGGAATGGACAGCAGAAAACTGGCCACGGTAGCGAGCAGGATGCGCAGCGCAATGGCGCCATCGATGCCGATCCACATCGCGCGCCTCGTTAGTTGCGGCGGCAGCGAGCGGCATGCAAGTGCGATCACCACCGCATTGTCGCCGCTCAGCAGCAGATTGACGAACAACACCTCGAGCGTCTGATTCAGGTAGTGGAAGAGATTGTCAAAGCCCATCGCGGCGGCCCTTCATCCGGCGATGCCGGCCAAGGCGGCATAAACCCCCGTGGCGGCGGTACAGAAAAAGATTGTTCCGACCGTTGCGGCATAAGCACCCTTCAGCCGCAGCGGCTCCGCGAGTCTCGTGCGCGCCAACTGGAACAGGAAGCCGAGCGCTACCGGCAGCAGCAGCGCATTGACCACCCCCATGGCGATCGACAGCCGGATGAGATTGACGCCGGAGGCGACCAACCCGCCGCCCAGCAGCAAGATCAGCGCAAAGGCGGCGTAGAACCAAGGCGCCTGCAGCGGCTGGTGCTCCAGCGAGTGATGGAAGCCCGCTACCTCCCCGAGTGCCCAGGCCGCCGTCAGGCAGACCGTTACGGTGGCGACCAGAGCCCCGCCGCCCAATCCGGCGACGAATACCAAACGACCGATGATCGGACCGAGTGTCGCGCTGAAGGCCGTGGCGATCTGCGGCAGGCCTTCCAGCTGCACGGGCTGCTGAAATTCGCCAAAGGTTGCTGCTGCGGCAATCAATACCGAAGCGGTCACGGTCTGGCAGAGAATAGCGCCTATCAGGATGTCGAGCCGGGCAATATTCAGATGCCCGACCCTTAGCTTTTTGTCGATCAATGCCGACTGCTGGTAGAAGATCGCCCAAGGCATCACGCTGGTACCGAGGTTGGCGGCCAGAAGATAGAGATAGTCGTGGTTTCCAAGCGGCATCTCACGAAGTCCGGTGAAGAGTTTACGGACGTCCGGATGGGCTTCCCAGGCAATGAGCAGGAATCCCAGCTCGAACAGGCCGAACGCGATGACCGTGCGCTCCACGGACCGGTGAGCCCCGAGGCCCACCATCAGCAGGATAGCGACGATCAGCAGGGCGATCGATACCCAGACGGGGATGCCGTACAACTGGCCGATTCCCGCCAGTCCGATCATTTGGGTGACCAACGTGCCGAAACAACTCACCGTCAGCGCCGCGATCGAGACAAAGGTCATGCTGCGAGGGTAGTTCTGCTGGATCAGTTCGGCGTAGCCCTTGCCCGTTCCGAGCGCCAGGCGAGCGGCCAACTCCTGTACCGTGTACAGAACCGGAATGATCAACAACTGCAGCAGCAAGAGCCGGTAGCCCCATTTTGCGCCGCTTTGAGCCGCGGTAATCACACTGCCAACTTCCGTATTGGCCAACATGACCACCAAACCCGGGCCGAACGTGACCAGCATCTGGCGCCAGTTGAACTGTCCTTGCGCTGATACGACCATCAATGCTTCGGGGTCGTGCCCGGGCCGGTCTTGAAGAAGCGCAGAAACTCGGTGTCCGGTGAGAGCACGATCGTCGGTCCGGCATTCGCCAGGGCTTGCCGGTATGTCTGCAGGGATCGGTACAGCCTGTAAAACTGAGGATCCTTGCCAAAGGCGCTGGACAGAATCTGGTTGGCCTCGGCATCGGCTGTGCCGCGAGTGATCTTGGCTTCGCGTTGCGCTTCGGACAGGATGACGGTGCGCTCGCGATCGGCTTTCGCCTGGATTTCCTGGGCCCATTCGAAGCCCTGCGCCCTCAGTTCCTTGGCCTCGCGCTGCCGCTCCGAGGTCATCCGGTCGTAAATGGCCTGACTTGTTTCCAACGGCAGATCGGCCCGGTGGAAGCGGACTTCAACGACGGCGATTCCCACATCCTTGGCCCTGTCGGCCACCTCTTTCTGAATCTGCTCGACGATGTGCGTCCGCTGCTCCGACAGCAGCGATGGCAGCGGTACCTGACCCAGCTCGCGGCGCAGCGACGAGCTCACCAGCTGAGCGAGTTGCGGCTCAGCCAGCTCCACCGTGCGCACGGCGTTATAGAAGCGCAAGGGGTCGGCGATGCGGTAGCGTGCGTAGGTCTGCACCTCGATGCGCTTTTGGTCCCCCAGGATGACCTGCTCAACGACCGGCTCCAAAGTCAGCAAGCGGCGGTCGTAATAGATGACCGAATCGACCAACGGCAGCTTGAATTTCAACCCCGGTTCGCTCACGACGCCGATCGGCGCCCCGAGACGAACGATCAAGGCCTGCTGCACTTCACTGACCGTGTAGAGCGTACTCGACAGCAGCCAAAGCAGAAAAAACGAGCCAACAGCGATCGCGACGGGCACCTTCGCGTTCATTTCTGCGGCTCCCTGGCTGCTCCTGTTTTCTCCTTATCCGCCAGCGGCAAATAAGGAACGATGCCGGCTACCCCTTTGCCCGAAGTATCGATGATGACCTTGGTAGCCTTTTTTAGCACCTCGTCCACGCTTTCGAGGTATAGGCGCCAGGCGGTGACATCCTTGTCCCCGGCATAGCTCGCATAGATCAACTGGAAGCTCTTGGCGTCGCCTTGGGCCAGATTGATCACCTGCGACTTGTAGGCCTCCGACTCCTCGGCAATGTGCGATGCCTCCCCGCGAGCCCGTGGAATGATGTCGTTGGCGTATGCTTCTGCCTCATTGCGGGTGCGCTCCTGGTCGGCCCGCGCGCGCTGCACGTCGTTGAAGGCATCGATGACGACACCCGGCGGATCGACCCGCTGCAACTGCACCTGGGTAACCAATATCCCGGAATCGGCGTCGTCGAGCAGAGTCTGCAGCAAGTCTCTGGTCTGTTCGGCGACCTGCGCGCGCTTGTCCGACATGGCGGCTTGAATCGGCGTACGGCTGATGATCTCGCGCAGTGCGCTTTCCGCCACGACCTTGAGCGCAGCCTCCGGGTGGTCGACCTTGAAAAGAAACTTGCCGGCATCCTTGATGCGCCAAGACACCGCGCAGTCGGCCTCTACGATGTTTTCGTCTCCCGTGAGCATCTGCCGCTCATGCGCCGTGCTATTGCTGGCTCCGGCCAGGCGAGCGATGCCGAGCTGCAATTGGTTGACCTGGGTGATCTTGGGCAGCAGCACGGTCTCAACGGGGTAAGGCAGGTGGTAGTGCAGTCCGGGAGCGGTGGTTTGGACCCATTTGCCAAAGCGCAGAACCACGCCTTGCTCGTCCGGCTGCACCTTGTAGATGCCGGCACTGATCCAGGCGATGGCCAGCAGGCCCAGGATCAGCGCCGTGCCTTTTCCTTGCAGGCCGAACAAGTGCATGTAGGAATTGAGCCATTGCCCGATCTCATCGGCCCTCGACGGGCTCTGCGTGGCCGGTGCCGGGTTTGACGGGTCGTCGATGGTATTTGGTGATGACATCAGCAGGTTTCCGGTGGATGGTTTGCGAGACGTTCCAGGTAGCGTGCGAGTAGGCTGATTTGAGCCGTAACGTATTGTTTGTACAACATATTTTTGAAATCAATCAGGATAGATACCATCATATATACCGCCAGCGTGGGCCGGCTCCCGGGTCGCGTGTCATGGAGAGGGGCAGTATTGTAGCTTGCGCCGCCATCGGCCTGGGCTGCGGGCAGGCTGCGGCGAGACGGTATTTGGCTGTAGCTGAACCGACTAAGACCTTTCAAGCGTCTGCCGGTTCGTACGTGATTTGCCTAGGAAGCCCTCGGTAGCACCGCCGGGTGGCCGAGCGGCCCATAAGGAGCCGTTCACCGACAGATAAGGCGGCGGCCAGCGCATCCTGCGAGGCGTGACGGATAAAGACGGTCTGCGTGCAGGTACGGCGGCGGTGGGCCGTCAGACGCTGCGAAGCTCCTTTTAACTATCGCCGGAGATTTTTTTGCCGTCGGGCATTACTACGTCGCCGGGCTTCATGCCCGCCGGGCAGCTACCCAGATACTTGGCGTCGATGACCACGACTGTTTCGGTTTTGCCGTCGTTCATGTGCATCTCCGTATGAGACGCGGTATCGCCTTGATAGGTGTAGATGATCTTGGTGACCGAGCCGGCGTTCGGCCCTTTGGCGCAACGGCTCTCCTCCGCATACGTGTTGGGTGACGGTTGGGTGACGGCGGAGGTACATGCATACTTCTTCCTAAACTCCTCTCCGCTCGACTGCATCGACTTCGTGAGCTCTTTCGATCGACACATCTTGACCGACGTATCAAACACGGTCCTGCCTTGCTGGGTCTGCGTACTATGGGTCTCCCAGAGACCATCTTTCATTGGCGGGGGCTTGAATTCATCTGCACCGGCAATTCCGCTCAATACCGATACAACCGCAACAAACAGGACAGGCCTGAAACTCATGTGCATTCCCATCGGCAAACCATGAGGTCTAGGGCTTCCGCTGCAAACCGCCCAGCCGGGGCAGCCGGACCGTATCGCCGGTGGGCTCGCGCAATTCGGTTTCGCGCATCAGCCAGACCGCTGCCGGTTGCGGATTCATGATCGCCATGCGGCACTCTTCGAGCTGGTGCTTGAGCAACGGCAGCAACTCCGCCTGCGGTTCAGTATCGTCGGAGTCCGTGCCGAAATGCGTCCTGCAAAAGATTTGGAAATACTCCGCGTAGAGCTCCTGGTAGCGCTTCATCGGATCGAAAAACCCAGGGTCGCGCACGACATTGCCGCCGACGTGGCTCGTGCAAAGAAAGCTGCAGGCCTTGCGAACATACAGTCCATGCTCGGCGATGACGGATCGCGTGTAGTCCTGCGCCGGATGGAAGGAAATGATGATGCGCCGGCGCACGCTGCCCCGAATTCGCGCATCGCGCAGATATTCGAACAGCGCCTTGCGGTGGAGCAGCCGGAATGTCGCCTTTTTAAGCAAGGCCGCTTGCGTACGCCTGAAACTGGGGGTCGCGACCTCGCGCATCAGTCCAGAATGCTCGTTCTCCCAGGTCCGAAACGCCGCTGGACTCTCCAATAGCCGACTGGCGACCAATTGTTCGCTGGGATTGCCGCTGTATAGAGCGCTATGCACGCGATCGGTCGATTCGCGCATGAGGCGCTTGTGATCGACGGAAGTCCGCTGCACCCCTTTTCGCTCCTAAGTTATTTTCTCTCTCTGCGCAAGTATCTATTTCGCAATTTTTGCAGAATCAGGTTTTTCCTGAATCATGTCAATGTCATTCGTAGCGAATTTCCGGCGGTGGCCGATGGCCGCGGTGCACAAAAAGACCTGCGAGCCCAGCGAATTCAAGTGCCTCAGTAACTTATCTCAACATCGAGTGCAGTGGCCGGCGAGACCGAGATTAATCCTTAATCTTCGGCGCTGAAATTACAGGTCGGCGCTGAAATTACAGGGCTTCTAGCTGTCTTTGCGAAGGTCGGCGAAAGGCGGCAAAAGCCGCTCCAGGTATCGTGCTATCAGGTCGATCTCGATGTTGACGCCCGCCCCGGCGCGCAGCTCGCCCAGCGTCGTCACCTCGCGCGTGTGTGGAATGATGTTGACGTCGAAGCGCTGCCCGCTGACTTCATTGACCGTCAGACTCACGCCGTCGACGCAAATGGACCCTTTTGGCGCCACGTAGCGCAATAGAGGTGCCGGCAGTACGAACTGCAAGCGCGAGGATCGGCCGTCCTGGAAGATCGCGGCCAGCGTGCCCACCGCATCGACGTGGCCGCTCACCAGGTGGCCGCCCAGGGGATCGCCCGCGCGCAGGCTGGGCTCCAGGTTCACGCGGGCGCCCTGCCCAAGAGTTCCCAACGTGGTCTTGGCCATGGTTTCGCGCGATACATCGGCATGAAAAACCGCCCCGTCCAGCCTCGTCACCGTGAGACAGACTCCCTGCACGCTGACGCTGTCGCCCACCGCAACGCGCTCGGCATCGAGGGCCGCGGCATCGATCCCGATATCCAAGTCGCCGTCCCTCGCGCTGATCGAGAGCAAACGGCCGGTCGCCACGATAATGCCGGTGAACATCTTCAGGAACCCTCGGGCGTCGAGACATGGGGCGTCAGAATGAGCCGCACGTCGGCCCCTGTGCGCTGCAGACTCTCGAATTCAAATCTCGGCAGCGGGCTTTTCGAGCCCGAAGCGCACAGAGCCGTCAGCGGCGCAGCATCCGCGCCTAGCAGCACCGGAGCGACGTACAAGATCAGCTCATCGACCAACCGCGCATCGAGGAAGGAGGCGGCTAGCCGCGGGCCGCATTCCACCCATAGTTCGTTGACCTCGCGCGCGCTCAAGCGTTCGACCACGGCTTTGAGGTCCAGCGCGCGGCCAACCGCAGGCACCCGCTCGACGCTGATGGGCGCCGCCGGTCGATGGGGCGCGTCCGGGGCGGCGAACACCAGGGCACCGCCGTCCTTGAATATCTGCGCGCTCGGAGCGCAGGAAAGCGCCGGATCCAGCACCACCCGCAATGGCTGTCTGACCCACGGCCCGTACGCCAGGCGCACGTCGAGGCGCGGATCGTCCGCGCGCACCGTTCCGGCGCCGGTCAGGACCGCGGAGCTGCGGGCACGCCAGCTCTGTACGTCGGCGCGCGATGCCTCGCCGCTGATCCATATCCTGCCGCTCTCGCCCTCGCTTCGGGCGGGCGCCGTGCGCGCATCGAGGCTCATGGCGAGCTTGAGACGAATCAGCGGCCGCCCGCGCTCGAAGCGCGAAAAGTAGCCGGGGTTGAGGGCACGCGCCTCGCCGGCCAGCGCGCCCACCGAGACGGCGATTCTGGCGGCGCGCAGGCGCGCGATGCCGGCCCCGGCCACCTTGGGATTGGGGTCGGCCGTGGAGCACACGGTGCGGCGAATGCCCGCCGCTATCAGCGCATCGGCGCACGGCGGTGTGCGCCCCGTGTGGCTGCACGGCTCGAGCGTGACGTAGGCCGTGGCACCATCGACACCGGCGCTTGCCGCACGCAGCGCCGCAACCTCCGCATGCGCTTCTCCAGCGCGCTCATGCCAGCCCTCGCCGAGCGTGACCCCGTCGCGCACCAAGACACAGCCGACGCGCGGATTCGGATCGGTGGTGTACAGCCCGCGCGCCGCGAGCGCCAGCGCCCGCGCCATGTGGACCCGATCCTCCGCGCTGATCGAATCCGTCATTTTCTCGTGCCGCTCGGTTCTTCGCCCGGCAGAAGCGGCAACTGGTCCTTGTTGGTCTCGCGGCGCCTGCGCTGGCGCCGCAGCAGGTCGATTTCCGTTCGGAACGCCTCGACGTCCTGAAAGCTGCGGTACACGGACGCGAATCGCACGTAGCCGACCTCGTCCAGATGCCGCAGCTCCTCCATGACCAATTCACCGACGTCCCGCGAGGCGATTTCGCGTTCGCCCAGACTGCGCAATTTGTGGCAGATCCTCGCCGCCGCGGCTTCGATGGCTGCGCGGCTCACCGGGCGCTTCTCCAGCGCCTTTTGCATGCCGGCGAGCAGTTTCCTTTCATCGAAGGGCTCGCGGCTGCGATCACCCTTCACCACCGTGGGCAGGAGCAACTCCGCCGCCTCGAAGGTGGTGAAGCGTTCCGCACATTCGAGACACTCGCGACGGCGGCGGATCTGCCGCCCTTCGCCGGCTAGGCGGGAATCGATGACCTTAGTCTCCGTATGACCGCAAAATGGACAATGCATGCGGCCTACTGATTTTCAGCCATACACGGGGAACCGCCGGCACAGCGCCATCGCTTCGGCGCGCACGCGCTCCACCGTGGACTCATCCCCCATGTGATCGAGCACATCGGCGATCCAATGGGACAATTGCTCCGCTTCGGACTCCTTCAAGCCGCGCGTGGTGACCGCGGGTGTGCCGATTCGAAGGCCGCTCGTCACGGCCGGAGGCCGCGGATCATTGGGCACCGCATTCTTGTTCACCGTCATGTGCGCGCGCCCCAGGGAGGCGTCGGCGTCCTTTCCAGTGATGTTCTTGTCGACCAGATCCAACAGGAACAAGTGGTTGTCCGTGCCGCCGGACACGATTTTGTAGCCGCGCTTTTGCAGAACGCGGGTCATGGCTCGCGCGTTCGAGACGACCTGCGACGAGTAGGCTTTGAATTCCGGTTGCAGCGCCTCATAGAACGCCACGGCCTTCGCGGCGATGACGTGCATCAACGGTCCGCCCTGAGTTCCAGGGAACACCATGGAATTGAATTTCTTGTGCAATTCCTCGTGCGGGCGAGCAAGAATCAGGCCGCCTCGCGGGCCGCGCAGAGTCTTGTGGGTCGTCGTCGTCACCACGTCGGCGAAAGGCAACGGATTCGGATACAAACCGGTGGCGACCAGACCTGCGACGTGGGCCATATCCACCATGAAATACGCGCCCACCGAATCGGCGATCGCACGGAACTGCGCCCAGTCTATGGCGCGCGAGTAGGCGGAAAAGCCGGCAACGATCAGTTTGGGCCGGTGCTCCCGCGCCAGGCGGTCCACCTGACCGTAGTCGATCTCGCCACTATCGGACTTGATCCCATATTGGGCGGCCTTGAACAATTTCCCCGAGAAGTTGACCTTTGCGCCATGCGTCAGGTGGCCGCCGTGGTCCAGGCTCATGCCGAGAATGGCGTCGCCGGGATTGAGCAGCGCGAGATACACCGCAGCATTCGCTTGCGAGCCCGAATGCGGCTGCACGTTCGCGTATGCCGCTCCGAACAGTTTCTTGGCGCGCTCGATGGCCAGGGTTTCCGCGATGTCGACGTATTCGCAACCCCCGTAGTAACGCTTGCCGGGATAGCCCTCGGCGTATTTGTTCGTGAGCACCGAGCCCTGCGCTTCGAGCACGCGCGGGCTGGCGTAATTTTCCGATGCGATGAGCTCGATGTGGTCCTCTTGGCGCCGGCGCTCGTTCGCAATGGCGTTGGCAAGCTCGGGGTCGAAGTCGGCGATCGTCATCTTGGAATTGAACATGAGGGCCTCGAGTAAATAGCCGTTAATTGTAGCCGATGCGTCCGAGCTTCCCTAGTGCGCCGCAATCGGACGCCTCCTAAGCCCGCCTGCTAATCGCCGTGACAAGTCTGCGCCGCGCGCGGATAATCCTAAAGGCTCCCCCCTCCAAGTGTTTCGGCATAGGCGGTACATGGCTCAGTTCATCTACACCATGAACCGGGTTGGCAAGGTCGTGCCACCCAAGCGCATCATTTTGCGCGACATCTCCTTGAGCTTCTTCCCGGGGGCGAAGATCGGTGTGCTTGGACTCAACGGATCGGGCAAGTCGACGCTGCTGAAGATCATGGCCGGGGTAGACAAGGAAATCGAGGGCGAAGCCCGCGCGCAGGTCGGCATCAAGGTGGGCTACCTGCCGCAAGAGCCCGTGCTCGATGAGGCCAATACGGTGCGCGCGGTGGTCGGCGAGGGCGTGGGCGACGTGCAGGGCCTGATCGATCGCTTCAACGCGATCAGCGACCGCTTCGCCGAGCCGATGTCGGATGAGGAAATGAACAAGCTCATGGAAGAGCAGGCGAAGATGCAAGACAGGATCGACGCGGCCGGCGGGTGGGAGCTCGAGCGCAAGCTCGAAATTGCCGCTGATGCGCTGCGCCTACCGCCCTGGGATGCGGTGGTCGGCCAATTGTCCGGTGGTGAAAAGCGCCGGGTGGCCCTGTGCCGGCTGCTTCTGTCCAAGCCCGACATGCTGCTGCTCGACGAGCCCACCAACCATTTGGATGCGGAGTCGGTCGCCTGGCTTGAGCATTTTCTCGAGGAGTATCCGAGCACCGTCATCGCCGTCACGCATGACCGGTATTTTCTGGATAATGTGGCCGAATGGATCCTGGAACTGGACCGGGGTCATGGAATACCCTGGCAGGGAAATTACTCGTCCTGGCTCGACCAGAAGGCACAGCGCCTCGCGCAGGAAGAGCGCCAACAGGACGCGCTTGCCAAGACGCTCAAGCGCGAACTCGAATGGGTCCGCACCAATCCGAAAGCGCGCCAGGCCAAGTCCAAGGCGCGCCTCCAGCGCTACGAGGAGCTGGCTTCACAGGAGTTCCAGAAGCGCAACGAAACCAACGAGATCTACATTCCTCCCGGCGACCGTCTGGGGGATCTGGTGATCGAATGCAAGGACGTGCGCAAGGGCTTCGGCGATCGGTTGCTCATCGAAGCCTTGAGCTTCAGCCTTCCCGCCGGCGGCATCGTCGGCATCATCGGCCCCAACGGAGCGGGTAAAACCACCCTCTTTCGAATGCTGACCGGCGTGGAGAAGCCGGATGCCGGCGAGATTCGGGTGGGTCCCAGCGTCAAGCTCGCCTATGTGGATCAATCTCGCCAGGCGCTCAACGACAAGAACACCGTGTGGCAGGAGATCTCCGGCGGACTTGACTTAATCAAGGTCGGCAGCTACGAGACCTCGTCGCGCGGCTATGTCGGACGCTTCAATTTCAAAGGCGTGCAGCAGCAGCAATTCATCGCCGATCTGTCCGGCGGCGAACGCAACCGCGTGCATCTGGCCAAGGTGCTGAAAGCCGGCGGCAACGTGCTGTTGCTCGACGAACCCACCAACGATCTCGATATCGAGACACTGCGCGCTCTGGAAGAGGCGCTGGTGGCGTTTCCCGGCTGCGCGGTGGTAATTTCGCATGATCGCTGGTTTCTCGACCGCATCGCGACTCACATACTTGCGTTCGAGGGCGACTCACAAGTGGTATGGTTCGAAGGCAACTACCAGGAGTACGTCGAGGACCACAAACGGCGCAAGGGCGAGGATGCCTCGCAGCCGCACCGAATTCGTTACAAGCCATTGACGGGTTGAGGAACTATGAGTATCTACATCACACCGCAGGATGAATTGCACGTCGAGTACCAGGGCATCGCGCTGACCTGCCCGCATTGCCAAACCCTGGCTCATCTGACGCCCGCCGCGATCCCCAAATTCGAGGATCTCAGCCGCCGCAAGCCAAAGCAGATCGGCATCGTGTTTCAATGCGATGCGTGCGCCGAGCCCATATTTCTCAAGTTTTTCGTGAGAAACTATACGGCCTCGCGAATTGAGCTCGCACCGAACTACGTAGAAGTCGAGCGCGCCCGCGAGAATTTCCCGCTGACCTATCTGCCCGAGGAGGCCGAAGGCCTATTCAAGGAGGCGCTCAGCTGCTATGCGGCGAGCTGCTTCAACGCGTTCGGGTCCATGAGCCGGCGCACGGCGCAATCGCTGTTCCGCGAACTCGGTGAGCGCGGCAAGCTGGAAATGTTCGATACGCTGCAGGAGATACGCACGCTCGCCGAGCTCGATGACGACAACTTTGCCGCTCTGCGCGCCGTGCTGTTCGGCACCGACAGCGACCCGTGGCCGAACCATCCGCACCTCGATGCCGAGCGCGCCGGGATCCTGCTCGAGGTCATGCGCGACCTGCTCTATCAAACATTCGTCCGCAAGGCGAGGCTGCTGCAGGCGATGA
The DNA here is from genome assembly GCA_052326345.1 of Steroidobacteraceae bacterium. Taxonomy (GTDB): domain Bacteria; phylum Pseudomonadota; class Gammaproteobacteria; order Steroidobacterales; family Steroidobacteraceae; genus Bog-1198. The sequence continues at coordinate 149,997 of JBKQOZ010000052.1, read as the reverse complement.
ATTTTCGCAAGTTCGTGGCGCCCTCGCAGGCCGACACCGGCGCCATGAAATGCGAGGCGCCGCCCTGAGGAGCCTGTCTCAAAGTATTCCGCCGTGAGCCTTAGGCTACGCCAAATACGCCCGGGCATTGCGAAACAGGCGCATCCAGCCGCCGTCCTCGGGCCAAGCCTTGGGTGCCCACGAGTTTTGCACCGTACGAAACACCCGCTCGGGGTGCGGCATGACGGAAGTGACCCGGCCGTCGACGCTGCACACTCCGGCAACGCCGAGCGGTGAGCCGTTCGGATTGAAGGGATACCGCTCGGTCACCTCATCGCGGTTATCGACGTATTGAAGCGTCACTCTGCCCTGCTCGAGCAGCTTGCCGGGCCCTGATTGGCTTGCGAATTCCGCGAGTCCCTCGCCGTGCGACACCACGATCGGCAGCACCGAGCCCTCCATGCCGGCAAACAGCACGGAATTCGAACGCGGCACCTGCACCAGAGACGCGCGCGCCTCGTACTGCTCGGATCGGTTGCGGACGAAGCGCGGCCAGCTGTCGGTGCCGGGAATCAACTCCTGCAGCGCCGACAGCATCTGGCAGCCGTTGCATACGCCCAAGGTGAAAGTGCCGGCACGCCCGAAGAAAGCCGCGAATTCGTCCCGGGCCAGCGGATTGAAGAGGATCGATTTGGCCCATCCCTCACCCGCTCCGAGCACGTCCCCGTAGGAGAAGCCGCCGCAGGCGACCAACCCGTGAAACCGCTCCAGACGCACGCGCCGCTGCAGAATGTCGGTCATGTGTACGTCATAGGCGTCGAACCCGGCGCGAGTGAAAACCGCGGCCATCTCCGTTTGACTGTTCACTCCCTGCTCGCGCAGCACCGCCAGTGCGGGTCGCGCCGCACCGACAATATAGGGCGCCGCGATGTCCTCGCCAGGGTCGAAGCTCAATGCCGCGTGCAGGCCCGGGTCGTGCGCATCGAGGAGGCGGGAATACTCTTCGCGCGCGCATTCCGGATTGTCGCGCAGCGCCTGCATGCGATACGACACCTCGCTCCAGCGGCGGTGCAGGTCGACGCGCGACGCCGCATACACCACCCGCCCATCGAGGCGCACTTGCACTTCGCTGCCGGCCGTGGGCTCGCCGATCTCTCTGCAATGCGCGTCGAGCCCGCAGCGCTCGAGAATGCGGCGCGCCTCGCCTACGCGCGCCGCCGGTACTTGCACCACCGCGCCGAGCTCCTCGGCAAAACACGCCGCGATCGCATCCGCCTCGGCCCCGAGAGTGATGTCGAGGCCGCAGTGTGCGGCAAAGGCCATCTCCAGCAGCGTCACCAGCAGTCCGCCGTCCGAGCGGTCGTGATAGGCGAGCAATAGCCCCTGATCCTTCAGCTCGCGCACGGCGGTGAAGAAATCGCGCAACAACCCCGGCGCATCCAGATCCGCCGGCGCGCCGCCGCGCTCCTCGAACACCTGCGCCCAGCACGACCCGCCCAAGCGATTCTTGCCGGCCCCCAGGTCGATCAGCAGCAGGCGCGAAGGCTGTAAAAGATCGAGCTGTGCGGTGAGCGTGCGGCGAGCGTCGGCGACCGGCGCGAACGCCGAGACGACGAGCGATACCGGCGCGATGACCGAGTGCGCGCCGTGCGCGTCGCTCCACGCGGTGCGCATCGAGAGCGAATCCTTTCCGACCGGGATGGTGATGCCGAGCTCGGTGCACAATTCAAGGCTCACCGCGCGAACCGTCGCATGCAGGTCGGCATCCTCGCCCGGCTCACCGCACGCCGCCATCCAGTTCGCCGACAGCCGAACGTCGGTGAGCCGCCGCACATCGGCCGCAATGATATTGGTGATCGCCTCGCCCACGGCCAGTCGGCCCGATGCAGGCGCGTCGAGCAGCGCTGCCGGCGCCCGTTCCCCCATGGCCATGGCTTCGCCGGTGTAGCCCTCGTAGCTGCTCAAGGTGACGGCGGCGTCGGCCACCGGCACCTGCCAAGGGCCCACCATCTGATCGCGGCTGATCAGTCCGCCCACCGTGCGATCGCCGATCGTGATCAGAAAGGACTTATCGGCGATCGTCGGCAGACACAACAAGCGGTCCAGCGATTCGGCGAGGGTCGCGCCGGCGGTCGACAGCGGTGAGCGGCTCTTCGGCACGCTGTGCACGCTGCGGCTCATGCGCGGCAGCTGGCCGAGCAACACCTCGACGGGGATATCGACGGGCGTCGTCGCGAGCTTAGGATCGGTCACGCGCAGGCGCCCGTCGCCGGTGATCTCTCCCACCACCGCAAAGGGGCAGCGCTCGCGCTCGCACAAGGCCGCGAACCGCTCGACACTCCCCGGAACGAGCGCGAGTACGTAGCGCTCCTGCGCCTCGTTGCACCAGATCTCCATCGGCGACAGCCCGGATTCGGCGCTTGGAATCTTGCGCAAATCGATCCTGCCGCCCCGCTGGCTGTGCGCGATGGATTCGGGCAGCGCATTCGACAGACCGCCGGCGCCGACGTCGTGTATCAACAAAATCGGATTCGCGGGGCCCTGCGCCCAGCAGCGGTCGATGACCTCCTGTGCGCGGCGCTGAATCTCCGGATTGCCCCGCTGCACCGAAGCGAAATCCAGCTCGGACGAGCTCTGGCCGCTGCCAACCGAGGACGCGGCGCCGCCGCCCATGCCGATCAGCATCGAGGGTCCGCCGAGCACGACCAGCGGTGCGCCCGGTACGACGTCTCGCTTCTCGACGTCGCTGCGGCGCACGTTGCCGAGGCCGCCGGCGATCATGATGGGCTTGTGATAGCCCCGTGCCTGAGCGCGGTCGGCCGGCGCGGCCGGCTGTTCGAAGGTGCGGAAATAGCCGCAGACGGCAGGGCGGCCGAACTCGTTGTTAAATGCCGCCGCCCCCAGGGGGCCCGCGATCATGATATCGAGCGCCGAGGCGATCCGCTCCGGCTTGCCGAAATCCGCCTCCCAGGGTTGCTCCATGCCCGGAATGCGCAGATTCGATACGGAAAAGCCGGTCAATCCCGCCTTCGGTTTGGCGCCGATACCGGTGGCTCCCTCATCACGAATCTCGCCGCCCGAACCGGTCGCGGCGCCCGGATACGGTGAAATGGCGGTGGGGTGATTGTGGGTCTCCACCTTCATCAGGATATCGACGGGCTCCTCGACGCCCGCGTAGCGCTGTGTCGCCGGGTCCGGGAAAAACCGCATGGCTCGGGGGCCTTCGATCACGGCTGCGTTGTCTCGATAGGCGGACAGCACGCCGCCCGAATTCGCGGCGTAGGTGGCGCGGATCATCGCAAACAGCGACATTGGCATCTGCGCGCCGTCGACGATGAACTGAGCATTGAATATCTTGTGCCGGCAGTGTTCGGAATTCGCCTGCGCAAACATCATCAGCTCGACATCGGTCGGATCCCGGCCGAGCTTGCCGAACGCCGCCACCAGGTAGTCGATCTCGGCGCTCGACAGGGCGAGGCCCCAGGCGCCGTTGGCGCGAGCGAGCGCGGCGTGGCCGTCCTCGCCGAGAGCCACCACCCGCAGAGGGCGCGGCGGCGCCGCATGAAACAATTCCTTGGGTTCGAGGGTGTCGAGGAAGAGCGACTCGGTCATGCGATCGTGCAGCAGCGCGCCGAGTTCGCGCAGTTCCGGCTCGGTGAGCCGTGCCGCTGAATCGATGAAATACAGCGTACCGCGCTCCAGGCGCCGTACGCACTTGAGCCCGCATACCTGGGCAATGTCGGTGGCCTTGCTCGACCAGGGCGACACGGTGCCCACCCGCGGGGTGACGAGCAGCCGCTGGCCGCGCTCCGCCTGCAAGTGCGCCCGCGGGCCATAGGTGAGCAATTTGCCGAGCAATTCGAGCTCAGACTCGCTGAGCGGCTGCGCCGCGTCGATGAAATGGATCAGCCGTGAGGAGACCGCGAGCACGCGCGCGTTTCGCGCTTGCAACGAGTGCAGCAGTTTATCGATGCGGAATTGCGACAGCGCGGGCGCGCCGAGCAAACTGAACATGTGAAATTCTAACAGATCCTGCTTATTTGCGGGCGTTCGAGTCTCCTCCCGGCGTGTAGATGGGCATTGGGAACTGCGACACGTTCGAGCCCTCCAGCGCCACGATCTTGGCCTGGCCCTGTTTCTTCACCTCATCGATGCGCAGAACCGAATGCATGGGCAGGTAGGTGCGCTTTACTTCGTTGAATTCGGCCTTTATCTTCTCCTCCGCGGGGTCGACCACCACGGTCGACCGTTCGCCGAACACCAGTTCTTCGACCTCGATGAAGCCGAAAAGGCTGCCGTGACTCACCTTGCGGGCGTAGATCTCGTATACCTTGCCTTGATTTACAAACAGAACTTTGAAAATGTGACTCGCGGCCATTTAGGAGGCTCCAAGCATTGTTACATTTCACCATATTATACGGGGACTTAGCGCAAACCTTTTGACCCGTTTTAGGAATCGATCATGACCTTGCGCTTGAGCGTTGTCAGCGAACATGCGATCCGGCTTGCAGAGCACTCTACCAAAGTGTTTGGCGTGCACGGCGGCACTATTGGCCGTGGGACCGATAATGCGTGGATTCTACCCGACCCCGACCGTTACCTCTCGGGGAAGCACGTCCGCATCGACTTCAGAGCCGGAGCGTACGTCCTGGTCGACACCAGCTCGAACGGAACATATGTCAACGGCGCGCGGGTGCCCCTGGGCAAGTACCACGACTATGTGCTGAAAGACGGCGACTACATCCGCCTGGGCGAGTACGAGCTGCTGGTCACCATCGACAAAAGCAATGATTTCCCTCCCGATTCGGGCGCCATTGTCGCGTACGACGGCCAGGCCCCGTCCGCGGCGGTCAAGAAGTCCACGGCCAATGACTTGGGTGCGGATCTCGATCTCAGTCAGCTGCTCGAGCCCAGCGACCAATTGGCGGTGGAATCCGGAGTTCGTCCGCGCGACGCGTACGGCCAAGCCGTCACTCCGCCGCGCCCCGCGCCCCCGCCCCCGCCGGCGCCGGCGCCGGCGCAAGAGTCTTCCGCCACTCCCTGGCACATGATGACGCGACCGCTCAAAGTCGAGGACCTTGCCGCCGCCTTGGGGCCTGCGCCGCGTCCACAAAATCCGGCGCTCTACGAGGGCGACTACGATCTGGGACTTGCCACGTTTTGCCGCGGCGCGGGCGTCGATCCGCGCACCATCACATCCGAAGCGCGCGCCGGGGCGCTGCAGCTCGCCGGCCAACTGCTGCGCGAGGCCGTGCTCGGACTCATGGACCTGAACCACGGCCTGAACGAGTTTCGCAATCGATTCCGGATATCGGCTCCGCCGAAGGACGGCCCGGAATCCCCCTTAAATCTGTCCCAGGGCGTCGATGAAGCGCTGGTGCGGCTGTTGACGACGGTGTCGACGCGCGCCGGTTCGGTTGAGGCCATTCGCGAAAACTTCCGCGAGCTGAAGGCGCAGAATGCCGCATCGTTTGCCGCCACGCGCGCGGCGTTCGAGGAGTTCCTGGGCCGGGTCGATCCGAAGGAGCTCGAAGAGCGCTTCGACCGCGCCACCAAACGCGGCGTGTTCGGCACGCAGAACAAGGGCAAATACTGGGAGCTTTACACCGAGATGTTCGCGGGCCTCGCGCAGCGTCCGGCAGAGGGCTTCCCGCACCTGTTCACTGAGGCCTTTGCGAAAGCCTATGAGGCCAAGCTGCGCACCTTGGTTCCGCCCAAGCGCGCGCCGTTCGCACCCGACCACGCCGAGGCGAGGGACGCGGACGGCAGTGCGGCGGGCGAACTGTAGCGTGGCTGAACCCGGAGCGCAGGGCGGTCGTGCGGCTGTTGCTCGTTGAAGATGATGACATCGTCGCCGACGCCATCACCCGTGGCTTGTCGGCGGCCAACTATGCGGTGCTTCGCGTCGGCAGCGCCGAGGCGGCGCAGTCGGCGCTCGCGGCCGAGGAGTTCGCGCTCGCGGTCATCGACGTCGGCCTGCCGGGTGCGGATGGATTGACGCTGGTACGCCGGCTGCGCGGCGCGGGCAAGACCATGCCGACTCTGATCCTGACCGCGCGCTGCACCCTCTCCGACAAGGTCAAAGCGCTCGATATCGGTGCGGATGATTTTCTGAGCAAGCCGTTCGAACCGGCCGAACTCGCGGCGCGCTGCCGGGCGCTGATGCGCCGCTCGAGCGGCGCCATCAACGGCATCATCAAGCTCAATCGCATGAGCGTCGACCTGATGGGCCGGCGGCTGTGCATCGATGAAGCCGAAATCGAACTGACAGCGCGCGAGTGGCTGGTTCTCGAATGCCTGGTGCGTCGCACCGGTCAAATCGTCTCCAAGGAAAGGGTGCAGCAAGCCCTCGCCGGTCCCGAGCAGGACATCACACCAAACGCCGTCGAAGTGCACATCTCGAGGTTGCGGGCCAAATTAGGGAATGCGGGTGTGATCCGCAGCCTTCGCGGCCTCGGATATCGATTGGAAGAAGCGAAGGGCACGTGAGCTCGTCGATCAGCCGCCAGTTGGTGCTCTGGCTGGCGGTGCCGCTCATGCTGCTGTCGCTTTGCGGCGCGTTGGTGCATTACTTCAGCAGTGTTGCGCCGGGAGTGATCAGCAGCGACCGCCGGCTGAAAGAAGCCGCAAACGCCCTGATGGCGCGCTTGCAGGTCGAGCCCGATCAGGTGTCGATCGATACCGGATCGCGCGTCAAGCCGCCCCTGCCCGCTCCCGACTCCATCGCCTACGCGGTGCGCGATGCGAAGGGGCGCCTTCTGCTCGGCGATGCACAGCTCCCGCTGGTTCCGATGGCCGACGCCACGGCCCAGGTCTTTGCCCTGGCGCAGATCGACCGGCGCAACGTGCGCATGCTCACGACCCGATTCGACACCCGCGCCGGCATCATCATCCTCACGGTGGCGGACATTCGACCCGCCTCCGAGCCGGCCGCCCGCTTTGGCCTGATGAGCACCTTGCTGTGGGATTTCGCGCAGCTCGACGTCACGCTGGTGCTGGTCTGGGTCGGCATTCAGCTGGGACTGCGGCCGGTGAGGCGCCTGCGCGATGAGATCGCCCAGCGCTCCGCCCTCGACTTGCGACCGATCGATGAGGTCGCCGTGCCGCGCGAGATCGCCCCCGTCGTCGTCACGCTCAACCGGCTGTTTCTGATGCTGCGCACCGCGGTGCAATCGCAGCAGCAGTTCATCGCCAACACCGCGCACCAATTGCGCACGCCCATCACCGGCATGCAAGCGCAGCTGGAGCTACTCATCGCGGAACCCGCTGCCGCGCCCATCAGGAATCGCCTGGAGACCCTGCAGGAGGGGATCCGGCAATTGGCGCACTCAGCCAACCAACTGCTCACCCTGGCGCGCGCCGATCCGTCGGTGAACATCGCCGCCAGGAACCAAACCGTGGGACTTCATACGATCGTCGGCGAAGTCATCGCCAAGTTCTTTGACCGTGCGTTGCAGTCGAACATCGATCTGGGCGCCGAGACACAGCCCGTTTCGATTCTGGCCGATCCATCGCTGCTCGACGATCTGCTCAGCAACCTCGTCGACAATGCGCTCAAATACACGCCCGCCGGAGGCACTGTCACCGTCAGCGCCGGCGCGCGCGACGGAAAGCCGTATATCGCGGTGGAAGACACCGGCCCTGGGATACCGGAGAGCGACCGCGAGCGCGTGCGCCAGCGCTTCTATCGGCTGCCCAACTCACCCGGTCACGGCAGCGGTTTGGGGCTCGCCATCGTGGATGAGATCGCCAAACTATATGGCGCATCCCTCTCGATCGGCTCGGGACAAAGCGGCGCAGGCACGAAAGTGATGTTGCAGTTTCCCTGAAGCGGCGTTTGACTTATGCGGACCTCGATTGCGGATCGCATCTCAATTTCCTAGCTCCGTCAAGAACAGTCGTCATCCTCTCGCGGATTTTTAGGCCCAATTTTGCGAACGACGTCGCAGTTTGAGCATGCCGCGCGCTTCCGTCAGGTTCAAGCAAGTTTGCCTCCTTAGGATGCCGCCCATGGACAAGATCGCAGACAAACGGTCGATGTCGGGCTTCACGATCACCGAGCTCATGATGGTCATAGCGATCTCCGCGATACTGCTGGTGATCGGGGTGCCCTCCTTCAAATACGTAACCGTCTCGAATCGAATCTCCACCGAAGTCAACGGCCTGCTCGGCGACATGCAGTACGCACGCAGCATGGCGATCAAACAGGGATTGCCGGTCACCGTATGTGCGTCGACCGACGGCGCAAACTGCAACGGCGGTGCTGCGTGGCAAAGCGGCTGGATCGTGTTCTTGGATTCGAACGACGATCAAACCAGGCAGGCCAACGAAGCGGTATTGCGGACACAGACCCCTTTCAGCTCCACCGACACCTTCGTGCCCGACAATGGCACGTTCAGCGCAATCACCTTCAATCGCGAAGGCTACGCATCTACGAATGCCGCCGTCACGGTGACCCTGCTGCTGCACGACTCCACCGACAACTCTGCCTGGACTCGTTGCCTCGCGATCACGCCGGTGGGCATGTTGAGCACCGAGAAGGCCACGGTGGGTAACTGCACATGAATGAGCGCGGCATCAGCGCGATGCGGCGTGCCCGCGGCTTCAGTCTCGTGGAGGTCATGGTGGCGCTGGTGGTTTGCGCGCTCGGGCTGCTGGGCCTTGCCAAGATGGAATCGCTCGCTGTGGTAAGCACTTCCGTCGCGAGTTCCCGCTCGCTGGCGGCGATTCAGGCGTCCAGTCTCGCCGCCACCATGCACGCCAATCGCGGCTATTGGGCCGCGGGTCTCGCGCCGGCATCGACCACGGTGACGGTCACCAGTGCTGCGACCACCATCGTCTCGGGGGATCCTTTATTGGCCGCCATTCCCGCCGTAGCCTGCCTGGTTCCGGGCGCTATCAGCTGCAGCGCGAACCAGATGGCCGCCTACGACGTGCAGCAATGGGCGCTCGCGCTGCAAAGCTTGCTGCCGGGTTCTTTTTCGACCATCACCTGCACCACAGTCGGCATACCGGTCACCTGCACCATCCAGATCCAGTGGGCTGAGAATGCCGTCGCGATCAACGCTCAGCAGACGAACATCAACGCGCTGCAGGCGCCGACCTACGTGCTGTACGTGCAGCCATGAAACATACGCGCATACCTCGCGGATTCACCCTGGTCGAACTGATGATCGCGATCCTGATCTCGCTGTTCCTCGCGGGTGGCTTGCTGACGCTCGTCCAGGCCATGAAGCGCACGGCCGGCGTTCAAAGCGGGCTCTCGACGCTTCAGGACAGCGAGCGCGTGGCGATGACGCTGATCGCCGACGTGATCCAATCGGCGGGATATTTCCCGAATCCCACGGTGAACACCGGCGTCAGTATGTTTCCCGTCATCGCCCCCTACACGTTCGCCGGGCAAACCATCGTCGGCACCGGCAACTACGGGGACCCGGCTCCCGGCAACAGCATCACGATTCGATATGCAACCGCGGGAACCGCGGTGGTGCCGCCGGCATCCCCTGACAACACCATCAATTGCACGGGCAATTCGAGCCCGAACCCGACGACCTTCATCAACACCTTCAGTGTCGCTGCCGGCACCGCTCCCGGCACCTTCGACCTGATCTGCGTCTTGTACGACAGCGCAGCGAACGCCACGGCCACGGTGCACCTGGTGAGCGGCGTGACCCAGCTGCAGATCTATTACGGTGTGCAGACGAATCCGGCCGTGAGCAACGGCTCGGCCGATACCTATCTGGATGCAGCGACCATAACGGCCGACAACTACTGGGGCAACGTCGTCTCGGTGAAAGTCACCCTGACCTTCGTCAATCCTCTGTACGGGAACCTCGCTGGGCAAACGGTCGTGAACACCCCGCAAACGATCTCATTCACCAGAGTCGTCGACGTCATGAACAAAACTGGGGTCACCACATGATCGGACAGGGTTCTCAGCATCGGCCACCGCAGCGGGGAATGGTGTTGATCACCTCGCTGCTGCTGCTGATCGTGGTGACCATACTGGCCGTCGGCATGTTCCGAAGCTTCGGTCTGGACGAGAAAATTGCCGGCAACGTGCGCGAGAAGCACCGCGCGCTCAATGCCGCCGAAACCGCGGAGGAGTATGCAGAATGGTGGCTGGCGAGCGGCAACGGCAGCAACGGGATCAACTGCACCGCGCTGGTGGCTGCCACGACCGGCCAGGTCTGCTCGAACGTCATGACCAATGCGGCCAGCCTGCCGATGCCCTGGAGCGTCGGCGTGAACTACTCTCCCGGCGCTCCCACGGCCATGAACATCACCACCGCCGGCGGACAGGATACCTATTACTACACGCCCACGTTCTACATTTCCTACCTCGGACTATCGCCCAACGGCCTTGGCAGCGTGTATCAGATTGACGCCGCCGGATATGCAGGAAGTCCCGATACCGTGGCGGTCGTCGAGAGCACCTACCTCGTTCAGCAGAGCGTCAAGGATTTGGGAGGCCAGTGATGAATACCAAATTGATGGTTGCCGCGCTGTTACTAGCCGGACTCGTTCCCGCGGCGGTGTTGGCGCAGTGCCCGCCGACGTGTACGGAGAATTTCACCGGCACCGCGACCACCAATCCGTGGACCTTCCTCACCGGCGCCTGCCTGACCGCGGGCACGGCGGGCACCAGTACGGCCGCCAATCCCGCCTGCGTCGGATTGCCCTATTACGCCGGCACTCCGCTCTTTCCATCGCAGTTCGGCGGCAGCACCGGAACGCTGCCGGATGCCGCCAACAGCGGCGCGCTGCGCTTCACCGACTGGTTCGCGCAGACCGGCGCCATTTTGTCCAATTTTACGTTTCCGCTGACCAGCTCGAGCGGCTCGGCCGCCCCGGGCCTGCAAATCTCCTTCACCACGGTTACCTACGAAGGCAACTCCGGCGGCGGCGGCCACGACGGCGCAGACGGCATGAGCTTCTTCTTGCAAGACGCCAGCTATCCCGCGGATGTCGGCGCATTCGGCGGCAGCTTGGGCTATACCTGCTCGAACGTGAATTTCAACGGAACATTGCGAGCCAGCGGCATTCCGCGCGGCTATGACGGCCTGCAGGGAGGGTTTCTCGGACTCGGGATCGATGAGTACGGAAACTTCTTGAACCAGGGCGACAATACCTCCACGGGCTACAATTACGTGCCCATGAGGATCGGCCTGCGCGGCGCCGGCAGCACGACCTGGAGCTGGTTGAATACCAATTATCCAACCCAATATCCGTCGACGCTGACCAATGCGCAGGGGGCGGCGGCCGTCCAGGCGACCTGCCGCACGGGATTCGTCTGGGACTACAGCAATCCGACGACGCCCGTGGAGACGGCGATCCCACTGAACGACTACGCCGCCATTGCCAATGCATTCTCGGTGTTGCCCGCCGCACGGCCGCTCGCCAACGAAGCAGCCACGATGCGCGGGCAAGGTGTGCCCATCACGTACAACCTCACGCTCACGCCCGCCGGGCTGTTGAGCCTGTCTTACAGCTACAACGGCGGCGCACAGCAGAACGTGATCACCTCTCAAGACATCACCCAGGGCGGGGTGGTGCCCATACCCGCCAGCGTGCGCTTCGGCTTCGCGGGCTCGACCGGCGGCAGCCGCAACATTCACGAAATCATGTGCTTCCAGGCGACGCCGCAGAATGCGTCGCAAAGCTCCGCCGGCCTCAACCAAAAGCAGACGGCGAAGGTTCAGGCGGGCACCACCCAGGTTTACTTCGCGTACTACAATCCGAACACCCTGGCGGGCTCGGTGACATCGCAGTACCTGGGTGAGCCTGTGGGCGACGCCAATCCGAATGACCTCGCCATCAGTTCCACCATCAACTGGGATGCATCCTGTGTGCTGACCGGGGTCACGGGTGCCAATTGCGACAACAATCCGAACGCACCGCCCGGCCCGACTCCGGCCGAGAGCAACCTCGTCCGCGTCGTGTTCAGCTGGAACGGAACGAGCGGCATTCCATTCGAGTACGCCAACCTGAGCACCACCTGGCCGCTGGCGGCCGCGAACGAACAGTCGCTGATCGACTCGGGCGACGGCACGACTTGGCCGTCTCCGCCCGTGCCTTCTTCGCGGCTGGATTATTTGCGCGGCGACCGCAGCAATGAGCAAACGCCGCTGGCGGGCTTCAGCACCACGTATCAGGGGGTGTTCCGCGACCGCGCCAGCGTGCTCGGGGATATCATCGATTCCAGCCCGACCTGGGTGGGACCGCCGAACGCGCCGTATCCGAACGCTTGGGTGGATAAATACCCGCCGGCCGCCGGCGACCCCATGGCGGAGAACGCCGGGCAAACCTACGCCAATTTCGCGTCGGCTGCGGGCATGCTCACCCGCACCAACGTCGTCTACACGGGAGCCAACGACGGCATGCTGCACGGCTTCCGGTCAGGTTATTTCACTTCCCCGACCACCTATCAGGCCGCGGCCAACGACGGCTATGAGGTCATGGCCTACGTGCCGGGCTACATCGTCAACAGCATCCAGAATGCGAACTTCGCCCCCACCAATTTTTCGGACCCGCAATACGGTCATCGCTTTGATGTCGACGCCACTCCCGGTACCGGAGATCTCTTTTACCAGGGTCAATGGCACACCTGGCTGATCGGCGGCTTGGGAGCCGGCGGCAGCGCCATCTACGCCCTCGACATCACCAATCCCGGACTGGCGGGCGGCATCAACTTTGGCGAGACGGCCAGCGGAGCGACACCGGCCGGGCCCGCGTCCACCGTGATCGGCGAGTGGAGCACGCAAACGATCCAGACGGCGGGCGGCCCCGTGACCGTCGCCAACTTGAACTGCGCAAATGTGGCGAATTGCAGCAACAGTCTCGGAAAAACCTACGGTGTGCCGCAGATCCGCCGCTTTCACAACGGCAGCTGGGGTGCAGTGCTCGGTAACGGACAGTCCAGTGCGTCGGGCGACGCCGGCATCTATGTGATGCTGGTCGACCCTGTCGCCGGCCCCGGCAATATCACGTTCTACTACCTCAGCACCTCCACCGGCGCGCCGGGGAGCCCGAATGGAATCGACTTCACCACGCCTGCCGACCTCGACGGCGACCACATCACCGACTATGTGTACGCGGGGGACTTGCAGGGAAACATCTGGCGCTTCGACCTCACCAGCACCAATCCCGCCAATTGGGGCGTGGTGAACGCCGGCGGTGTTTCCATCAATGCAGCTTCCGGGGGCGGCGGTTCCGCGACACCGCTGTTCACCACGCCGGCCGGGCAGCCCATCACCACCAAAGTGGCCGTCGCCTCCGTTGCGGGTACCGTCAATCCCCGCGTCCTCATCGAGTTTGGGACCGGCATGCAGACCCCGATGACCAATTTTTCCGCCGCCACCTTCTTGACGTCGCAGCAAAGTCTCTACGGCATCTGGGATTGGAATCTCAGCGGGTGGAACACGGCCTCGATCGTGAAGTACACCAGCCTGCCGGGCGGAGGAATCGCAGCGCCGATGACGCCGCTCTCCGGTACCGGCAGTCTCGTCCAGCAGACCATCGGAGGTCCCTACGCCGCCACGGTCGCGGGCACCGGCAGCGATTATCGGACCTTGAGCAGCCTGCCGGTGTGCTACGCGGATACGGCCGGGTGCACCCAATTCGGGTGGTACATCAATCTGGTATCCGGGAATGCGTATACGCCGGATCCGGCGGTCCCACAAAACGGAAATGCTCAATACGCGAACGCGCCGGTGGTCTATGAGCAGGTGACGTTCAACCCGTCGATCGAAGATGGCGCGTTCATCGTCAACACCACGATTCCGCCGGCCACCGCGGCGATGATGTGCTTTTCCGCCGGGGCTTCCGGCTGGACCATGGCGGTCAACCCCGCCACGGGCGGTGCCTTCACGAATTCATTCTTCGAAACTCCGGCGCACAACTTCCTCAACGTCACCACCACCGACACCAGCGGCAACTCCACGACCACGGCGGTCAGCGGCGTCGCCTTGGGCGGCACCGGCAGCACGTCCGTCGTGGTCGCCGGCACACAGAACTACCTGGTGACTCAAACGGTGTCCGGCACCGGCGCGCTCATGTCAATCAACCCGCCCGGCGGCACCGTCGGCAGCCGTCTCACCTGGATCGAAAGGCGTTAACAGCCATGAGCATGAGCACCATGGAACGAACTCATCGGCGCCGATCGGGCGGCATGACCCTGATCGAGCTCGTCATCGTGATGGTCATCGTCGCGATAATGGCCTCGATTGCCATCCCCAGCTACAACAGCTACGTCCTCAAGTCGCATCGCACAGAGGCAAAGACGGCGCTGCTCGACCTGGCGAGCATGGAGGAACGCTATTTCAGCACCCAGAACGTGTATAGCCTGCTCACCACGGACTTAGGCTACTTCGGCGCATGGCCGGTGACCGTGGGCAGGGGCTATTACCAAGTTCAGGCTCCGGTGGTGGTTCCAGCCGTGCCGCCCACCGCCGCAATTCCCGGCGGTACGCCGGCGACCTTCAGCGTCACCGCGCTGCCGATCGGAGTGCAACTGAGCGACGCGGCTTGCGCCAGCTTCACGATCACCTCGGCCGGCGTCAAGACGGCCACCGGCACGGATCCGAACGCGAACGTCGATTGTTGGAACTAAGTGGCCGGGCAGGGCGCTTCAGTTCGCGCTGTATCCGCGCCCTTCCACGCAGGCCACCAGCGCCCTCTGGTAGTCCGGAGCATTCGCCGCACCCTGGCCGGCTTGCTGCGCGGCCCATTGCTGGCACTCGCGTTTGTCGATGGACTGCTGCTGCTCACTCTGCCCGTTCTTCGGGTACATAAAGATGCGCGGCTGCTGGCCGTTGGCCGCCGGGTCCGCGGGCTGGGGTGCGCCGGCCGTCTGCGGTGCGCCGGGGTAAGGGCTGCCCGCATTGTCTGCGCCGGGGCCCGGCGCCTCAGGTGCCGCCGCCGCACCCGCCCCGCTCGGATCCGCCACCGGCGGCGGATCGGTCGCCGTATAGCCCTCGTAGGAGGGATTCCAGGTGTAATACACGTCGTTGGCATAATAGTACGGAACGCCGCCGTACCAGTAGGTGGCGTATGCGAGCGGCAACACCGGCAGGAACCACGCATAGCCCAAGCCATAATAGGCGCGTGGCCAGTAGCCGCCATGCCAGTAGCCGCCGCCCCAATAGGCGCCGGTCGAATAGCCATGATAGCCGCCGTAGCCGCCGTAGCCGCCCCGGTAGCCGCCGTAGACCGCGCGCCCCGCGTAGGTCCCTCCGTGGTACGCGCCGCCATAGGAGCCATAGGAGCGTGTACCGCCGGCGTACGAACGCGAGCCTGAAAAATGACTCGGCGCCGCAAAATGCGCACCGCCGCCCACATGGCCGGTCGAAGCGTGGCCGCCTCCAGCATGCCCGCCTCCGCCGTGGCCGCCGCCATGCTGCGCGAAGGCCGGCCCCGCCGCTAAGAGGGCGGATCCGAGGATTCCGACGGCTAGTAGATGACCTTTACCCATAATAGCCCTCTTAAGCGCCTGACCCCGTCGGCCGCAGCGCAAAGTGTGCACGTACTATAAGACCTAATACACACAACGTCGTTCAAGGCGTTGCGTGCACTCCAAGCGCTCTAACCGCTGATGAATATTCGTTAAGGTGCGGAGTCGACAGCCCGCCTGCATTGAACATAACGTAGGAGGCTCTCCTCCCGGCAGCCGCCGTCCTGCCGGTCATTTCCGACGCCTTTCCTAAGGACACGCCCGGCACGGTCGTCGGCTCCGCCTTTGCACGCATCATGTTATGTCACCGCGCCGCGCCACGCATCCATGGAGTCGGCGCTCGACGCTCAAGTCCACTCCTTGGCTGCCGCTAGTGAAGGACTTGAATACTTCAAATCAGCAGCTTAGGTTCCACGCCGCAGGAGCTCGAACGTGAGCTGGTCGAGAAGCTGCCGTTGCCTGATGAGTTCCGCCGCACTGTTGCTGCCGACTCTGGCCTCGACCGAATCGCACTTGAAGACCGAAGCGGCGGGCACGGCAATACGAGCGACGGCGCACGTGGACTTCAAGATCATTATTCCGAGCATGCTTTCCTTGGACGTGGCAAGCGGCGCCGATCCCGCCCCCGGCGCGCACACGGTCTCCATCTTCAGCAACAGCCGCAATGTCACGCTGGCCGCGAGCGCACGCGCATCCGACATCGCTCGCGGCAACCTCATCCTGAGCGCTGCGGCGAGACGGGTCATCTCGCAGCATGCGGCGTGCACGCTTGGGCCGGTCCGCCCCGCGGGCGACGCCGACACCAGTCGGGTCGTCTGCACGGTCTCGATGCCCTGATTTCCTGAGACGGACACAGGTTCGCGGCGCGCCGCTTCATGCGCCAGCCGCTAAGGTTCGATTGGCCGGAATTTCCAGCTCCGATCGGCTTTGCTATGCGAACTGACGCACAAAAACCGCGCTGTATCGGCCGTCGCAGCCCGATCTTTAGCGCTGCGGAGTCGAACTGCGACCTGGTTCAAGCGTCCCCGAAGGCTAATTCCCTAGTATCGATGCCGCGCATGGAGCAGCGGCAGGCCGCTTCGTGCGCATTGGCGGTTCCCGTCCCAACGAGGTGCCCCAAGCATCTTTCTACACAGCACAGGAAGCAGAACATGAAAACGTCAAATGCCTTGAAAGCCTTGTTGGGTGCAGCCTCTCTGGCGCTGCCGCTCACGGTATCCGCGGAATCGAACGTGCAGTCGGGCGCCGGCACGCTCAATGCGACTGCGCACGTGGATTTCGAGATCGTCATTCCGCAGATTCTCTATCTTCGCGTCGGCACCGGGTCCTCGTACACGACCGGCGCGCTCACGTCCAATCCGGCGATCGATCTGATCACCTTCTCGCCGACGGCGGCCCAGGTCGGCAGCGGCACCGCTATTACCGGCACCGGCGGCGACATCACCGGCAGCACCGAGACGGCGGCCATCGTGAGCAACTTCGGCAGTGTCACTCTCACCTCTACGTCCACCGGCGCGCTCAGCGACGGCGCCGCCGGCGACTCGATTGCATTCACACAGATCACCACGACCGCCACGGCGAACACCTATGGCACCACTTTGCAGGCACCGGTACTGAGCAACGGCGCCGGTTCCACAGTGACCATCAACGCGCCGGCCTCGAAGGTCATTCAGGCGGATGCCAAGTGGGCGTTCAGCTATGCCAACACCACGACGCCGCCGGCAGGTACCTACGGCGGTGCCGGCGTGAACAACGGCCGGGTGGTGTACACGGCGTCGATGCCGTAACACGAGCGGCACACGCGTTGTCATGCACGACCCGTCGTCATTGCCGCCGGCGTCACTGCCCGGGGTGACGCCGGGCGCGCATCGTTCAGGATCAGCGAGAGTCGGACTGCGCCGAGTGCTGTGCGGCGCAGTCTTTTTTGGGGCCGTCCTTTTTGGGGCCATATCGGGCCTGGCCCGCGCCTACACGGTCACGATCGACGCGGATGCGCCGCAGACCATCTACCTGCAGGTCGGCGTCGGCAGCTTCACGGCCGACTACTGCGGCGGCACCACCTACCCACCCCCGCACAACACGCCCAATTGCGGCCCGGCCTATGGTGGCGGTACGCCGCAAAACAACGCGACGATCAATTTGGTGTCGGCGACCGTGGCGTCGACGGCGGTGGGCAACGGCACCGCACAGGCAATGACGACCAACAGCACGGCCACGAACAGCTATTTGGACGGCTACACGTTTTGCAGCGTGCCGGGCCAGCTGTACATCGGCGGCTTTTTTCGCACCGCCGGCGCAACCACTGCCGCGGCGCAGGTCACCGCCACCGTGCCGGCGGCATTGACCGATGCCGCGGGCGACTCCATACCGTTCTCAAAAATTCAGTGGGCTTCGAGCGGCCTGGGGGATACCGGTGCGGAGCCCTTTCCGGCCGGCACCTTCGTCAATGGCGGCGTGCAGAACGTGGGGTCGATGGGCAGCAACTCGTGGAACGAGAGCTGCTGGACGTTCACCTACCTGAACAACACCGTGCCGCCGGCCGGTACGTTCACCGGCGTCGTGCTCTACACGATGAGCGCGCCATGATCGGCTTAAGCTGCGCGTTGCCGCGGCCGGCTTTTTTTTTGGTGCTGGCACTTGGCATAATCTGGGCCGGCCCGGCGCCGTCGAAAACGATCACGCTCGATGACTCGGGCACGACGGCGCTCGAACCGTCCGTGAGCCTGCACTGGAAGAGCCCGATGCCGCCGCGCTCGGGAGCCGACAACCTGATGGTCGGCACCACCACGATTCGGGTGCGGATCAACGTATTGCCCTGGCTCAAGCGCACGGTGCGCATTTATCTGGCGTTGCCGGTGCAGCCGCCGGGGCCCATCGGCGCCTCATGGGTCGCTCAAGGGCGATTCCTGTCAGGGCAGGTCCAGTCCGGCAATCGCATGCTGATCTATGCCGGCCCCATCGCCTCGCCTTTGCTGGAAGACGTGCTGCAGCTCCAGTTCACCATGGACGGGACTCGGATCCGGCGCGCCTTCCCCGTGACCTTTCACTTCGAGATGGATGAGGGTTGATCATGCGGCCGAGCGTTCAGTTTCTGCTCTCGCTCTTGGGCGTGGTGCTCTCGGCGTCCGTACAGGCACAGGGTTTTGCCGCGCTGGTTTCGCCCCCTCGATTCGAGCTCGCGACGAAGCCGGGCAAGACCCTGCGCAGCGTGATCGAGGTGAGCAATCGGTCGACGGCACCCGGCCGGTACGTGATCCATACCGCCGACTGGGACCTGTCGCCGGATTTCAGCGTGACCTTCCACGACGATCTGCAGCCCGGCAGCTGCCGGCCCTGGGTCGCGCTCGAGCGGCCCGACGTGGTGGTACCCGGCGGCGGAACCCTGCGCTATCGCTTTGAAGTCACCGTGCCGGCGGACGCCGAGGTCGGCGAATGCCGTTTTGCCGTGATGATCGAAGGCGCTGAACCGTCGATCGCGCGCAACAAGGGCTTGGAGGTGCCCGTGACCGGGCGGATCGGAGTGATCGTCTACGTGAACATCGGCGGCGGCGCACCCGACCTCGAAGTGCTCGCACCCTTGATCGCAACCCTCAACGGCAAGCAGGTGCCGGCACTGCGTGTCCACAACTCGGGCACGGTGCACGGTCGTATGAGCGGCTTCTTGACCGGCACGGATGCGAAGGGAATCACGTACGACTTCACACCTTCGGACTTTCCGATTCTGCCCCACGAAGAGCGCGAGGTCTTCTTGACTCCATCGACGGCCACGGACGAGCACCCGACCCTGACATTTCCGGTCACGGTGAAGGGTACGCTCGAATGGGGCGAACACAGGACTGAGCTCAATCAGCCGTTTGAATGAAGCCCCGCGCCAGCCTTGCTACGCGGCTCGCTATCGGTCTGTCCGGGCTGGGCGGCGTCGCCTGGGCGAGCGGCGCGTTCGCGCAAACGGCGGCGCCACCGTCGGCGGTGCCCTGGAGCGCCGCGAATCTGCCGGGCACCGCGGTTTACCAGGACCGGTACATCGGCGGCGGATCGCTGACCCCTGACATCTCCGCGGGGGATGCGACGAGCAGCGACAGCGAGGGTCTGGCGCGCTCCGTCCAGGTCGACGCAGTGATGAGCCGGCTGACCTCCAGCCAGGGGGGCTCTTCCAGCAGCTTCACCGAGAACGGCATCGTCGCCAAGTCCCAGTGGGAGACGGCCGCGTACGGCACGTGGTCGCTCGACGCCTCGGCGCGTACGGGAGGCAACGACAGCCAACTCGAGTCAGGCCAGGGCGGCGTTGTCTCGCTGAGGCAGCGCGGCATGCCTTTCGATGGGGATTGGTTGGCCGACAATGCCCTCGGCGACCTGAACTCCCCGGACATCGGTCTGGCGCGTCTGCAGCCGCGCTTCTATCTGCCGACCGGCCCCATGCAGGGTCTGACGACCGAATGGCACGGTCCCTCCGACCTGCAAATCGTCGCAGGCGGGGGCGTGCCCGGCATCTACGACGGCATTCTGGTGCCCGATTTTCGCACTCTGGGCGGATCCACCGCGACCGCCGGCGCCCAGTGGTCCCCGGCGTCTCACTGGACCGTCGGCGGACAGTTCGTCGACGCTCGCGACGTGAACCTCGCCGTCGGCACATCGATCGACAACGCCCCGCTCTTTTCCTCGAATACGGGGCTCCTGACCGCCGCATGGGCGGACGGCGGCGAGCAGCTTCAGATGAATGTTCTCGACGGCGACGTCAACGGCAAAGCCAACGCCGTCGGAGGCTGGGTCGACGGGTCGATCACGCAGGGTCGGATCGTGCAGGACGCCGGTCTCTTCCGGATCGACCCCAATGTCACCTGGGGCAATCAGCTGATCACCAATGATGCGCAAGGCGGCTATTACCGATTCGGCTACCAGAGCCGGCAGTGGCTGGCGGATGCCGGTGTCGATGAGGTGCGCTCGGTGTCGGGCATTGGTACCAACGCCACTTTCCTCACCGGCGACGCGCGCTACCAGCTTCTGCGCGATTGGGGCATCGGCGGCATCGGCAATGTCGATCTAACCGGCGGCGCAAACGGCTGGTCGGTGGAAGGATACGTCGATCACTTGAACGCCTGGGGCACCGGTCGCGCACAAGCCGATTACGCCAGCACTCCGACCGGAGACGACACCACGCTCACGCTGGATCAGACCTGGACGATGCCCGCCGGTATCCGGCTCAGCACCTCCGCCTACGTCTCGCGCATCACCGGCGCCATCACGGGCAGCGCCGAGCAGGACAGCACGGTGCTCGGGCTGAGCGCGTATGGCGGCGGTCAACTCACCTCGAGGCTCGGCGTGGAAGGCAACGTGCGCTGGGCGACCACGGTGCAGGGCCAGGCGGCCCCCGGCGTGTACTCCAACGTGGCCGTGACCTACCAGCTGTCCCAGAACTGGAAGGTCCTGCTCACCTACTACGACACCGAAATCAGCGCCTGGACCCCGCTCATGGTCGTCTCGCCGCTGACGCCGCCCGTGGCCACCCCAATCCCTTCGATGCAGGAAAAAGGCATTTTTCTGACGCTGCGCTATCAGCGAGCCGCGGGAACGCACTTCGCCCCGCTCGGCGGCGCACCCGGCGCAGGCTCCGGCGAAATCGCGGGAATCGTCTATCTCGATGCCAACAACAACGGCCGCCCGGATGCCGGCGAAGCGGGCGCGCCCAACGTGACCGTGATGCTGGATGGGCGCTTCTCCGTGCAGACGGATGCCGGCGGCCGCTTCGACTTCCCGGTGGTGGCGACCGGCCGTCACGTGATCACGGTGATTTCCGATAATCTCCCGCTGCCGTGGACGATCGCGAACGACGGGCGCACGCAGGTCGAGGTCACGACGCGCAATCGCACCGAGATCGGCATTGGCGCCCAGCGTCCCCGCTAGAAGGTGACGCCGCGGGCGAACTCCGGCGACTCATAGACGGTGCGGCCGCCCACAACGGTTTGCAGCACTCGAGTTTGGGCAATTTGTTCGGCGGGAATCGTGAGGACGTTGCGGTCGAGCACGATAAGGTCGGCGAGCTTGCCCACCTCGAGCGAACCCAAGGCCTCGTCTTGATGAAGTTCGTACGAGGAATTCATGGTGATCGCGCGCAGCACCTGCGCGCGCGTGAGGCCGGCGTCCTCGCTCAAGCGGCCGGCGTATTTCGGACCGCTGCTCGGGGAATTGGTGCGCGTCACGCCGACCTTCAGTGCGAACCATTCGTCGAGCGGATCCACCGGCCAGTCGCTGCCGTACGCGATGCGCGCACCCGCCGCCGCCAGAAAGCCTGCAGGCTCCATATACTTGAAGCGCGCCGGGCCCATGTAGTCGCGCGCCCCTTCGATGGTGTCGGGCGCCGGCTTTTCCCATTGAAAGGACAACACGGGGATCGCGTTGAGCTCACGATAGCGCCAGAAATCCTGCGGATCAACGATCTCATCGTGCGCGATGGCCGCGCGGATGTCCTTGGCCGGGAAGCGCTCGCGCAGCGCCTGGATCCCATCGAGCCCCTCGTGCACCGCTCGATCGCCGTCCGCGTGCATGTGCGGCTCCAAGCCCGCGGCAGCCACATCGATCAGAACGGCTCGCAGAATGGCGGCTGGAAAATACACCTCCGGTCCGCGGCTTCTGCCCGGCGCCCAGTGCCGGTCGGCACCGCTTCCCTGAGGGGCGAAATAGGGCTCGAGCATCGCGCCCGTGAGCGCCGGTGCCGAGATCACTCCGTCGAGAAACAGCTTCACGTTGCGCACCGTCAAGGTGGGCGGCGGCCCGGGCGGTCCCTGGTCGTAGCGCCGCGCGAGCGCTGCCGCGCGCGCAGCCGCCTTCCCGGGCTCGCGGCCCTCGGGCGGGGTGATCAGCACGGCGAAATGCGCGCGCGCGGTCAGGCCGCCCGAGCGCTGCACGGCGGCGAACGCCGCCAGCGCCCGCTCCTCGGCCATCGCGTCCAGAAACGTGGTGATGCCCTGCTTGGCTATCGCCTCGAGCGCGGCACGCGCAGAGTTCACGTCGTCGCTCGCGGTGGGCTTCGGCAGCAGTTTGCTCACCAGCTGCTGCGCCGAGTCCTCGAGTGTTCCGGATGCATTGCCGGCCGGGTCGCGGCCGATCCTGCCGCCCAGCGGATCGGGCGTGGCGGCGGTGATTTCGGCGAGCGCGAGCGCGCGGGAATTCACCAACACCGTGTGGCCGAACGAGGACATGACGAACATCGGGCGCTTGGTCTTCAGTACGTCCAACGCGGCCCGCGTCGCGGTGGTGCCCGCGGGCAGCATGCCCTCCTGAAACCAGTTCACCACTTCGAGCCAGGCATCTGGTTCCCGAGCCTGGGTCTGGTCCAGACAGCCCTGAATTTTGGTTTGCATCTGCTCGATGGTGAGCTGCTCGTAGTTCAGGTTGCATTTGAGCAGAGCGGCGCCGCCCAGCAGCGGGTGCATGTGCCCGTCGACCAGCCCCGGCATCAACATGCGTCCGCGCAGATCGATCACCGAGGTGTGCTCGCCGACGAACGCCGTGAGGCCCGCATCGCTGCCGACGTACACGATCCGACCGGCGCGTATCGCCACGGCCTGCTGCACGCTGTCTTGCGCATCGACCGTATAGACGAAGCCGTTGCGGTACGCCGTGTCCGCCGGCACCTGCGCCGGCGCGGCTGCGGCATCGGCCCAGTGCGCCGCGGTCAACAGCAGGCCCGCGAAGATCCCGCTAAACCGCATGAAGCGCCTTGTCGAGATCCGCTATGAGATCGCCCGGATCCTCGATGCCGACGGAAATTCGAATCAGCGCATCGCTGATCCCAATGCGATCGCGCGTCTCCTTGGGCAGGCCGGAGTGGGTGGTGCTCGCGGGATGGGAAATCAAGGTCTCGGTCCCGCCGAGACTGACCGCCAATTTGATCACTTGCAGGCCATCCAGCAGGCGAAACGCTTCCGCCTCCCCGCCCTTGACCGTGAAGCCGAAGGTCGAGCCGGCGCTGTCGCACTGTCGCTTGTACACCGCGTGCCGCGGATCGTCGGCGGCGAGGAATCCCAGATAATTCACATCCGCTATCTTCGGATGGCTACGCAGAAACGTCGCCACCAGCGCCGCGTTTTGCGCCGATTTGTGCATGCGCAGCGACAGCGTCTCCATGGAGCGCATGATCATCCACGCGGTATTGGGATCGAGCTGCGTGCCCAGAGCTCCGCGCAGTCTTTTGATCGGGCCCACCATCTCGCGCGTTCCGACGACGCCGCCGGCCACCAGATCCGAATGGCCGCCGACATATTTCGTCAGCGAATACATCACGAGGTCGGCGCCGTGCGCCAGCGGACGCTGAAAAACGGGGCCGAGAAAGGTGTTGTCCACCAGGACCGGCGGACGGCCGCCCGCTTGGCGCCTGCCGATCTGTTCCGAGACGTCGCGCATGAGCCTCAGATCGACCAGACTATTGGTCGGGTTGGCGGGCGTCTCGGTCATCACCAGACAGATCCGGCCTCCGGTCTCGGCAGCCCGCGCCGACGCGCGCGCGGCGGCGTCGGTCACGGCGGCCCGATCGTGCCCCAGCGTGAAGCTGACGGCGCTGACGCCGAATGCCGGCAAGGTCTTTTCGATCAGCGTCTCCGTCCCGCCGTACAGCGGTTGACTCATCAGGATCACGTCGCCAGGCCGCACATAGGCCCACAGCGCCGTGGAAATGGCCGACATTCCGCTCGAGAACACCGCAGCGGTCTCGGTCTGCTCCCATAGCGCCAGACGATCCTCCAGCACCTCCAGGTTCGGGTTGTTGAAGCGCGAATACACGAGGCCGGTGGACTGGCCCGCCACCGGTTCACGGCGGCCGGAGGTGAAATCGAAGAAATCCTTGCCGTCTTGCGCGGTCTTGAACACGAACGTCGAGGTCAAGAAGATCGGCGGCTTGAGCGATCCTTCCGACAAGGACGGGTCGTAGCCGTACCCCATCATTTGGGTCTCGGGCTTCAGCACGTGATCGCCGATTTTACGTTTATGATAAGCGTCGTAGCTCACGTTGCCGCCCCCCCAAGTGCATAACGGAGCCGCAATATAACCCGCCGGCCCGAGCCGTGGGAATTCGCGCCATGCGAGCCGATGAGGAATGAGCAGCACGTGTTACTGATAGGCATCGCCGCCGCGGCATTCCTCAGCACCCTGGTCGGCGGATTGGTGGCGCTCGGGCTGCGCGATAAATTGCATCTCATCCTGGGTTTCAGCGCCGGCGCCGTCATCGGCGTCGCGTTTTTCGATCTGCTTCCCGAGGCGGTCAACTTCGGCGCCAAATTCCACAGCCCCAGCGTCATCCTGTCCTGGACCGCGCTCGGCTTTCTGTTCTATCTCGTACTGGACCGGATCCTGCTGTTCCACGGCGGCGACGCGTCGCGAGGCGGTGTGGCGGCGGGTGTCTTGTGCTGCCATAGTCTGCTCGACGGAGTGGCCATCGGACTCGGGTTCCAAGCCTCCCGCGCCATCGGGATCGTGGTGGCGATCGCAGTGTTGACCCATGATTTTTCGGACGGCATCAACACGATGAATGTCGTGTTGAAGAATCACGGTGATCGCTCACGGGCGTTTCGCTGGCTGCTGCTCGATGCCGTGGCGCCGGTGCTGGGCGTTGCCGCGACCCTCATGATGCGCCTGGCCGGTGATCAATTCGGCATCGCGCTCGCCCTCTTCGCCGGCTTCTTTCTCTACATCGGCGCGAGCGATCTGATCCCGGAGAGCTATCACGCCCATCCGAAATTCCTCACCACCGCCATGACCCTGGCTGGCGCAGCTGTTCTGTATCTGGCGATTATCCTGGTCGGTTGAAGGCGCGGCTGCGCCGCACGAACTCACTCCGCGAGCGGCGGCGGCCAGGACGGCCGGCTGGTCGCCGCACTGCCGCCCGAGCCGAGCATGATGCAGGCGATCGCCGCCCATTGAACCGCCGTCAAGCTCTCGCCGAGAAAGCACAGGCCCGACAGCGCGCCAAGCGCCGGCTCCAAGCTCATGAGCACGCCGAAGGTGCGGGTTGGCATGCGCGTCAATGCGTACATCTCCAGCGAATACGGCAGTGCGCTCGACAGCACGGCGACCGCGCACGCGGCCGGCAAGATCGCCGGCGCGGCGAGCGCTGCGCCGGCGTGCGCGGCCCCGACGGGCACAATCGCGGCAGCGCCCACCACGGTGCCGAGCGCGGCGGTCCTGCCACCGAGCGCCGCGCCGGCCTTCCGTCCGAATACGATATAAAGAGCCCAGCAAAATCCCGCGGCGAGCGCAAAGGCGATGCCGAGCGGCGGCAGCGGTTTGGACTCGATTCCCAGCGGCAACAATGCAAGCAGCCCGAGCGCGGCGAGCGCGATCCACAAGAAATCGACCGCGCGGTGCGATGCCGCCATTGCGACCGCCAGCGGCCCGGTGAATTCCAGCGCGACGGCGATGCCGAGCGGGATCCGGCGGAGCGACAGATAGAAGAAGAAATTCATCCATCCCATCGCCAGCCCGTAAATCACGATGCTGCGCAGCTCGCGCACGGTGGGCCGCACGCGCCAGGGCCGCCAAACTGCCAGCAATATGAGGCTTGCCAGGGCGAGCCGCAGCGCCGCCGCTCCGGACGCGCCGACCTTGGGAAACAGACTCTTGGCGAACACGGCGCCGAGCTGAATGCTCGCCATGGCCACGATCAGCGCCGTAACGGGCAGAGCGATCGATTGAGACTTGAACGATCCGGGCAGCGTCACAATAATCCAGTAGCATCTGACCCTAAAGGAGAGTTCCGATTTGACTACGCCGATTCCGCTGGAACGCGCCGCGATCCCCCGGGATACGGTGGCGCTTGCCCGTTTTTTGCTCGGCAAGATCGTCGTTCGCCGCTTGAGTTCGGGCATTGCCTCCGGACGGATCGTGGAGACCGAAGCGTATCTTGAATCCGATCCGGCGTGCCACGCGTTTCGCGGCATGACGCCGCGCAATCGCTCGCTGTTCCTCGAGGCCGGGCATGCCTACGTGTACCTGTGCTACGGCACCTCCTATCTGCTGAACGTGTCCAGTGAGGATGCCGGCACGGGTGCCGGTGTGCTGGTGCGCGCGCTCGAGCCGCTGGCGGGAATCGAGCACATGCGCCGCGCGCGCAATTGCCGCAGCGTGCGGGATCTCGCGCGCGGTCCCGGACGGTTGACCGCTGCGCTGCAGATCGACCGGCGGCACGACGGCATCGACCTGTTGCGTCGCGGACCCTTGTGGATCGGCAGCGACGGCGCCGCGGCCGAATCGATCGGACAAAGCGTACGCATCGGGCTCACCAAAGGGGCCGACGCGCGCCTGCGGTACTTCGTGGCCGGCAGCGGCTACCTCAGCGGCGCGCGACGGCTCAATGCATAGCCCGATCGGCCCATTCCTCGCGCAGTGGCCGGTGTTCGTGGTGGACGGAGCGCTCGCCACCGAACTGGAGCGGCGCGGTGCGGACCTCGCTGATCCGCTCTGGTCGGCCAAATGCCTGCTCGAGCGGCCGGAGTTGATTCGCCAGGTGCATCTCGATTATTTCAAGGCCGGCGCCGATGTCGCGACGACGGCGACCTATCAGGCGAGCTTCGAGGCCTTTGGCCGCCGCGGCATCGGGCGCGACGCCGCCGCTCGGCTGATGCGCGACGCCGTGGCTCTCGCGGCCGGCGCCCGGGATGAGTATTGGTCCGATCCGGCGAATCATGCGGGCCGATTGCGGCCGCTCATCGCGGCATCGATCGGCCCCTACGGCGCCATGTTGGCGGATGGCTCCGAATACCGCGGACACTATGCGCTGAGCGACGAGGAGCTTGCGGCCTTTCACCGGCCGCGGCTTGACGTACTGGCTCACTCGGGCGTCGATCTGCTGGCCTGCGAAACCATACCCTGCCTGCGCGAGGCGCTGGTCCTTCTGCACCTGCTGCGGGAGTTTCCGGCGATCACGGCCTGGATCAGCTTCTCGTGCCGGGACGGTGCGCGCAATTGCGAGGGTGAACAGATCTCCGCCTGCGCCGCCGCCCTGCGCGGCAATACCCAGATCGCCGCCGTTGGCGTGAATTGCACGCGGCCCGAGTACGTCGCCGATCTGCTCGAGCGGATGCGCGGGCAAACCGACGCGCCGCTGATCGCTTATCCGAATTCGGGGGAATGCTACGATCCTAAGTCGAAGCGATGGAGCGGAGCGCAGAGCGGCAGGCCGTTCGCCGAATGGGCCGACGCGTGGCATCAAGCGGGCGCCCGGCTGATCGGCGGATGCTGCCGCACCACGCCACAGGACATACGCGCCATCGGCGCGCTGCGCGCTCAATCCTCGGAAAAATGCGGTTCGCGCTTCTCGAAGAATGCGCGCACGCCCTCGACGCAATCGTGAGTCTCCAGCGTCATCTCCTGGGCGCTGCGCTCGGCGCGCAGCTGCTCCTGCAGAGAATTATCGAAGGTCGATGCGTGCAGCGAGCGTATCTGCCCGAGAACCGCGCACGGTCCGATCGCAAGCCGGTGTGCCAGGCCCTGGGCGTGCGACAGTACTTCGGCGTCCGGCACCACGGCGTATGCCAAGCCCCACTCGTGAGCGGCTTTGGCATGGATTTTTTCCGCCAGCATCAACGAAGATAATGACCGTCCTCCGCCGATGCGCCGCGCGAGATGAAACGTGATGCCCGCATCGGGCACCAGACCGAGACGCGCGAACGACGGCAGAAAATAGGCGCTCTCACCGGTGACGATGATATCGCTCGCCAGCGCCAGGCTCATGCCGGCGCCCACCGCGGCGCCGTTGACCGCCGCAACGATCGGAAAGCGAAAGCCGCTGAGGCGCAAGATCAGCGGGTCCATGAAGCGGCGCATTTCGAAATGCGCGCGCTGCCGCGCCTCCTGGGTCTTCAAATCGACAGAATGCAAATCCAATCCGCTGCAGAACACCTCGTTGCTGCCGGTGATGACCACGGCCCGTGCGCCGCTGTCGCCTTTTTGGATTTTATCGAGCGCAACGTGCATCGCCCGGATGATGGTGATGTCGATCGCGTTGCTCACCGCTGGGCGCTGTATGCTCAAGGTCGCGACGCAGTCGGAAACGGTGAAGGATAAGGAACTCATGTGCACACTCCCACTCACTGCCGCCCGGCACCGTTATCCTATTTATTGTCAACTCGCTCCTTAAGGTACCGCGTACCGATCATGCCCCCTGTCCGGTGTTGCCGCAAGGAGGCGGAACGTCTGTAGCCGAACGATGCTAGGGCCTGGCGCCCTCTTCGTGCTTCTCGGCGTTCTTCTCGGCGGGCGGCTTCGCAGGCTTGGGCGGCTGTGGCTTGGCCACCGGCAGCTTGCCCGCGGGCGCCGTCGGCGGGTGCACAGTACCGGTGGCGGGCGCGTGAACGGCGCTATATGCTGCGACTGGCGGCCGCGCCGGCGCGCCTTTGGCGCCGACGACCCCAGCCGCATTGAAGGCTCCCGGGCGCGGAGTGGCGGCGATGGCCGGGTGGCCGCCATTCGCCCTGGCGGATAGCGCCGGATTTTTCACCGCTTGCTGCACGTGCGCCTGCTGTGCCGGCGTGGGAGGCACATGCGGCTCCTGCATAGCCGTGCGCTCCCGAGCAGTGGGCGCCGCCACGACGCCCCCCGTGCCGCCGTTGTAGCTCACCCGGTTCACCGTGACATTGTTCACGGTGACATTGTTCACGTAGGTATTGTGAATGACGGTGGTGTTGACGTTGACCACGGCCGTGTTGTACGCAAATGAATTGCCGGCCCAGTGTCCGCCCACGAAGCCGACCCCGACGTAGCCGAACCCATAGTTCACGCCGCCGTAGAAGCCGATGTGCGGGCCCCAATACCCGGCGTGAAACATATAAACGCCGCCGACGAAGCCCCAATAACCGGGGGTCCACAGCACGCCCACGCGAGGCGGCGCGACCCAGGTGCCCGGCACCCAGTAGTAGCCGCCGGCGGTGTAGGCCCAATAGCCCGGCGTCCATAGATACCCGTCCTCGGGACACGGCGGCTGCTGGTACTCCGGCAGCGGCGGCGGCGGTTCAGAGGCCTGCACCTCCACGGCCGCGGCGGGCGCGGGCGCGACGTAGACCGGCGGGGGTGGCGGCGGCGGCGGTGGGGCGGCATAGACGACACGGGGCGGCGGTGCGACCACGCAGCCGCCGACCATGGTTGCCGCACACAGCGACAGAAAAAAGGCATTTCGAACCGTCAGGATGGAGGAAAGGTGTACCGCTAGTTTCGACATGTGACCGCCAAAGTGATGATTATGACAATAGGTTATGAAAAAAACGCCGCTCCAGACCTATATAACGTCACACTTTGAAGATCGGCTATCACTGTGAAGGGAATGTAACGCAGCGCGATACGGTGCGCTGCGGCAGCGCGCCGCCCCCGCCGCGTCGCGGCGCTTCGGAGCCGGTTACTCGATCTTGCGCTTGAAGGTCTCGGGCAGCAGGAACAGGCCCACGATCAGCGTGGCGCCGGCCACGACAATCGGATACCAAAGCCCGTAGTAGATGTCGCCCGTGGCAGCCACCATGGCGAATGCGGTGGTCGGCAGAAAGCCGCCGAACCATCCGTTGCCGATGTGGTACGGCAGAGACATCGCGCTGTAGCGTATGCGTGCCGGAAACAATTCGACCAACAGCGCGGCGATCGGACCGTAGACCATGGTCACGTACAGCACCAGGATGAACAGGATCAATACCACCTTGGGTTTGTTGATGCCCGCCGGATCGGCTTTGTCCGGATAGCCGGCCGCCGACAGCGCCGCCTTCACCGCGCTTTGAAAGGCCGCGATGGCCGCTTTGCGCTCCGCTCCCTTCACGACGCGGGGGTCGGGCGCGGTGAGCACGGTCTGGCCGGTGCGGATTTGAGCCGCGGCGCCGGGCGGCGCATCGAGCCGCTGATACGAAACTCCCGCCTTGGCGAGATAGCTCTTGGCGATGTCGCAGGAGGTCGAATCGAATTTGTTCTTGCCGATGGGATCGAATTGAAACGAGCATTGCTGCGGATCGGCGATCACCGTCACCGGCGCCGCGGCCTGCGCGGCATAAAGCGCCGGATTGGCATACCGGGTGAGGGCCTGGAACAGCGGGAAATACGTCAGCACCGCGAGCAGGCAGCCCGCCAGAATGATCGGCTTGCGGCCGATCCTGTCGGACAGCCAGCCGAAGAAGATGAACCCAGGGGTCGCCAGCGCGAGTGCAATGGCGGTCAGTATGTTGGTGGTCGCGCCATCGACTCGCAGAATCCGCTCCAGAAAGAACAGCGCATAGAACTGCCCGGTGTACCAGACCACGGCCTGGCCCATGACCGCACCCAACAGACAGATCAGCACGATCTTCAAATTGGACCAGCGCCCGAACGCCTCCGCGAGCGGCGACTTAGAGGTGGTGCCGAGCCTCTTCATGTTGGTGAACACCGGACTCTCGCCAAGCTGCATGCGTATCCACAGCGACACCATCAGCAGCAGCAGCGAGACCAGAAACGGGATGCGCCAGCCCCACGCCTTGAAGGCGTCCTCGCCGATCACAGTTCGTGTGCCGATCACGATAAGCAGAGAAACGAACAATCCCAGTGTCGCCGTGGTCTGAATCCAGCTCGTGTACAAGCCGCGCTTTCCCGGCGGCGCATGTTCGGCGACGTAGGTCGCGGCGCCGCCGTATTCCCCGCCGAGCGCCAAGCCTTGCAGCAGCCGCAGCAGCACCAACGCCACCGGCGCCGCGACCCCGACCGATGCGTAGCTGGGGAGCAAGCCGACCGCGAAGGTCGCGCCGCCCATGATGCTCATGGTGATCAGAAACGTGTGCTTGCGGCCCACCAGATCGCCCAGCCGCCCGAAAACCAGCGCGCCGAACGGGCGCACGGCGAAGCCGGCGGCAAACGCGGCCAGCGCGAAAATAAAGCCGGTGACCTCATTCACGCCGGAAAAGAACTGCGCACTGATGATGCCCGCCAGCAAACCGTACAGATAGAAGTCGTACCATTCGAACACGGTGCCGAGAGATGAGGCGCCGATCACCAGCCACTGATTGTGCGCGGATGTCGGTATGACACGTATATCGGCGGCTGCGCTCGTGTTGGCCATGAAACTCCCCTTTATTCTGGTCACTGCTTGGGCGGCGGCGCCGCGGTGATGATCGCGCGTAACTCTGTGAGCTTCGTCTTGACCACAGCCGCATTATTCGGTCCCATGCGCAGCAGCAGCTTCTGCCCCGCGGGGCGCGCTTCGAGCGTCGGATCGGCATAGGTGAACATGACATTCGGCCGGGTGAGCTCGATGGGGCCGGCCGGTTGCGGCGTCGCCAGCAGCGAATCGATGACCTGGACCAGCCGATCGTTGAAGTAGCCGTTCGGATAGCCGAGGTTCTGATAGACCTGCTGGAACAGCGGGTAGAAGCGCAGGTAAACCTCGGCGAGCCGTTGCATGTCGAGATTTCGCAGCACCCCAATCATGGGCTCGTAGCGCGTGAAATTCTTCGGGTCGAGCGTGGCGTGCAGTTCATCACCGAGCGCCACGAAGGTGCCCGCCACAGCGACGATGGGGCGCTTGTCGACCGGCACCTTTTGGCGCGGCAAATTATCGATGGTCACCACGATGTGGCGGATGATGCTGTCCGGCACCAGGTATTGCGTGACGGCATTGCTGCCGGCCACCTCGCCGAGCGCATCTCGTATCGCCGGATCGCTGTCGCCCAGCGACGGCAGCGGGCCCTTGGACCCCGCACCGGCCGCCGGAGGAACGGGATGTTGGATTGCCGGTTCCGCGGGCGGCGCCGGCGGAGCGCTCTGCGCCGCTGCCGGTGCGCGGGGCGGGTGCGAGCTTCGACTGTGCAGGTAATAGGCGACGCTCAGCGCCACCACCACCACCGCGGCGGCAACCCCAATCACCGGCTTATTGACCATCGGCTCCCCCGCCCCTGGCGTGCGACGCGATCATTCTGGCGCAATTATGCGAAAAAAGCAGCGGCAGCCTCGAGTCAGCCGCTCTTCGGCATGCGCAGCTGCAATTCGTGACGGCGGTAATCGATGATCAGGGTGTCGAGCGTGCCGAGCGCATCCATGCCGATCATGATCGCGGGCTCGCTCGTGAGCCTCCAGCGCTTGAAGATAGACACATCGGCGAACGTCACGCCGGAATCAAGAATCTGAATCGGGCCGAATTGAATCGCCGGTGTGGCGATGATTTCGCCCTTCTCGACCGCCAGGGTCGCGCCGATGATTTGGTCGGGTCTGCCGTGAAATCCGATATTGTGTTGTGCGAGGGCATCGCGCAGCGCCAGATTTCCGATGGTGGCCTGGCCGCCGGTGTCGATGATGGCCTTGGTGTGCACGGTGCCGATCACGGCGTCGACGACGATCAGCTGACCGCCGCGGATCGAGCGAAACGGCACGGTAACGAACCCGTGCGCCGAACGCTCGTCGCGTGAATAGGTGATGCTGATCTGATCGTGCCGGAAATCGATGAATATGCGCTTGTTGGTCAAACCCTCGGATCCTAAGATCCCTTCCGCGCCGCCCAAAGCATCCGGCACGATCGGCAGCAGCGGCGAGTCCACGGCGACGTCGCCGACGCTCAGCGTATCGACGCGAATGGTCGGCACCGCCGCGGATCCGGTGACCCCGCGCAGCATCACCGGCGGCGACTGATCGGTGGGAATGCCGAGCGCGAGCGCCACCATCGCGGTCACGCCGGAGGTGCTCGCGCCGGTGTCGAGAACCAGCCGGAACGGTCCACGGCCGT
Source organism: Steroidobacteraceae bacterium (assembly GCA_052326345.1). Taxonomy (GTDB): domain Bacteria; phylum Pseudomonadota; class Gammaproteobacteria; order Steroidobacterales; family Steroidobacteraceae; genus Bog-1198. The sequence continues at coordinate 116,863 of JBKQOZ010000052.1, read as the reverse complement.
TGATGAATACCGGCGCCCAGATGCGGCCGATCTGGTCGCGCCGCGTCGGTGCGACGTAGCGCGGCTCGGGCGCCTCCACCATCACTTCCGCCAGCTGCTCCGCCGCATCCTCCGCGGGCACGGTCGGCGGCGTGAGGTTGGGCGGAGAGACCGTCGGTGCGGTTCCGGCGGCCCATTGCGGCAACAGGGCGAACACGCCGGCCAACAGGCCCCCCGCCGCGCAGCCGAGGATACGCCGGCTATGAGTATGCGATCCGTGCCTCATATGCATCATGTACGACAGCCTCAGCGCTTCAACGTTTCCGCGATGTCGGCATCGACCACCTGTCCCAGTACCGCCAGCGGCACTGTGCCGGTGCGCAGCAGCAGATTGTGGAACTTCTTCATCGAGAACCGGCTGCCCAGAGCCGCCTGCTCCTTTGCCCGCTGCGCAAGAATCTCCAGCTCCCCAATCTTATACGCGCACGCCTGCCCGGGCATCACGACGTAGCGCTCAACTTCGGACGCCGGAATCCCGTAATCGATGGCCTGCTGGCGAGTCCAGCGCTGCGCGTGCAGTCCCGTATCGACCACCAGGCGCCGGGCGCGGAACAATTCGTCGGACAGCTGCCCGAGGCGCCCTTTCGGGTCGCCGCTGTACCAGCCCGCCTCGACCGCCAGCTGCTCGGCGTACAAGCCCCAACCCTCGGCAAAGGCCGATAGCCCGCCGAACACCCGCTTGCGCCGGAACATGGGAATCTCCGGCAGCTCCTGCTGCAGGGCGATTTGAAAATGGTGGCCGGGAACCCCTTCATGGTAGGTCAGGGTACGCATTTCCAGAATCCGGTAATCCGGGCCCGGCAAGGGTATCCACACCGTGCCCGGACGCGACCCATCGGGGGCCGGCGCCGAGTAGTGCGCGGCGGCGTTCTTCTCCGTGAACGGCGGCTCGCGCAGCACTTGCACGGGCGCCTGCGGGCGCAAGTCGAACAGGGCGGCCGCACGCACCTCGGCGTCGCGCAGAATGCGCACATGCTCCTCGAGCAGCGCTGGTCGCGGGTCGGGATTCGCGGCCGGCTGGACGCTCTTCTCCAGCTGCGCATAGCGCTCTGCGACCGACCCTTCGGCGTATCCCAGGCTGCGCAGCTGCCGGTCCATCTCGCCTTCGATGCGGCTCACCTCGCGCAGTCCCAAAGCGTGAATCTGCTCGGCGCTTTGCACCGTGGTGGTATTGATGCGCAGCGCCGCGGCGTAGGCCTCCGCGCCGTGCGGCAGATGCCACAGCCCGGCATCGTCGGTCGCCATCTTAAGCTCCCCGCTCAGCAGCGCGCGCACGCGCGCGAACGCCGGCCGAATCGACTCACGCACGATGCGTTCAGCCGCGCCGGTCGCCGCCGCTCGATCCTCCTGCGAGAGGCCCGCGATCGTCTTGGCGCGCGCCGCAAGCGATGTCACCAGCACGTTCTCCGCAGGCTCGGCGGCGAGAAAGCGATCAATGCCGTCGATCGTCGCCTGCAGAATGAATGTCGGCGGAATGGTGCCTTCGGCAGCGCGCGCTGTGGCGACTTCGATGCCCTCATCGAGCACCGGCGCCACTCTGCCGAGGCGCACCAGGTAGTTATCGACATCGCGCGGCGTGCGCATCGGGTGAATTTGACTCAGGAAATTCACGACGGTCACCTGCAGCCCGCGAAACTGGTCGAACACGAAGCGCTGGTCGGCAAACCCCGCCATGCGGATGCCGTCCTCGAGCTGCCATTCGAGCGCCGCCGCGGAAACGCGCTGCGCGGCCGTCAGATCGCCGCGCCGAAAGCCGCGCACACCCTGCAAACCGGCCCGCGCGCGCGCGACGTATGCGGACAAGTCCGCCGCTCCCAGCGGCATACCGTATTGCGCATCCTGTGCCGTCAATTCGCGGTCGAGGACGTCCTGCTCCGCACCCGAAAAATACTGCTGCGTGGTGGCCGCCGCGGGATTGGCCCTCATCCAATCCGCCGCAAGCCGATCGACGAAGAGGTCGAAGGAGTCTTTAGTTGAGTTCGCCGACGCCGCGGCGGCGAACAGCATCCACGCGATGACAGCGAATCGGCCGATCGAAGTTGGCTTCACGCTCACTCCCCGTGCCGCAGCATAGCACCCCGCTCGAGCGTCGCGGCCGATACTTCCGACAGTCCGATGGCGCGGATTTTGCCCTCGTGCACGAGCTCGGCAAGGGCGCCGACGCTGTCCTCGACCGACCGACTTGTCCCAACGGTGCCGGTAGTACAAATCGATGACGTCCGTTTGCAGCCTGCGCAGGCTGTGCTCGCACGCCTGCTTGAGCGTTTGCGGGCGGCCGTCGATCACGCGGCGCCGGCCCAGGCATCAGCTTGCGAAGCCCTTGAGCTCGAGGCCTGCGCATTCCAGCGGCCGGAACGGCAGAATCGGCGAATTGTCATATCTCATACGGTCGGGGTTCTTCATTTCCGGTGTCGCGTTTGGACCCGAGTTGTGCGCGCTTAGGTCCGGTCAACCGGCGCTGTTACGAGGTAATATATCAGTCTATGATGAGACTCCCATGACTAGCCCATCCCCGCGGCGGGTGATTCCGATCAAGGTCGAGCCACCCTTAAACCTCAGCCCCGAGGAGCAAGCGGCGGTTCAGAGTGCCTGCACGCGGCTCAAGGATCTGCCGGGGGCAGTGCTCCCCATTTTGCATGCAGTGCAGCAATCGCTCGGCTTCGTGCCCCACGACTCGGTGTCGCTGATTGCCCGGGAGCTCAACCTGTCGATGGCCGAGGTACACGGCGTACTGAGCTTCTACCATTACTTCCGCAAGGAGCCCGGCGGCCGGCACGTAGTGCACCTATGTCGCGCGGAGGCCTGCCAGGCGCTCGGGGCGGTGCAGCTCGAGGCGCATGCGAAGCGCAGTTTGGGCGTCGATCTTCACGGCACCACGGCCGATGGGGCGATCCGCCTGGAACCGGTGTATTGCCTGGGCAACTGCGCCCTGGGCCCATCGCTGATGATCGATGAGCAGTTGCAGGGGCGCGTCACGGCGGAGCGCTTCGATGCGCTCATGGCGCAGACCCGCGCGCGGGCGCAAGGGCGATGAGCGCGATCAGGATCTTCGTACCAGTGGACGCCGCTGCGCGCTCGGTGGGCGCCGACGCGACGGCGCACGCGATCGAGGCGCAGGCCAAACAGAGGGGCATCGACGTACAGCTGGTGCGCAACGGCTCGCGCGGCCTGCTGTGGCTCGAGCCGCTGGTGGAGGTCGAAGTGGCGGGCCGGCGGCTCGCCTATGGGCCGGTGGCGGCTGCCGATGTCCCCAGCCTGTTCGATGCGGGCATAACCCATGACGCGCCCTCGGCGCGCAGCCACCCGCTGGCGCAGGGGCCGACCGAGGAAATTGCATATTTCAAGCGCCAGCAGCGGCTCACGTTTGCGCGGGTGGGGGTCACCGATCCGCGCAGTTTGAGCGATTACCTGCAGCACGGCGGCTACCGCGGCCTGAATGCGGCGCTGGCCATGCAGCCCGCGCAGATCGTTGAGAGCGTGAACGCCTCGGGGCTGCGCGGCCGGGGCGGTGCGGCATTTCCCGCCGGGATCAAATGGCGGACGGTGCTGCAGGCGCCGGGTGCGCAAAGGTACGTCGTATGCAACGCCGATGAAGGGGATTCGGGGACCTTCTCCGATCGGATGCTGATGGAGGGCGACCCGTTCGTGCTGATCGAGGGCATGACGATCGCGGGACTCGCGACGGGGGCGACCCGCGGCTACATTTATCTGCGCTGGGAATACCCTGATGCGCATCGCGCGCTCGAGGCGGCGATACAAGCGGCATACGCCGCGCACTATCTGGGCGAGAACATTCAGGGCAGCGGCGTGCGCTTCGATCTGGAAGTGCGTTTGGGGGCGGGGGCATACATCTGCGGCGAGGAGACCTCGCTGCTCGAATCGCTGGAAGGCAAGCGCGGGCAGGTGCGCTTCAAGCCGCCGTTGCCCGCCATTGCGGGCCTGTTCGGCAAGCCGACGGTGATCAACAATGTCATCACCTTCGCATCGGTGCCGGTCATTCTGGAGCGCGGCGCCGAGTACTATCAGCATTTCGGCATGGGGCGCTCGCGCGGCACTCTGCCGATGCAATTGGCCGGCAATGTAAAGCGCGGCGGATTGGTGGAGATCGCCTTCGGCATGAGCCTGCGCGAGCTGCTGTACGAGTACGGCGGCGGCACCTTGAGTGGCCGGCCGATCCGTGCGGTGCAGGTGGGCGGCCCGCTCGGATCGTATTTGCCCGAGTCGCAGTTCGACACCCCCCTCGACTACGAAGCGTTCGCGCAGATACAGGGCATGCTCGGCCACGGCGGCATCGTGGTGTTCGATGACCGCGTCGACATGGCCGTTCAGGCGCGCTATGCGATGGAGTTCTGCGCCATCGAGTCGTGCGGCAAATGCACACCGTGCCGCATCGGCTCGACCCGCGGGGTGGAAGTGATCGACCGGCTCGTGGCCGGCGAGGACGCGCCCGCGCAGGAGCGCTTGCTGCGCGATCTGTGCGATACGCTGACCTATGGCTCGCTGTGCGCTCTCGGGGGGTTGACGCCCTACCCGGTGCTCTCGGCCCTGAACCATTTTCACGACGATTTCGTCAAATTGGAGCGGGCCTCGGCGTCCGCTTGATATGCCTTCTTAGAGAGGTTCGCCATGTTGTCCATTGTCGAGCACGATTACGGCACCCCGCACCGCGACAACGCCAAGCTGGTGACCCTCACCATCGACGGGCGTGAGGTGACCGTGCCGGAGGGCACCTCGGTCATGCGCGCCGCGGCGCTTGCCGACATCAACATCCCCAAGCTCTGCGCAACCGAACAGCTCGAAGCGTTCGGCTCCTGCCGGCTGTGCCTGGTGCAGATCGAGGGCATGAAGGGCCTGCCCGCCTCCTGCACCACGCCAGTGGCGCAGGGGATGAAGGTGCGCACCCAGAACCAGCAGATTGCGGACGTGCGCCGCGGCGTGATGGAGTTGTACATATCGGATCACCCCTTGGATTGCCTGACGTGTCCGGCGAACGGACACTGTGAGCTTCAGGACATGGCGGGCGCGGTGGGTTTGCGGGAGGTGCGCTACGGCTATGCCGGCGCCAACCACTTGAGCGCTCCGAAGGACACGAGCAATCCATACTTCACTTTCGATGCGAGCAAGTGCATCGTCTGCTCGCGCTGCGTGCGCGCCTGCGATGAGCAGCAGGGCACGTTCGCGCTGACCATTCAGGGGCGCGGGTTCGACTCGACCGTCGCCGCCAGTCAGAACGTGTCCTTCATGGAATCCGAGTGCGTCTCGTGCGGCGCCTGCGTGCAGGCCTGCCCCACGGCCACGCTTTCGGAGAACACGCTGATCGCGAAAGGCCAGGCCGAGCACAGCGTGACGACGACCTGCGCATACTGCGGCGTGGGCTGCTCGTTTCGCGCCGAGATGCAGGGCGAGGATGTCGTGCGCATGGTGCCCAACCAGGACGGCCATGCCAATCATGGGCACTCCTGCGTCAAGGGGCGCTTTGCCATCGGCTATGCCACGCATCCGGATCGGATCCTAAAGCCGATGATCCGCCAGAAAATCTCCGATCCCTGGCGCGAGGTGTCCTGGGAGGAAGCGATCGGCCATGCGGCGAGCGAACTCAAGCGCATCCAGGCCAAATACGGGCGTAACTCCATCGGCGGCATCACCTCCTCCCGCTGCACCAACGAGGAGACCTATCTGGTGCAGAAGCTGGTGCGCGCCGGCTTCGGCAACAACAATGTCGACACCTGCGCGCGGGTGTGCCATTCCCCGACCGGTTATGGCTTGAAGAACACCATGGGCGAGTCGGCCGGCACGCAGAATTTCGACTCCGTGATGAAGGCCGACGTGATCTTCGTGATCGGCGCGAACCCGACCGACGGACACCCGGTGTTTGCTTCGCAGATGAAGCGGCGCCTGCGCCAGGGCGCGCGTCTGATCGTCGCCGATCCGCGCCGCATCGACCTGGTGCGCTCGCCGCACATCCAGGCGGATCATCACTTGAAGCTCAGGCCGGGCACGAATGTGGCCTTGATCAATTCCATCGCCCACGTGATCGTCACGGAAGGGCTGGTGAAAGAGGAGTTCGTGCGCGAGCGCTGCGAGGCACCGTCCTTCGAGAAATGGCGCCGCTTCATCGCCCAGCCGTACAACTCCCCCGAGGCCATGCAAGAGATCACCGGCGTCCCGGCGAGCGAGGTACGCGCGGCGGCGCGGCTGTACGCCACCGCGGGCAATGGCGCGATCTACTACGGGCTCGGCGTCACCGAACACAGCCAGGGCTCGACCATGGTGATGGGCATCGCGAATCTCGCCATGGCCACCGGCAACATCGGGCGCGAGGGCGTAGGGGTCAACCCGCTGCGCGGTCAGAACAATGTGCAAGGCTCGTGCGACATGGGCTCGTTCCCGCACGAGTTCCCCGGCTACCGGCACGTCTCGGACGACTCGGTCCGCACACAGTTCGAGCACGCCTGGGGCGTGCAGTTGCAAGGCGAACCCGGCCTGCGCATTCCGAACATGTTCGAAGCCGCGCTCGATGGCGAGTTCAAGGGCCTGTACATCGAGGGCGAGGACATCGCTCAGTCGGACCCCAACACCCAGCACGTCACCGCGGCGCTCCAATCGATGGAATGCATCATCGTGCAGGACCTGTTCTTGAACGAGTCGGCGAAGTTCGCGCACGTGTTTCTGCCGGGCTCCTCTTTCTTGGAGAAGGACGGCACCTTCACCAATGCCGAACGGCGCATCTCCAGGGTGCGCACGGTGATGCAGCCCAAGGGCGGCTACGCCGATTGGGAGGTCACCCAGCTGCTGGCGAATGCGGTCGGCTACCCGATGAACTACGCCCACCCCGGCGAAATCATGGATGAGATCGCGCACTTGACGCCGACCTTCACCGGCGTGAGCTTCGCGCGCCTGGACGAGCTCGGCTCCATCCAATGGCCCTGCAATGCGGCGCACCCCGACGGCACGCCCACCATGCATGTCGGCGAGTTCGTTCGCGGCAAGGGCAAGTTTTTGGTCACCGAGTATGTGCCGACGAACGAGAAGGTCAACGCCAAGTACCCGCTGATCCTGACCACCGGGCGCATCTTGAGCCAGTACAACGTCGGCGCGCAGACGCGGCGCACCGAAAACAACCGCTGGCACGCCGAGGATCGCCTGGAGATTCACCCGCACGATGCCGAGGAGCGCGGCATCGTCGAAGGCGACTGGGTAGGCGTCGAGAGCCGTGCCGGAGAGACGGTGCTGCGCGCGCGCGTCACCGAGCGGGTGCAGCCGGGCGTGGTGTATACCACCTTTCACTTCCCGGAATCCGGCGCCAATGTGATCACGACCGAGAATTCGGACTGGGCCACCAATTGCCCCGAATACAAGGTCACCGCCGTGCAGGCGACGCGCGTTACGCAGCCCTCCGAATGGCAGAAGCGCTTCCGCGAGTTCAGCGAGAATCAGGAAGCGCTGTTGAAGAGCGCCGGCGCCGTGGCCGCCAAGTAGCGCGCGACATGAGCGGCGAAGGACACGGCGGCAACGCCGAGCACTTGGTGCAGATGGCGAACGACATCGGCAATTTCTTTCGTTCGGAGCCCGAGCGCAAGGACGCCATCGCCGGCATCGCCAATCACATCGCGAAATTCTGGACCCCGCGCATGCGCGAGAAACTCAACGCGCACCTGAAGGCGAACGGCGCCGATGGACTCGATGAGCTGCCCCTCGCGGCGCTGCAAAGTCTCGCCGCGAACCCGGCGGTCAAACCGCACGAAGAACCGCCGGGCGGCGATGCGGGCTGAACGGCACCTGGCGGGCTAATGCTCCGCCAGGGTCTTGACGTGCGCGACGGCGCTGCGTCCGAGCGCAGATAGGTTGTAGCCGCCCTCGAGCATCGACACGATGCGCCCCTGCGAGTGGCGCGCAGCCAGCGCCATCAGCTCGCGGGTGAGCCATGCATAATCGTCCTCGACCAGTGCCATGCCGCCGAGCAAATCCTCCTGGTGTGCGTCGAACCCCGCCGAGATCAGGATCATCTGCGGCTCGAAGCTCTCCAAGGCCGGCAGCCAGCTCTGTTCCAGCACTCGCCTCGCCGCCGCCCCACCGCTGCCGGCGGCGAGCGGTACGTTGATCATGTTCGGCGCCGGGTTGACGGTGCCGCTGTGCGGATAAAACGGGTGCTGAAAGAAGCTCGCCATCAGCACGTGTTCCCGCCAGGGCGGCGCACTGAACATGTCCTCCGTTCCATTGCCGTGATGAACGTCGAAGTCGATGATGGCCACGCGATCCAGGCCCTTCGCCTGCAGCGCATAGGCGGCGGCGATGCCGATGTTATTGAATATGCAAAAGCCCATGGCGCGTACGGGTGTCGCGTGATGGCCGCAGGGGCGCACCGCGCAGAATGCATTTTGCGCACGGCCGGCCATCACTTCATCTACCGCCATAAGACCCGCGCCGGCGGCGCGCCGCGCGGCGGCAAGACTGTGGGGGTTCATCGCCGTATCGGGATCGAGCTGCGCATAGCCTTCCGTCGGCGCATTGTCGAAAATCAAATCCACGTACGCGGAGCGGTGCACCCGCTTCAGATCGTCGGCCATGGCGAGCGGCGCCTCCAGACAGCGCAGCTGCGCCAGCAGGCCGGATGTGCGCAGGTGCTCGTTGATCGCACCGAGGCGATCGGGGCTCTCGGGATGGCCCGCACCCATCTCGTGGCGCAGGCAGTCGGCGTGGGTGATGTAGGCTGTAGTCATGGGTTGTCCTGCTCAAGCCCCGAGGGGAGTATATAGCCCCGCGCTGCGGCCGCGCTCTTGGACGAGCGCCAGGACCGCATCCACCATGGGCGTCGGCACGCCCGTGAGCCGGCCGAGCTCTTGGACGGCGGTCACCAGCGCATCGATTTCCAGCGCGCGGCCCCGCTCCAGATCCTGCAGCATCGACATCTTGTGGCTTCCGATCGATGCCGCCGCCGCGAGCAGGCGGTCCTTCATCTGCGCCGGAATGTGCACCCCCAGCGCCTCGTTGACCGACTTCGCCTCGAGCATCATGGCGTTGCACAGGCTGAACAGCGCCGGCTCGCCGATCATGCGGTCCAGAGTGGCTCCGGTCAGCGCACTGATGGGATTGAAGCAGACATTTCCCCAGAGCTTCACCCAGATGCTGAAGCGGATGTTGTCGCGCACCGGTGCATCGAATCCCGCCTCGGTCAGCGCAGCGGCGAGCGCCAGTACGCGGCTCGAACGGCTGCCGTCGGGCTCGCCGAGCGTGAACCGCTTGAGCGCGTGATGGGCGATGACGCCCGGCGCAACGACCTCGCAGGCCGGTTCGATCACGCAGCCGATCACCCGCTGCGGTTGGATCGAGTCCCACTGGCGATTCCCGAAGTCCACGGACTCGATTCGATGACCGTCGAAGCGGCCGCCGGCCCTGTAAAAATACCACCAGGGAACGCCGTTCATCGCCGTCAGCACGGCAGTGACCGGCCCCAGCAGCGGCGCGAAGGACGGCGCGCTGGCATACGCTTGGTGGGCCTTCAGTGTGCAAATCACGTAGTCCTGCGGACCGAACGCGCGCGCGTCGTCGCTGGCCGCGACTGCCGCGATCTTTTCACGGCCTTCGATCAGGAGCTTTAGCCCGTGCTCGCGGATGGCGCGCAGATGCGCGCCGCGGGCGATGACGCACACCTCGTGGCCCGCCAATGCCAGTTCGACCGCCAGGTAGCCGCCGATCGCACCCGCTCCGTAGACGCAGATCTTCATGCGCCGGAGAGTCGGATCATGCGCGAGCGCTGCGGCCGGTGCGCCGCCGCACCTTCGTTAACTCCACTCGAGCAGCTCCCAGCGGTAGCCGGGCTCGTCGTACGGTGTGTCGACGGAAGAATCTTCGATGTAGAAGCTGCCGCTGCTTTCGCGCGCCACCCACCGGCCCACTTCGGGAGCGAACCAAATCTTTTCCTGACGTTGCGCCGCTGTATGCGAAAAGTCGGTGGAACGGAAGCCGATCTTGTTGATGAATCGAAGCGCTCTGAACCGCCCGGCGGGCACATTGACGGTCTCCCATTCCTGTGCCGTCATCGTTTGACTCCAGGGCAGGCCGTCCACTTCATGGTTGGGCGTCTTGTACTTGGTGTTGATGTAGGTGTGCCAGCCTGGAGTCAGCTGCGCCGGCCAAAGGGGAATCGGCGATTCGTACACCTGAACCTGGCCCCAGTGCGGATCCACCAACACCTTGCCCCACGGGTCCTGCACCTCGTCCGGCAACGGCCCTGCGGGCGGCTTATCGTGGTGCGGAACGTACTTTCGCAGCCAGCTGGTGCCCCACGTTGCCTTGGCGGCAGTCGCACTCTGTCCGGCCTCGGTGCGCGAGTCGATATCGACGGTTTGCCCCACCGCGGCGACGGTGTCGATCTGATCATCGATGAGCGCATGGGTATATAAATCGTGCTTGGCGTAGTGCCATGATTGTCCCGTCGCCGGCTGGCGCACCGCGGGCGCGGAAGCGCCAGATTGAGCGACGCCGCTGCGGCGCGTTGCGCAGCCGAGCGGCAATGCGGCAGAGGACAGCAAGAAGAGTCTCCGGGTAATTCGCGCCATGACTTCCTCAGGATTGCCGAAAGATCCGTGCCGCTTTCGCAGCGGCGGCCAGCTTTCGCAGCTGCCGCCAGTTTATAATATTGGAGCTGCGTTGTAAGTCACCGTCACCGTCGACCACTCAGGAGATTTTAATGTCCGTGCCACGCGAGATGATGGCGGTTGAGATAGCCGCGCCGGGCGGCCCGGAACAGTTGAGAATCGTACGGCGACCCATGCCACAGCCCGGCGAGGGCGAAGTGCTGGTGCGGGTCGCCGCCGCCGGCGTCAACCGGCCGGATGTGATGCAGCGCCAGGGCCGCTATCCGCCGCCCGCCGGCGCATCGGATATACCCGGCTTGGAGATCGCCGGCGAAGTCATCGCCTTGGGTGCGAATGTGTCGGGGGTAGCGCTGGGCGATAAAGTCACCGCGTTGTTGCCGGGCGGCGGCTATGCCGACCATGCGGTTGCGGCCGCCGCACTGTGCCTGCCGATACCGAGCGGCCTCAGCATGGTCGAGGCGGCCGCGCTGCCGGAGACGTTTTTCACGGTCTGGACCAACCTTTTCGAGCGTGGCGGCTTGAAAGCCGGCGAGTCGGTGCTGATCCACGGCGGCACCAGCGGCATCGGTACGACGGCCATACAGCTCGCCGCTGCCTGGGGAGCGCGCGTGTACGCCACCGCCGGCACGGAGGGGAAGGCGCGCGCCTGCGAGCGCCTGGGCGCGGCGCGCGGCATCGACTATCGCACCGAGGATTTCGTCGAAGTGATCCGTCGAGAGACCGACGGCAAGGGTGTCGATCTGATCCTCGACATGGTCGGCGCCAGCTATCTTGCGCGCAACATGGAGGCGGTGGCGGTCGAGGGGCGGCTGGTCGTCATCTCGCTGATCGGCGGTGCGCGCGCGGAAATCAATCTGGGCACACTGATGAGCAAGCGGCTCACGGTCACCGGATCCACGTTGCGAATTCGCAGCGTAGTGCAGAAGGCGGCCGTCGCTGAGGGGCTGCGGCGCAACGTCTGGCCACTCCTGTCTGCCGGCCGTGTGCGCCCCATCATTCACGCCACCTTCCCGCTCGCCCAGGCAAGCGAAGCCCACCGGCTCATGGAGACCTCGCAGCACATCGGCAAGATCGTGCTGACTGTCTAAACCAGCACGGCACGGCACACTTGGCGTAAAGCGTCATGGCGTTGCCGTAAAGCGTCATCGGCGAGCGCCAAGCGCATGCTATATTGCGCGCCGCAACCAACAACCGCGGGCGCCAGCCCGTATCCTAAAGCCGCGGCAACGCGCGGCTTCATCTCCGAGAGACACATACATTGGAGTCACCGTGCGTTCCGACATCGAGATCGCTCAAAGCGCAACCTTAAGGCCGATCGCCGAGATCGCCGCGAATTTAGGCATTCCGGCCGGCAGCGTCGAGAATTATGGGCACTACAAGGCCAAGATCGCGCTCGATTTCATCGACACGCTGCAGGACAAGCGCGACGGCAAGCTGATCCTGGTGACGGCATTGAGCCCCACCCCGGCCGGCGAGGGCAAGACCACGACCACGGTCGGACTCGGCGATGCGCTGAACAAGATCGGCAAGAAGGCGGTCATCTGCCTGCGCGAACCGAGCTTGGGTCCGGTGTTCGGCATGAAAGGCGGTGCCGCCGGCGGCGGTTTCGCCCAGGTGGTCCCGATGGAGGACATCAACCTGCACTTCACCGGCGACTTCAGCGCCATCGGACTCGCGCACAACCTGCTGTCCGCGCTGATCGACAACCACATCTACCATGGCAACGAGCTCGGATTCGACGTACGCCGCATCGCCTGGAAGCGCGTGATCGACATGAACGACCGGGCGCTGCGCGACATCGTCGTGGGTCTCGGCGGATCTGCCAACGGCTTCCCGCGCGAGGATGGCTTCGATATCGTGGTCGCCTCCGAAGTGATGGCCATCTTCTGCCTGGCGCGCAGCCTCGACGACCTCAAACAGCGACTCGGCAATATCGTGGTCGGCTACCGGCGCGACCTCTCCCCGATCCGCGCGCGCGAGCTCAACGCGCAGGGCGCAATGACCGTGCTGCTCAAGGAGGCTCTCAAGCCCAACCTCGTGCAAACCCTGGAGAACAATCCCGCCTTCATCCACGGCGGCCCCTTCGCCAACATCGCGCACGGCTGCAATTCGGTTCTCGCAACCTCGACCGCCCTGAAGCTGGCCGACTACGTGGTGACCGAGGCGGGTTTCGGCGCCGATCTCGGCGCGGAAAAGTTCATCGACATCAAGTGCCGCAAGTCAGGACTTCGTCCGGCGGCCGTGGTGATCGTCGCCACCATTCGCGCGCTGAAGTATCACGGCGGCGCCGAGCTCAAACAGATCAACACCGAAAACCTCGCGGCGCTCGAGAAGGGCATCGCCAATCTGGAGCGTCACGTGCACAACGTCCGCAACCACTACGGCCTGCCCTGCGTGGTGTCGGTCAACCACTTCACCGCCGACACGCCCGCGGAGCATGCGCTGCTCGCGAAGACGATGGCGGCCCTCGATGTGCCGCTGGTGCTCGCGCGCCACTGGGCCGAGGGCGGCTTGGGTGCCGTGGACGTCGCCCGCAAAGTGGTCGAGATCGCGGAGCGCGGGCAGTCGAAATTTAGCTTCGTTTACGATGAAAAGCAGCCGCTGTGGGACAAGGTCAAGGCGGTAGCCACCAAGATCTATGGAGCGGCCGATATTTCGGCGGATGCGAAGATCCGCGCACAGATCGACAAGCTGCAGACGGACGGTTACGGCCATTACCCGATTTGCATCGCCAAGACACAGTACTCGTTCTCGACCGATGCGGCGGCGCGCGGCGCGCCGAGCGGGCATACCGTGAACATCCGCGAGGTGCGGCTTGCCGCGGGCGCGGAATTCATCGTGGTGATCTGCGGCGACGTCATGACCATGCCGGGACTGCCGAAGGTGCCGTCCGCGGACCGCATCGACATCGACGCGCAGGGCCGAGTAGTGGGGCTTTTCTAGCCGCCAGCTCACGCGCCGAGAACGCTTCCCGCCACCAGGCCGGCCTCGGCGCAGAACTGCGGAGCCTGCAGTTTCTTGCCGTCCTCGTATCGGAGCGTGAACACTTCGATCTGCCCGCCCTGCGCGGTCACGAACAGGCTCTGATCGCCGATCGCGCTCACGGCGCCGATGCGGCCTTTGACCTGCGAAAAAGTGCGCGCCGGGTGTTTGCGCGCCTCGAACAGCTGCACCCTCTTGCCGTTGAACAGCGTCCACGCGGCGGGCGCGGGATTGCAGCCGCGGATGAGGTTGTAGACCATGTCCACGTGGTTGTGCCAGTTGATGCGCGCTTCGGCCTCCTTGCACCAGCCTTCATAACTCGCCTGCGACTCCTCCTGCGCAGTGCTCGTGGCGCGGCCGCTCACCACCAGATCGGCGGCTTCCAGGAGCGCGGCGATCCCGGCCGGATACAGGCGCTCGAAGTACACGGTGCCCAGCGTGTCGTCGGGACCGATCGGGGTCTCCTTTTGCAGCAGGATCGGCCCCTCGTCCAGGCCGTCGGTCGGCCGAAAAATCGTGAGTCCCGTGCGTGTGTCGCCGCGGATGATGGGCCAATTGATCGAGCTCGGACCTCGATAGCGAGGCAGCAGGGAGGGATGGAACTGAATCGTGCCGTGCCGCGGAATGGCGGTGAACCCTTCCGGAGCGAATTGCAGCACATAGGCCATGACGCCGAGGTCGGCATTCAGGCCGCGCAGGGCGTGCAGGGCCTCCTCGCCCTTGAGCGAGGGCAGCTGGAACAGTCGAATTCCGCGCTGCTCGGCCGCCGCACGCAGCGGATCGGGTGCGGTACCCGGCTTGTCGGGGGTGCAAAAAACACCGGCGACGGTATCGCCCCTCTCGCTGAAAGCATCGAGGACGGCTTTGCCGAACTTCTGTTGTCCGATGATGGCAATGCGCATAAGTGATCACCCCCATGTAGAATCCGCTGCCGCGCGGCTCGTCGCCGCGCAGTCCACGGGTTGTTGCTATGATATCTCATATATCATAGGCGTAAATCTGCGGGTACAATTCTCGATCCGCGCCTGCGCGTGCGCTCGCCGCTGCTGCAGCCTCACTTAAAGGAGTCCATCATGGCTGGTCGCAATTTTCTGTTCGTTCCCGGTCCCACCAACGTACCCGACCGCGTCACGCGCGCCATGATGGTTGCGATGGAAGATCACCGCTCCTCGATCTTCCCCGAACTCACTCGAGCCTGCCTGAACGGACTGAAGCCGATCTTCAAGACAACCACCGGCAGCCCGATCATTTTCCCCTCCTCCGGCACCGGTTGCTGGGAGGCGGCATTGACCAACTGCCTGAACGCGGGCGACAAGGTTCTCGCGTCGCGCTTTGGCCAGTTCAGCCACTTGTGGATCGACATGTGCACTCGCCTGGGCTATGAGGTGGAGGTGCTCGACACACCGTGGGGCGAGGGCGCCCCCGTCGATCGCTACCTGGCTTCGTTGAGCGCCGATAAGCAGCACAAGATCAAGGCCGTACTGGTGTGCCAAAACGAAACGGCCACCGGGGTCACCAGCGATGTTGCTGCGGTGCGACAGGCTATGGAGAGCGTCAAGCACCCGGCGCTGTTGTTCGTGGATGCGGTCAGCGCCCTGGCCAGCATCGATTTTCGCATGGACGAATGGGGCGTGGACGTGTGCGTCAGCGGCTCGCAGAAGGGCCTGATGCTGCCCGCGGGCCTCGGCGTGACTTGCGTGAGCCAGAAGGCGCTGGAAGCGGCTAAAACCGCAACCTCGAGGCGCTGCTACTTCGACTACGCCGACATGGTGCAAGCGAATGCCAGCGGCTATTTCCCGTACACGCCGTCGCTGCCGATGATGTACGGGTTGCGCGAGGCGCTCGCCATGCTCGCCGAAGAGGGGCTGGAGAATGTGTTTCACCGGCATACCTATCTCGCCTCCGGCATGCGCGCCGCGGTATTCGAGGGCTGGAAGCTGAAGCTGTGCGCGACCGCTCCGAAGTGGTACTCCGACACCGTGTCCGCAATCATGGTGCCTGAAGGCGTCAATGGCGCCGAGGTCATCGCGCGCGCGTTCAAGCGCTACAATCTGGCGCTCGGCGCCGGCCTCTCCAAAGTCGCCGGCAAGCTGTTTCGAATCGGCCATCTGGGCGATCTGAACGAACTCATGCTGCTCGGCGCGATCGCGGGCGCGGAGCTTGCGATGCTCGATGTCGGCATCAAGATCGAACCAGGCAGCGGCGTCGGCGCCGCGCAGAGCTATTGGCGCAGCCATTCTCCGGTCGGCTTGGCAAAGAACGTCGCGAAAGCGGGCATCGCTGCATGACCCGGCGGGTGGTGTTCCTGGATCGCGCCTCGCTCAAGGCGAAGGTGCGCAGTCCCGCCTGCGCGACCGAATATGTGGAGTACGACAAGACCTCGGTCGAGGACATCGTGCCGCGTCTTAAGGGTGCGAGCGTCGCGATCGTCAACAAGGTGCCGATGCGGGCGCAGACGCTCGAGAAGCTGCCGCAGCTGAAGATGATCGCCGTAGCGGCCACCGGTTACGACGTGATCGACGTCGGGTATTGCAGGGAGCATGGAATCGCGGTTGCCAATATCCGCAACTATGCGATACACACGGTGCCGGAACATGCCTTCGCGATGATATTGGCGCTGCGCCGCAATTTGCTCGCCTACCGGCAGGACGTCGAAGCGGGCGTCTGGCAAAAATCCGAGCAATTCTGCTTCTTCACCCACGACATCGGCGATCTGTACGGCGCCACGCTCGGCATCATCGGCGAAGGGGCGATCGGCCAGGGCACAGCGGCCATCGGCCGCGCTTTCGGCATGCGTGTACTGTTCGCCGATCACGCGCCCCCCAAGATGGAAGGCGTCACCTTCACGCCTCTGGCCCAGGTATTCGCCGAATCCGACGTGATCTCACTGCACTGTCCGCTCACGCCCGACACACGCAATCTCATCGATCTTGAGGCGTTTCGCAAAATGAAGCGCAACGCGCTGCTCATCAATACCGCCCGCGGCGGCCTGGTCGATGAGGCGGCGCTGATCCAGGCCCTCGACCAGGGATTGATCGCCGGCGCAGGCTTCGACGTGCTGACGACCGAGCCGCCGCGCAACGGGCATCCGCTGCTCGATGTCAGGCGGCCGAATTTCATCCTCACTCCGCACATCGCGTGGGCCTCGGACGGCGCCATGCAATTCCTGGCGGATCAATTGATCGATAATATCGATGCATGGGCTGCCGGCAAACCGCAGCACCTCGTGACATGAAGAAACTCCTGTACCAATTCGACACCGATCCTAAGCCCGCGGTTTTCGACAACGTCGTCGGCTACGACGGGGGCGCGGATCACATCACCGCCTACGGCGCGGTCACCGCCGGCAATGTCGGCGGACTGGTCGATGGCGCCATTTTTACGCGCGGTCCGAAGGACAAGAAAAATACCGCGATCTTCATCGGCGGCGGGAACATGGTCGAGGGTCAAGCACTGCTGTCCGCGGTGCAGAAGAAGTTTTTTGCCAAGTTTCGCGTCTCCGTGATGTTCGATTGCAATGGCTCGAACACGACCGCCGCCGCCGCCGTGGCTTGGCTCGCCCACGGCCGATCGCTCGCCGGCAAGCGGGCGGTGGTGCTCGCCGGCACCGGACCGGTCGGCCAGCGCGCCGCGGCATTGCTCGCGCGCGAAGGCGCCGAGGTGGCGCTCACCGGGCGCAGGTTCGAGGTCGTGCAAGCCGCATGTGATGCGATCAAGGCGCGCTTCGGATGCGAAGTCGGCGCGATCGCGGCGCCGACTCACGTGGAGCGCGGCGCCGCTGTCGAGGGCGCGCATATCGTGCTCGCCACCGGCGCCGCCGGCATCACCCTGCTGCAGGCGAACCAATGGCAGGAAAACCGGACGCTCGAACTCGTCGCCGACGCGAATGCCTCGCCGCCCGCGGGTATTGAAGGCGTCTCGTCGAGCGATCGGGGCACGCAAAGTCACGGCAAAATCCTGTTCGGACCGCTCGGCTTCGGCGCGCTCAAGCTCGCGCTGCACCGGGCATGCATCGGGCGCCTGTTCGAGCAGAACGATCTGCTGCTCGATGCGGAAGAAATTTACGCGCTCGCCAAATCGATGGTCGGTTGACATGATCACGCAAAGCTCGATCGATGAATTTCTCGAGCGCCTGGCGAGCCCCCAACCGACTCCGGGCGGCGGCAGCGCCGCGGCAATCATGGGCGCCATGGGCGCGGCGCTCGTCTCGATGGTGTGCAACGTGTCCATCGGGAAAAAGGGGTACGAGGCGGCCGAGGCCGGGCTGCAGGCGGTACGCGCGCGGTCCGAAACGCTGCGCCAGCACCTAGGTGCGATGGTGGCGGAGGATGTCGCCGCCTTCGACGGCTTGATGGCCGCGTACAAGCTGCCGAAGGCGGCCGAGGAGCAGAAGAATCAGCGCGCCGAGGCGGTCCAGGTCAGCCTGCGCCGCGCCACCGAAGTGCCGCTCGACTGCGCACGCGTCTGCGCCGAGGTGATCGAGCTTGCTCACCGCGCCGGCGAACTCGGCTACCGCGGAGTCATCAGCGACGCCGGCGTCGGCGCCCTGGCCGCCTATGCGGCGGCGCGCAGCGCCGCGCTGAACGTCTACATCAACGCGCCGGCGCTCAAGGATCGGGAATTCGCGCACGCCTCGCTCGCCGAACTCGAAAAACTATTGGCGAGGTGCGCGGTCGAAAGCGAGGCGGCCTACGCGATCGTGCGCAGCAAACTGGAGAGCTGATCATGCCTGGCGGCAAGATAGATACCGATCGGCCTTTCATCCGGCTGGGAATCGCGATTCTGACGATTTCAGATTCCCGCGATCAATCCAACGACACCTCGGGCGACCTGCTGGCCGAGCGGGTCGAAACGGCGGGCCATGAGCTGCGGGCACGCGCACTGGTGCGTGACGACAAGGCCGTTATCCAGGCCCAAGCGCGTCAGTGGATCGCCGATTCCGGCGTGGACGTGATCATCACGACCGGCGGTACCGGGCTCACGGGCCGCGATGTCTCGCCCGAGGCATTTCGAGAATTGTTCGACAAGGAGCTCGAGGGATTCACCGTGCTGTGGCACCTCGTGTCGTATGAAACGGTCGGCGTCTCCACCATGCAATCGCGCGCCTGCGCCGGCATCGCCGGCAACACGGTGATCTACGTGCTGCCCGGCTCGAACGGAGCGTGCCGCGACGGCTGGGACAAGCTGATCAGCCGGCAGCTCGACAGCCGCCACCGCCCTTGCTCGATCGTCGAGGTCATGCCGCGCTTTCAAGAGCATTGATGGTCGGCGTCGAGGAAGCGCGGGCGCGGATGCGCGCGTGCGTTCCGGCGCTCTGCTGTGAGCCGGTGGCGCTCGCCGCCGCCGTTGGGCGCACGCTCGGCGAGACCCTGAGCGCCGAGCGGGATCAGCCGCCGTTCCGATCCTCCGCGATGGACGGCTACGCGCTGCGCGCCGCGGATCTGGCCTTAAGGGTGGGGGCCGCCGGATTCAGGGTGGTCGGACAGTCGGCAGCGGGCAAGCCGTATGTCGGCGCGATCGCCGCAGGGGAAGCGGTGCGAATTTTCACCGGCGCGCCGGTTCCGCAAGGCGCTGATTGGGTGGTGCCGCAGGAAAGAGCACGGCTTGAGGGCGCAACGCTGATCGTTGACGATCAGCTGCCGCGTTCGGCCAACATCCGGGCGGTAGCGACGGATTTTCGCGCCGGCGAACGCCTCATCACGGCCGGCACCCGCCTCAATGCCCGTCACATCGCGCTGATCGCGGCAGCGGGCGTCCCTGCGGTCAATGCCAGTCGCATCCCGCGGGTCGGCCTGCTCGCGACCGGGACCGAGATTCTGGCGCCCGGCGCTCCGGCGGGACCTTACCAGATTTATGACTCGGTGACTTTTGGGCTCGCCGCGATGATCGAAGGCTGGGGCGGGCATGCGCTGCGCCGCGGAGCGGTTGCCGACGAGGACGACGCGGTCGCCGCGGCGGCGGCGCAAGGACTCGACGATGCGGATCTGCTGGTGATCGCCGGCGGCGCATCGGTGGGCGACTACGATGTGGTGAAGCGCGCGCTGGCGCGCCTTGGCCTTGAGATCCTGGTGTCGCAGGTAGCGGTGCGTCCCGGCAAACCGACTTGGTTCGGCACGCTGAACGGAAAACCGATTCTCGGACTTCCCGGTAATCCCGCCGCGGCATTCGTCTGCGCATGCTTGTTTCTGCAACCACTGCTCGACAGTCTCTTGGGGCGCAGTGCTCCCCGGCAATACGTCGCCGCGGTGCTCGACGGCGTGGTTGGCGAGAGCGGCGCGAACGAGAGCTATCTGCGCGCGTCGGCGAGCGTTGCCGCCGCTGGGCGCCTGATGGTGCGGCCGTTCGACAATCAGGATACGTCTCTGGTATCCGTGTTTGCCGCAGCGAATGCGCTCATCAGGCGACCGGCGGGCGCGCCGCGCGCGGCACACGGGGCCACCGTCGAGGCGCTGCTGCTCGATTGTCTCCGATGAACGCTGCATCAAGCCGCGCATACCCCCGCCAATTCTGAACCGGCCACTCACAATTGCGCGCAACAGGGTTCCTAATGGTGCACAATTGTGTGTGAAGACCACGGCTGGGTATTGAAGAAGTCTCATTTTTTACCACTTGAGTTTCGCCATGCGACACCGTTTGGTCAAATCAGCCGCGGCCGTGTTGCTCCTGATCATCATCGTGACCGTAGTGGGAGTGCTGCTCGCAAGGAACGCAGATCTTTTGCGCTCGAGCTTCATCCGCTTTGTCTCCTGGCAAAGCGGCCGTCCCATCGATGTGCGCGGTACGTTGCACCTGCATCTGTTAACCAGAAGCCCGCGGATCGAGGCAGAACAAGTGACCATCGGCAACCCGCCGTGGACCACGCCGGGGATCACGGCGGCGATCGCGAAACTCACCGTGACATTCGCACCCCTGCTGAGCCACCAATCCGGACTCAGTTTCCTTAAAATCGACACCGCGCAGCTGCACTTCATGCGCGACAGCGCGGGACACGCCAACTGGCAGCGCGTTGACCCCGATAAATCTCCGGGTGCACCATTGCCAATGATTCGCGCGCTGGAGCTGGCGCATGCCCATCTGACGCTTACCGATGAGCGCTTGCACCTCGTCTATGACGGCGATCTGTCCATCGTCGGCCCGGATTCGGCTCAGCCTTTGCAAATGGAAGGCTCCGGCACACTCAACGAGCGCGCGGTCACCTTTCGCTTGAAAGGCGATGCGTTACCGTCAGCGGCACCCGACAAACCTTATGCATTTGAGTTCGACGAGCGCTCGAGCGGTACGCATATCACGGGGCACGGCTCGCTGCCGCAGCCTTTTGATTTGGGCCTGGTCGATGCGGAGTTTGACGCCAGCGGCGCCGATATGCGCGACTTGTACTATCTGGTCGGAGTCAGTCTGCCGAACACCGGTACCTTTCACTTGCAGGGCCGCATGGTGCGTCGGGGCAGCGAAACGCTTTTCGATGATCTCAAGGTGGTATCGGGTCAAAGCGATGTTCAGGGGCGGGTGTCGCTCGACGCACAAAAGAGCGGCCGCACCCTTGTGCACGCCGAGCTGAGCTCGGCACTGTTGCGCTTGGCCGATGTCGGGCTGCGCGCCGCGGGGCGCGATCCGCATCCCGACGCACCGCCCAAACTTTTTTCCGATGTGCAGCTCATCACTCCGGCGACTCGGAGCGTGGATGCCACCGGGAAATACAGCGCCCGTCGCCTGTTGCTGTCGCGAGTTGAGGTGAGTGAGCTGTCCGCGCCATTTTCGATCGAGCGCGGCCTGGTCAAGGCACCGGAGGTTACGGGGCATTTCATGGGCGGCACTTTCGTGCTGCATCTCGATGCCGATGCCAATCAGACCCCCGCTCGCACCCGCATCGAGATGACACTCACGGGCTTGCAGTTAGCGCAGGTGCCGCATAAGGCCGAGCCGCCGCCGTACGAGGGCTCGCTGCTCCTGCAACTCCAGGTTCAGGGAAGGGGCGACTCGCTGCACGCCCTGGCTGCCGGCGCCGACGGCAGCCTGAGCGCGCGAGTGTTGCAGGGCACGATACGTGCCTCGTTGGCGGAACTGGCCGGCGTTGATTTGCGCGGGCTGGGCCTGACTCTGACGGGCAACAGTCGTGAAGTACCGGTGCATTGCGCCGCCGCTGACTTTGAAATTCATTCCGGCGTGATGCACCCTACGCGCTTTTTCATCGATAGCGAGCTGGTATTCATCAGCGGCGAGGGGCGCGTGCTGCTCGACCCCGAGACGCTGGATCTTAAGCTGCATGGTGAGCCCAAGGGGCTGCGGATTCTGCGCCTCAAGACGCCGGTGTTAGTGCAAGGCACGTTGCTGCAACCGAAGTTCAGTGTCGATGTGGCCAACTCGGGGTTGCAACTGGTGGACCGTGGCACGGCGCGCAATGCCGACTGCGCCGCGCTGCAACTTCATTGAGGGGACCTCTGAACTTTGTAGCTGAGCCATAGGCGATGCTGCGCAACCTGTCACAATTGCCTGGCGCGATGTTAGGGTAGATTGCTGCCCGCCAAGGTGGAGGTTTTGATATGAAACACTGGTGGTTGTCTTGCGCTTGCGCGCTATCCCTCACTGCAGCGTCCGCTACTGCCGGCGATCAGGTTCCCTTTACCATGATCGGTACCGGCGGGCTCTCCTGCGGTAAGTTCATCGACTACCAAAAACAACCAAGCAACAAAGCGCAGATGGACACGGTTGTACAGTGGGTCTGGGGCTTTATCTCTGCCTACAACGCAAGAGGCTTCTTTGATGTAAATGTGCGGCGAGAAGTGAGTCAGGTGAGCCCACCAGACGAGTCGACCGTCCTTATGTTTATGGGCCAATTCTGTGCGCGGGTACCCAATAGTTACGTAGTGAGTGGAACCCTGGCATTAATCAAAGATCTCGGCGGAGCGGTCGCTGGGCGCCCCGAGGAAATCAAGTAAATTTGGTAGCTCACGATGGAAAGGTCTACGACTTCTGCGGCGGCCTTGGGCCTCGGACTTATGTTGGCAGGGTCGACAGGGTGGGCGCAAACGGCACCATCCGATGCAAGCTGCGGGTCGAAGCCGGCGCCGGCATTCTGCAGCGCGGTACGTGGCGCTCGTACCGAGGGTTGGCCCGCGCAGAGCCGCTCGGAGGTCCTGGCACAGCACGGCATGGTGGTCACGAGTCAACCGCTTGCAGCGCAAGCCGGACTGCAAACATTGAAGCGAGGCGGAAATGCCATTGATGCCGCGGTCGCGACGGCCGCGGTGCTGAACCTGGTGGAGCCGATGATGGAGGGACTGGGCGGCGACCTCTTCGCTGTCATCTATGTGGCGAAGGAGCGCAAGGTCTACGTGCTGAACGCGAGCGGCACCGCGCCCACGGGCGCAACCGTCGAGCGGTTCAATGAGCTCGGCTACCACTGGGATCCGAAGAACTGGGGTCCTATGTCGGGGATGCCGGTGCACGGGATCTTGCCGGTGACCGTTCCCGGCGCCGCCTGGGGTTGGCAGGAAGTACTCAAACGTTTCGGCAAGCTGACTTTCAAGCAGGTACTCGAACCCGCGGTTCAATATGCGGAAAATGGCTTTCCGGTCTCCGAACGCATCGCCAGCGAATGGCGACTTCCCGAGGCGTTGCCGTTGCGAGGATGTTGTACTCAACTGGATCCCGATTCGGTCAAGACCTGGTATGTGAAGGGCAAATCACCGAAGCCGGGGGAAATCTTCAAGAACCCTGATCTGGCACGAACGTTTCGTCTGCTGCAGGCGCGCGGCGCCGATGCGTTCTATAAGGGTGTGATCGCGAAGGCAATCGTCGCCAAATCGACGGCACTCGGTGGAACCATGACGCTCGAGGACCTCGCCCATTACCATGGAGAATGGGTCGAGGGCGCGCGCACTCACTATCATGGCTATGACGTCGTCGAGCTGCCGCCGCCGGCGCAAGCCTGGGCGGCAAATGAAATGCTGAATATTCTCCAGGCGTGCGTACCGCAATGGGCACCGGGGAAGACCCTGGCCTCGCTCGGCCCGACGAACCCCCTGTATTGGCATTTGCTGATCGAGGCGAAGAAGCTCGCCTATGCCGATCTTTATCAATACAACGCGGACCCGCATTTCGCCGCAGTTCCGCTCGACCGGCTGCTATCGGACTCCTATGCGGCATCGCTGTGCGCCAAGGTCGATCCAGCGCATGCATCCACGCCGGGACCCACCGGGAATTTCTCGATGGGGGGAGACACGATCGTGCTTTCCACCGCGGATGGCGAAGGCAACATGGTCTCGTGGGTCAACAGCAATTTCGATGAATTCGGATCGGGAATCACGGTGCCTGGCTTCGGCTTCATACTGCATGACCGAGGCGCTCTGTTCACACTGGACCCCAAAAGTCCAAATGTGATCCAGCCGCAAAAGCGGCCCTTCAATACCCTCTCTGCGGGTTTCTTATTGCATGAGGACAAGCCGGTGATGACCGTGACGCTGATGGGCGGCGACATGCAAGCGCAGGGACATGCCCAGCTTTTGGTCAATATTCTTGATTTGGGCGCCAATGTGCAGGCGGCCGCCGACATGGCGCGGTTTCGGCATAGTCAGATACCGAACGTGGTGTACCTGGAAGCCCCGCTCTACGATCTCGTGGGTGAAAAGTTGGCCGCAATGGGGCATTCCGTGAAATCCATTGACGGTGGACCCGTTGGCGGCGTCCAGGCGATCATGTTTGTCACCGAGCCGGAGCTGACGCATTCCGATCGCGAGAGCGCGAAGCATACCGTCAACGGCTATTACCGGGCAGGGTCTGATTTTCGGAAGGACGGGCAAGCTGTCGGTTGGTGAATCGAGAGCTTGCAAATGAAGTTCGAGCGCGACCGACAGGCCCTTGCCGGGAAAGTCGGGGCCTCAGATGCCCGACGCCGCTGATGATGCAGGGCGCTCCGCATTGGTGGAGCGCCCTGCTGTGCTGACGCCGGCATCGCGTTCCGGCTCAGCAGGTTGAATGAAACAGTCCGCCTACCGCAACGCCCCGCTCTGCCAGATCGTTGTACAGCCTGGCTGCCTCGCGCGTTTCCAGTATGTGGCGCTTCACACCATTCAGGTCCAGCCACTTGACCGTCTCCGGGGCCGTCTGCAAGACAAGCTCCATGCCGCGGGACAATACGATGAGGTCGGCGCCATGGTCGATCAGCTCGGCGACATCGGAGATCTGAATGCCTGGAACGTGTCGTGTATTGGTCTCCCGCCAATCCCACGCGCGCCCACCGCCGGGCCAAAGCTTCACATCCTTGCCCGTCCCGAGGCCATGGACTTTCATGAGTCCCCAAGACAGATGCTCGATGGCCGGCGACTTTGGATGTTCGGTCATTGGCATCAGTGTGCGTTGATTGCGCCGAATAGTCACCTTCCCTCGGGCGCGCGGATGCCGCGTACAGCGTCGCCGCTGACGCCTCCGAGGGGTACAATGATTCTACGAAGGCCGCGCAATCGCGGCCTGTTGGCCGCCCGCCGGCCAAAGTTCCCGGCGTGTGGGCCGCATTTCCGCATTACAGGAGCTTGTGACCATGGGAGCACGACATTTGCGCGTCCTGGCAGCGCTCCTCGCCGCCAGCATTCTCGCCGTCGGATCGAGCACTATCGCAAAGGAAAACGAGGACTTTATTCGTGTCACGCCGACGGAGGTACAGTGGCACGACATCGCGGGCGGACATGGCGCACAGCAGGCGACGCTATTCGGCGACCCCGACAAACCCGGGATGTATGTGGTTCGGGTCAAATTTCCGCCGCACCTCATGGATCTCCCGCACTGGCACCCAAACGCTCGATTTGTCACTGTGCTCGAGGGAACCTGGTACACGGGCACGGGCGACACGTTCGATCCCGCCCGGGCAGTTCCGCTCAAGCCGGGCAGCTTCATGATGCACCCGGCGAAAGCGGTTCATTGGGACGGCTCCGGCGGGAACGAGGCCGTGATCGTTCAAATCATCGGCTACGGTCCGGGCAATTCCGTGCCGGTTGACCCCAGCAAGCCATTCTGGATCGAGGTGCCCCACTAAGTGCGTCGATAGATCGGAGCGTCGCCTTTCAATCGACTCCGATCATCACGTTCGACGCCTTGACGATCGCAAAAGCTATATCAGCCTCTCGATGAAAATGGCGCGAAAATCGTTCACGTTAGTCAGCGTCGGCCCGGTGATCACCGAATCACCGAGCGCCGCGAAAAAACTGTGCGCGTCGTTGTGGTCGAGCATGTCCTTCGGCCGCAAGCCGAGCGCCCACGCCCGCGCGAGCGATTCGGGCGCCATGTGTGCTCCGGCGATCTCCTCCTGCCCATCGACGCCATCCGTGTCGCCGGCCAGCGCGTGGACCCGCGGATGGCCATCGAGGGCAACGGTGAGCGAGAGCAGAAATTCCACGTTGCGCCCGCCGCGGCCGGCGCCGCGCAGGGTCACCGTGGTCTCGCCGCCGGAGAGCAGCACGCACGGAGGACTGAAAGGCTGAGCACGCTCGGCGACGTGCACGGCAACGGCGGCCAGTACTTTGCCCACATCGCGCGCTTCGCCCTCGATGGCATCGCTCAGGATGTGGGCGGGAAAGCCCGCCGCACGCGCCACCTCCGCGGCCGCCTCTAGCGCCATCTGAGGTGTTGCGACGATGCGCATTTCGGCGCGCGCCAAGCGCGGATCGCCGGGCTTGACCGACTCTCCTCGGCCGCTTTCGAGCAGCTCACGCACGGCGTATGGCATGTCGATGCCGTAGCGGCGGATGATCCCTAAGGCATCGGCGCAGCTCGTGGGGTCGGCCGCCGTGGGTCCCGAGGCGATATCGATGGGCCGATCTCCCGGCACATCCGAAATCAGCAGAGTGAGCACGCGGGCCGGGTGGCACGCCGCCGCCAGCCTGCCGCCCTTGATGGCCGACAGATGACGGCGCACGCAGTTCATCTCGCTGATGGTGGCGCCCGAGGCAAGCAGCGCGCGGCTCATGGACTGCTTCAGGTCGAGGGTGAGCCCCGGCGCGGGAAGCGGCAACAGCGCGGATCCGCCGCCCGAGATCAGACACAGCACCAAATCGTCCTCGCTCAATCCTTGCACGCATTCCAGGATCCGCTGCGCGGCGTGCATCCCCGCTGCATCGGGTACGGGATGCGCCGCCTCGAGAACTTCGATGCGCTCGCACGGCACCGCATAGCCGTAGCGCGTGACCACTACGCCGCAAAGCGGCCCCGGCCACTGCAGCTCCACGGCGCGCGCCATGGCGGCCGAGGCTTTGCCGGCGCCGATGACGATGAGCCTGCCACGCGGCGGCGCCGGCAGATGCGCTGCGATGCACCTCGCGGGCTGCGCCGAGGCGATCGCCGCATCGAACATGTTCCGCAGCAGCACGCGGGGGTGGGGCGCAGAGCCGCCGCTCATCGGGAGCCAAGCGAGTTGATCAAGGAACCGATCCCCTCGATCCGCACCTCCACGGTGGCACCATCGCGGATGGAGCCTACGCCCACGGATGTGCCGCACGCGATGACATCGCCCGGCAGCAGCGTCAGATCGTGCGAGATTTGGCTGACGAGGTCGACAGGCGAAATGATCATGTCCGACAGCGGGTAATTCTGCCGCTCGACCCCGTCGAGCTTCGTCGTCACGCGTGCGCGCGACCAATCGAAGTCCGTTTCGATGACGGGCCCGACGCAGCCAAACGTATCGTACCCCTTGGAGCGGCACCACTGCGGAAAGTCCCCGTTCTCATTGAGCACGTCGGTCGCCGTAACGTCATTGACGCAGGTGTAGCCGAAAATAAAGTCGCCGGCGTCACCCGGGGCCACGTCTTTGCAGCGGCGGCGAATGACGATGCCCAGTTCGCCTTCGAATACGATCTTGCCCTGATAGCCGCCGGGCCGTCGTATCGGCTCGCCAGTGCCGACGACCGAGGTGCCCGGCTTGATCAAGAACAGCGCGTGTGCCGGGGCCCTCTTGCCGAGCTTCTCTGCCAGCGCGTTGAAATTGTTCCACAGTGCGACGATCTTGGACGGCATGCATGGGCTTTGCAGCTCATAGTCGCCGCGCTCGAGCGTCACGCCGCTCCGCTGCGGCTCGCCGAAAAGATCACCCTCGTACTCCATGAGCCGCACGCCGTCGAAAATACCGAAGCCGGATCGGCCGTCATGCGATCGGAAACGCGCCCAACAGGTCATGCTAATCCGTGCCTCTCGCCAGGATGCTACAGTACGGACTTCAGCAGTCTGCCCATGTCCGCGGGATTGCGGGTGACTTTGATGCCGCACGCCTCCATGACGGCCAGCTTCTCCGCTGCCGTCCCCTTGCCGCCGGAAATGATCGCACCCGCATGACCCATGCGTTTGCCGGGCGGGGCAGTCACTCCGGCGATGAAGCCGACCACCGGTTTGCGCATGTTCTCCTTGATCCAGCGCGCGCACGTTTCTTCGTCGTCGCCGCCGATTTCACCCACCATGATGACCGCGTCGGTGCCCGGATCCGCGTTGAACAGGCGCATCACGTCGATGTGCTTCATGCCGTTCACCGGATCGCCGCCGATGCCCACGCATGTCGATTGTCCCAGGCCCAGCTCCATCAGCTGGCCCACCGCTTCATAGGTCAATGTGCCGGATCTCGATACCACGCCGATGCGCCCTTTCCTGTGGATGTGTCCCGGCATGATGCCGATCTTGATCTCGTCCGGCGTGATGACTCCGGGGCAGTTGGGTCCGACCAGCAGGGTTTTCTTTCCGCGCATCCGGTATCGGGTAGCGATCATGTCACGCACCGGCACACCTTCGGTGATGCAGATGACCAACTCGAGTTCGGCGTCGACGGCTTCGTCGATGGCGCCGGCCGCGAGCGGCGGCGGCACGTAGATCACCGACACGGTCGCGCCGGTACGCTCCTTGGCCTCCTTGACGCTGCCGAATATCGGAATGCCTTCGAAGTTCTCGCCGGCCTTGTTGGGATTGACGCCCGCGACAAAGCACTCCCTGCCGTTGGCATAGTCGCGGCACAAGCGGGTGTGAAACGCTCCGGTCTTGCCGGTAATACCCTGGGTGATCACCCGGGTGTTCCTGTCGATCAGGATGCTCATGCGGCTGGCTCCTACTTCCCGGCGACGGCGGCGACGATTTTACGGGCCGCATCCGCGATGTTGTCGGCGGAAATGATCGGCAGTCCCGAACTCTGCAGCAGCTGCCTGCCCAATTCTTCGTTGGTGCCCTTCATGCGCACCACCAACGGCACCGCGAGCTTTACCTCCTTTGCAGCGGCGATGACGCCCTCGGCAATGGTGTCGCAGCGCATGATACCGCCGAATATGTTGACCAGAATGCCTTTGACCGCGGGGTTTTTCAGCATCAGCTTGAACGCCTCGGTCACCTTCTGAGTGGTCGCACCCCCGCCCACATCGAGAAAATTTGCCGGTTCGGCGCCGAACAGCTTGATGGCGTCCATGGTCGCCATTGCGAGTCCCGCCCCGTTCACCAGGCAGCCGATGTTGCCGTCGAGCGATATGTACGACAGGTCGAATTTGGAGGCCTCGACCTCGGCCGGGTCCTCCTCGTCGAGGTCGCGCATGGCGACGATCTCCGGATGACGAAACAGCGCATTGTCGTCGAAGTTGAGCTTCGCATCGAGCGCCAGCACCTTGCCGTCGCCGGTGAGGATCAAGGGATTGATCTCGGCGAGAGACGCATCGCATTCGACGAAGGCGCGATACAGGCCGTGCATGAACTGACGCGCTTCGGCTCCTGATGCCTGCGGAATACCGATTTTGCGCGCCATGTCATCCGCCTGGGAGTCGGTCAGTCCGGCGACCGGATCGATAGCGAGCTTGTGTATTTTCTCGGGCGAGCGTGCCGCGACTTCCTCGATTTCCATGCCGCCTTCGGAGCTCGCCATCAGCGTGACGAGCTGTGAGGCGCGATCGACGACCATACCGACGTACAGCTCCTTGCGGATGTCGGCGCCCTCCTCCACCAGCAGGCGCTTGACTACCCGGCCTTGCGGTCCGGTTTGATGCGTCACGAGGGTCATCCCGAGAATCTTCGATGCATACTCGTGCACCTCCTCGAGGGATTTCGCCACCTTGACGCCGCCGCCCTTGCCGCGGCCGCCGGCATGAATCTGAGCCTTCACGACCCAGACCTTGCCGCCGAGTTGGCGCGCCGCCGCGTCGGCCTCCGCTACCGAAAAACACGGAATGCCGCGCGGAGTTGCGACGGCGTATTTGCGCAGGATTTCCTTGCCTTGGTACTCGTGAACGTTCATGTCAGCAGTCCTCTGCGCCCGCCAAGAAATCGGTCAATGGAGCGATGGGCCGCTAGCGCGCACTGCCGAGCAGCGGTCTATCCTCTTCCTGGCCCTTCGCCAGCAGCTTGGTCAGAGCGTACACGGTATCGAGGTGCGGAGTGGGCGTGTCCGTCAACCGAGCCAGCTCGACCACCGACCCCAACAGCGCATCGACCTCGAGCGTCCGACCGGCCTCGACATCCTGCAGCATCGAGGTCTTGTGATGTCCAACCCGCTCGGCGCCGGCAATGCGCTTCTCGATCGGAACACGAAACGTGATGCCGAGCTTGTTGGCGATGCTCTGCGCCTCGCTCATCATGTCATAGGCCAGCTGACGGCTGAGCGGGAACTGGCAGATGCCGGCGAGCGTCGCGCGCGACAAGGCGCTGATCGGATTGAAGGTCAGGTTCCCCCATAACTTCAGCCATATCTCTGCACGGATGTCGCTGAGCACCGGGGCTTGCAATCCGCCGCGGATGAAACACTCCGACACGCGCTTGACCCGCTCGCTCGCCGTTCCATCGGGCTCGCCGACCGGGAAGCGGTTTCCCTCGACGTGCTTGATCACGCCGGGCGCGAGCAATTCGGTGGCCGGATACACGACACAGCCGATGATGCGGTCGCAGGGGATGTGCTCGCCGATCAAGCCGGTGGGATCGACGCTGTGAACCCGGGTCCCCACCAGCGCCCCGCCGTGCCGGTGAAAGTACCAGTACGGGATGCCGTTCTGCATCGGCACCACCACCGTGTCCGGGCCGAAGAGCTTCGGCACGTCGCGCACGACGGATTCCACTTGATGCGCCTTCAAGGCGATGATCACGAGATCCTGCGGTCCCGCCTCGGCGTAATCCGCCGTGGCATTGACGTGCGGTACGGCCTGCTCGCTGCCGTCGCCCAACACCAGGCGAATGCCGCGCGTTCGCAGCGCATCGAGGTTCGCGCCGCGCGCGATGAAGGTGACTTCCTCGCCGGCGTGCGCGAGCCGCGCCCCGACGTAGCCGCCAATCGCCCCGACACCGATGATCGCTGTCTTCACTCGCGCTCGCCCGGGGGCGCACGCGTCCGCCCCGCATTTTTAGCCGATGCTACGATAAGCGGCCAGGGACGCAATCTCGTCCCCGGCCGCACCGTGGAAAATCAACTGACTTTGACTCCGTTTGCGCCTTCCTCCGCGCCTCAGAAGGTGTAGTGCAGGCCGGTGGAGAAGCCGAGCGGATGGCATCCGCCCCACGTCGTCGGGCCAGCGCTGCTGTAGTCGATGAACGCCTGCGTCGTGCCGTCATGACAGTCCACCGTCACGCCGCGGCCGCCGGCGCCGAGGTCGTAGTGAGCATTGCCGTGATTGACGGTATCCGCCACGTTGAAATACCAGTACAGATTTTTGTCGAAGCGGTGCTTCCATGCGGCCGTGTACATGTTGGCGTGGTCGTCGAGGCTCAAAGGATTGTAGTTGTGCTGGCCCGCAGGATCGCCCGGCGACCGGCCCGCGTGCGCCCAGCCGATGCTGAAGTTATCCTTGACCGTGAAGTTCTGGGTTGCCGCAAACCACAGGCCGTTTCTCTGCCGCTCGTTCTGCCACTCCATGAAGTTCGGGACATCGCGCTTCATCATTTCGTAGATGCCGCTCAAGGCCAGTCCGAAATCGAACGTGTACTGCAATCCGGTCTTGAACGCCGTCTCGTTCACCACGTCGTAGTTCAGGCCCGGGGATCCGGCGGGCGCCGCATACGGGTACTCGGCCGCGAATGTATTGAAATCTGCGCAGTCGATGATCGGCGACGAGGTCGTGCACGTGGTCGTGTAGGCACCCGTGGCCGGGTTGACGAAACTGTTGATGCTGTAAAGGGAATTATAGTACGGACTGTTCGAGCCGATGCCGTCGCTGGAGCGGTTCACGCTTTGGTGTATCTCATAGGCCGCCGTCCAGTAGATCGGTCCGTGCTCCAACTTCACGTCGAAGCTCCACGCATTGTCGAAGGCGCCGTCGGCGCAGGCGAGAGGCAGATTGCCGCTTCCCGGTTCGTTGCCGCCGGCGCAGTCGGGCGAGCCCGACGATTGGCCCTCGTTGTAGGGCGTGCGGTTCTGGCCCGGCGAGAACAGCACGTCAAAGCTGAACAGACCGCCGAATTTGGGCGACTCGTACCAGATCGAATGATCGATGCGCGTGCCGAACTCGACTCGATTGTCGCCGCCCGTATTGCCCATGACGGCCGCATAGTCGCCCAGCATGCCGGAGAACGGGTTCATGCGATCGGTGGAGCTCTTGTACGGCGTGTACGTCGTTCCGAACTTCAACTTACCCCAATCCGTCTCGGACAGACCGATGAAGGAGTCACCGTAGCCGATGCCCGATTTGGTGATGTTGGATTGCTGGGTATAGCCGGTGGCGTCTCCGGGAGCTGAAGTGATCGCCGGCTGCACTTCGATCTGATAGATGAAATTGACGTTGCTGTTGGGGATGCTGTGCGAACCGCGGTAGCCGATCACCGATTTGTTCGTGGACAGATCCGCCTGCCAGCCTATCCGGCCCACCGGACCCACCTTCGAACCCGTGACCACATAGTAGCTCGGGTCGGCGGGATCGTACGGCGAATAGTGATAGGCACCCAACTCGCTCATGCCCTTAGTCGCGTAGTCGACCGACACATCCAATGTGCCGAAGAATCCTTTGACGAATTTCTCGAATGCCGGCTCCGCCGGAAGCGCCTTCGCAGCGGCCGGTCCCTGAGCAGCAGCACCCGTCGGCGGCGGCGGCGCCGGCGCGGGCGGCGGCGCCGCGGCGGTAGGCTGCTGTTGCTGTTGCTGCTGCTGCTTCAACTGCTGAATCTGCTTCTGCATCTCCTGCATCTGCTGCATCATGATGCGCATCTGCTCCCGGAGCTGCGCGTTGTCCTGGGCCTCGTCCGCGAGGACGTTGCCCGCCCAGCAATTGACGGCGCACGCCGTCATCGCCACCAACATTGGCCTGGCCAACCTAAAACTGATCATCGTTGTCCCCCTTCAGACGCGTTTGCGAACGTAAATCGGCTTTCCCGCGAAGACTATTCGTTGCATTTTCACAACTTCAATCAACCACGTTTATTTTGTGATTCAGTCGAGTTGTTGCGATGTTGTCACATCCTTTCTGCACATGATAGATGCCCGTTCGGAATCTGCGGCGAGGCGACTTCGCACTCGCATCAGACGACCTTCTTCTCGCGCAAGGTACGGACTTCATCCGGCCTGTAACCAAGCTCCGCGAGCACCTCATCCGTGTGCTCGCCCAAGAGCGGCGAGCGCTTCACCTCGGTGGGGCTGTCGCTCATCTTGATCGGATTACCCACCGTCAAGTACTTGCCGCGCATGGGATGGTCCACCTCGACCACCGTGCCGGTGGCGCGCAGCGAGGGCTCGTTGGCGAGCTCTTCCATCGATAAAATCGGGCCGCAGGGAATGTCGTGCTCGTTGAGCAGATCCATCGCTTCGAACTTGGTCTTAGTCACAGTCCAATGCTCCACCGCCGCGAACACCTCATTGAGCCGCGGCAGGCGGGCCTCGGGCGTCGCGTAGTCGGGATCCGTGATCCACTGCTCCTGGCCGATCACCTTGCAGATGGCCTTCCACACCGGCGCTTGGGCGATGAAGTACAGGTAAGCATTCGGGTCCGTCTCCCAGCCCCTGCACTTGACGATGGTGCCGGGCTGGCCGCCGCCGGAGGCATTCGCAGCACGCGGCACCGCGCTGCCGAACGTGCCGTACGGGTACTGGGGGTATTCCTTCATGACGTGGGTTCGTGCGAGCCGCTGCTGATCGCGCAGCTTCACGCGGCACAGGTTCAGAACACCGTCCTGCATCGCGGCGAGCACCTTCTGGCCGCGCCCCGTCGTGTTGCGCTGGTACAGCGCCGCGACGATGCCGAGCGCCAGGTGCAGTCCGGTGCCGCTGTCGCCGATCTGCGCGCCGGTGACCAGCGGCGGACCGTCGTCGAAGCCGGTGGTCGAGGCCGAACCGCCCGCGCACTGCGCGACATTCTCGTAGACCTTGCAATCCTCGTAGGGCCCGGGGCCGAATCCTTTGACAGACGCGACGATCATGCGGGGGTTCAGCTCCTGAATCCGCTCCCACGTGAAGCCCATCCGATCCAGAGCGCCGGGGGCGAAATTCTCGACCAGCACATCGCAATGCTTGACCAGCCGCTCGAGCACCTTTTTGCCGTGCTCGCTCTTGGTGTCGAGCGTCACCGAGCGCTTGTTGTGGTTGAGCATCGTGAAATACAGGCTGTCGACGTCCGGAATATCGCGCAGCTGCTCGCGAGTGACGTCGCCCGCACCCGCCTTCTCGACCTTGATCACATCGGCGCCGAACCAAGCCAGCAGCTGAGTGCAGGTCGGTCCGGACTGTACGTGCGTGAAATCGAGAATGCGGACTCCATCCAGCGCTTTACCCATATTCTTCCTCGTCTCGTTCTCGCGTCGCCGAATTACTTGTACATCGTCTGATTCTTGGTGCCCGGGGCGTACTCGCGCGGATCGACCCAGATGTTGATGACCGCGGATCGGCGCAGCTTCTGAACCGACTCGCGCCCGCGCCTGAGTGCGGCGCCGATCTGGGCGGGATCGCGAACTTCCTCCCCGTATCCGCCCAGCATCTCCGCGAATTTGCCGAACGGCACGTCGCCCAGGAGATTGCCGACATTGCCGCGCTGCTCGCCGTATTTCGCGAGCTGGCCGTAGCGAATCTGGTTCATCGCCGAATTGTTGCCGATGACTGCGAGATACGGCACGCCGAAGCGGTTGGCGGTTTCCATGTCGAAGGCGGTCATGCCGAAGGAGCCGTCGCCGTAATAGCACAGGACTTCCTTGCTCGGGTTCGCAAGTCCGGCGGCAATCGCAAAACCGGTGCCCACACCCAGTGAGCCGAGCGCGCCCGGATCCATCCACTGCCCCGGGCCGCGCGGGCGGACCGCCTGCGCCGAGATGGTCACGACGTCGCCGCCGTCGCCGATGTAAATGGTGTTGTCCTCCAGGAACTCGTTCAATTCCCACGCGACACGGTACGGATGAATCGGGGTGCTGTTCGATTTGAACAGCGGCATCAGCTTCTCCGTGGCGGCGGTTTCGGCGTCGCTCAGCTGCTTGAGCCATTGCTGCCGCGCCTGCCGTTTGTCTGCCTTGATGCGTCCCGAGGCCGCCTGCAGCACCGCGCCGAGGATCGCGCCGGGGTCGCCGACCAAACCCAAGTTGACGTCGCGATTCTTGCCGACGGTGCGGTAATCCATGTCGATCTGCACCAGCTGCAATTCCTTGCTGATGCGCTTGCCGTAGCCCATTCGAAAATCAAACGGAGTTCCGACGATCACCAGCACATCGGCGTTCGCGAATGCCTGAGTGCGCGTTCGGTCGAAGTGATGCGGATCGCCCGGCGGCAGAAGCCCGCGGCTGGCGCCGTTGAAGTACCCGGGAATGTCGAGGCCTCGCAGCAGCGCGATCGCCTCGTTCTGGCCGCGCGCCGTCCACACCTGCTGCCCGTACAGGATCGCGGGCCGCTCGGCGTTGACCAGAATATCGGCCAGCTTCTCGACGTCGCGAGGGTCACCGACCGAGTGAGTCGAGGCGCGGTACATGCCGGGCTTCGGGATGACCGCCTTGGCGATCTCGATTTCGCGGTCGAGCACGTCGCGCGGAATCTCCAGATACACCGGCCCCGGAGCGCCGTTGAACGCCTCGCGCACCGCCATCGAAACCATGTCCGCCACGCGCTCGGTGCTCGGAACGCTCGCGGCGAACTTGGTGATGGGGGTGGCGATGTCGACGTGCGGCAGGTCCTGCAGGGAGCCCATCTTGTGCTGCGTCAGAGCTCCCTGGCCGCCGATGTGCAGGACGGGGCTCTCGGAGCGGAACGCCGTGGCGATGCCGGTCATTGCGTTCGTGAACCCCGGGCCCGCGGTGGTGACGACGCAGCCGAGCTTGCCCGTCTGGCGCGCATAGCCGTCGGCCGCATGGGCGGCGACTTGCTCGTGGCGCACGTCGATGATGCGGATGCCCTCGTCCACACAGCCGTCGTAGATGTCGATGATGTGGCCGCCGCACAGCGTGAAGATCGTGTCGACACCCTCGTTCTTGAGTGCCCTGGCCACCAAGTGGCCGCCGGAGATCACGCCGGCGTCGCGGCTCTTGCGCTGCAGAGTATCGTCCGCTGTCGTGCTTTTCGGCTGATTCGTTGCGGGGTTTACGGTTGCCATGGTCTCTCCAGAGTGAATCCGAGCGGTGAAGCCGCGCGCAGGCGGCCCCACCGCATCTCGTTGGTCATCGCACCGTCAGCTCGTGCGCGGACCCGCCGCCGCAGCGGCCGCCGCCGTCGGGTACATTTCACGGGACTTCGCGAAGTGCTTCGCGCGCATCGGCCTCAGGACGAACAGCGCGAGCAGTCCCGCAACGATGCTGAAGGTCACGAAGAACGAGAACACCGAGCCCCAGCCGTGCATCTTGGCGAAGCCGGTGAAAAACGGCACGAGCAGCGCGCCCGTGCCCTTCGCCGTGTACAGCATGCCGGCGTTGGCCGCCGCGAACTTCGAGCCGAAGGTGTCGCCCTGGGTGGCAGGGAAGAGGCTGAAGATCTCCCCGTACACGCCGAAGTAGAATGCGGTCACGAGCACAAACACCGCCGGATTGGTGCCGGACTGGCTGAGGATGAAGAGGGCAAGGGCACCGCCGAAGAAGGCGAGCGCCATGGTGTACTCACGGCCGATTTGATCGGACAGCCAGCCGAAGAACGGCCGCCCCACCCCATCGAAGATGCGGTTCAAGAACAGCGCGAACGGCAGCGCAGCCATGCTCATGCCGAACATATCCACCGGCGTCTTCGCGATGTTGAAGTCCTTGGCGATGGGCGCCATCGATGCGGCCATGGTGAGGCCGCCCGCGGCGATCAGCACGAACATGAGGTAGAGCACGTAGAACACCGGGCTGCGCAGCACCTGCGTGGGCGTGTAGCCGTGCGTCGTCGTGCTCGGCTTCGGCGCCTTCGCCAGGATGTTCGACGGCGGGACCAGCAACAACCACGAGAGGACGAACACGATGCCGCCCTGGATGATGCCGAAGACGAAGAAGGCATGCTCATAGCCCGCCGAGCTGATCATGTGCGCGATCGGCACGATGGTGAGCGCGGCGCCCGCACCGAAACCCGACGCCGTGAGCCCCGCGGCGATGCCGCGCCGTCCCGGGAACCACTTGAGCGCGTTGCCGACGCAGGTGCCGTATACACAGCCGGTACCGACGCCGCCAATCGCGGCCGCGAAGTACAGCATGGCCAGCGAATCGGCGTTCGAGTTGATCACCCATGCGATCCCGACGAGGATGCCGCCCCCGAGCACGACCCAGCGCGGACCCAGCTTGTCGACCAGATACCCTTCGATGGGCACCAGCCAGGTCTCGATCAGCACGAACACGGTGAAGGCCACCTGGATCGCCTCTCGACCCCAGTGGTACTTCGCGTCGATGGGATTGACGAACAGCGTCCACCCATACTGCAGGTTGGCCACGCAGGCCATGCAGATGATGCCGATGATCAACTGAACCCAGGGTTGTGCCAGCAGCGATGACGAGTTCTCGATCTCGACCGCGGGCGGCGGATTCGAAGTCACGTTCATGTAATTCTCCTAAAGTCGCATCGAATGAGTCGCACGAACAAGAGGCCAAAAACAGCGTGCTTCCGCCGGCCGCTGAAGCGTCAGATGGGTACGAGACGGCGTGGGCGAAACCCCATGGTGGAAGAGGTCGAATTACTTAGAGTGCGGACGTCGCAGACAAGACTCACCCCATACCCCCCAACAACACGTTCGAACTTGCGTCGAACCGTTTCTAAGCCGATGCAATTATGATTATTGTTGGTATACCATATATGAAGGGGTTTTAGGCTGTCAAGCAAGGACCAGCCTCGAGCTTCGGGCGCCGAGCGGGGAATCGCCAGGCCTGGGCGGCGGCGCGCGCACGAGGCGGATCAAAAGCAATTATCGTGCGTTTCGCCAGGAAAATTCCGTTGCTTTTTGCATACGAAGCAGCGGCAAGTCAGCGCCATATACTCCGGACGGCATCCGTGCTATCAGGGAACCCCTGCAACCGTGCATTGATGTTATAGTTTGTAATCTAATATATCAGGATGGCGAACTCGGCTGCGAGTTAACCCAGCCGAGCCGGGATATTGCGCCAGGCGCCGTTCCGATATGTTCTCCACGGAGGGCCAGTCATGCAAAAATTGCAATCGGCGGGGTGGGCCGCGTCCCGCGCAGTCATTGATGCCGACCCCAACGGCGCACCGGGGGCCTCATGAGCACCATCGCAAAAATGATCCAACGTGCCGCACCCACTGCGCCGCTCGCGCTCGGCCCGCTGAATGCGACGAGTTTGCGCGATCAGGCGTATGCGCTGCTCAAGAACGCGATCGCCGAAACCGATATCTATGACCCGAAGCAGGAATTGCGCCTGGACGAGCGGCAGTTGACCACAGCGCTCGGCGTCAGCAGGACGCCCATCCGTGAGGCGCTGTCGCTGCTCGAACAGGAGGGATTCATCCGCACGATGCCGCGGCGCGGCATCTACATCATTCGCAAGTCCAAGCGCGAAATCATCGAAATGATCCAGATGTGGGCGGCGCTCGAATCCATGGCCGCGCGTTTGGCCACTTTGCGTGCATCGGACGCGGAAATTGCCAAACTGCGGCATCTGTTCGACGAATTCCAGAACTCGCCGCCGTCCGAGCATCTGTGCGAATACTCCGACGCGAACATCGCCTTTCACACGGCGGTCATCGCACTCGGCGGCTCGCAAACCATCGTCGATGCGACCCGCAACCTGCTCATTCATGTGCGCGCCATCCGTCGCGCCACCATCACGCAAAACGACCGCGCCGCGCGTTCGATCATCGATCATTTGAAGATCATCGAAGCACTCGAGCGGCGCGATACGGAACTGGCCGAGCGGCTCACCCGCCAGCACACACTCGACCTCGCGACCCACGTCGACCGCTACTGCGACTTTCTGGGCTGACCGTTCGCCGCACAGTTCGCGGCACCCCCCCATTGGCCTAGCGTGGGTGCTCCGCCGCCGTGTGCGCGCAGGTACTGCGGTCGATCGGACGCGGCGACCTGCCCGCGCAGCGCGCCCGACGCGACCGCACGCACACCCGCCAGCGTGTCCGGATCGCGAACCGCCCCCTGCAAGGCTTCGGGGTCGATCGAGACCGGCCGACCGGATTCCATCCGCAAGTAGACACGGCCGCTCGCCTGGTCGGCGAAGGCGGCGTAGCGGAATTCCTCAACGCAGCGCCGCAAGAAGCTCGTGCTGCGCTCGGCTGCAAGCAATTCCCGGTCGCGGTAGAGAAATTCAGGGCCGGTGGCTTCGACGAAGACACGGCCGTAACGATCGATGTCGAGCAAGCGCGCCGCGTCGAGCACGTTGACCGTCTCGTTGTCGCCGAATGCAACGGTGCGGGGGCGCTCCCCGAACGGCACGCTGTTGTCCAGAAATTCGAAATGGATGCGCTTGTCGCTGCGCCGAACCCAGGTGAAAAACACGTTAGGTATTCCCGTGTAGGCCTCCACCGCGTGGGCCAGAGTATCGTCCACCGCTTTGTAGCGCCCGAACTCAAGCCCGCGTTTCCAGGCACGTTCCACCAGCTGCTCGGGCGGCGTGATCACGAAGAACAGGAACACACTGTGGCCGAACCGCGTCAGCAAATTGCTTCCCTCCTCGACCGAGTCGGGCGCGAAACTGTCGAAACGGAACCGGTCGATGAGCAGGTGCGTCATGCCGCCGCTGCGGTACTTGCGTTCCATGTAGCGGTCGAGCTTCGCATCGACGATCTGCAGCTCATCCGCGGTGAACGCGCCGGCGTATTTATAGGCCGTGCCGAGCGAGCCGTAGTCGAGCAGCTGCTTGCGCCATATGTCCGGGCTGATCAGCGCGAAGTCACTCCAGTTGACGCCTATCTCACCCGCGAGTTTTTTCTGCAGCGGGCGCAGCGTGCTCTTGCCCGAGGCGGAGGGCCCCTTGGTATTGATGACGACGGGTTGGTCCTGGCGAGGCAGCAGCCGATAGCCCTCCTGTTGCGCCGCGCGCCGCAACATCGGGTCGATGGTTCGGCCGATCGCATCGCCGGCGAAGGGGTTGCCGGCGAGATCCGCCGCCAGCGACACAATCAGCTCTCGAGTGCCCCACGGGTGGCCGTGCGCGGTGAACAGCGCCGATAGCACACGCGCCACCGTTTGATGCGCCAGCCGCTGCAGCGCATCCGGCGCCGCAGTGGCCCTGCGCTCGCACTCGGCAATCTGCGCGGGGCCCCAAGCGCTCCCGGCGCGGGCAGGCGCCGGCGAGGGGCGCCGATCCGCCAGCAATCCGAACAAGCGGCGTTGCTTTTGCACCGTCGGCGCAGGCATCCGTTCACCGCCTTGCGCGAATGCCGGCACGACGGCGGACAGCGCCGCCTCAACGGCCTCTCTCACTTGGCCGCGAGCCCGGTCAAACGCCTGAATGATGGCGTCCATCTGCGGAACGAGATGAAGCGCCAGAAGCCGGCCCGCCATCTCGCGAAAATTGATGCCCAGATCCCCGATGCGCGATCCGTCCGGCACAGCAAAGTCCGCCGTGACGCGGATGAGCAGTTCATGCAGAGCGAGCCGCTGGGGCCGAAATACCACGAGTTCGCTGTGCGAAAAGCCGGTCAGGCCGCGCAGCTCGTCGGCGGCGGCAACGCTGGTGGTGACGTTCTCGGGCCGAAAGATCGTCGCGAGCGAGCGTAATTCCTTCGGAATCTGCGACAACACCCCGGGATTCCAGGGTCCGTAGGGGCGCTGCGTGTTGGTGATCGCGCTCATCAGCGGACAATACCCCATGCACCCCGCATCCGCTAAGTACCGCACTTGGGACGCGTGCGCCCTAAGGCGCCGCGCCTAACTGCGACGCTCTTCGCATCGCCGCTCTCCACGTTGTACACATAATCCGCCATACGTGTAGTTGCCTGGAAAAAAGGCGGGAATGCGTTTGATGACGAGAACCGCGTCACAGTCGGTGCTCAGCCCGTGAATCGCGAGCCCATGGCATCGCAAGCTGCGGCGCAGCCGGCCGCGAGTACGACTCGCACGTGGACGCCTTTGCCCGCGGAATTCGACGGCCTCGCGCGCCTCGCGGCAAGCGCCTGCCAGGCACCCTTGGCCTCGATCGTGCTCACCGGGTCGGGAGAAGCGTGGAGCGGTTCCGGCACGGCGCCGCCGCGCACCGTCCTGCCGTCGCAGGATCCTTTTTATGAGTACACCATCCGGGCGCCGGCGGTGTTCGAAGTGCCCAACACACAGCTCGACAAGCGCTTTTGCGCGACCGACTGCGTGAAGGGCAAGCTTGCCGTGCGTTCGTACGCGGGATGCGCGCTGCGCACCGCGGGCGGGGAGGTCCTGGGAGCAATCGGCGTCTATGGAACGGCTGCGCGCCAGCTATCTGCCGAACAGCGCGCGGCGCTCGCGCTGCTGGCCCGGCAATGCGTGGCGCAAACCGAACTGCGGGCGCGCGTGGCCGAACTCGAGCTGCTCTGCTCGACGCAGCCCGCGACAGCGGCGCAGCCGGAGACGCCGGCAGGCGCCGCGACATCGGCGCCGCCCGCGGCACCGACGCAGCTCAGCGCTACCTCGCTGGTCCGCGCGCTGATCGAAAGCGCACCCGTCGCCATTTATCACGCCGACGAGGCGACCGATATTAACTACGTCAACCCCGAGTATCGGCGCGTATTCGGACTGGCTCCGGAGCAGAGTGTCGATGATTGGGCGCAGGGCGTGCATCCGGACGATCGCGCGCGTATGGAGGCCACCTGGGCCGACTTCTGTCGCCAGCCGCGTCCGATGCGCTTCGAATACCGCACCCTGCCCCGCAATGGAGTGGTGCGCTTCTTTGCCGAACAAGTGGTTCCCATCGCGGGCGGCGAGGGATTCGTCGGCACGATCAGCGATTTCACCGACCTGGTCACAGCCCGAGGCCATTTGCACAAGGCGGAGACGCTGTTCAGCAACACCTTCGACCAGGCGCCGATCGGCATCGCGTACATGGACCGCGGCGGCAGGTTCCTGCGCTTCAACGACGCATTCTGCGCGCTGCTCGGCTATGCTTCCTCCGACCTCACCGGCAAGTCGGTCGTCGACCTGACGCACGATGAGGACGCCGCGGTCGCCGCCGCGCAGCTCGAGCGCTTGTGGACCGCTGAAATTCAATTCGTCGACCTCGAGAAGCGCTACCTGCGCAAGGACGGCAGCTATCTGTGGGTGCGCACTACCACCGCGCTGGTGCGCGACGGCAGCAACACGGAATGCTCGGTCGAATACTTGCGCGACATCACCCAACGTAAGGAGCTGGCGGCCGCGTTGCTGCAGCAGCAGACACTGCTCGAAGCGGTCATCACCGATTTGCCCGTCGCGCTGCTGGTTTGCGACGTCGCGGGAAACATCACCCACTTCAATCGTGCTGCGGTCGATCTGTACTGCATTCAACCGCACGATCCGGATTCCGCCGAACCGGCGGACCCCTATCCGCTGCGGGCAGATGTGTATCTGTCCGACGGCCTCACCCCTGTTCCGCGGGCGGACCGCCCGTTGGCCCGCGCGCTGCGCGGCGAGACCATCAGCAACTTGGAGCTCGTCATCGCTCCGCGCGACTCGCGGCCGCCGCGCACCACCTTATCGAACGCGCGCCGGCTGATCGGGCCGAACGGAGAAACGCTGGGCGCGGTGGCGGTCATCCAGGATACGACCGAACGCAGGCACCAGGAACTGGAGCTCGAGCGGGTACACAAGGAGCTGATGTTGGCCTCGCGCCAGGCCGGCATGGCCGAGGTCGCCACCAATGTTCTGCACAACGTCGGCAACATTCTGAACAGCGTGAACATCTCGGCAAGCCTCGTGGCCGAGCGGGTGCGGCAATCCAAAGCCCCCGGCGTCTCGCGCCTCGCCACGCT
This sequence comes from Steroidobacteraceae bacterium, assembly GCA_052326345.1. Taxonomy (GTDB): domain Bacteria; phylum Pseudomonadota; class Gammaproteobacteria; order Steroidobacterales; family Steroidobacteraceae; genus Bog-1198. Next base: position 74,014 of record JBKQOZ010000052.1, on the reverse strand, counting down.
GCTGCTCGAGCAGGGCGTGGGGGCCGGAGAATTCATCAGCAACGACGAGCGCGGCAAGCGCGTACCGGAGTATCTTGCCGCGCTCGGCGAACAGCTGATGACCGATCAGCGCATGGCCCTGCAGGAGCTCGCATCGCTGCGCGACAATCTCGAGCACATCAAAGATACCGTCGCCATGCAGCAGAACTACGCGAAGCTCTGCGGCGTCACCGAAATCGTCGAGGTGATCGAACTGGTGGAGGACAGCCTGCGGCTGAATGCCGGCGCATTTGCGCGCCACGGCGTGACGCTGAAGCGCGAATTCGAGGCGGTGCCGCAGATCACGGTCGATAAGCACAAAGTGCTGCAAATCCTGGTGAACCTGATCCGCAACGCCAAGTACGCATGCGACGAATCCGGCCGCTCCGATAAACTGATCATTCTGCGCATCGAGCGCACGGAACACGGGGTACGCATCTCGGTCATCGACAATGGCGTCGGCATACCCGCGGAGAACATGGGCCGTCTGTTCAGCCACGGCTTCACGACGCGCAAGTCCGGCCATGGCTTCGGTCTGCACAGCGGCGCGCTCGCCGCACAGGAGCTCGGCGGGACATTGCACGCGCAGAGCGAAGGCGCCGGGCAAGGTGCGGCGTTCATACTTGACCTGCCGCTCTCGGCTCCGGACGCGGCCCGCGCCTGAACTGCGCTCCCAAGGTCCCGCGGGCCGCCGCTCAGCTTCTCGCCGGTTCTTGGTTCAGCCTGCTGCCGACCGGATACATGCGAAGCTCCGGGACCTCGCCGCGCAGCAGTTTTTGCTGCACCTCTTCCCAGTACTCGACCGTCATCAGATCGGAATTCTCCTCGCGAAAACAGCGCCGCGCGTAGCGGCTCGCGAGCTGCATGCCGTAATCGATCTCCTCGGGCAGAAAAATGACTCCGTGCTCGAAGAACCATTCCGGCACGGCTTCTTCGCCCGGCTCACGATCCGTGTTCGTGCGAATCTTGACCTCGGTCAGCTTCTCGACGGCGTCGTAGTCGAACAGGAATACCCGGCCGTAGCGGCCGACGCCGTAATTCCTTGAATCCAAGTCCTTGTTGAAAATATTGGTGGCGGCGTTGTTCCGAATGCAGTGACCCAGGCTGATGATGACCTCGCGCGTCTCGGCCTCGCCGGCGGTCGCCAGAAACACCGGCAGCGGAATGATCTTCATTTGCACGATGAGCGAGCGCAAAAAGACGCCGTCCTCGTCCAAATGCACGCTGCCTGCCGCCTCCCGGCACAGCTCCTCGAGCAGGGCCGGGGCGAACAGCTGCCGATCCAGCCGCAAATTGTAATACATCACGTTGTCGAGCATGCTGCCCGCGCGGTTGATCTCGTGCACGGTGCGGTACTTGTCGATCACCGCCGCAACTCCCGGGTACTCGCCCCACTTGTACGACTGGGTGGGATGGTCCCGGATGACCTTCAGATGGTACGAGCACGCATCGAAGGTGAAGCCGAACGCCACCGTGCCCGGCGCACCCGGCGATCGTCCGAACCGCTGACCGCTCCTGCGCATCTGCTCGACGATCTCGTTCAGGATGGCGACCTTGCCGACGTGATTGAAGCCAATCGTGGAATAGTGGTGGCCCAGCGGACGGCGAGGCATCAGACTGAACAGGAACACGCACGTCTGGTAGTACAGACGCGTCGTGACGTGAAAATTGGCGAGGGCCGAGCTGAAAAGATCGTGGATGTCCGAGACCCGGTGCAGCACGGCATCGGCGTAGATGCCCGCACAGCTGTTGAGCAGGGCCACCACGAACGGCACGATACTCTCATCGGCCAGCACCCACCGGCCCACGACGAAGGCGCTTCGATCGCGAAAGAAACCGGCCTCCACGACATCGAGCGCCACCGGCGGGGGAGCATCGGGCGCGCCATAGAGCAGGCGCTCGAGCCGTTCGACAATGCGCCGCGCATCGCCCCTCAAATCCCTGAACGGGATGGAGAATCCGGGCACGCGCAAGGCGTTCGCCACCAGTTCGACATCGACGTGGCCCTGCACCGGCAGGCGCCGATGCACCGACGCCATGGAGAAGGCGCGCTGTTTGCTGGGTGGAGGAAATGAATAAGCGACCGGCCGCCAGATCCCGTGGCCGATATTGCGCCGCAGGGAATGGGCGAAGCTGAATGCGATGTCCGCCTCGTAGCGGTCCACGATCATCGCGACGAACAGGCGGTCCAACGCGTCCCAAATCCCCGAGTCGTGCGCGAGAGCGGGGAATGCGGCGCGCAGTCTCGGCCCGTGCTCCTCGATGTAGCGGCTGTACAGTCCCAGGCGTTCCTTGCTGATCCGTATCGACGCATGCGGATCCATGGTCTCGAAGGCGCACTTGGCGCGGTACGGGTACTCGCACAGCAGGCTGTAAAAGTCGTCGAAAATCGCCAGAATGAGCTCGGCGGCCGCGGCAATCCGCCCTCTGTCATCGGTGCATCGGGCGAGGCTGGCATAGGCCCGCTCGACCTGGGAATCGCTCCGCGTGGGCGCGGGCTTCAGCCGCTGTTGATTCATTGGTTGCATTCACCCGCTCGCCTATCGGCGCTATCCTACACCGGTGCATGGCGGGAACCGGCGCATCCCGCCGGACGCGCGGATTGTCCGCGAATCTCCCTGCCCGGGTGTTGGAGCAAGAGTAGATGGTGACGAAATGGCGCTCGATGATGCCGGCGTTGTTGCTGTTGATCCTGCCGATCATGAGCTTGGCGCAGGAGGGGGACGATATTTCCGCCAATGTGGCGCCCCCGGACCTGCCGGTCTACGAGCAGCCGCCGATCCCCGGCGATGGGTACCTGTGGACGCCGGGGTATTGGTGCGCCGCCCTATACCGCGGCAGCGCCTCAACCGTCGGCGCCGGCTTATCCGCCGCCGCCCTATTCGGCGGCACCGCGGCCGGCACCCCAGGAGGCGCGCCCGCCACAGCCCGAGGAAGCGCCTCCGCGGCCGCCATCCCGGCCCCCCGATCACCCGATCACCCGACGGAGCACGACCATGATTGAAGTCAGGCACGATTCGGCCGCCCACCGCTTCACCGCCGAGGTGGAGGGCCGGCAGGCCGTGCTCGACTACACCGTAGCGGGCGATGTCATGACCATTACCCATACCGGAGTGCCGTCAGCGATCGCCGGCCGCGGCATCGCCGCGGAATTGATGCGTGCGGCCGTGGACACCGCGCGCAGCGCCGGATGGAAGATCCATCCGGTGTGCTCGTATGCGGCGGCGTACCTCGAGAAGCATCCGCAAGCGCACCGCACACAGCACGATGAAGACTTGCTGGATGAGGCGCTGGAAGAATCGTTTCCGGCGAGCGATTCGCCGTCGGTCGGAAGGAGCTCCTGACGGCGAAGGCAGGTGAGCCTCAGCCGCCGCCGATCAGCCCCGCGGTCACATTGATCGCGAAGCCCAGGATCGAGGCGTTGAACAGAAACGAGATCAGTTCGTGAGCGATGACCACTTTGCGAATGGAGCCTCGCGTGGTCAGCACGTCGGCGGTTTGGCAGGCCGCGGCGATGGTGAAGGAAAAGTAGGCGAAGTCCCAGAACACCGGCATGTCGGTCTCCGGAAAGCGCAGCGGGCGATCCGATTCGAGCGCGCTGTAGAACATGTCAGCGTAGTAGGTCGTGAAGATCGTGGGCACCAGCAGCCACGAATTGATCAACGTTACGGTCGCCAGCGCGAAGTGCCCGATGCGTTCGATGCCGTGCACCTGCCTGAGGGTTGCCAGCGGTTCGACGATGGCGACCAGGCTCAGCAGCGCGGCAAGCGTGACCAGGGTCAAGATGAACGGCGCGGATGAATCCTCCTCGATGTAGCGCAGGCAGATCTGCTGGGCAGTCAAGCTCGTCATCCACAGGTAGATGAGCAGCAGGAACACGGCGGCTCCGCAGTCCCAGCCCACCAGCACCCGGCTTAGCAGCGACCACTGCGCCGGAAGAAAGAAGAAGATCGCGCCTCCGATCAGCAACCCGATCCAGATTCTCGGGTGATACCGAATCAGCTTGCGCATGAGTTTCGGGCTCCGCTCGTGTCTGCTACAGCCGCAGAAAATAGGGAATGGCCGCCAGCGCAATTCCAATCGCGACCAGCACGAAGACATTGGGAATGAAATACGGGTAGATCATCAGCGCGATTCCGCACACCAGAGGTACCACCGTGCGCTGCTTGCGCCCGTACAGGAAAAACGCAAATCCGATCGCGCTGAAGAGCAGCCCCCACAGCAGTGTCGAGCCATTCATCGGCGGCAAGACAAGCCGATGGGCAGGCTCAACTACTTGCTCTCTTTAGCCACCAGCCACTTCACCAACTCGATGAGCTGATCGGGGCCTCCGGCGGACTGCACGTGCACCCGATACTTGCCACTGACGACGATGGTCGGCGTGCGATCGACGCCGTAGGACTTGACCAGATCCTCATCGGTCCGCACCTTCAGGTCTACCGCGAATGACTTCGCCGTGCTCAGGAACTTCGCCGCCGGCACTCCCGCGTGGCGCTCGTAGAAACGCGCCGCGTCCTCGATCGTCGGCATGTGCTCCTTGAGGCGGCCCGTCGCCGGATCGCTGATGGCGAGTTCGCCGCTTCCCCACACCGCATCGAACATCGCGTCGTGAGTCTGCTCCGCGATGCCGAGCGTTTGCGCCGTACAGTACGCGAGCTGAAACATCGGCCAGTCCTCGTTCGTATTGAAAGCGGCTGGAACGTAATCGAGGACGGCGTTGGGCGGCAGACTCTGCTTCAGCTTGTGCATCGTCGGGACGAACGCATTGCAGGCCGGACAGGCGTAGGAGAATACCTCGGTCACTTCGACCTTGCCGGGGGGCACGGGGGTCGGGCGCGGCGGCTCGATCAGGTAGTAGTTGGTGCCTTCGATCCACGCAGTCGCAGCCGGCGCCCCGCCAGCGGTCATCAGGGCGAGAAAATATAGCGCCATCGCCGAACCAATTGTCTTCATCGAGATCTCCACGGTGCTGGTGCACCGCAATTCTAGACGATTCGAGACTCGCCGGCACGGCGCGGGGCGGCCGGCGCGTCGGCGGTGAACCGTCAAGGAGCGTCAAGGAGCGTCAACCAGTCGGTTCTTGGTAGTGCCGCCGGCCGGAAGAACGTAGAGTAGCCGTTTTGCGAATCGCGGGCCAAAATCCCCGGTGAATACCTGATGAATGACACAGACCAACTGAGCACTTTCGCCCCTGCGGGGACCGCGCGCGCCGCCCGGAAGAAATACTGGATTGCGCTGCTCGTCCTTGCGGCGGCGGCGCTCGCGTTGTTCTTGACGATCCGCCACTTCCAGCACAAAGCGCAGACCGCGGCGGAGGGTTCGGCGCGCGGCCCGGGCGGGCAGAACGGCCCGGTTCCCGTGTCGGTCGCCACCGCCGCATACGGCGACATTGAGCTGCGCATCCCGGCCTTGGGAACGGTCACGCCGCTCGCCACCGTGACGGTGAGAACGCAAATCAGCGGAATACTTGAAAAGATCGCCTTTACCGAAGGGCAGCTGGTGCACCAGGGAGACCTGCTTGCGCAAATAGACCCCCGCCCCTATGAAGCGGTCGTGCAGCAGATGCAGGGCAACCTGCGCCGCGACCAAGCCCTGCTCGCGGACGCCAAATTGGACCTGGCGCGCTATGAGGGTCTGGTGAAGGAGGACTCCATCGCGGTACAGCAGCTCGATACTCAGCGCGCTCTGGTCGACCAGTACCAGGGCACCATCGAGTCGGACGAGGGTCAGCTGAAGACCGCGCAGGTGAATCTGATCTACACGCACATCGTGTCGCCGGTGACCGGCCGCGTGGGGCTGCGCCAGGTCGACCAGGGCAATTACGTCACGCCGGGTGATGCGAACGGGATCGTCGTCGTCAACGAAGTGCAGCCGATCACGGTGATCTTTCCGATTCCCGAGGACAACGTGCCGGCGCTCATGCGGCGGCTGCGCGACGGCGGCGCCCTCACGGTCGAGGCCTACGACCGCACCAACAGCGCCAAACTCGCCGAAGGCAAACTGCTGACTCTCGACAATGCCATCGACACGACCACGGGCACGGTCAAATTGCGGGCCCTGTTCGAGAACGCCGATGGGACGCTGTTCCCGAATCAGTTCGTGAACATCCAATTGCTCCAGCAAACCTTGCAGCATCAGATCATCATGCCGAACGCCGCGGTGCGCCGCGGGGCGCCGAACGGCGTCGTGACCACCTTCGTCTATGTCGTGAAGCCCGACCGCACGGTGCAGGTGCGCCCCGTGACCTTGGGCATCGTCGATGGCGAGCGCGCCGCCGTCAGCGCGGGCCTCGCCGCCGGAGAGATGGTGGTCACCGAAGGCGGCGATCGGCTGCGTGACGGCGCGCGGGTGCAGTTGCCGGGAGCAGCCCCGGCGGGGGACGCACGCGCCGCCGCGCCGGCCGACTCGGCGAATGGGCCGCCCAAGGGAGCGCACGGCACGCATCACCAGCATCAACAACCCAAACCGCCGCAATGAATCCCTCGCGCATCTTCATCCTGCGACCCGTTGCGACCACCTTGCTGATGGTCGCGATATTGATCGTGGGCGCGATCGCCTACCGACAGCTGCCCCTGTCCGCCCTCCCGGAGGTCGCCTACCCGACCATTCAGGTCCAGACGTTTTATCCCGGGGCGAGCCCCGAGGTCATCACCTCGGCCATCACTGCGCCGCTGGAGAAGCAGTTCGGACAGATGCCCGGCCTCAACGAAATGTCGTCCACGAGTTCGGGCGGCGCCTCGGTGATCACTCTTCAATTCAATCTATCCCTCGCCATCGACGTCGCCGAACAGGAAGTGCAGGCGGCCATCAGCGCCTCGCAGAATCTGCTGCCGCAGGATTTGCCGGCGCCGCCGATCTACGCCAAGGTCAACCCGGCCGATGCTCCGGTGCTCACGCTCGGCATCACCTCCAAGGTGATGCCGCTCACGGACGTCGAGGACATGGCCGATACGCGCATCGCGCAGAAGATCTCGCAGCTCAAAGGCGTCGGCGTCGTGAGCGTGAGCGGCGGCCAGCGGCCGGCGGTCCGGGTGGTGGTGAACCCTCGTGCGCTCGCCGCCTATGGATTGAATCTCGACGACCTGCGAACCACCATCAACAACGCCAACCAGAACGGGCCGAAGGGGACGCTGGACGGCCCGAGCAGCGCCTACACGGTCAATACCAACGATCAGATCAAAAGCGCGGAGGATTACGGCAGCATCATCATTGCCTACAAGAATGGCGCGCCGGTAAGGCTTCGCGATGTGGCCACGCTGGTTGCGGGCGCCGAAAACGCCAAGCTCGGCGGCTGGATGAATACAACCCCCGCCCTGATCCTCAATGTGCAGCGTCAGCCGGGAGCCAACGTCGTCGACGTGGTCGACAGAATCCATGACCTGCTGCCGTCGCTCAAGGCCGCGATGCCGTCCGGGGTGGATGTCACCATCCTCACCGATCGAACCACCACCATCAGGGCATCCGTCGCGGACGTGCAGTTCGAATTGGTGCTCGCAGTCGTGCTGGTGGTGCTGGTCATTTATCTGTTTTTGCGCAACGTGCCGGCCACGATCATCCCGAGCCTGTCGGTTCCGCTGTCGCTCATCGGCACCTTCGCCGTCATGTATCTGGCCAACTTCAGCCTGAACAACCTGTCCCTGATGGCCTTGACCATCGCGACCGGCTTCGTGGTCGACGATGCCATCGTGATGATCGAGAACATCTCGCGCTACATCGAGCTCGGCCTTGCGCCGCTCGAAGCAGCCTTGAAGGGCGCGGGCCAGATCGGCTTCACCATCATCTCGCTCACCGTTTCTCTGATCGCCGTGCTGATTCCGCTGCTGTTCATGCAGGACGTGGTCGGGCGGCTGTTTCGCGAATTCGCGGTGACGCTCGCCGTCACGATCCTGATTTCGGCCCTCGTTTCGCTCACTCTGGTGCCGATGCTGTGCGCCAAGCTGCTCAAGCATCAGCCGGCGAGCGCTCGCTCGCAAACCGACTCGGGTCGCTGGTTCGCCGCACTGGTCGAATGGTATGGGCGCAAGCTCACCTGGGTGCTCGACCATCAGCGCTCGACGCTGTACGTCGCGGCGGGAACCCTCGCGCTCACCGCCATTCTGTATGTGCTGATTCCGAAGGGCTTCTTTCCCGATCAGGACACCGGACTGATCCAGGGCGTGTCGGAGGCGGGGGAGTCGATCTCCTATGCCTCCATGGCCGATCGCCAGCAGGCCCTCGCGGCCGCCATACTCGCCGACCCCGACGTGCAGAGCCTCTCGTCATTCATCGGAGTGGACGGCAACAACGTCACGCTCAACAGCGGGCGCTTTCTGATCAATCTGAAGCCGCGCGCCGAACGCGGCGCGAACGTCTCCGACGTGATCCGCCGCCTGCGCAGCGAGACGGCCGGCGTCACGGGCATCACGCTGTACATGCAGCCGGTACAGGATCTGACTCTCGACACCACGGTCAGCCGCACCCAGTATCAATTCACGCTGGAGAGCGCGGATGCTGCGGCGCTATCTACGTGGGCGCCCAAGCTGGTGAGCGTGCTGCGGCAGCAGCCGGAGCTCGCCGATGTGGTGAGCAATCAGGAGGACGACGGCCTCGCCGCCTACGTCACCATCGATCGGGACAGCGCGGCACGCCTCGGCATCAGTGTCGGAACCGTGGACAATGCGCTCTACGATGCCTTCGGTCAGCGCATCGTGTCCACCATATTCACGCAGTCGAACCAGTATCGGGTCATTCTCGAAGCCGATCCCGCCTCCTACAGCACCGTGGACTCGCTCGCATCCATCTACGTGCCGTCGGCCGGCGGCGGACAGGTGCCCCTGTCGGCGATCGCCAAGGTGGACGTGGAAACCAGGCCGCTGCTCATCAATCATCTGGCCCAGTTTCCGGCAACCACGGTTTCATTCAACCTCGCAGCCGACACCTCGCTCGGTGCGGCGGTCTCCGCCATAGAGGCGGCGGAGCGGACCGTCGGCCTGCCGCTCAGCATTCGTACCTCGTTTCAAGGTGCGGCGCTGGCCTTCCGCAGCAACCTGAGCAACGAACTGCTGCTGCTGTTGGCCGCCGTGCTGGTGATGTATATCGTGCTCGGAGTGCTCTACGAGAGCTTCATTCACCCCATCACCATTCTCTCGACGCTGCCGTCGGCCGGTATCGGCGCCCTGCTCGCCCTCATGCTGGCCGGAGACGATCTGACCATCATCGCGCTCATCGGCATCATCCTGCTGATCGGCATCGTCAAAAAGAACGCGATCCTCATGATCGACTTCGCGGTCGATGCCCAGCGGCTGCAGGGCCTCTCGCCCCGGGAGGCCATCTATCAGGCCTGCCTGTTGCGCTTCCGCCCCATCCTGATGACCACCGTCGCTGCAATCTTCGGCGCGCTGCCGCTCATGTTCGGGACCGGCACCGGTTCGGAGCTGCGCCACCCGCTCGGCATCAGCATCGTCGGCGGATTGCTGGTGAGCCAGGTGCTGACGCTGTTCACGACGCCGGTGATCTACCTCGCGTTCGACCGCATGGCGGCCCGTATGCGCAGCCCGGCGCCCGCCGGAGCCCCCGACGGCGGCGGCGACCGGCAGCGGCTCGCGGACAACCCCACATGAACATTTCGGCGCCGTTCATACATCGGCCGGTCGCGACCACGCTGTTGACGATCGCCGTCGCCCTGAGCGGCGCGGTGGCCTTCATGCTGCTGCCCGTGGCGCCGCTGCCGCGAATCGACGTGCCGGCGATCTTCGTCTCGGCCCAGTTGCCGGGCGCCAGTCCCGAAGTCATGGCGAGCACGGTGGCGACTCCCCTGGAGCGGCACCTGGGCGCCATCGCCGACGTCGATGACATGACTTCCACGAGCAGCGTCGGCACCTCGAGCATTCAATTGACGTTCGGTGTCGACCGCGACATCGACGGCGCGGCGCGCGACGTGCAGGCGGCGATCGTCGCCGCGCATGCCGACCTGCCCTCGGCGCTGACGCGCAACCCCACGTACCGCAAGCTCAACAGCGCGCTGTTCCCGGTCATGGCCATCGCGATGACCTCCGACGTGCTCACGCAGGGCCAGATCTACGATGCGGCCGATGCCGTGATATCGCAGCGTCTGTCGCAAATCCAAGGCGTCGGCGGCGTCAACGTCAACGGCAGCGCCCTTCCGGCGGTACGGGTGGAGATCAACCCGCTCGCGCTCTCGAAGTACGGCATCGGTCTGCAGGATGTGCGCGCTGCGATTTCCAACAGCAACGCCAACGCGCCGAAGGGCGCGATCGAATCCGACCGGCTGCACTATCAGATTTATACCAACGACAACGCACGCGATGCGGCGCCGTACCGGAATCTGATCATCGCCAATCGCAACGGGGCGACGGTCCGGCTCGGCGATGTCGCGACCGTGCTGGACATGCAGGATGGGGCCACGGAAAACATTCGCACCTACGGCCTGTACAACGGCAAGCCCGCCGTGTTCGTGACGGTATTTCAGCAGCCGGGCGCGAACGTCATCGAGATGATCGACGCCGTCAAGGCGGAGCTGCCGCAGCTGAAGAGCTCGATCGACCCGAAAATCGACCTGGTGGTCACCTTCGACCGCTCGATCACGATCCGCGCCTCGCTGCGCCAGGTCGAACAGACGCTGCTTCTGGCCGTGGCGATGGTGATTTTGGTCGTCTACATATTCCTGAACAGCGGCCGCGCGGCGCTGATTCCCGCGCTCGTGGTGCCCGTATCGCTGATCGGCACCTTCGGCGCCATGTACCTGCTCGGCTACACGCTCGACAACTTCTCGCTGATGGCGCTCACCATCGCGACCGGGTTCGTCGTGGACGATGCCATCGTCGTCATGGAGAACACGACCCGGCACGTCGAGGCGGGCATGACGCGCATGGATGCCGCGCTGCTCGGCGCGCGCGAGGTGGGCTTCACCGTGGTATCCATGAGCCTCTCCCTGGTCGCGGTGTTCATTCCCTTCATGTTCGCCGGCGGGATCGTCGGGCGGATATTCAAGGAATTCACCGTCACCCTGTCGGTGGCGATCCTCATCTCGCTGGTGGTTTCATTGACCACCACGCCGATGATGTGTTCGCTGCTGCTCGAGCGCAGCGGCGAACGCAGGCAGTCGCGCTTTGCAGAATCGTTCGAGCGCGGTTTTGGGCGCCTGCGCCGCGGCTATGAGCGCACGCTCGGCTGGGCGCTGCATCATCCGCGGATCACGATGGCGGTACTCATCGCCACGATCGGACTCAACGTGTACATGTACATCGTCATTCCCAAGGGATTCTTTCCGCAGCAGGACACCGGTCAGCTGCAGGGCGGCATCCGCGGCGATGCCACCAGCTCGTTTCAGCTGATGAAGGGCAAGCTGCAGCAGGTGGCGCACATCATCCAGCAGGACCCGGCCGTGAAGACCGTCACCGGTTCGGTGGGCAGCGGCGGCTTCGGTCCGTCCGGCGGCGGCGGGGCGAGCGCCAACGTGACCATTGCACTGAAACCGCTGTCCGAGCGGCGCGAGTCCGCCGATCAGGTCATCGCTCGATTGCGGCCCCGGCTCACTCGCGTGACGGGCGTAACGACCTTCTTGCAGGCCGTTCAGGACGTCCACGGCGGCGGCCGCTCCGCCAACTCGCAGTACCAGTACACGCTGCTCGGGGACGATCTGGCCGAGCTGCGTACCTGGTCCCAGAAGCTGCGCCTCGCCATGCAGGACATGCCGGAAGTCACCGATGTGGACACCGATTTGCAGCCCGGAGGGTTGGAGGCGAATCTGGTCGTGGATCGCGACAGCGCGTCGCGCCTGGGGCTGACGGAAATTCAAATCGACAATGCGCTCGGCGATGCGTTCGCGCAAGCGCAGGTGTCGAACATCTACAATCCGTTCAGTCCGCAGCAATATCATGTGGTCATGGAAGTGGCGCCGGAGTTCTGGCAGCACCCCGAGGTGCTGCGGGAGCTGTACGTCAGCACCTCCGGCGGCGCCGTCAGCGGCACACAGGCGACTCAGGCGGTCGCCGGCACCACCCAGCTCGCTCCGAGCAGCACGAGCACGGCCTCGAGCGCCGCGATCGCAGAGGACGTGGCGCGCAATCTCGCGGCCAACTCGCTGGCGAACGGCGGCGGCGGGAACACCTCGACCGGCTCCGCGGTGAGCGTGGCCCAGGAAACGGTCGTGCCCTTTGCGGCCTTCAGCCACTTCCTCACTGACACGACGCCGGTCAGCGTCAATCACACCGGAACCTCCGTGTCGACGTCGATCGCGTTCAACTTGCCGGAAGGGGAATCGCTCGGCACGGCGCTCGCCGCAATCGACCGCAAGATGAGCGAAATTCACGTGCCCGTGAGCATCCGCGGGGGCAGCTACGGCACCGCGAAGCTCTTCCAGCAAAGCAACAGCAACACGCCGCTGATGCTTCTGGCGGCGCTGGTGGCGATCTACGTGGTGCTCGGCGTGCTGTACGAGAGCTACAGCCAGCCGCTCACCATTCTGTCCACCCTGCCCTCCGCCGGCGTCGGCGCGCTGCTCGCGCTGATGGCCACCGGCACCGAATTTAGCCTCATCGCCTTTTTGGGCATCCTGCTGCTCGTCGGCATCGTCAAGAAGAACGCCATCATGATGGTGGACTTCGCGCTCGATGCGGAGCGAAGCCTCGGGATGGACCCCCGCGAGGCGATCGCGCACGCTTGTTCGCTGCGCTTTCGGCCGATCATGATGACCACCTGCGCCGCCATCGCCGGTGCGCTGCCCCTGGCGCTCGCCTACGGCGACGGCACCGAGATGCGCCGGCCCTTGGGGATCGCCATCGTCGGCGGACTCATCCTCAGCCAGCTGCTGACCGTCTACACCACGCCGGTGGTATATCTATACGTCCACCGCTACTGGCGGCGCGGCAAGCTGCGCGATGCGGCGCCGCCGGCGCGAGATCCCGGTGGTTTCGGCCCCGCGCAGGCAGGCACCTGATGTCGCGGTGCCTCTGTCTGAGCGTGGTCGTTGGTATTGCCGCGCTATCGGCGTGCGCGGTCGGACCCGACTACAAGCGTCCGCCATTCGACGCCGCCGCCGCCTATAAGGAGCAGAGCGGCTGGAAGCCGAGCGAGCCCGCCGACGCATCGACCCGCGGACCGTGGTGGACCATTTACAACGATCCGGTGCTGGATGATCTCGAAGCGAAGATCAATATTTCCAACGAGAACGTCAAGGCGGCGCTCGCCTCCTACGATCAAGCGCGCGCGCTGGTCGACCAGGCTCAAGCGGGTTTCTGGCCGACCGTGGGAGCCAACCTCTCGCGGCTGCGCAGCTCCGGCCGCGGCGGCGCGTCCACGGTCACCACCAATGGCGTAACCACGGTCATCTCCACTGGCGCATCGACGACCACCACCTACAGCACGGGCGCCTCCGCCAATTGGTCGCTCGATATCTGGGGCCAGATCCGCCGCACGGTCGAAAGCGACCGCGCCTCCGCACAAGCGAGCGCCGCGGCGCTCGCCGCCGCGGAGTTATCGGCTCAGGCCACGCTCGCCACCGATTACTTCGAGCTGCGCGCCCAGGATCAATTGCAGAGGCTGCTCGACGACACGGTAGTGGCTGAACAGCTGTCATTGAAGATTACCGAAAGCCGCTATCGCTACGGCGTCGCCGCCAAGGCCGATGTGGTCAGCGCGGAGGCGCAGCTGCTGTCCAGCCAGGCGCAGCAAATCAATGCGAAGATCCAGCGCGCGACGCTCGAGCACGCCGTCGCCGTGTTGATCGGCCAGCAGCCGGCGCAATTCTCCTTGAGCACGACGACGATGAGATCGGACGTTCCGACCGTGCCCCCGGGAGTTCCCTCCACGCTGCTCGAGCGGCGACCGGACGTCGCGGAAGCGGAGCGCAAGGTCGCGGCCGCGAACGCCCAGATCGGCGTCGCGACCGCGGCCTACTTTCCGAGCCTGACGCTGTCGGGATCGGATCAATATACGAGCAGCATGTGGTCTCATCTGATCAGCCTGCCGAATCGCACTTGGTCCGTGGGACCCTCGCTCGCAGAGACCCTGTTCGACGGCGGATTGCGCCGGGCGCAGGTGGCCCAGGCACGCGCCGCCTGGGAGTCGAACGTCGCCAGTTATCGGCAAACCGTGCTGTCCGGCTTCGAGCAAGTCGAGGATCAGATCGCGACTCTGCGCATCCTCGAACAGCAGGCGGTTGTCGAGGAGGAGGCCGTGAAGGCGGCGCGCGAGGCCGAAGCCCTCACCCTCAATCAGTACAAAGCGGGCACAGTACCCTACAGCAGCGTGATCACCGCTCAGACGACTCGATTGAGCGCCGAGGAAACGGCGCTGTCGGTCCTGTCGAGCCGCCTGCAGGCGAGCGTGGCGCTGATCGAGGCGCTGGGCGGCGGATGGAGTTCGAGCGAGCTGCGCTAGCTCGTGCGAGAGCTCACCGCCAGCAGAACCGCGCTCGCAACCGCACTGATGCGGTCCATTCACACGCGGCTCGACCTTGAGCCGCTGATCGACGATCCGTGGGGCGAGCGTCTCGTTCCCGCCTCGGTCCGCGAGCAATTCCGCGATGAATCCCTTTTGCACAGCCCGGCATACGCAAACGTCATCCTTCGAACGCGGTACGCCGAGGATGCCCTGCAAGCCGCAATCACCTGCGGCATTCGCCAGTACGTGATTCTCGGCGCCGGTTTCGACAGCTTCGCATTGCAGCGCCCCGCCTATGCGGCGGACGTGCAGATCTTTGAAATCGACCATCCGGCGACGCAGACCATGAAATCCCAGCGGCTCGAAGAATGCGGTATCACCCTGGCTGATTGCGTGCATTTCATCGCGGCGGATCTGGCCGCTTGCAGCGTGGCAGAGGCGTTGGCGCGTTCGCCGTATCGTAAGGATCTGCCGGCCTTTTTTTCCTGGCTGGGGGTCACGATGTATCTGACGCGGGAGGCGAACTTCGCGGCCCTGCGCTCCATCGCCGCGTGCGCCATGCCGGGGAGTGAACTTGCTTTCACCTACATGGACGAGAAGCTCTTCACATTGAACCCACCAGCCTTTCGCGAGCTTAAGGAAAAGGTCGCGTCCTTGGGCGAACCGTACCAATCCGGTTTCGGCCCGGCGACCATCGCCTCGGACCTTCGAGACTGCGGCCTTGCCCTTGTGGAGGATTTGAACGGAGAACAGGTCGCCGCGCGCTACAGTTGGATCGGCCAGAACCGCGCCGCGCCATCCCGCTTTTCGCACGTCGCCCTTGCGCGGACCGGTCGAGAAATCACAACTTTCTAAGAACTCCCTAAGGATATCCCGCCCGCTGGTAGCTAACGTGGCTCCCAAGGCCTTCAGGACTGCAATCGATGAACCGAAGTCCCGAGCCGAAGCCAAGGTCCTTAGACACTTCAAGCAGGAGACTACCATGGACTCAATCATCACGACCCACGGCGCCGCTTTCGCCATTCGCTCTGTCGCAATAGTTCTGACGTGCGTACTTGCCGGCGCCAACGCCTTCGCCGGTCAGCCGGACGATCAGGTGCCGACCAAAATCGTCAAGTTCCAGGATCTGAATGTCGACAGCCCCGCCGGGGTGGCCGCGCTCTTTCAGCGTATTCATTCGGCCGCGAAACTCGTTTGCAAAGTGGACGAGGACCGGAGCCTCGCCGCGGCGCAGCAAGCCAAGACCTGTGCCAGTGAAGCGGAGGCTCGCGCGGTGGCTCTCGTGAACCTGCCGCCATTGACGGCGTACTACCAGAAAAAGACCGGGCGACCAGCCGCGGTCCTCGCCGCCAATCACGCGGATTGACTCGCTTAAGAGCACGGTTGATCAGGCACTGGGGTTCGGACGAGCGCGCGCGTCCGGACCCCTTGCCGCGTTGACGCCGGTCATCTCCTGCAATTCTTGGCACGCCGTGGCAAGGCGCGGTACGCTGCGCCACGCGGACGCGACCCGCCATAGGATTGCTGCTCGGGACCCATGAAACTCGAGTTTGGGGACTGCATTCTCGACTTGGCCGCTCGCCAGCTGTTACGCGGCGGTAAGATCGTGCCTCTCGAACCCAAAATGTACCAGCTGCTCGAGGTACTGATCCAACGACGACCGGCCGTCGTGACGAACAACCAACTCGATGAGATGCTCTGGCCGAATGTCTATGTCGCTCGCACGAGCCTGACTCGCCTGGTATCGGAGCTGCGTTCGGTGCTGGGCGACGAGCCGCGCAATTCGCGCATCGTTCGAACGGTCTACAAGATCGGGTATGCATTCTGCGCGAGCGTGAGTTCTACCGGTCTTTCGGCCATCTCCCCGGCAGCCGTTTCGCTCGTCTGGAACGGCCAGGTGATGCCGCTGAGGGACGGCGAACACATCGCCGGTCGCGCCGCCGAATGTTCGCCCGTGATCGACGCCACGACGGTCTCGCGACACCATGCCCGAATCACCGTGCTCTGCGGGGCGGCAACCATCGAGGACCTCGCCAGCACCAACGGCACGCACGTGAATGGCACACAAATCCACTCCCCGACCTCGCTTGCCGACGGGAATGAAGTCGCGCTTGGGAGCGAGATTCTCCTGGTCCGCATGCGCAATCCCTCGGCGCCCACGGTCAAGAGCGAGCGTCGCGTGCCTTAATGGCGTCAGCACGCGGGCCCGCCGTGTCGCCGCGGGTGCCGCGAACAGGCTCCAAAGGTTGAACATCTCCGGCCGAACGGTCGCGTAAGTGCGTTAAGATTGGCTGGGATGGCGGTATTCGCCGCGACCGGGCGCTGCACTTTCGGACGGGCAACACGGGAGAGAGCGAGACCGTGGAATCAGCTGCACTTGGGCCCGACTCCATCGTGGGCATCTACCGGCTGGTGCGCGAGATCGGCCAAGGGGGCATGAGCACGGTCTGGCTGGCGAGGCGCACCGACGAGCTCACTACGCGCCCGGTCGCTCTGAAGCTGCTGCACATGCACCTGCAAAGAGCCCTGTTCGCCGACCGCTATGCGCGCGAGCGCGACATCCTCGCGAACCTCACGCACCCGAACATCGCTCATCTGTACGACGCCGGCATCAGTGCGCAGGGTCAACCCTTCCTCGCCATGGAGTTCGTCGCCGGGGAAACGCTCATCCAGTACTGCGAGTCGCACCAGCTCGGGATTGATGAGCGCCTTGGGCTCTTTCTGCAGGTCCTTGCGGCGGTCGCGTACGCGCACAGCCAGAGCATCATTCACCGCGACTTGAAGCCTTCCAACATCCTGGTGCGGGAGGGTGGCCAGGTGGTGCTGCTCGACTTTGGGATCGCCAAGCTCCTTGTCGAGGGCACGGCGGCCGAGACCGAGCTCACGCGGCAGGCGGGCGCGACACTGACGCCGGAGTACGCATCACCCGAACAGATCAAGGGCGAGCCGCTCGGGCCGGCGACCGATGTCTATTCGCTCGGCGTCGTCCTGTACGAGTTGCTGAGCGGGCGTCGGCCGTACGCGCAGGCGAATTCCGCGCGCCGCGATCTCGAGGATGCAGTGCTGTGGGCCGATCCACGGCCGCCGAGTGAGGCCGTCGCGAGCGCAACGCCGGACGAGCGTGGGTCGGTCGCACCGCAGGATCTTCGCAAAGCGTTGCGGGGCGACCTCGATGCGATCGTCCTCAAGGCACTGCACAAGCAGCCGGAGCATCGGTATCCGACGGTCAATGCCCTTGCCGAAGATATACGCTGTCACCTGCGTCACGAAGCGATCCGTGCGCGCCCGGACACGTTCGGCTACCGTCTGCGGACCTTGACGTCTCGGCACCGCAGACTCGCAGGGCTGGGCATTGCAGCGGGTGTCATGCTGATGGCAGGCGCGCTGGCCTGGTTCGCGGCCGGCACGGGTTACTTTTGGCGTAATCCCCTTGCCAATGCCCGATTCACTCGCCTGTTGGACTTCCCTGGGACCGAGCAGGCGGCGGCAATCTCTCCCGACGGCAAATTCGTCGCATTTGTTGGGGACCGGGATGGGCAAATCGATGTCTGGGTGAGCGAAGTGGCCAGCGGCGCCTACCGCAACTTGACGCATGGAGATGCAGGCGAACTCGTCAACCCAGAGATCCGAACGCTCGGCTTCTCGCCGGACTCCTCGCTCGTGACCGTCTGGACGAGGCGGGGGGACGGCTCGCAGCCCGGCGACGTCAATATCCTGGCGGTCCCGACGGCCGGCGGGCCACTGCGCCCGTATCTGCGCGAGGCCGCCGAATTCGGTTGGTCCCACGACGGCAAGCGGCTCGTCTACCACACGACTGCACCGGGCGATCCGTTGTTCGTGCGGGATTCAGAGCAGCTCGCCGACCGCGGGGACCGGAGGATTTATGTCGCGCCGGCGGGGGTGCATTGCCACTTTCCGATGTGGTCGCCCGACGATGCGTTCATCTATTTCCTCCGCGGTGTGCCGCACCACGACTGGGACATCTGGCGAATTCGGCCGTCCGGCGCGGGGCTCGAAAGGCTGACGTTCCACAATACACGCGTCAGCGATCCCGTGATGCTCGACCGGCGCACACTGCTCTACCTTGCGACCGATGCGGATGGGTCCGGGCCGTGGATGTATGCCATGGACGTCGAGCGGCGCGTTCCGCATCGCACCAGCTCAGGACTCGAAAGCTATACATCGCTTGCCGCGAGCGCCGACGGCGCGCGTCTCGTCGCGACGATTGCCAAAACCAGCACCAGTGTTTGGCGCATGCCGATCACGGCAGATCGCGGTGCTGCGACTGCTGCAAGCGGCCCATCGCTCGTTTCAGCGAATGCCATGACACCACGGCTGGGTCCGGACTTTCTCCTGTTCGTATCGTGGCGAGGCGAAAGGCAAGGCATATGGTCGCTGACGCACGCAACCACCCGCGAGATCTGGAGCAGCGCGCAGGGGCATATCGTTGGAGGGCCGGCCATTGCACCCGATGGACGGCGCATCGCCTTCTCGGTTGAGGACGGCGGAAAAACGCTGCTGTACATCATGGACCATGATGGCTCGCATGTCAGAGTGCTGTCTGATTCGCTCGCATTGCGGGGTAATCCGGCCTGGTCGCCCGATGGGCAATCGATCGTGTCTGCGGCGATCCGCGACGGCGAGCCGCGTCTGACGCGCATCTTCCTGAACGGCGACCCGCCGCTTCCCCTCGTGTCGGAATATTCACTTGATCCAGTCTGGTCGCCCGATGGTCGATTCCTGGTCTATTCAGGCGCAGACGTCGGCACGACCTTTCCGTTGCGGGCCGCCGCCGCAGACGGGCGTCCATATCCTCTGCCGACCGTGATCCTGTCGCGCGGCGCGCGGGTTGCGTTTTTTCGTGACCCGCAGGCGCTCGTGATTCTTGGCGGTGACATCGGCAACCAGAACTCTTCGCTCCTCGATCTGCGAACGGGCGCCCAGCGCATACTCGCCGAGCTGCCAGTGGACTTCGTCATTCATGACTTCGACGTTTCAGCCGACGGCTCGGAGATCGTGTTCGATCGCGTACACGTGAACTCGGATCTCGCGTTGATCGAGCGAACGCGCTAGCGAAGTGAACTGCTTCGCCGGTCAGGTCGACTCGTCCAATGGGATGAGCGCCGCGGGCACGTGCCGGCGCAGCACGGCGTTGCGCGCCTCCCATTCCTCCTTGGGCTCCAAGGCTTCGAGAAACTGCACTTCGCCGACCGCATAGGTGGCGATCGGCAATCCATCCCGGTACAGCAGGCGGTTGCCGGTCAGCGATGCCAGCCGCGCGCCCGGCGTGAGGATACCGAGCAAATTCAGCGGGTCGGCGCCCGACAGCGATACGAACAGCCGGGTGTGCGGCCGGCGGCGGGCCTCGCGCAGCGACGCCACGGCCTCCGGCGCCGCGTATTGCTCCCCCGAGAAGCCGGCGACGAAGCGGCCGCCGCGAATCTCGCCGCGCGCCTCCAAGCGGCGGCAGCACATCAATATCTCGCGCCAGGGCGGCAGCCACGCCGCCTCGCGAGCGAGAAGCTTCCAGAAAATCACGCCCCAGCGCCGTAGCAGCGTCCGCACCACGTACTCCACCGCCGCATCGTACTCCACCGCCGCATCGCCGGGCCGTGCGGACGGCGGCGCGGCGGGGCGGCGCACGATGGCCCAGCGCCCGGCATCGGCCATCGCGAACACGGCGATGTGCCGCCTGCGCCGCGCGCCGTGAGACGATCGCCCGCGCCGGCCGCCCGGCGCCAACAGTGCGCGTAGACCGCCGAAACTGTCGGAGTTCACCAGCCCGAGCGCCACCAGTTCGGCCAGTGCCTCCTCCATTTCGGTCGGCAGCATGCCGACGCTGTCCGCAATCTCGTCGAAGAACGAGGCGCCGCGCTCTTGAATGAATTCCATCACCGCGCGTGCCCGCGAGGTCAGCTGTGGCGCATCGCAGCCTTCCGTGAACGCCGACCACTCCTTGACGCTGCGTCGCGCGAGCAGGGTGATCGGCGTGGAGCGGATGGGTGCCGCAGCGCGCTCGCGGTCGGGGCCGCGGCCCGCGAGCCGGGTCCACACGAATCGTCCGGCGCGGCAATGCTCATCCAGCCAGTCGGGCTCATATTCGCTGATCCGCGCCGGTAGGATGTCCGTTTCCCACGCGCCGGCGGGCGCCTCGAAGCCTTCGAGCTGCGCCAGCACGGCCGCGACCGCATCGGAGCCCTGCATCCGCGCGTCCGGCAGCACCCGCTGCCATTCCAACAAAAAGCGCAGGAAATCGCGCGCCGGCACGGGCTCGATCTCGGCCCGCAGCCGCTTGACCGTATAGCGATGGATGCGCGCCAGCAGCCGCCGCTCGCACCATTCCTCCTCCGCGGCGCCCGGTGTGAAACAACCGCGCAGCGCGAAGCCGTCGGCTTCCAGCACCGCGAGTGCGGCGCGAATGGGTGCCACCCCCAGGCCCAGCGATTCGGCAATGGCTCGCGGCGTGACCGGCCCCAAGCCCTCGAGCCGCCCGCGGACGATTTCCGCCAAGGCCTCCTCGGATGCGGGCACTGCCGGCTCGAACAGCGCTCGTCTTTCCGCCGCCACCCAAAGTTCCCCGCCCGCAGGCCCGCGAATGCGTACCACCCGGCCTTGTGCTGCGAGTTCGTCCATGAGCGCCGGCCACGCGGGATTGCCGCCGCGTTCCTCCTCGGTCAAGAACGCGAGCCACGACAGCGCATCGTGCAATTCGTCGGGCGTTGCGGCATCCGGCCACGCCTCGTCGCGAACCCTGGCAATCGCGTCGCGGTCGAGCCTGCCTAAGTCGGCGGCGGAGGCCGCATCGATCCAGCGGCGGCTCATCACGGCCTGGGTGCGGCGCTCTTCGAGCGGTGCATCGTCGAGATACGCATAGGGGCGCGCGGTGAGCGCTTCGAGCGCCAGCGGCGAGGGCTCGGTCAGGTCGCGCGCGATCATTCGCACCGAGCCGCTTTCCAGACCGCGCAATAGATTCTCGAACGCGTCCACATCCATCGCATCTTCCAGGCAGTCGCGGATCGTTTGGCGCACCAGCGGATGGTCGGGTACCTCAATTTCGCCCGGCAGATTCTCGGCGCAGGCGACTTGATCGGGGAATACGGATGCCAACAGGTCCTGCGCGTTCATGCGTGCGATCTGCGGCGGGACTTTCTTGCCGCCGCGAAAGCGCGGCAGGGCGAGCGCGATGCCCGCGTCCCAGCGCCAGCGAACCTCGAACATCGGCGCGGCGCACAGCGCCTGCACCAGCACATGGCGCGCCGTGTTCGAGTGCAGGTAGCGCGCGACCTCATTGAGCTCGAAGCTATGCGCCTCGGTGAGCGACAGCACGATGTGGTCCTCCGTCGCGGCCGCTTGCAGCTCGAAATTGAAGGTGCGGCAGAAGCGCTTGCGCAGCGCGAGTCCCCACGCCCGGTTCACCCGGCTGCCGTACGTGGAGTGGATCACGAGCTGCATGCCGCCGGATTCGTCGAAGAATCGCTCGATGATGATGGATTCGAGCGTCGGCAGCGCCCCCAAGGCGGCGCAGCCTGCGCCGAGATATTGAACCAATTGCAGCGCCGCATCTGCATCGAGTCCGACGCTGTCGAGGAGCCATTGCTGCGCCGACCCCGCGCTCTGCGCGAGCCGAAGCTCGACTTCCGACCTCAAGCGCGAGACGGCGATCGATAGCTCATGACTGCGCCCCGGCGCCTCGCCGAGCCAAAATGGGATGCTGGGGGGAGCTCCATGGGCATCCTCGACCCGCACGGTCCCGCGCTCGACGCGCAGTATCCGGTACGACGTGTTGCCCAGTTGGAACACGTCGCCCTGCAGACTTTCGACGGCAAAATCCTCGTTCACCGTACCGACGAGGTGCGCGTCCGGTTCGAGCATCACCCGGTAATCCGCATTGTCTGGAATGGCGCCTCCGGAAGTGATCGCGGTGAGGCGGCCCCCTTTGCGAGGCCGCAGCATCTGGTGGACCGCGTCGCGATGGATGAGCGCGCCGTGGCGGCCGCGGCGCGTGCTGAAGCCGTGCGCCAGCATCGCGACGCACTCGTCGAACTCCTCTCGGCTCAAATCTCGATAGCCATGCGCCCCCCGCACGAGCTCGAACAGCTCTCCCTCCTGCCACTCCCGCGCGGAGACCTCGGCGGCGATCTGTTGAGTGAGCACGTCGAGCGCATTTTGCGGCACGATCAGCCGGTCCAGCTCGCCGCGCCGCACGGCATCGAGCAGCGCGGCGCACTCCACCAGCTCGTCGCGCGACAGCGGAAACAGCCGGCCTTTGGAGATCCCGCCGACCGAGTGCCCTGCGCGCCCCACGCGCTGCAGGAAGGCGTTTATCGAGCGGGTGGAGCCTATCTGGCACACCAGATCGACATCGCCGATATCGATGCCGAGCTCGAGGGAGGCGGTCGCCACCAGCGCCTTCAACTCCCCGCGCTTCAGGCGCTGTTCGGCCTCGAGCCGGCGCTCTCTGGCGAGACTGCCGTGATGCGCGGCCACATTGACCTGGCCGATCCGCTCCGAGATGTGCCGCGCCAGCCGTTCGGCCAACCGCCGGGTGTTCACGAATACGATCGTGGTGCGATGCTCGCGAATCAATTCGGCGAGCCGGTCATAAAGCTGCGTCCACACCTCTCCCGACATGACCGCCTCCAGCGGCGCGGGCGGGAGCTCC
The DNA here is from genome assembly GCA_052326345.1 of Steroidobacteraceae bacterium. Classification (GTDB taxonomy): domain Bacteria; phylum Pseudomonadota; class Gammaproteobacteria; order Steroidobacterales; family Steroidobacteraceae; genus Bog-1198. The sequence continues at coordinate 50,952 of JBKQOZ010000052.1, read as the reverse complement.
AAGGCCAGATCGCGGCGCCGCGTGTGGCCTGCATCGACGATATCGCAGACTCCTTCGCTGTCGGGTCCGGCACCGATCAGGTAGCGCGCCACCTCCTCGATCGGCCTCTGCGTCGCCGACAATCCGATCCTCGTCAGCGGCCGCCCGACGAGCGAGCGCAGGCGCTCGAGCGAGAGCGCCAGATGCGCACCCCGCTTGTTGCCGGCGATGGCATGAATCTCATCGACGATGACCGTGCGGCAGGTCGAAAGCATGTCCCGCCCGGACGTCGAGGTCAGCAGAATGTACAGCGACTCCGGGGTGGTGACGAGGATGTGCGGCGCCGTGCGGCGCATGCGCGCACGCTCGGTCTGCGGCGTGTCGCCCGTGCGCACCATGGTGCGTATCGACACATCGGGCAGGTTCAGCGCCGCGAGCTCCTCGCGAATGCCCTGCAGCGGCGCCTCCAGATTGCGATGGATATCGTTCGACAGCGCCTTCAACGGCGAGACGTACAGGACGCGCATCTCATCCGGCAGCGCTCCCGCGGCCCCTTCCTTGACCAGATCATCGATCGCGGCCAGGAACGCCGCAAAGGTCTTACCCGACCCCGTGGGGGCCGCGACCAGCACATGCCGCCCCGACCGGATCGCGGGCCAAGCCTTAAGCTGTGCCGGGGTCGGCGCATCGAAGGTGCGCGCGAACCATGCAGCAACGGCCGGATGGAATGATTGCAGAACACTCATGATTTTTGCCGTTGCTGCGCAGCGGTCTAATGCTGCGCAGCGGGGGTCCCGAATTTGCGGGCAGGATCGCCCGAGTAATGCGCGCGGATGAAGGCCAGTATCTTCCAGAGATCGTCGGAACTTTGGACCGCGGTGCCGAATGGCGGCATCGGCGCCACGATGCTCTCATGCCCTATGCGGGTGTAGCCCTGAGTTTGCAATTCGGCGCTGCCGAGCGCGACCAGCCGGAACAGGGTGTCATCGTCGCCGCCGTACACCCAGATCTCGTTGGTCACCGGCGGACACAGGGCCCCGCCGCCGGCGGGGCCGTGGCAGCCGCTGCAGGTGTAGCGCTGAAACAGCGCCTCTCCTTGAGCGACGATATCCGCTTGAGTGTCCCGGTACGGATTGGCGAGTTTCCCCTTGGGGGTGCTTTTGGCCAGATCCACCGGAGAGAGTTTCGCGGCATCGGACGGCGGCTGGTCCGCCGACACGCGGACGGCGCCGGCGGCGGCAAGGAACATGCCCAGGGCGATGATGGGGACGACTGGAACGCTTTTCACCATGTTTCCTCTGTTGAAACGCAGCGGTCCGCTGCGGCGCGGGCGTCACATTGTCGCACAAGCAAATGCGCCGGGGCTGACCGGCGGATACAATAAACTCATCGTCCGACCGCCCCCGCATTCAACAACGACAAGAGCCCGCTATGAAAACCAAAGCTGCCATAGGATACGCGGCCGGCAAGCCGCTCGAGATCGCCATGGTGGATCTCGAAGGGCCGCACGCCGGAGAGGTGCTGGTCGAGATCAAGGCGACCGGCATCTGCCACACCGACGAATTCACGCGCTCAGGCGCGGATCCGGAGGGGCTGTTCCCCGCCATTTTCGGCCACGAAGGCGCGGGCATCGTGGTGGACGTGGGCGCCGGCGTCACCTCGGTGAAGAAAGGCGACCACGTCATTCCGCTCTACACGCCCGAATGCCGCCAGTGCAAATCATGCACGTCGCGCAAGACGAACCTGTGCACGGCGATCCGCGCCACGCAGGGCAAAGGCGTCATGCCCGATGGCACCAGCCGGTTTTCCATCGGCAAGCAGATGATCCATCACTACATGGGCTGCTCGACCTTTTCCAACTTCACCGTGCTGCCGGAGATCGCCGTCGCCAAGATCCGCGAGGACGCGCCGTTCGACAAGGTGTGCTACATCGGCTGTGGCGTAACCACCGGAGTCGGCGCGGTGATCAACACGGCGAAGGTGGAGGCCGGAGCCAATGTGGTGGTGTTCGGTCTCGGCGGCATCGGGCTCAACGTCATCCAGGGCGCAAGGCTCGTGGGTGCGAACAAGATCGTCGGCGTCGACTTGAACCCGCGGCGCAAGGCGCTCGCCGAAAAATTCGGCATGACGCACTTCGTCAATCCGAAGGAGATCGGCGGCGATCTTGTGGCTCATCTCGTCGAGCTCACGGATGGCGGCGCGGACTACAGCTTCGAATGCATCGGCAATGTCGAGATCATGCGCCAGGCGCTCGAATGCTGCCACCGCGGCTGGGGCGTATCGGTGATCATCGGCGTCGCGGGTGCGGGCCAGGTCATCCAGACGCGGCCCTTTCAGCTCGTGACCGGCCGCGTGTGGAAGGGCACGGCCTTCGGCGGCGCTCGCGGGCGCACCGACGTGCCGAAGATCGTGGACTGGTACATGGATGGAAAAATCAATATCGACGACTTGATCACGCATAAGATGCCGCTCGAGAAAATCAACGACGCCTTCGACCTGATGCACAAGGGCGAGTCGATCCGCAGCGTCGCAGTCTATTAACCAAAACAGGAGCTCAACATGACCGTTAAAATTCACCCTGCCGTCGACCATGGCGTCAAACCCGGGGAAGCAAAGTTCGCCGGAGGCACGCTCAAGTGCAAATGCACGCAGGCGCCGGTGACGGTGCACATCGCGAGCAACGTCGCGTTCAACCACGTATGCGGCTGCACGAAATGCTGGAAACCCAGTGGCGCGATGTTTTCCCTAGTCGCGGTGGTGCCCCGCGACAAGCTGCAGGTGAAGACGAACGGCAACAAGCTCAAGGTCGTCGATTCGTCGGCGCCGATCCAGCGCTACGCCTGCAGCGGCTGCGGCGTGCACATGTACGGGCGCATCGAAAACAAGAATCATCCGTTCTACGGCTTCGATTTCGTGCATCCGGAGCTGCTCGAAGCCGGCGGCTGGGAGGCGCCCGGCTTCGCTGCGTTCGTCTCCTCCGTCATCGAGTCGGGAACCAAGCCCGACCAGATGGCCGCCATCCGCGCGCGTCTCAAGGAGCTCAAGCTCGAGCCCTTTGATTGTCTCTCGCCGGCGCTGATGGATTTGATCGCGACGCACACCGCCAAGGCGAAGGGCGTGCTCGCCGCCTGAAGCCCCGACGCGGGGAAACGCCGGCGCGCTGAGGAGCTGGCGGGAAAGTGGCGGGCGTCGCGTGCCGCGGCGCCCGCTTCGCTACTCCATGCTCACGAACCGCGCCTTGGCCCGTGCGATCCGCTCGAGCACGCCGCGCTTCTCCGCCGCGCTGTTCCAATCGGGATACGCGGCCGTGGATTCGGCGAGCCGGTCCATCCACGCGGCGAAGTACTTCGCATCCCCGGGCGAGCGCGGCGCCGCGCCGCCGACGCTCACGTAGACCGGACTGGTGGTCGCGTAGACATAATTGTCCAGGACCTCATCGCGCGCGGTATCGGTGGATGCGCGCAGCACGCACCAGCCGCTCTGGTCGAGCGCAATGCTGCCCTCGATGTCCGCATGATCCGACGGGGCGCGCAGCAGAGGCCGCACGGCGCGGCCGTTGCACACAAGGTCGAGGTGATCCACGGCCACGATCGATCTCAAGTGCGCGGAGAACGCGACTCGCGGCTGGGCAGCGGTGAACTTGAGCTCCTCGCCCACGCCCGCGCCCCCGAGACGCAGGCCCAGCAGGGGTCCGTTGGTGGCGAAACTGCGGCCGGCTTTGAGCGCATCGAGCCACTCCTGCGTCTTGACCTCGCCGTCCGGGACGCGCACGTACACCCGGTTCATGCCCACCGGTCCGCGCAGCGACGCGAAATTCGCCATGGCGTCGGTGCCGCCGGCGGCCGGAATGCGAAATCCCAAATTCAGCAATTGATACCACACCCGCGCCGTCGATCGATGATCGCTGAAGCCGGTGATCTCTATGTAATCCACCTTCCCCAACGCGACGTCGACGGGAAGCTCGTTCGTCAGGGTCTCAAGCGGCTTGGCCAGGGGTTGCGGGTACTCATCAAAGGGATGCACGTAGCCCACCAGGGCGCCGCGGGCATGGGCGATATCCGCCACGTCCGCATTCATCGGATACAGGCTCGCTGCGGCGGTGTCGGGATAGCCGGCGTAGCCCGGCAGGACGATGCCGTCCGCGATGTCGAGCAGCCCCAGGTGCCCCCAGTAGCTCGTGTGGTACTCCTGACCGTGGACCACGATGGCGTGCGGCCGTGAGACCGGGTCCTGGCGCATGCCGGCGTATGCGATATCGGGGAAGCGCTGTTCCTTATTGACGATCAGCGCATGCACCATCCCGAGATTCTCTGCGAGCGCCTGGGTCGCGAGACGTGCCGGTGTGTCGCGGTAGGTGCCGCCATAATTCATGTGCACGTGGACATCCCCGCTCACCCACTGTCCGGTGTCCGGGACGGTCCACGCGCCCTCATCCAGATTCGTGGAGATGTTCGCCCACTGGTCCGCCGGCACGTTCACCTCGTGCCGTTCGATCCTGCGCTCCATCCCGTGCACGATCTCAATGCTCGCCATGCCCGCCGGCACATCGATCGACGCCGCGCCCCGCGCGTGAAAGTAGTGCTGCTCGAAGGGCCGCCGGCTGCGATCGAATCCGTCGTCCGCACGAATCCAGGCGTGCGCCGGCGCATAGAACCGCCCGGCCGGGTCGGTGACGCTGATCCGCGCGGAGGCGGGGCGTCCCTGCGCATCGTGCAGATCGAGGCGCAGGTGCGCCATCGCGTGCAGGTATCGGCGCGCCGGCGCAGGCAGCGTTTGCACGAGGCCGCCCGGAATCCTGAGCCAGCAGATCTCCGTGCCGCCGTTCTTGTTCGAGATGAATGCGACGCGCGTCCCGTCGGGTGACCAGCGCGGATAGGTCATATCCCAGTCGCCGTAGGCGATCGGGAACGCATCGCCGCCCGCCGCGGGCAGGAGCCACAGGTTGTGCCACGAGCGTCCGAGGTAGGAGCTGTACACCAGCCGCGTTCCGTCGGGGGAGGGGTCGGGCCGCGCCTTCCAGTTCGTCTCCTCGTAATGAAATTCGCGCGCGTCGCGATCGGGCTCCGCGGCGCCGGCCGGCGTGGCGGCGGTGCGCCAGAAACCGCCGGTGCCGTAAATGTGGTTGCGATTGGAGACGTAGATGATCTCGTGGCCGTCGCGCGTCCACACCGGATTGATCTCATGATCGAACGCGCTGTAGTAGTAGCGCGGCAGCGAGCTCTTGTGCTCGCCGGTCAGGCGCTGCACCTTGTCGAGCCGGCCGTCGTTGAAGTCGGCGACGTAAACATGGAACCGCTTTTGGTACTGCGTCGAGGTGAACACCACACGCTTGCCGTCGGGCGAGAACCGCGGCTCCGTGTTCACGGCGCCGGTGCGCGTCAGCTGCTGCACGGCGCCGCTCTTGAGGTCGAGCGCCCACAGCTCCACCGCGTCGTCGCGATAGGAACAGTAGATGACCCACCGCCCGTCCGGCGACCAATCCGGCTGGTAGTCGTAGCCAGCGGCCGAGGTGAGCTGCTGCGCCGAGTCTTCATCGATTCTCTGGCGCCACAGGGATCCGGCCATGGCGTAGATCAACTCCCTGGAATCCGGCGACCAGGCAAGACTGCTCGGGCCGCTGGTCAATTGCGGCAGGTACATTTCCCGATAATAGTAAGGATGCGGCAGATCGATCTGCGGCAGGACCGGCGCGCGCTCGGCGTGGACCAGCACAGAAAATATCGCGGCCGCCAGCAACAGCAGCGCGCGCGACGAGCTCTTGATAAGCATTGGGACCCCGGACGCGGGCGGGCCTAAGCGGCCCGCCCGACTTTGCGGCAACGTTAGAACTTGTGGCCGACTTTGAGCCAGAACGTCCTCGGCTGCACGGGTACCACGTACGGCTGATTGCACGTGGTCGGCGTGCAGGCGGCGAAGCGCCCGATCTCGCCCAGGGAATTGAACGTGTTGTTGACCAGGAACGACACTTGCGTGCCGTTGAGCTCGGCGCCGGTGGACAGATTGACCAGGGTGTACGGCGGCATCTCCCCGAGGTGCTGCGTGCCATTATTTCCCACCTGGTAGAACGAGGGGAACAACAGCGGCACCGAGGAGTCCTGATACACGACCGCCGCCTGACCGAAGCCGTTCCAGTCGCCCAACGGGAACGTGTAGCGCGCGATCAGGTTCGCTTTGAACCGCGGCACGATCGGCAAACGAGTACCGTTGGCTGCGTAGGGTCCGATCACGTAGCTGCCGTCGGCGTATGAGATCGGGCTACCCGATTTACCGCTGGTCTGGTAGGGGCAGTACGTCGTTAAATTTAAGGTCCCCGGGATGTAGGCACCGCAGAAGTTCGAGGTGAGCTTCGCATCGAGATAGGTCGCGCTGCCGCTCAATAGCCAGCCGGACCCAAGCCGCCACTCGGCATTGGTCTCGATGCCCTTGATCGTTGCGCTGGGCGCGTTCTGCACAACACTCACGCTGTTGGGCCCGAGGAACGTGAATTGAAAGTCGTCCCAGTTGTCCCAGAACAGCGCCCCGTTCCAGCGCAGCGTCTCGTTCAGCCACTGGGTTTTCCATCCTATTTCGTAATTCTTCAATTGGTCGGACTGGTACGGCGGATAGATCGCGTGAATCGCATTATCGTACACCCGGTTCACACCGCCCGGCCGGTAGCCGGTCGAGTAGGTCGCGTAAACGAGGTGGTCGGGGTCAAACTTGTAGGTCAGACGCCCGAGCTCGGTATGCCCATTGGCAGAAACATCGGCGTTCAAGTTCGTGCAGGGCGCGAAATGAAACGGTGCGTAGGTGAGATTCGGCGTGCCGTTCCAAAAATTCATGCCGTTCGGTCCGCAGGCGTTCTGGCCGGGATAGTAGCCGGTCTGATTTTCGTAAGCCGCGGAATAACCGTAGAATCCCTGCAGAGAGTTATCGTAGTGGTACTGCCGGAAGCCTCCCGACAGCTCCCAAGCGTTGGTAATGTCCCAGTTGACCTGGACAAATGCGGCCGAGTCGCGGTCGACGCGCTCCTCGTCGGTGAGCCAGATCGTATTGCCTTGAATCCCCGGGACGGTCAGACTGGGTGCTAGGCCTTGCGGATTGGTCGTGTAGGGGTTGCCGTCGAGACCCGGCATCGTGTACTGCTCCCAGATTTCGTGCACTTGGCGCTCCGCGAACAGCCCGGCTGTACCATGCACGGGGTACTCCTGAGGCGAGGTCACGCGCAGCTCCTGGTTCCACTTGGTGTAGTGGCCCCGCGTGATCACGAACTCCTGGCCTTCCGTGTAGCTGCCCGGCGGAAGGAGTGCCCCCGTGTAGCAGCCGCCCACCGAGCCGGGATGCGCTTGCGAGTATTTGTATCCCGATTCGGTCAACCATTGGCATCCGGACCCGTAGTACTTGTCATACCAGTAGGTGTAATCCTGGTAGTCCGCGATCGAATGCGTATTTCTCGTGAACCAGCCGCCGGAAAACGTGATGTCGAAGTCGCTCACTTTGCCCTCGATCGTGAGGGCCGACTGGGAGAAGGAGTCCTGCAAATTCTCCGGACCGGCGTGTGCAAGCTGGAGCTGGCCGATCCCCGGGTCGTAGGCGAAAAAGCCATTGGCGCCCAACCTTTGACCCATGAACATCGGAGTCACGCTCCAGTTGTCGGTGACGTCGAGCTTCACGGCGAGCCGACCTCCCTGGGTGTGCACGGTATTGTAGTCGCTGTCGGGGGTACTGGCGGGGAAGGTTTCGCCGGTGGACGCCGTCCAGGTCGGGAATGTGCGCTGGCCGTCGATGATGCCGGCATTGACGTTGGTGCCGGCCACATTGCTGATGTAACCGGGGTCGTGCTCATCCCAGCCGACGATGCGCACGGCGAGGATGGGCGAAATTGGAATGTTAACGAAGCCCTCGACCACCGACCCTTGTCCACCGTTGTAAACCATCTGACCGCTGACGTCGAAGGCCGCCTCGAATTTCGTGGGATCCGGCTTGTTGGTGATGATGCGGATGGTGCCCGCTTCGGAGCTCGCGCCGTAAAGGGTCCCTTGGGGTCCCTCCAGCACCTCGATGCGCGCGATGTCGTACACATGCATGTCGACCGTGCCGTCGATCGTGGTTACGGGCTGCTCGTCGATGTAGGTTCCCACGGTCGGCTGCGAGGCGGAATGGTTGCCATCCTGGCCGCTCACGACGCCGCGCATATAGACGTGTGTGGTGCCGACGCCGTTGCCGCCCTGACCCAAGCCCTTGACGGTGGTGACGCCCGGTAAATACTGGACGTAATCGTCGAGGTTCGTGATGTTGAGCTGCTCGAGCTTTTGGGTGCCGAGCGTCTCAATACTGATCGGTACGTTCTGCAGATTCTCCGTCACCTTCTGTGCGGTGACGACAACCTCTTCGAGCGTGTTCGCTTCCGGTTCGGTTGCCGCCTGCACTGCGCCACCGGCGAGGATTGCCGAAATGGCCGAGGCGAGCGGCAACCGGCGCAGCAGGTTACGACTAAAATCGCGAGGATGTGCCGCGTTTAGGCGTTGATGCCTTAGGTTGGTTCGGCGATGAGTCATGATGTTCCCGTGCTCCCTTCAGTTTTAATTGATCGACTTTAATGATCGACGAAATCCCACATCAAGATTGCGCAAAATCCGGTACGGTCGGATAGCGAGTCAGTACCGGGCCGAGCGCCTGCTGCAATGGTCCGAGCCAACGCTCGTAGTGGCGCCACTGTTCCATGCCGTCCCTGAAAATGGGGCGGCGCACCTGCTCGGAACTGGCGGTGCGCACCGGCCGCTCGTTCTCATAGAACCGCAGGCATTGCTCCTCGAACGGCAGTCCGCAAAAGTGGAGCAGGCGGCGAACCTCGCCCTCGGTGTCCTCGATCATCGACTCGTAGAACACTCGATGGACCCGTCCCGGCAACACCGCATCGATATGCGCCATCAGCTCAACGTAGTCGCGGTAATAGCGGCCGAGATCCGTGAGGTCGTACGTGAAGTTCTGGCCGCGCGAGAAATGTTGTTTGAACGCGGAGAAGCAGCAGCCCAGGGGGTGGCGCCGCGCGTCGATGATCTTGGCGTTCGGCAAGATGAGATGAATGAGGCCGACATATAGGCAGTTGTTCGGCATCTTGTCGACAAAAAACGGAGCCCCGGTTTTGCGAAGCACGCGGGTCGAAGCAAGATACCGCTCGCCGAGGGCGCGCAATTCTTCCGAATCGAGCGCGGTCACGGCATCGAAAAAAGGCGCTTCGGAGTCGCGTTCGCTCCGGTCGTCTCGCCCCGCGAGCTCGCGCGCGATTTGCGGAATGTCCGGCAGCTCCACGGTGCCCTCGACCCGCGAGTGGCTCGCAAGAATCTGCTCGAGCAAAGTGGAGCCTGCGCGCGGCAGGCCAACGATGAAAATGGGATCGGCCGCGCTCGCCCCTGCGAACTTGCGCGACGAAAAAAACTCGGCCGTGTATTGCCGCTTGCAGCGGCCGACGAAGCGAGTGTTCTCCTCGGCATTGTAAGGATGCAGCTGCCGGCGCAGGGCATTGCCCTTCGCGTAACAGGCGAAGGACTCCTGGTACGAACCTTCGTCCTCCAGGGCTTTGCCGAGCGAAAACTCGAAATGCACGCGATCCTCGCTGGCGAGATCCGGCCGAGCCAGAGCGCCGCGCATCGACCGGACGTCGGCTGGTGAAAAGCGGAAGGTCTTGAGGTTGGCGAGGCTCCAGTACGCCTCGCCCAGTGACGGCTGCATCCCAATCGCCCGACGGTACGCCGCAACGCTCTCCTCTTGGCGCCCAGCAGTCTTCAGAGAATGGCCGAGGCTCATCCACACCTTCGGCTGGCGCGGGTGTTCCCGCAGCACGTTCTGATAGACCTCGATCGAACCAGCGTATTCCCCGAGATTGGCGAGAATCGCCGCCTTCAAGTTCAAGTAGCCCGGATTGCGCGGCTCCTTCGCGAGCAGCTGCTCCGCTTGCGGGAGCGCCGCTGCCGGCTTCGCCTGGCGATTGAGTACGACGGCGTAATTGTGGCGGGCCGCATCGAAGCTCGGGGCGAGATCGAGGCAGCGCTCGAGCAGTACCTGGGCGTCCGCATATTCGCGCAGCCGCCCTGCTACCTCCGCCAACATTCGCAGCGCCGCCACATCCGTCGGGTGTGTCGCCAGATGGGTGCGCAAGTGCGCTTCGGCGAGCGGCAGATTGTTTTCCACCAACGCTGTTGCGGCCTCCAGGAGCCTCGGATCCTTGGTCGCCGCCTTGATGTAGTGAGCCCGGGCCTGGTCGGCGCCGCCGGCGTCGCCCTCCGCATCGAGGGTATCGGCCAGCAGGCGCCAGGCATCCACCGAGGCGGGCTGCAATTGCACTGCCCGGCGCAATGCAACCACCGCATCGCGCCCGCGACCGGCCTCGCTTCTCGCGATTCCAAGCTCTAGATGAGCGGCAGAGGCGCTCGGCTGCTCCTTTGCGAGCGGCTCGAGTACCTCGAGCGCCGCGAGCGCGCGACCTAAGCGACGGTGCGCGGCGCCGAGTATGAGCCGGGCGATCGGATGGCCCGGAGAGACGCTCAGAATCTCGCGCGCCTGTTGCGCGGCGAGCTCAGCATCCTTTTCGAGCAGTCGCTGCGCATGGGCGAGCGCCACGTCGATCGCCCCAACCCGCTCTGAGAGACTGTTCAACGGCGCATCCCGTGCAATCCCCAACTTGTTATGAGCTTATAAGAAACGCCTTCGGCCGCTTTGTCAAATGCACCCGCTGTTGCACAAAAGATGCACATGCGCGACGGCACGCCGAGCGCTGCCGCTTCATGAGACAATGAGCATCAAACGATGAGCAAAATGGCCGAATCGAGTCGCGTCCCTACACGCCCACACGCACCACCTCACACGCCGCACCTTCACGCGTCACATCCAACCTCCTAAATCCCGAGCACCGCGCCATCACTAGCCCGCAGCCGATCACTCGCGCGCTCGGCCGCGAAAATTCTATCAAATCAAATAGTTATCTGGCGGACCTGCGTGTTCCTCGCGGGATCGCGCAGGCACAGAGCTGCACCCCTAGCCTGCGTGCGGCCGCCAGGCTCACCTGATGTCAGCGGCTTTGATGGTGGCGACGCGCCCCACGGTCGGGAATTTCTGGAATTGCAGAGCGTCATGGCCGGGGATGATTCGCTGCGCGGAACCGGCGAGCTCGACCATGCGCGCCTGGCTTTTGAGATTGGCGGGATAATCCGCCTCGCTGAAGGTCGCGCTCGGCCTGTGCTCGGTCAGGTTGCGGTACAGGTAGACATTATCCGAGGCCAGCACGAACGGCGGGGCGCCATCCACGCGCAGATACTGCGAAGCGTAGGTGTGCCGTCCCCCGGTATATACCCGAATCCCCGGGATGATCTGTACGTCGTCCCCGTCGATCAAGCGCAAGCGCCCCTCGGTATTGCGCTTGACGAGCTCGAGCACGTCCTCCGGATCGATCCCGTCGTGATCCCCTCCAGGCTGCCACGCCGGCCCGGTGTAGTAGCGGAACTCTTCTCGCTGAATCCAGATGACGGCATTGGGGAACAGGTCGATTCCGCCCATGTGGTCCCAGTGGGCGTGGCTGATCACGACGTCCGTGACCTCTTCGGGCTTCACGCCGGCCAGGCGCACGGCCTGTTCGGGGGAGAGATAATCCTTGATCGTCCATTCCTTGAACCAGCGCTCGCGGTGAAAGCCGCTGTCGAAGAGAACGTTGCGTCCGCCGCCCCGGATCAGCCAGATGGCGTAGATGCTGTCGATCTTCTCGTCCTTCGGCGCGCCGATGACCATGTCCGCCACCGCATCGCCGGGCGAATCGGCGAGACGGATGGCCTGAATCGAATACTCCGGGGGCGATGCCGCTGCGGGGGGCGATGCCGCTGCAAGCTGCGCCGCAAAAAGAGCCGCCAGCAGAATCTGTCTCACGTCGCACTTCCTCGATAGAAAACGCCTACCGGGCCGATAGAAAGGGCCAATTTGACTGGCGCGGCCCGGGGGTCTACCGTCGCGGCGGAATTATCGAAATTAGTTCCGAATTTATCAATCGGAAGGAGTGAGAGCCGTGAATTTGAAAGGTAGCAAGACGGAAAAGAACTTGAAGGACGCATTTGCAGGCGAATCGCAGGCGAATCGGCGCTATTTGTACTTCGCGGCCAAGGCGGACGTCGAAGGCTTCAACGACGTGTCGGCGGTGTTCCGCTCCACTGCCGAGGGTGAAACCGGCCACGCTCATGGCCACTTGGAGTACCTGGAGGCGGTCGGCGACCCGGCCACCGGCTTGCCGATCGGTCCGACCGCGCAGAATCTCAAGGCAGCCATTGCCGGCGAGACGCACGAGTACACCGACATGTATCCCGGCATGGCGAAGAGCGCCCGCGAGGAAGGATTCAGCGAGATCGCCGACTGGTTCGAGACGCTCGCCAAGGCTGAACGCTCGCACGCCAATCGCTTCCAGAAGGCATTGGACAACCTTTAACCCTTCGCCCCGCCCGGGGCTTAAGCGCAGGCGGGCCCCAAGACCGGGGCCCGCCGCTTCCGTGGGAGAGATCGTGTCCGAAGGACAGAGCAAATCAGGCCGCGAGGGCAGTCTCGAGGCGCCCACGCGCCATGCGCTCGCCTGGACCGACCCGCAATTCTACGATGCCGATGCGCTCGACAAGGAGCTCGAGCGGGTCTTCGACATCTGCCACGGCTGCCGCCGCTGCTTCAATCTGTGTAACTCCTTCCCCACGCTGTTCGATCTGATCGATGAATCGAAGAGCGGCGAGCTCGAGGGCGTGGACAAGAAGGAGTATTGGAAGGTCATCGACCACTGCTACCTGTGCGACATGTGCTACATGACCAAGTGTCCCTATGTGCCGCCGCATCCGTGGAACGTCGATTTTCCTCACCTGATGCTGCGCGCCAAGGCCGTCAAGCACCGCAGCGGCAAGACGCGCTGGCGCGACGAGGTGCTGAGCTCGACGGATCTGGTCGGCAACATCGCCGGCATTCCCGTGATCGTCGAGGCCGTCAACGCCGTCAATCGCAGCGCCCTGGGGCGCAAGGTGCTCGATGCCGCGCTCGGTGTGCATCCCGACGCGCCCGTACCCCCCTACCGCTCGAACACGCTGCGCAAGCAGCTCCGCGGGCGGCGCGCGCCGCCGTCCGCCGCGCCATCCGCCGTCGCACCGGCAGCCCCCCCGGCCTCGGGCCCGGCGCAGAGCGGCAAAGTCGCGCTGTTCGCCACCTGCTACGTCAACCGCAACGAGCCGGACATCGGTCTCGATCTGGTACGCGTGTTCGAGCACAACGGCATCGAGGTGGCCTTGCCCGAACGGGAAAATTGCTGCGGGATGCCCAAGCTCGAGCTCGGCGACCTGCAGGCGATCGCGGAAATGAAGACCAAGAACGTGCCGCCGCTGCTCGCCATGATCGAGCGCGGCTACGACCTCGTCGCACCCGTGCCCTCGTGCGTGCTGATGTTCAAGCAGGAGCTGCCGCTGATGTTCCCGGACGATGCGGCCATTGCGGCCATCAAGCAGCACATGTTCGATCCGTTCGAATATCTCTCACTGCGGCACAAGGCGGGACTGCTACGCACCGATTTCTCGCGCGCCCTCGGCAAGATCTCCTACCACGTGGCCTGCCATTTGCGAGTGCAGAACATCGGCTTGAAGACTCGCGATGTCCTGCAGCTCGTCCCCGGCACCACCGTCGAGCCGATCGAACGATGTTCGGGCCACGACGGCACCTACGGCGTCAAGCGGGAGTTTCGCGACACCTCCATGAAGATCGGCAGGCCGGTCATGCAAAGAGTCGAGGCGAGCGGCGCGGATTTCTATGCGAGCGATTGTCCGATGGCGGGCCATCAGATCGAAAGCGGCCTGAAGAACGCGCCGCCGCCGACGCATCCGCTGACGCTGCTGCGAATGGCCTACGGATTGTAGAGGCAACATGCAAAAGCTGGTGCGCGCAGATTTGATGAGCCTGGAACAATACGCCTCGGAGCGGCCGCGGCTGCGCGGCGAAGTCATGGCCCACAAGCGGCTTCGCAACGTACAGGTCGGCCCCAACATGACCTGGTGCTTCGAGGACCGGACCACCATCCGCTACCAGATCCTCGAGATGCTGCGCGCCGAGCGCATCTTCGAGAGCGAGGGCATACAGGACGAGCTGGACGCGTACAATCCGCTGATCCCCGACGGCAGCAACTGGAAGGTCACGCTGCTGATCGAATTTGCCGATGCGGCGGAACGGCGCGTGGCGCTCGAGAGATTGATCGGCGTCGAGGGCCGCTGCTGGGTGCGGGTCAGCGAAATGGAGCGCGTCTTTGCGGTCGCCGACGAGGACATGAAGCGCGAGAACGAAGAGAAGACATCCGCGGTGCATTTTTTGCGCTTCGAGCTCTCGCCCTCCATGGTCGAGGCGATGAAGAGCGGCGCGTTCTTGTGCATAGGCGTCGATCACGACAATTACCGCCATTCGCTCAACCCGCTGGCGACGGCCGTCCGCGACGCGCTGTGCCGCGACCTCGACTAGCCTTAAGCCGGCATGCGGCTTCCTCAGCGCTTCTATCGGCTGCCGGTTCGCTTCGACGTCGATCGGCTGTGCGCCGAGACCGCCGCGCCTGCCTCACGCCGGCGGCCGACCGGCGGGGCGTGAACGCTCAGGTATAGCCGCGGGGCCTCAGGCAAAGCCGCGGGGCGCCGTCTCACGCCGCCCGATAGCTTGCGGCGAAGCGCGCGCGAATCGCGTCCATCTCGGTAAGCACCGCAGCGGGCAATTCAGGCACGGTATGCGTGTCGATTATCCGGCGCAGATCCTCGTCGATGCGCTGGTACAGATCGCGATCCGCGAGCCCACTCATTCTGGTCGGCAGATGCGGGCCGAAATAGCGCGTCTGCCACAGCTGCTCCCGGCAGTGACTCGCGGTGTGATCCAGCGCCAGGTAGTTGCCGCGCGGCCCGACCGCCTTCGCCTGCGTGAGCGCAAGCGACACGTCGTCCACGGCCACGCCCTGCCAGAGGCTGCGCAGCAGCCCCGCCAGATCGTTGCACAGCAGGAGCGAGTGCAGCGAATACGTGATTCCCTCGTCGATCGAGCCGAGATAATCGCAGGTTGCCGGCCGGCTGTAGAAGGACTGCATCATGTTCGAGGACACCTCCCAGACGGCATCCTGGTTGAAGGTGCGCGCGGCGCATTGACCGCCGATGCCGGTGAACGAAGGAATGCCGAGCTCGCGGCGCACCTGGCACATGACCATGTCGGAGAGCGAGGTCTGGACGAAGTTGCCGATCGCACCGGTTGCCGGCTCCATGAAGTAGACGTCCGAACTGCCGATGACAAAGGATCCTCTGCACGCCAGCTGGCCGAGCGTCATGCCGGCGAAATCCGTTGCCAGGCTCTGCGCAATGCAGCCGGCGGCGGTGATCGGCGAGGAGGCGCCGCCGATCGGCAGCGTGCCGACGCTCACCGGCACGCCGGCGCGCGCCGCCATGATCACCTGGTCGATGTGCGTTTTGGCGTAGTTGAGCGGCAAGGGCGTGACGATCTGCAGGAAATAAGGTTTCTCGGCGAGCGCGGCGCGTCCGCCCCTGATCGCGGCCGCCATCTCGATCACGACCCCGAGCGATTCGGCGTTCTCGCACAGGTATTCGAGCGGCTTTACGGTATTGCGCGCCATGACGGCGAATTCGCCGATTTCGCCGTGGATATCGGAGTGCCCCACGTCCTTGCAGGCGATGCACACGCCGTCGATGTGGGCCAGCGCATCCGCCACTCGCGTGATCGTCGCGAGATCCTTGGCGGAGCTTTGTCGCAGCTCGCCGCTGGCGAGATCGAATACCTTGATGCAGGTCATGCCCGGCATGAACCACGTGTGGCGGTTGTCGATCGTAAGATGGTGCTCGCCATTTCGGTCCCAGATCCGCGCTTGACGCGCCACCGAGGCGAGCGAGCGCTCGACGGTTGCACGGTCGAGCTTGACCACCCCATCGGCGCCGATGGCGCACCCGGCGGCCGCGAACAGCGCCGGCGCTTCGCTCTCAAGGTCGAACGCCACGCCGGTTTCCTGAAGCAGCGTCAATGCGGCATCGATCAGACGCCGCGCCGTGTCGGTGGCGAGCGGATCGTAGGCCGCGGTCGGCCCGAAATGCAGGCCGGGGTCCGCAGCCCGCGTGACCGTCTGGTGCGCGCGCCGTTTGCGCTGGCTCGCCGATTCATGACGCATCGATGCCTCCGTGGACCCTATCTTTTGTGCGCGCCGGCACGCAAAATTCGGATCATGCTGGAAAAATCGCGATACGCCCCGCTGTTCGAGAGCGTAAGGATCGGCCCGGTCACCGCGCCGAACAGATTATATCAGGTGCCTCATTGCACGGGCATGGGCCACGCGCTGCCACAGACGCTGGTCGCGATGCGCGCGATGAAAGCGCAGGGCGGCTGGGGGGTCGTTTGCACCGAGTACTGCTCGATTCATCCGAGCTCGGATGATCATCCCTACCCGTTCGCCTCGCTTTGGGATGACGGCGATCTCGGCAATCTCTCCGCGATGGCCGAGGCGGTGCATGCGCACGGGGCCCTCGCCGGCATCGAACTCTGGCACGGCGGCAGCTATGTCGCGAACCTCTCGACCCGCCAGCCCTCGTTCGGCGTGCGCTCGACCCCCTCGCGCATCGACCCCTGGCAGTCTCAGCGCATGGACCGGCACGACATTCGCGAGCTCAAACGCTGGCACCGCGAGGCGGCGCTGCGGGCACGCAAGGCCGGCTTCGACATCATCTACGTCTATCCGACCCACGGCTACCTGGTCTCGGAATTCCTCTCGCGCAGCTTGAACGGCCGCACCGACGAATACGGCGGCTCGCTCGAGAACCGCATGCGTCTGATGCGCGAACTGCTCGAGGAGACGCGCAGCGCCGTGGGTGATCGCTGCGCGGTCGCAGTGCGCTTTGCCGCGAACGGCCACGGCGAGGAACATTTGAACGAGGCGGAGGCGCACGACGTGGTTGCAGCGCTCGGCCACCTGCCCGATCTGTGGGACGTGGTGATCGCCGATTACGACGAGGAGATGGGCTCCTCGCGATTCGTCGCTGAAGGCGCGCTCGAGGAGCGGGTCGCCTACGTGCGCAAGCTCACCGGCAAGCCGGTCGTGTGCGTCGGGCGGTTCACTTCGCCGGACAGCATGCTCGGCCAGCTCAAGCGCGGCGTCGTCGATCTGATCGGCGCGGCGCGCCCGTCGATTGCCGATCCGTTCCTGCCGAACAAGATCCGCGAAGGGCGGCTCGAGGACGTTCGCGAATGCATCGGCTGCAACATCTGCTATGCGCACGATTTTCGAGGTTCGGCGCTGCGCTGTACGCAGAACCCGACCATGGGCGAGGAGTGGCGCTCGGGCTGGCATCCGGAGCAGGTACCCGCCGGCGGCAGCGGCTCCGTTCTCATCGTCGGCGCGGGTCCGGCGGGTCTCGAGGCCGCGCACATCCTCGGCAAGCGAGGCTACCAGGTCGCACTCGCGGATGCCGCCAAGGAAGCGGGCGGCCGCGTCTCGCGCGAAAGCCGGCTACCGGGGCTCGCGCAATGGGCGCGCGTGCGCGATTACCGCCTCGGCCAGATCAACCGGCTGCCGAACGTGGCGCTGTACCTCGACAGCCGGATGCAGGCGTCGGACGTTCGCGCCTTCGGCGCTGATCACGTGCTGATCGCCACCGGTGCGCACTGGCGGCGCGACGGGGTCGGGCGCTGGTACGCGCAGCCGATTGCGACGCTCGATGCGGACGCCGTGTACACGCCGGACGACCTGCTGTCCGGCCGCCTGCCCGCGGGCGAGGTGGTGATATTCGACGACGATCACTACTATCTCGGGCCCGTCATTGCACTGAAGCTTGCGGGCGACGGTATCCGCGTCCGGTATGTCACGACGGAGGGGCGAGCCGGCGCCTGGAGCCAGAACACGCAGGAACAGGAGCGATCCCAGCGTGCGATGATCGATTGCGGGGTGCAGATCGAAGTCAACACGGTACTGGTGGGCTTCGAGCGCCCGGTGGCGACGCTCGCCTGTGTGTTCAGCGGCCGCACCCGCGAGGTTCCCGCATCGGCGGTGGTGCTGGTCACCTCGCGCGATCCGGATGAGGGGCTCTATCGGGAGCTCGTCGGCGAGCGCGACGGGGGGCCGGAAGAGGACTGCGGGGAGCCGCCTGCCTCCGTGCGGCGGATCGGCGATTGCCTGCAGCCGGCGTTGATCGCGACGGCGGTCTACTCCGGGCACCAGGCAGCCCGTGAGCTCGGTGGCACAACGCACGCGCCGCGGCGCGAGCGCGTCCTGATCTAAGGCCACACTTTCAGCGTGCGCACACCCGCATGAGCAGATCGGAGCGCAAGCGGTAGTTGATGCGCGCCTCGATGTGCGGCGGCTCGTCGGTGAGCGGCATGAGTCGAAACCGGCGCGTCAATGCCGCCAGATGGGTGGCGATCTCGTACATGGCCAAGCCCTCGCCGATACAATGCCGCGGCCCGACGCCGAACGGAATGTATGCAAACCGGTTGCGCGCCGCGTTGGCGGCCTCGTTGAAACGATGCGGATCGAACCGCTCCGGATCGGACCAATGCGCCGGGTGGCGGTGCACGAAGTAGGGGCTGATGAAAACGTCCGTTCCGGGTGCGATCGGCGCCCCGAGCAGTACGTCCGGTCCGACGGCGCGTCGCGACATGATCCAGCCGGGCGGACACAGGCGCAGCGCCTCCTTGATGACCTGCTGGCCGCAGCTCCACGCCTCCATCTCATCGATGCCGAGCACGCGATCGGCCGGCAACTGCTGCGCAGAGGCGCTCAGCTCATCTTGAACGTCAGGATGGCGGCCGAGCAGATACCAGGTCCAGGTCAGCGCCGTCGCCGTCGTCTCGTGGCCGGCGACCACGAGCGTCAGCACCTCATCGATGAGCTGCTTCTCGCTCATGGTCTCGCCCGTTTCCTTGTCCCGCGCGGCCAGCGCCATGCCGAAGAAGTCGAAGTGTTCCTCCTGCGGGTGCTCCCGCCGGCGCGCGATCAACTCGCGCACCACGCCGGCTAGCGATCTGACGCGGTACGCGAATTTCAGATCGCGGTTGCTCTCGGTGTGCACGATCGAAAAGGGGTTATCGCCGAATCGATCGCGGATGAGCGCGAGGTCAGTGCCGAAGATGGCGCGCAGATTGATGTCGAGCGTGATCTCGCTCGCGGCCTCGGTGATGTTGACGGGCTCACCGCGCAGCGCGAGTGTACGCCAGCGCTCGACGCAGTTCGCGGTCGCCTCGCTGATCACCGGTCCGAACCGGTCGATGACGCGGCGATGGAACGCCGGCTGCAGCATGCGGCGCTGGCGGTGCCAATAATCGCCCTCGCTCGTCATGATGCCGCGGCCGAGCAGGATCGTGATCTGATCCGTACCCACGCCCTTCGTGTAGTTGCGGTGATTGGTGAGGAAAACCCGCTTGATGGCGTCGGGATTATTCACCACGTACGTATAACTCGCGCGCTGCGGCGAATAGACTCGAAAAAAATCCCCATACTCGCGCGTATACTCGCGCAACCGTTCCAAGGATTCCTCCGAGCCGCCAAGATCGTACGGCTCGCGCGGGCCGGGCACCTCGATCGGACCGATCGCTTGCCCGGAAATCACGAAAACAACCTTCTGACCATCAAGACACACCCTTGTGCGGCACAGACCATCGCGGATCGATGTTGCAGACCGCGTGTCGAATGCGAAATACGTAGTTGCCACGAACCGGATGGTCTGGTGAGAAAGCCTCCACTGGTGTATGTGTGCTGCCATGATCAGCGTCACTTTCGTCGATGCACAGGGTGCCGAATTCACCGTAGCGGCGCAGGAAGGCAGCACCCTGATGGAAACCGCCATCGCGAATGAGGTGCCGAGCATCGTCGGGTTTTGCGGCGGCATGTGCGTTTGCGGAACCTGTCATTGCTACGCGCCCGCCGCCTGGGCGGAGAGATTGCCGCCGGTCGGCGACAACGAGGAGGACACGCTCAAACACGTGCTCGACCGCCGCACCACGAGCCGTCTCGGCTGCCAGATAAGGCTCGATGCCTCGCTGAACGGTCTCACTGTCGAGCTACCGGAGCGGCAGCGCGTACCCTGACTCGCGCTGCCGTCCAGCAAGGCATCAATCCGATTTTTCGATTGCCGCGAGCGCCGGAGTACGCCAGCCGCTGCGCACTCCCCAGGAAAAAAACGCCAGCGACACGCCGGCGACGCAAAGCTGGTCCCAGCCGTAGCCGATGTACCCGTGCCCCTCGAACTCCTTGCTGCCGGCCCAGGACAGAGCCACGACCGCCGCGAGGTAGCCGATCAGCCACCACGCGCCTCGCAGACTTCGCCTGAAATCGGGCCAGCCGCGCTTCGCTTGATAGTACAGATATACCGGCATCGGCAGGATCAACAGCAGCATGATCTGGCCCGTGTGCGGCCAGCGCGCCCAATACAGCATCAGTGTCGCGAGCACGAAGGCCACCGGTGCCAGCAGCTTCAGTCCCGGCACGCGCAGAGGCCGGTGCAGATCGGGCGCCGTGCGCCGCAGTACCTCGACGCTCACCGGTACCACCAGATACGTGATGATGGTGGCCACCGAAATTACGGCGGCGAGCTTGCCCCAGCCGCGAAAGAAAAACAGGAACATGAAGGATACGAGCAGGTTGAACCACATCGCCGGGCGCGGGATTCCGAAGCGCGAATGCACTCGGCCGAGAATGCCGGGCAAGGAGCCGCTGCGCTCCATGGCATAGATCATGCGTGCGGTGGTGGCCGTGTAGGTGGCGCCGGTGCCGCTCGGACTGACGAAGGCATCGGCGTACAGCAGGATGGCGAGCCAGTTCAGGTTCAGCGCCAGCGCCAGCTGCGCGAACGGCGAGCTGTATTCGAGCGCGGCCCAACCCTCGTGCAGATGACCGGGAGCCACAGCACCGAGAAACGCGACCTGCAGCATCAGGTACACCACGGTACTGAGTGCGATCGAGCCGAAAATCGCGAGCGGTATGCTGCGCCCCGGGTTGTGGGCCTCGCCGGCCAGATTGACCGGGCTTTGGAATCCGTTATAGCTGAAAACGATGCCGCTGGTGGCCACCGCGGTGAGAATGGACGCGATGTCGCCGACGTGCCGGCCGCCGTGCACACCGACCTGAAAATTCTCCCAATGAAAGCCGGTGCATACCATAGCGATCGCAGTGGACGCGGGCACGATCAGCTTGAAGAAGGTAATCGCGCTGTTGGTGCCGGCAAAAACCTTCACGCTCCAGAAATTGACCAGAAAATACACCACCACCAGCGCTGCTGCGATGGAGAGGCCGCGCGCGGTGAGCTCGCCTTGGCCATGCACGGCGTGCACATACAGCCGCTGTGTCCAAGTCCAGGGCCAGGAGCTCATGTATTGTACCGACGCCTCGGCTTCCACCGGGATGACCGAGACGATGGCAATCCACGCGGACCAGCCCGCCAGGAACCCCACCAGCGAGCCGTGCGAGTAGTAGCCGTAGCGCACGGCACCCCCGGATTCCGGGAACATGGCCCCCAACTCGGCATAGGTCAATGCGACGAACAGGATGACCACCGCGCCGATGATCCACGCATAGACCGCACCGGGACCGGCCAATTGGGCGGCGCGCCACGCGCCGAACAACCAGCCCGAGCCGATGATCGAGCCCAACCCGGTGAACATCAACGCGACGGCGCCCACTTCGCGCCGGATCGCAGTTTCATTGGCCATCAAAACCCCATCGGACCCAAGCGACACGCACGGGCACACAGGATACCCTAGGCTAATGCTGCATCAGCAGACGCCTCACGACACAGGAGCCCCATGCTGCACCCTCAAACCCGCGCCCTGCTCGATCTGATCGAACAGCGAGGCCTCCCGCCGACCCATACATTGAGCCCGGCCGAGGCGCGCGCCTCCTTGGGAGAGCGGTTCCGAGTCACCCAGCCGCCGCCTCCCGAGGTCGGTCGCGTGCAGGATCTGCAGGCCGGCGCACCAGCCCGACCGATACCGCTGCGGCTGTACCGGCCTATCGGTGCTTTGGACACCGCCGTCCTCCCCGTGCTCGTCTACTATCATGGCGGCGGCTTTGTACTCGGCGATCTCGACACCCACGACACGCTGTGCCGCGAGCTCGCCAACCTCTCGGGCTGCGCAGTGGCCGCGGTCGATTACCGCTTGGCCCCGGAGCACCGATTTCCCGCAGCGGTGGAGGACTGCATTGCCGCCACGCGCTGGGTGAGCGCGCACGCCGCCGAGCTCGGGCTCGATGCGTCGCGCCTCGCGGTGGGCGGCGACAGCGCCGGCGGCAACCTCGCGGCCGTGGTCTCGATCGATGCGCGCGAGGCCGGCGATCTGCCGATCGCATTCCAGCTGCTGATCTACCCCGCCATGGACATGAACTGCACTGCGCCGTCGCATGCCGAGAACGCTCAAGGGTATTTTCTGACGCGCGATACGATGGACTATTTCATCGGCCACTACCTCGCCGACCCGGCGCAGTACGCCGACTGGCGTGCCTCGCCGCTGCTGCACCCGGATCTATCTCGTCTGCCGCCGGCACTGGTGCTCACCGCCGGCTTCGATCCGCTGCGCGACGAAGGCGCGGCCTACGCCAAGCGCCTCACCGAGGCCGGCAACCGGGCGAGCTATGTTCATTTCCCGCGCCAGATCCACGGCTTCGTCGGCATGGGCAAGGTGATCGATGAAGCCAACAGCGCGGTCGCGCTGTGCGCGGCGGAGCTGCGGCAGGCGCTTTAGGTTCCCGGCGCGTTAGCGGCCCCACCGCGCCAGGACCCACACCTCATTGGTAGATGAAGGCCCCGTCGTCGAGATCCGCGGCGGGAATTTGGTCCTTTTCGGACCAATAATCCTGCGTATGCTGCCATTCAGGCTTATCGCCACGCTTCGGCAGCAGGTGCATGCCGCGCATGAGATAGCCGGGGTTGAAGTTTTCCGGATCGATCCAGGGCAGCAAGGGCATGTCCCGGTCCTCGGGCCGCAGCGTCGGCATGACCTTGCGCGCACCCTTCGCCCGCATGTGATTGAGCAGCCGGCACGTGAAATCGGCCACCAGATCCGAGCGCAGCGTCCAGCTGGCGCGGAAGTATCCGAAGACCCACGCCAGATTGGGCACGCCGGTGAACATCATTCCGCGATAGGTGACCGTATCCGAAAAAACGAGGGGTTTGCCGTCGACGGCAAAATCGATGTCGCCGAGAACGCTCAAGTTGAAGCCCGTCGCCGTGACGACGATGTCCGCTGCCAGCCGCGTCCCGGACTTCAGAAGAATGCCGGTCTCGACAAAGCGCTCGATCTCATCGGTGACCACCGACGCCTTGCCGGCGCGGATGGCCTGGAAAAGATCGGCATCGGGAATGAAGGCGATACGCTGGCGCCACGGGCGGTACCTCGGCGTAAAGTGAGTCTCCACGTCGAAGTCCGGCCCCAGGCTGGCACGAACCCCCGCCAACAGTTCCTGCTTCACCGTCTCCGGTTCGCTGATCGAGCGGCGGGTGAACAAGGCTTGCTCGTGCAGGATTTTCTTGCGCACGATTTCGTGGATCCACGCTTCGTCAATGTCCAGCGCGCGCAGTTCATCGGCGATCACGATCGCATTCCGGCCCGTGATGTAATACGTCGGCGAGCGCTGCAGCATCGTGACGTGGCCACTGAGTGAGGCAATCGCGGGGATGAGGGTCGCGGCGGTGGCGCCGGAGCCGATGACGACGACGTTCTTGCCAGCGTAGTCGAGATCCTCCGGCCAAGCCTGCGGGTGCACGACCCGGCCCTTGAAGTCTTCCATACCGCGCCACGCCGGCGTGTAGCCCTCAGCATGCCGGTAATAGCCCTGGCACATCCAGAGGAAGTTCGCGGCGATGCGCACCGGCTCGCCGGTATCGCTCCGGACGGCCTCGATGGTCCAGAGATTTTCCTCGCTCGACCAGCGCGCCGTGCAGATTCTGTGCCGATAGCGGATGTGCGCAGCGAGATCGTTCTCCTCGATGACTTCACCCATGTAGCGCAGGATCTCGGCCGCCGTCGCGATCGGCGGGCCCGTCCATGGCTTGAAGCGATAGCCGAAGGTATACAGATCGCTGTCGGAACGGATGCCCGGGTAGCGGTGCGTGAACCACGTGCCGCCGAAACTTTCCTGCGCTTCGAGCACCAGAAAGCTCGTCCCGGGACATTGCCTGGCCAAGTGATAGGCGGCGCCGACCCCGGAGATTCCCGCGCCGACGATCAGGACGTCGTATCGTTCTCTTGCATCGGCCACGCCCCTGGGCTTTGTTGTTGTCGCGACCGTCATCTCGATTCCGTGTGCCGCTCGACGGCTGAGCATGCGCGCACCGATGCGCGGCCGCAACCGCCAATGCGCTGAGCGGCAGGCTGCAGCGGCGCGCCACCTCTTCGATTCTGTGATCTCGTTCCGAAGCCCGCGGTCATCCGATGCCGCGTTCGCGCGTTCAAACTGGCAGGATGGACGGCCAGGAGCGGTGCGCGTGAATCGCTTGTCTCATTTGCGGCTTTGGCGCCTCGCAGTGCTGCTTGGCGGGCTTTCGGCAGCGCTGATCTCACGGGCCGATGCGGTGTCCGCCGTGCAATTGCTTCGACAAGGAGGCTGCGGCGGAATCCTGCCAGCGACGCAGCCTCTGCATCACAATCCGCTCCTGGACCGCGCGGCCGAACAGTGGGCCGCCGGGCTCTCGCCCGCGTCGGCCGCGGCCCGCAGCGGCTACCAATCGGAAACCACTGCGGCTTTACATATCACCGGCCCCGATGATTCCACGATCTCAACGCTCAGGCGCTCGAACTGCCGTACGGTCAGCGACCGGCGTCTGCACGACTTCGGCGTTTATCACCGCGGCTTGGATACCTGGCTCGTGCTCGCCTCTGCCTATGCACCACTGCCGGCCAGCTCCCAGGCGCCGCTGCTGGCGACGCGTGCGCTCGAGCTCGTCAACGAGGTGCGCGCGCGCGGAACCCGCTGCGGCGAGCATTCGTTCGGACCGGCGCCGCCCGTGCGGCTGTCAGTGACCCTGGACGATGTCGCGTACGGACATGCGGCCGACATGGCCACGCACGGCTATTTTGAACACGAGGATCTGACGGGCCGCTCGCCGGCGGAGCGGGTCAAGGCCGTCGGATACCGGGAAAAATTGGTGGGTGAGAACATCGCATACGGTCCGAAATCAGCCGAGGAAGTGGTACGAGGCTGGCTCGACAGTCCCGGCCACTGCGAAAACATCATGGACCCCAGATTCGCCGAGATGGGCATCGCTTATGCGCCGGGCCAGGCTTCCCGGCGCGGTCTGTACTGGGTTCAGCTGCTGGCCGCGCCCCGAGCCTAGGGGCACCACTCCCGCTGCTTGCGGCCCGGCGGCCCGTGACGTTCGGCCGCACGCAGCCCATCGCCGATCAGTGCTGTTCCGCCGTCTGCAGGGTGTGCTCGATGGTCCCGGCGATGAGCCGGTGCCCGGTCTGAGCCGGATGAATATGCGCTGAATACATCCGCCACCACTGCCCCGTACGCGCTCGATGCGAGCGCGGCAAGCAAAGGTCCATCTGCCATCACCCGGCGTGCCCGGGGCCCCCCGGACGGCCGCCCGGCCCGGTTCCGGAAGCCGCCGAGCCACATGTCACCCTTAAGACGGCTCGGCCGGGGGCGCCGGCGTTATCATTACCGCCCTACCCATTGATCTTGGAATTCCCATGAACCCACGAAAGACCTTCCTGACTGTGCTGACCCTGGTTGCGTGCGGCTGTTCGATCAGTTACGCAGCAACGATCAGCGGAACCGTGAAAGGTCCAAAGGGCGCCGCTCTTGAAGGCGTCTTCGTACGGGCACAGAACAAGAAGAGCCACATCACCTTCATGGTGCTGTCGGACAGTCAGGGGCATTACCGCATGGAGAAACTGCCGGCGGGCGATTATGAGTTATCGACTGAAATCACCGGCTACCGCGCCGACCCACTCACCGGCGTGAGGCTTGCGGCCGACCAGATCGCTTCTTTCGACATGTCGTTGCGGACGGCTCCGGTGCGATGGAATGAAATCTCCATTTACCAGGCCGGCAAGCTCTGGCCCGCATCGCCGGCGAAGGACAAGCTATTTTCGACCTGTTTCACCTGCCACGGATTTCAGACCCGAATGGCCTCGGTGCAGCGCGATGCAGAGGGATGGCGAAGCCGCGTTCAGTATATGCAGGCCGCCATGAGTTTTGGTCTGGCCGATCGGCTCAACGATCAGCAGGCAGAGGAAGTTGCCGCCTATTTGACCAGTCTGTTCGGCGAGCAATCCGTGCTGGCGAAATCCCCAGAGGATGTGCCGGGATATAGGCAAACCGTGCGGCCGATCAGCAGCCAGGCCATGAATATCACTTTCGTCGAATACGACATGCCTTCGCCGAGCCGCATGCCCTTCAGCGCCGCCCCGGACGAGAAGGGATATTTCTGGATCCCCAATTTTGGCGTCGCCAACAAGATCAGCCGGCTCGATCCGAAAACCGGCGAAATGGAGGATTTCCCAGTTCCGAACGTTGGCACGGCCGCCGTTCACTCGGCGGTACCCGCAGCCGACGGATCGGTGTGGCTCACCGAGCAGGGGTCGAACAAGCTCGGAGAATGGGACCCTCATACGCAGAAAATAGTGGAGTTCCAGGATGCATATATTCCCGGCAAGCTCGGCTACGGCGCTGGATCCAAGCACACCGTGCGGTTCGATCCCGATGGAAATGCCTGGGCTTCGGGGAACCCGCTGACCCGGTTCGATCGCAAAACGAAAAAATTCACTCGATTCGACGACATCGTATCCGCCTATGACGTGAAGGAAGACGGCAACGGCAATATTTGGTTTACCCGGCCGGACACCAGTCAGATCGGCATGGTGGACTGGAAGACTCTGAAGGTGTCCCTGTGGAATCCGCCGACGCCGCGATCGTTTCCGCGGCGCATGCAGATCGGTACCGATGGGATCGTTTGGTTCGGCGAATTCAACGCGGGCAAGCTTGGGCGATTCGACCCAAAGACACAGACGTTCACGGAGTATCCATTGCCCGGCCCGGAGCCGACTCCCTATGGGCTCGACATCGACGCGGACAATCACATTTGGTATGCCTCCTACAACATGGATGTGCTTGGACGATTCGATCCAAAATCAGGCAAGACCGTTGAATACCCATTCCCGCACTCCGAGAACACCATTCGCGAGCTTTTCCGCGATTCGCAAGGGCGGATGTGGTACGGATCTCCTTCGAATAACAAGGTGGGCTACTTCACGCTCCAATAGAATGCCGGGCGCCGCCCGGACCGCTGATTATCAGGTGTGCTCGAAGCGAGCGACGGTTTCGACGTGCTCTGTGAATGGCAGGAGATTGAACGCGGTGAGCGCGCCGAGCCGCAGCCTGCCGCGTGAGATCAGACGCGCGGCATCATTGAGGAACGACTCGAGTCCACAGCTCACGTACAAGAAACGCTCGGGCGGCTGCTCGCTCAGATAGTCGGTCAGCTCAGGCTCGAGGCCCTTGCGCGGCGGGTCGGCGATCACCAACTGCGCGCCTGAGGCGGCCAAGCGCGCTGCGCCCGCCGGTCCCGGGAATACGGAGACTCGGGCCCGATTCGCCGGGTCGAGCTGTTCGAGCCCGAGCTCGAGCCCGTGCAACGAATGCGGGCTGGCTTCGTTCATGCGGATCTCGCCGGCCTGAGCCAACACCGACAATCCGATGGCGCCGACACCGGCGTAAAATTCGGCAACTCGCGCACCCTGTGGAATTTGCGCGCGTACGTGCTCGATGATGGCCTGAGCAATATCGAGATTGTTCTGCCCGAATGCGCCGGGCGGGTAATGCACCGCCGCCCCGCCAAAGCGCTCGACCACGCTGACCGGCCCGCACCAGTTTTGGAAGTCCGGCCCGAGAATGGTATTGGATAGCCCGCAATTGGCGTTGAACCACAAGCTGTGCAGCTCGCCGCCAAGCCGCTCGCGGATCAGTTCGAAGCAAGCCGCAAAGGGCTCGGCGGTCGCGCTGTTGCCGACCATCACCACCTGCGCGGTTTGCGAGCGGCGCTCCACCACCACTTGCAGGTAGCGCGCGAGACCCAGATGGGCTCTGTCCGAGTAGCTGGTCACTCGAGCATCTACGAGAGCCCGTCTCACGACCGCGGCGACGCGATTGATCAAGGGGTGCTGAACACTGCAGTTCGGGATGTGAACGACGCGGTGGGCGCCGAGCTCGAACAGTCCCAGTTTGGGTGAATTCAGCCGGCCTCGAATGGCCAGCCGCGCGCGCAGCCGAAACCCGGCAGTCTTTCCGGAAATCACCGATACCTCCGGCAAACCGTGGGCGCGAGCCAGCTCATTGAGCGCGACTTGCGCGCCAGGAGCGATACCGTGCTCACCGAACCTCGGGCAGCCCGGGCAAGGCGGACGGTGTGGGCACGATGGCGGCTGCAGTGAGCCGGGAATCTTCAAGATTGATCTTCGTGTTAAGCGGTCACCGGCAGGTCCCGTCGACCCGCGCGAGACCGGTACGGATCGCGCGCAGAGCTGCCAGCGCCGTCTTCAGGCGCGCAACATCGACGAACTCGGGCCATGAGGACAGCTTTACCGCCGCGAAATCGGCCTCGGGGTCGACGTAGAGGATCTGGCCGAATACGCCGCGCGCCATGAAGGGGCCATCGACCGGCCTCTCGAGCCAGAATTGGTTGTGGTAGGCGCCGTCGGGCAGCACATCCCGGTAGGGCGCCCCGAACAGTGCCGGGTTGCCGGCCCGTGTGGCCCTGACCCACGCCTCGGGTACGACCCGCCGGCCCGCGATCGTGCCGCGGTTTGCGAGCATCAGCGCGAAGCGCGCGTAGTCCCTGAGCGTCGCGTTAAATCCGCCGCTGGCGCACGCATAGCCTGCCGGATCGACCGTGAAGTACGCATCCTGCTCGGCCCCCAGCGGACCCCAAAGCTCATCGCTCATGAGCTCGGCCAGCGGGCGCCCCGCGGCGCGCTGCAGAGTGAATCCGAGCACATCGGTTTCGATCGAGCGGTAGCGGAAGCGCTCGCCATGCGGGCATTCAAGAGTGGTCAGCGTGCCAATCAACTCCCACATGCAGCGCGGCCACGAATCGTTCTTGCGGGACTTCCAGCCGCTCGCTGCATCCATCTTGGCGCAGTCGGAATCCGGCGTCGTGTACGTTTCGTCCCATTGCACCCCGCTCGTCATGTCGAGCAAGTGCTGCACGGTCGCGTCCCGATACGCGGTCGCGGCGAGTTCGGGAAGGTAGTCGGTAACCGCAGCCGCAATGTCGAGCGCACCGCGGCCGGCCAGGATTCCAGCGAGCGCAGCCACCATGGATTTTGACATCGATTGCGACAGATGGCTCGTGACCGGGGTCATACCATTGCCGTAGTGCTCGGCGACGATCGCGCCGCGATACAAGACCAGCAGGCCATCGGTATCGCTGGTACGCAGAAACTCATCGACCGACTGGCGCACACCATTGGATTCGAATTCGACGGCTCCCAAGCCCGCGAATGAAATCGGGACCGGGGCGACCCAGTCGCCCCTGCGCACCGGCACCGTCGGCACGAATTCGCGTACGTGCTGGAAAGTGTAGCGGTTCCAGGGCGCACGATCCCAGTCCTCATGAGGTATGAGAGGGCGGGCGGGCGTGCCATCACGTGCGCGAGGCGGCGGGATCTGCGAAGTCATCGATGTGATACCCAATTGCCGAATCGTTGGTCGTTCAGCGCGTCAGCGCGCAGACCACCATACCCGGCTTCTCGGCAAAGCAGAAGATCGAGGGGCTGCGCCGGATGGACAGCATGCGCGCGCCGCGTTGCGCGCGTGCCCGACCGGTGCCGGCGCAATCGGCCGTGGCATCAAGGCCGGTCGGTCTCGTATTGCCTCAGGCCATCGTTCGGTTTGTCCCAGGCGATCGCCTCCGACATCCATGTGTGATCGGAAGGCGGCGCCTGGTCCGGTGCATCCATGCTGCCGATCGAGAACGCTATTTCATCGGGCCAACCCGCATGCCAGTAGGTCAGCGGCGTACCGCATTGAGCGCAAAACGTGCGTGTGACCGAACTCGACGAGCGATACTCGCTGGGAGTGCCGGCGGTGATTTGAAATCCCTGCGTGGGTACCGTTACCCATCCTTGGGCGCTCGCGCCCGATGCTCGCCTGCAGCTCGAGCAGTGACAAAGAGTTGATCGCGCTGCGGGATTGGCGCTGCGATAGCGCACCGATCCGCATAAGCAACCGCCGGTGATGTGGAGCATTTGCACATACCTCTTTTGGGCGGTGCAAGCCTATTGTGGTCGCGCCAAAGTTTCCAAAAACCCTGCAAATTCTATAACTTACATCCAATGGGCCTCATATATAATAGATCGGCAGCAAGTCATACCGAATCGCTATTCGACGCCAAGAATTCGCTCGGCTAGCGTCATCTCGTCCATGGCGTCTGCAGGAGTTCTTCGTGACCGAAACTGTCGTGCAAGGTCCGCACCCAACACCCTCTCGGCAATCGTACTGGATTGAACTGATCCGTAAGGAGGACTGGTGGGCGATCTGGATCGGTCTCGGATTGGTCATGATGGCTGCCGGGCTGTTCGCGATCGGTGCTTCGGTGAAGTGGCTCGCGGTGGCGCCACAGAAATGGAGCCATTGGGCCGACTCGGCCGGACAGTTGCGCCAACATGGCTTGCAGTACGTTTCCCTTTTCCTTTTATGGGCCGTAGCGTTCGGCACCGGAGCCGCCGCTCTGGGAATCAATTTGTCGAGATACTTGACCGCGTTCCTGCCGCTCTACGTGGCGACGGTGGCTATCTATTTTTTAGGCTTGTGGGATCGAGCGTCGCACTTCAATTTGGAGCCGCCGCTGGTGGCTCTGGCGTTAGGGCTGCTGATTTCCAATATCATCGGAGTGCCGCAATGGTTGGAACCCGCGTTGCGCGTCGAGTTCTACATCAAAACCGGGATCGTTCTGCTCGGCGCCGCTCTACCGCTCACCCTGCTCGCGTGGGCTGGGCCTGTGGCCATGCTGCAGGCGGCGATCGTATCTCTGGTGACATTCGGTGTCATCTACTTGGGCGCTGTGCGACTCGGTCTGGATAAGCGTCTTGCGGCAACGCTCGGTACCGGCGGCGCAGTGTGTGGGGTGTCGGGTGCCATTGCAGTCGGTGGCGCGGTCGGCGCCAAGAAACAAGATGTGTCCATCGCGATTTCTCTGGTCGTCGTTTGGGCCATCGTCATGATTTTTGCGTTGCCGCTGATGTCACGGGCGCTTGGGTTGTCTACCGGAGTCGCGGGCGCTTGGATCGGTACATCGGAATTCGCCGATGCCGCCGGCCTGGCCGCGGCTCAAACCTATGGCGGGTATGCCGGCAACGTTCCCGGGATCTCGGGCCATGGGGATGCGGCCGTTGCCGCATTCACTTTGATGAAGGTGATCGGACGCGACGTGTGGATCGGCGTGTGGGCGTTCATTCTCTCATTGGTCGCAACGACTCGTTGGAACACCACAGGGATTGAGAGCCGGACGGGTCCGGGCGAGATTTGGCGCCGCTTCCCCAAGTTCGTATTGGGGTTCTTGGCGGCTTCGGTCATCCTGACCCTGGTTTCCCGGGGATACACTTACGCGGAATACAAAAACGACGTGGTGCCGGGATTGGTCGCGCCGCTGCAAGCGCTGAGGACTTGGGCATTTACCTTTGCATTCCTCAGTATCGGGCTCACCACGCGTTTGCGGGAATTCGTCTCGGTGGGAGCGCGCCCACTCTATGCTTTCACGATCGGCGTGCTGGTCAATGTCGTTCTCGGTTATTTCTTATCTACGCAGGTATTCTCCGAATTTTGGAATCGACTCGGACAATGACCGCTCGTGATGCCGACAGTTGTCGCAATTGCAGGCATTTCAGCGCGCTCCCCGCCCATATCGAAGCGATTTTTCCGGGGCTCGCAAGCTTAAGTTCGGCGTATTCCTCGGTGCGTGCCGAGGACGGCTTGTGCGGTTTGAATGATCGCTATGTGGCCGCCTCCAGTGTGTGCGCCCATCATGCGCTCGAGAAATGACCTGACTTTCGCGCACTGCACCGGCATTTCCCGATTGAGCCAGAGCCTATATAGAACGATGCGCCAGATCAAGTTCTTGTGGAAATGTGCTTTTTGACAGCAGTTTCTTGACGAATCGAGTGGGCGCGACTAGCGTAGAGAACGATTGCGCGACCGGAGTTTCGAGCCATCGATCGGCGGTTGTGTTGAGCAACTTATATGAGTCTAACCGTGCATCAGACGCGTGTGAGAAACGTCAACTCGACGGCCGGAGCGTTTGATCCGAGACAGGTGAATTTTGAAATCAATCATCGCAATCTCCTTAGGCGCCAGCCTCGGCGCACTGTTGCGCTGGGTCTTAGGCACTTCGCTCAACAGTTACTTCCCCGAAATTCCGCCCGGAACACTGGCTGCCAATCTGATCGGTGGATACATTATCGGTCTTGCCGTCGCGCTCTTCGCTTCATGGTCCGGGCTCTCACCCGAGTGGCGCCTGTTTGTCATTACCGGCTTTTGTGGCGGTTTGACCACTTTCTCGACGTTCTCGTCAGAACTGGTGACGCATTTGCAGGAAGGCAGGCCGCTGTGGGCGTGTGGCGCGGCAGCCGCGCATTTATTTGGTTCAGTGATCATGACCTTCGCCGGAATCGGAACCGTCGGTTGGCTTAAGAGTTAGGAGAGACCGGCCACGTCCCGAAGGAGTCGATATGCAAGGATCATTCTTGAGGCTGTACATGCACGAAGGCGAGCGGCATCAGGGCCAGCTGGCCTGGGAATGGCTGCTCGAACAGGCGAACACCATTGGCATCCGCGGTGGCTCCGCGTTTAAGGCAATGGCAGGATTTGGACGGCATCATAAGCTCAGGGAGGCGAAGTTTTTCGAGCTCTCAGGCTCACTCGCTGTCGAGGTTGAATTCATTGTGACCGACAAAGAGGCGCAGCAGTTGCTGAGCTTGATCCACCGCGAAAAGATGCCTCTTTTTTATACCCACATGCCGGCACACTTCGGCGTGATCGACCTGCAGACGCCCGATCCACCATCCATTATCAACCACATGTAGCGGCGCGCCGCAGCCTGTACGGAACAGTCAGTGCAAGGTTCATTCCTAAGGTTCTATGTCCATGAAGGACAGCGTCACCGCCACGACGTCGTGTGGGAATGGCTGCTGATTCAGGCCAACAAGCTCGGCATCCGCGGCGGCTCGGCCTTCAAGGCGATGGCCGGCTTCGGCCGGCATCACAAGCTTACTGAGGAGAAGCTGCTGGACCTTTCCGGATCCTCTATCATCGAGATTGAATTCGTCGTGACGGATACAGAAGCGCAGCAACTACTCAATCTGCTTCACCGTGAAAAGGTGCCGCTCTTCTACGCGTATGTGCCTGCACGCTTCGGCGTGATCGATACGTCGGCAGCCGACCCTCCCCTCCCCTAGTACATACGCGGACCGGGCCGGCTTTCGCGCATGGCAATTTCCGTGTCGGTGCACAGCACAGCCGAATGCAACCGGCCGTCTCGCCAGTACTCCGGCATGGGTAGCCGGCGAACGAATTCATCAAGCCAGCCGATTCTGCCACGCGCGGCGCACACGATTTGTCGCGCCATCCGCGGTTCGATCGCTGGACGATTGCACCCCTGAATCGCCGCCGCGAGCAACCGCTGCAGCCGGCGATTCGGTGTTTTCGGCATCCGGATTGAAAGAGCCCCGACACGCCAGGCCCTCAGGCGTTCCCGTTCTTGGATGGTGTCGATATCCGCGACCAACAGCGCGCCGACGATGCCCCCGCGCAATCGGCGCAGATAACCCAGCATTTGCGTCGTCATCACCGTGGCATGATCAAGCAGCAAGACTCCAGGCATTTGGTCCGCGGCCAAGCGCAGGCGCACCTTTGCTTCCCGTTTGCCTAACCCGTCGATGCTCGTGCGAGGATAGGCTTGGCGAAGCGCGGCGACAATGTCGGCCAAGCCCGCCGTATGTGGCGCCAAGCCCCAGGGAACAGCATTCGCCTCGAAGTGATCGCAGAGTCCCTTCAGCAGCGTCGATTTGCCGGCGCCGCGGGGGCCATAGAGAATCAAATGGGAACCCGCTTGCAGGCGAGAGCCGAGATCGGAAACAAATTCAGTCGTCAATCGAACAAATCCTATCGCGTGAGCCACGCCGGGCACATCAGCTCGGCAGGTACTCCTCACTCCACCGCTCGCGCAAGTCCCCGCTCGCCAGGGACGTTTCGATCATCCGCGGAGAGAGGCCTGCGTACTGCGCGATCGCGCGAGTGCTCGCCCCGTAGCGCTCAGCCGCACCGAGCTCGAACACCCGCGCGTTCTGGAGGCGGACCGCATTTGGGTAGACGTGCCTGATCTCGCGGCCCGACGGATGTCCGGGGTAACGCACGAACGCAACCGTCTGGCCGGCGCCGTCCGGCTGCAGCGATGCCCCTCGATCACGGAGCTCAGACATTCTCTCGAGCGGCTGCGCGGCGACGTCGACGGTCGCGAGCGCCTCGATCCACGCCGCGCGCGGCATGGTCGCAAAGCGCCTCGAGAGCCATGCTTCGCGTTCGGCCGCGGCTACCGCTGCGATTCCCCGCAGGCACGCCAGCCGATCGAGAGCTTGGATATCGGTCGCACGCGCGGCGAAGAACAGCCAGCCGTCGGTGGCCCGGTAGCATCGGTACAGAGAACCTTCCCCCTTGGCCTCGCGCCCGCTCGGCTCGTTGAACTCGGGTCTTTCCTTGAAATCGTACATGAAGCGCACCTGCAGCCACTGCCCGGCTGCCGCGAGCGAGGCACGGGCTACCTCTCCCTTCCCGGTGCGCTCCCGCCGCCACAGAGCGAGCGACGTTGCGAATGCGCCGCACAGCCCCGCCAACACGTCTATCGTGCCGACATGCGCATGCTCCTCGACCGTTTCCAGTGATCCACCAAAGCGCGCCATGATTCCGGTGGATGCCTGGACCAGGTCGTCGTATCCGGGATAGTCGCTTCTCGGCCCGACCCGAGGGCCGCCGAACGCGTCCAGGTGACACAGAATCACGCGTGGGTTCATCTGCCGAAGTTGCTCGAAGCCCACGCCGAGACGTTCGAGTTGCGTAGACGTCGCGTTGATCGTGACGACGTCCACGAGGGGCACGAGGCCGCGAAGCAGCTCTTTTCCGCCCGGGCTTTTCAGATCCGCGAGTGCGCTCTGCTTGCCGCGATTGGCGTAGATTCCGTAGAGGACGGCGGTCCACGGGTCGAAGCTCGGAACCGAGGAATCGATCTTGATGACGCGCGCCCCGAAGCGCGCCAGCGTCCCCGCAACCGTCGGGCCGGCGATGACGTTCGTAAGATCGAGGATCGTCAGCCCTTCAAGCCACGGCCGCCGCGGGCTTTCACTCCCACTCTCGGGTCGCGGCGCGGCGGCCTCTTCGGTGTCGATGACGCTATCGAAGCCCGGTCGGACGGCAGGTGCGGCGGTCGACCCCGCCACCGGTGGACATTCCGGCAGCCAGGCAACAGGACCGGGCTGGCGCATCTGCCCATAGCGTGGGTCGTGCACCTCAATGATGAGCCCGGACCGGTTCGCATGGTCGGAATGAATCCACTCCTGTGTCGTGCGGTGCGCGGCTGCCGGTATGCCGGCCTCGCCGAAGAGGCGCTCCCACTCGAAGCTGTCGCGGGTCAGCAATACCTCAGCCATGCGATCCGCGAGCCGGTCTGCCCACTCTCGTGATAGAGGGAGGGCGCGCAGCGTGCAGTTCGCCCCTGCCGGCCATGCGGACTGCGGCAGGTACGGGTCGAAGCACGGCAGTCCGGCGCGCACCATCTCGTCCCACAGACCAAGGAGCTTAAGCGCCCGTTCTGGATGCGTCGCATGCGAACTGCACACGACATAGATCCGCCTCCCGTCGCGACACGGGTAGCTCTTGTAGAAAGGGTCCAGCAGCGTTTGCAACTGCTCGTAGGCCAGATTCATCGGCAGGCCCTGCGCGCGGCGCCGCGCAATCTCGCGTTCCCGCAGCGACTGGTAGCGCTGCGGAAGGTCCGCGATCCACAGCGAGTTATAGGCCAATCCCTCCATCAACGCAGCAGCGAGCGGGACCTCGATGCGCTCACCCCGTCCATGGCGGAGCCGCGCGCGCAGCGCGAGCACAACCGACAGGGCGCCAAACACGGCCGCGTACGCGGAGGCGAGGGTTAGCGGCGAGTAGGACGCCTCAATGCCCATCAGGACCCGGTTCAGCCCCATGTCGGTGAACTGCCCCATAGCAGCGGCAACCACCCCTTCCCATGCGGCAACGTCGCGATGGCCCTGATCCGCCTCCGAGAACCCAGGTAACGAGAGATACACGAGGCCAGGATTCGCATCCATCATTTCGCGTGGGCCCAATCCGAGGCGCTCCATGACACACGGGCGGAAGTTCTCCACCACCACATCGGCGCTCTCGATGAGCGCACGCGCCTCGAAGACCCCCGACGGTTGTT
Source organism: Steroidobacteraceae bacterium (assembly GCA_052326345.1). GTDB lineage: Bacteria > Pseudomonadota > Gammaproteobacteria > Steroidobacterales > Steroidobacteraceae > Bog-1198. The sequence goes on along the minus strand of JBKQOZ010000052.1, from coordinate 14,497 downwards.
TCAGATCGAGGACGACGCTGCTCTTGCCGCGATTGAGCAGGGCCGAGGCAGGGCCCGGCATCGCGGAACCATCGGGTCGATCCACCCGAATCACACTGGCGCCCTGATCGGCGAGCATCAGCGCCGTCCCGGGTCCCGCGATGTACTGGCCAAAATCGACCACTTTGATTCCAGCGAGCGGCCCTTGCAGCGCGCTAGAGGTCATTCGGTACCCCCGCGCCGAGTTCGCCCCCTACGGTGCTGCGCCTAATCGTGTAGGTCATCAAACGGCTCCTTGCGATCTCCTTACTGATTGAGCAGCGGAATGTCCTTCGTGGGGCGCCGACCAGGCAGCGAAAGCTCGCGTGGCAACAGATCTGCACGACCGCCGCATCCTATCAACCTTGCTCCGCCGACCGCTCGGGTGTCAAAGGATTATAAGGAGTTTAAGAACGCCGTGGTCCGGTACGGACAGGTAAGGCTCATGCGGATGCCCCGCGCGCGCCCTCATGCGCCCCGAGCCGGCGCGCTCCGGGCGCTGCGCTCCCCTACCCTGCGCCCTCGAAAAAATAGGCGAGCGCAAACAGCGCGTATACGCCGATAAGCAAAAAGCCCTCGTACCAGTTCGTCTCGCCGTCGGCGGCGATCGTGCGCACGATGAACGTCGAGGCCGCGATCGCGAACAGGTCGAGCGGGCTGCCGAAGACCAGGCTCATCGGACGACCCATCGCCCAGGATACGAGCACGAGCACCGGGGCGACGACCAGGGCGATCTGCAGAGCCGAGCCCACGCACAGTCCGATCGAGATTTCGATTCGATCGGCGCGTGCGAACGCCACCGAAGCGAAGAGGTCGGCGATCGTGCCGACGAGGGCGAGCACCACGACGCCCATGAATACGGGCGAGAGGCCGAGAGTCGCGGCGGCCGCGGAAAAGCGCGCGGCGACGAGTTCCGACTCGACCGCGATCAGCACCGTGCCGATGAGCATGACGGTAAGCCCACGCCCGAGGCTCCATTGAGCGCGGTTCGGTCCGGGCTCCGCCGCGAACAGGGTCCGGTGCGTGACGAGCACATATATTAGGTGTGCGCCATAGAGCAGCAATAGCAGCACCGACACCCACACGCTCAGCTGCGCCTCGAGGCGCATGCGATCCGCCCGAGGCGCAATCACGCGCTCGGTGATGTCGAACACCGCGGGCAACAGGATGGCGATCGCGACGAGCAGCAGCAGCGTGCTCAGGAGCCCCACGTGCTCCTTGCTGAAGGTCTGCTTCGGATAACGCAGGCCTCCGGCCATCACGGAGACGCCGAGGAACAGGAGCGTCGTGCCGATGATGGAGCCCGTGATTTGCGCCTGCACGACCTCGGTGCGCGCCTGGGCAAGCACGAACAGCGCGAGCACGAGCTCGGCGGCATTGCCGAAGCTGACGGTGAGCAGGCTGCCGACCGCAGCGCCCGCGTGCTCGGCGACCTGCTCGGTGCCCCGCCTCACCCAGTTTGCGAGCACTGCGATCGCCGCCAGGCCTAGCGCGAAGATCCACACAGAAGGCACCGCGGCCGTACGGCGCAGGATGAGCGTGAGCGGAACGAGCAGCAGCGGGGCGAATTCTCGTGCGGGCGCCGACAGCTTCATCCTCAAGTCTCCCCTGGTGCTATTTTCGAGCTTAACTGGAAGTCGCCCGCAGTCACAACACAGTGGCGCAAGGCCGCATGCCCGCAAGGAATGACGGATGATATTGCCTGAAGCAGCGAAGCCGCGCGATGATGCACGGATCGAAGTACCTTATGAGAGCGGCTAATACATCCGCCGCGGTGCAGTCGTTCGAGGTGCGGGCCCCCTGCGCACCCCGGCGTGCGCGCTGCGGCCCGGAGCGCCTCTGTGGCGCGGCACCCGACGGGTCGGTAACGTTAGTGATACAGGCTTGAGGAGAACTCGATCATGAACGGAGCGGAAATTCTCGCCGAGGATCAATTGACGGGCTCGGAGGCGAGCGAGGACTGTGCGATCCGCTATCCGCGGATCGAGAGGTCAGCGCGCCGTGCCACCGCGCCCGCATAACCGAATTGATTTCATGTCGCAGTCCGTCACCTTCCACAACGTCACTGCCGCGGTGCTCGAGCGGCTCGGGGCCGCGGGCGGTAGCGGCGGCAGCTACCGCCTCGAGAAGAGCGTCGATGGATCGCGCGGCACCCTCTCCGGTGAAACCCCGGTAGGCCACCTGATCCTGGGCTTCGAGTACGAAGCGGAACGCGCCACTGTCACGGTGACGATCGAGAAAAAGCCCTTCCTGGTACCCGCGGCTCTCGTCTTCGCGACCATCTCGAATGCGCTGCGCGAGGCCGGCGCCACTCACACACCGCCGGCCTGACACGGGTAAACAGGCGCAGAGGGACTCGAACCCTCGTTAATGAAGGCCTGGCGGATGGCGTCCGTTACGGGTTCGCTTCGTTTCGATATATGAAAATGCGGTTCCAGCAGTTTCGCCGCGTGAGCAGTCCGCATAGCCTGTACTAATCGCGCACTTGCGAACGGAGATTGCTGTGACGATGACTTTGCAACAGCTGCGGTACCTTGCGGCCGTTCACGATCACGGCCTCAACATAACAGCGGCCGCGCGTCAACTTCACGCGTCGCAACCGGCACTTTCCCGCGGGTAAGGTGTAATCGCGAGGCGTGAACTTCTGACCATACAGTATTTGGGCGGCCCGACCGCTAACTTATTGTTTTTTCGGAAAGTCCCGCGAGCGCTCTGACAATCGCTCGGTCCCCAATTGCCGGATTCGGTGACTCAGGACGGCGTTCACGTCGTAGGGCCCGATTTCTTCCACAAAAGCCGGCGGCGTGCTATGAAGCGTGTTTCCCTGCAATCGCGAATCAATGCCGACTACAGTAATTGTACCCTCGTGGGCTAGCTTAATGTTCCGCATGCTCAAAATTGTCGCCGTATTGACCGCCACACTCTTTGCCGGCGCCGCTCTGTACATCAACATCGCCGAACAGCCGGCCCGCCTCACGCTCGATACACGCTCCGCGGTGGCTCAATGGGCACCGAGTTATCTGCGCGCGACGTGGATGCAGGCCCCTTTGGCTTTGGTGAGCTTGGTGAGCGGCCTCGGCATATGGCTCATGAGCGGCGGAATTGGGTGGCTGGTAGCGGCAGGGCTAATCGGGCTTGTAGTTCCATTCACGTTTGTTGGCATCATGCCGACGAATAAATCGCTTCTTTCGCGTGGAAGAGATCTTGGATCTCCCGAAACCCGCGCTCTGCTCGTACGTTGGGGGCGACTGCATGCGGTACGCACTGCGCTGAGTCTGGTTGCTGCGGTTCAATACCTCTGGCTGCTGAGTGCGTGAAATGAAGGCAAGACGAGTATGGGCATGGATGTTGGGACCCCGAGTATCTCTCCTGTTTGAAGGACGCGGGGCCATTTCTCACAAACGCTGGAGTCCTTGTCGGAGTAAACCAAATGCCGGCGAACGCCGCGACGGGAAGTAACATGCGGATTTCGAAATCACCGGGCTTTAGTGTACTTGCCGCTGCGCTCGTCCTCAGTTCTGCCTGGCTCGCAGGTTGCGGGCCATCAGCGAGCACTTCGGCTCCGGCTTCAGCACCAATTGCTGCAAGACCAGACGTGATCATTACGCTGGATGGGGTGCGTCACGCTTGTGTCGTGGCCCTTTACAACGAGGCGCTAGGCAGCACTATTCCCTGTCGTGATGTCGTGCCATTCGTAAGAGACGAGCTCAGAGTCCCGAGTGGATCCATCTACGATATTCGCACAGTCGCCAAAGTAGACGAGGCTGAGATAACTCGCGTCGGAGCTAGTTTGAAAGCCGCAGGCTACCGATTCATTGGTGGACCACACTAGCAGCTGTCGACGGCAGCATTTGCCCCTGCTTCCGACTAACCGCCGGTTGTCGATGTCCTAGCGTCGCCGAATAGCTCCGTTGCAAATTCGCTCCAATAGCTCGGGAAAACCGATACCGGCCACTTTTGCAGCTTGCGGCAACAAACTGGTGGCAGTCATTCCGGGTAGGGAATTCGCCTCGAGGCACCAGAATCCGCCCTTGGCGTCTCGACGAAAGTCGACCCGGCTGTAGACACCTAACTTCAGCACTCGGTGAGCCCGAAGCGCGTATTCCTGCAATTGCGCCGCCTCCGCCGGCGGCAAGTCCGCCGGAAACACCTCGCGCGCGCCGCCGATTTGGTACTTGGCCTGGTAGTCGAAGATCTCTCCGGGAGAGATGATTTCGCCAACAGGCAACGCCGCTCCATCCAAGACGCCCACGGTGAACTCGCGGCCGGCAATGAATTTCTCAATCATCACCTCGTCGTCGAACGCCTGGGCCACCTGGATTGCAGGTGCAAGATCGGCCGACTGGCGCACAACAGTCAATCCGACCGTTGAGCCTTGCTTGCTCGGCTTTACGACGACCGGCCATCCTAAGGTCCGTTCGACGTCGGCAGCCTCGGCCGGCGCCATCAGCCAATCGGCGGTTGGAACACCCACGGAGCGAAACAGCCTTTTAGAAAGGTCCTTATCCATCGCCGCGGCGCTCGCAATGTGATTGCTCCCGGTGTAAGCCAGGCCGGCAAGATCAAGTATGGCCTGCAGGCGTCCGTCCTCGCCTGCACCCCCGTGCAGCGCGAGGAAAACGACGTCCGCGGAACGAATATCGGAGGCGCTCGGTGCGAACGCAACGGCGCGCCCGCGCACTTGCTCCATAGCCGCAGTGGACGGCGGCTCAGGCGCTACACCGCTGGTCAATAAGCGCTGCTCATCAGCTGGCGCCAAGCGGCCGATCGCGGTGTCGACCGCAAAGACTTCATGACCGAGACCGCGCAACGCGGGAATGATTTGCGCGGCACTCCCGATCGAAACGTCGCGCTCCTCGCTTGTCCCGCCGAACAAGACAGCAATTTTCATTAGTCGAATCTACTGAATGCCGAATTGCCATGCAATCGCTCATCCGATTCAATAGTCTTCAGTTACTTCCAACGGCTATTCAGTGGAGCATTCATCCGAGTTGGCGACGGTCCTGCGCCGATTGCGTCCTCGACATCGTCCCCGCGTAGTTTGGCGAAGGCCGCCAGCATTTTTTCCATGGACAGATAGGCTTCGTAGCACGCGGTGATCATTGGCGAGTCTTCGGCAAAGCCATCTTCCTGCGACAGCAACTCTGAGCGCAGCGACTGGCTTTTGATGGGGCGCTGACCGAGAGCTCCAGGCTGGCGTATCACAGCTCCACATTGCGCGCTGGTGGCGCATCGATCCGGGAGGAGCACCGCATCGGGTGGAGCAATCGAACCTACCCCGAAACTCTCAGTACCACTTTTCCCCGCACGCGTCCCGATTCCACGAGTTCGTGTGCAGCGCGAGCCTCGACGAGTGGAAACTCCTTCTCGATCTGAATCGTGAGCTTCCCCGCATCGATGAGACCCGCAATCTCGGCGAGCTTGGGCCCGGTCACATTGGAGCGCTCAAACCTCGCGGTGATGCCATGATCTCTGGCGAGCGACTCATCGGGAGGTCCAACGATCGAGATGAGCAGCCCCCCCTTTTTAACCACGCCGTACAGTCGTTTTTGTGCCTCTCCACCCACGGTATCGAATACAAGATCCACATCGCGAGCCTGACGTGCAACGTCTTCCCGCGTGTAATCGATGACCTCGTCTGCGCCCAGGGAGCGAACCAGCGAGACATTGCGCGTCGAAGTCGTCGCAATGACCTGAAGGCCGGCAAGCTTCGCGAGCTGGATCGCAAACGTTCCGACGCCGCCCGAGCCACCTTGAATGAGCACCGTTTGCCCAGGCGCAAGCGGCGCTGACTCGAACAGAACGGTCCAAGCCGTTCCGGCCGCGATGGGAATCCCCGCCGCATGGGTCAGCGGAATGCTCTTGGGCGCCAGTGCCGCCGTATCGATCTTCGCGGCCGCGTATTCGGCGTACGCGCCATCTGTGCGGGCTACCACCGCATCGCCGGACTTGTAGCGGCTGATCGCCGCCCCGACGCGCTCGACAACCCCTGACACGTCCGAGCCAAGAATCGCAGGAAAAGTCAGCGCACGGACCGCTTTCATGAATCCGGCGCGGATCTTGTAGTCAACCGGATTTACTCCGGCGCCGACTACCTTGATGAGCAGACCGTCAGCGCCGATCTCGGGTGCCGGCGCGTCCTCGTATTGCAGCGCACTGGCATCGCCGTAATCGTGAATCCGAATGGCTTTCATGTTCACTCCAAACGATACAGGTCAGACCGCGTCGCGCACGATTGTGCTCGGAAGCTGACCGAGCGTATGCCACAACGCACGGGCTGACAAATAACTCCCCGGCATCTGCTCATGTACGGAGAAGCCAGCTTTTGTTCAGTGAAAACCGTCGAAAATCCTGGGGCAAAGTAGCGTCGGAGGCAAACTGTGCGCGATCTCTGCAGCTGTCGATCTCGTTGCCTTGTGTCGACTTCACCATATCTCTGGCCAATCATTTCAATAGCTTGTCATTCGATTCAGCTAGCGGAGCAGGTCGAGATAATTGTCGATTCCGACTTGTTGCATCGCGAGTGTCCCTGCTGCAGGCAATTTTCGCGATGAGTGTCTGAGCATGAAGTGGTTCAGAAATCGAATCGATGCGAAGATTGTGACATTCACGGCCACTTAGTTCTGGTGAGCGGGGCCAGCCTCGTTATCGTGTCCATCTTAAATCCTAAGTCGTCAGCCGAGGTGTCGCGTCCGCCGATCGGCGGCATCGTCTGGACGGTGGCGCTCAACGCAGTGGTGCCGGTGTTGATGTACCAAGCCGCGCGCCGCTATGGATCGTTTTCCGAATTTGCGGCACTGGCAGTGGCGGCGGTGTTTCCGATCGTCAGGAGTGGTTTTGAGCTGCTGGTGCGCCAACAGATCGATCCGATTGCCATACTGATTCTGCTTGGCATCGGTGCCGACTGTGTATCAATTTCGCTGGGCGGCAGTACGCGGCTGCTGCTGGTGCGCGAATCTGTGTTCACCGGAGCACTAGGATTGGCATGTTTCGTTTCGCTGCTGCTGCCGCGCCCGATGATGTTCTATTTCGGCCGGTTCTTCTTCGCCGGGACGGACCCGATTCGTGTCGCCCGCTTCAACAGCGCCTGGCAATTCCCCGAGGTGCGCTTCACGCACCGCCTGATCACCGTCGTGTGGGGCCTTGCGTTCGTAGGGGATTTGCTGATCCGAATCCTGCTGATCGCCTATCTGCCTGCGGCGCTCGTACTGATCATCTCCCCGATCGTGCTTGGAGTAATGATCGTCTCGGTCATGACGTGGGCATTTGCGTACGGTGGCCGAGTTCGGGCGCGAACCATGAAGCGTTTCGAAGAGCTGGACTCGTCCACAAATCAGTAGTCACCACAATTTTGGGCGAAATTCGCGCAATATCAGGAGATCGATCGGCGGTGTCGGGGGTATATGACGGGCGAACGGGCGTTGCGGGAGTTCAGTGAAGTCGAGTAGCGTGAGCTGTTCATGAACGATGAGTGTTCTCGTGCACGCCTAGTTCAGCAGACCGGCGGTAAACAGTGTGTCGGCCGCGACGAAACAGAGCTTGTTGCCAACGGGTCTGTGCAATAAAAGCTTCGCTCGCCCCAGGGCTGAGTTTCGATAGGGCGCAAAATGACGGCTCCTGCGTCGCGCGCGCTTCTGAGGGTACCTTCCAAGTCGGTCACGGAGAAATACTCTCGGTCCGCTCGCATCGAGCAGCGCCCCATAGAATTTCGACCAGCTGGTCAGCAGAGTGAGTTTGTGAAACCGCACGATAGATTCCATTAATCGATTCCATCGATCGAATTTTATTGATCGATCGGTATCCAAAGCTCTAGACTACACCGAGTAGTAATTTAAGATGCGAAGGAGAAGAGCGTGTCAACTGAATCCAAATGCCCGTTCTCAGGCGACGCTCGCAAACACACGACTGCTGGAGCCCCATCGAACGCAGACTGGTGGCCCAATCAACTGAAGTTGAACATCTTGCACCAGCACTCCTCCAAGTCCGACCCCATGGGCGAGGAGTTCAACTACGCAGAGGAGTTCAAGAGCCTTGATGTGAGTGCCGTCATCACGGACCTCCGTGCCTTGATGGCGGATTCACAGGACTGGTGGCCGGCGGACTTCGGCCACTACGGACCTCTGTTTGTTCGCATGGCATGGCACAGCGCCGGTACGTACCGCGTCGGCGACGGGCGCGGCGGCGCAGGGAGCGGCAACCAGCGCTTTGCTCCATTGAACAGCTGGCCGGACAACGTCAACCTCGACAAGGCGCGCAGGCTCCTTTGGCCGATCAAGCAGAAGTATGGGCGGAAGATCTCATGGGCCGATCTGATGATCCTCGCTGGCAACGTCGCTCTGGAGTCGATGGGATTCAAGACGTTCGGTTTCGCCGGCGGGCGTGAGGACATCTGGGAACCGGAGGAAGACATCTACTGGGGCTCTGAGAGCACCTGGCTGGGTGACAAACGCTATTCTGGCGACCGGGATCTCGAAAATCCGCTCGCTGCCGTGCAGATGGGCCTGATTTACGTCAATCCGGAAGGACCGAACGGCAACCCGGATCCGATCGCTGCGGCGCGGGATATCCGCGAGACGTTCGCTCGCATGGCGATGAACGACGAAGAGACGGTTGCGCTCATCGCTGGTGGTCACACCTTCGGCAAAACCCATGGTGCCGGCGATGCAGCACTGGTGGGTCCCGAGCCGGAAGCTGCTGGCATCGAGGAACAAGGCCTTGGCTGGAGGAGCCGCTTTGGCACAGGCAAAGGTAGTGACGCGATCAGCAGCGGTCTGGAAGTGACCTGGACCAGCACGCCGACGAAATGGAGCAACGACTTCTTCTGCAACCTGTTCGGGTATGAATGGGAGCTCACGAAGAGCCCGGCCGGCGCGCATCAGTGGACGCCGACGGGTGGCGCGGGCGCAGGTTCTGTTCCGGATGCCCACGACCCGTCGAAGCGGCACTCGCCGGCCATGCTGACCACTGACCTCGCATTGCGGTTCGACCCTGTCTACGAAAAAATTTCGAGGCGCTTCTACGAGAATCCGGATCAGTTTGCGGACGCATTCGCTCGGGCATGGTTCAAGCTGACGCACCGCGATATGGGGCCCCTGTCCCGTTATCTCGGGCCGCTCGTTCCTAAGGAACAGCTGCTGTGGCAGGACCCCATTCCCGCAGTGGATCACAAATTGGTCGACGGCGAGGACATTGCCGCTCTCAAGGCCCGGATCCTCGCCTCTGGGCTTTCCATCTCCCAATTGGTCACGACGGCCTGGGCGTCTGCTGCAACGTTCCGAGGCAGCGACAAGCGCGGTGGCGCGAACGGCGCGCGTATTCGCTTGGCGCCGCAAAAGAATTGGGAGGTCAACCAGCCGGCAGACCTTGCCAAGGTTCTGCAGAAGCTGGAAGCGATCCAGAAAGACTTCAACGGCGCACAGTCCGGCGCAAAGAAAGTTTCGCTTGCTGACCTGATCGTTCTGGGCGGCTGTGCAGCCGTCGAGGCGGCTGCAAAGAAGGCGGGCCACGACGTAAAGGTTTCCTTCTCGCCGGGGCGCATGGATGCGTCGCAGGAGTTGACCGATCTGAATTCGTTCGCCGTACTGGAGCCGACCGCAGACGGGTTCCGTAACTACGTCCGTAAGGGCCTAGAGGAATCGGCGGCCGAGTTGCTGGTGGACAAAGCGCAGCTGATGACGCTGACCGCCCCTGAGATGACCGTTCTGATCGGCGGGCTGCGCGCTCTGAATGCGAACGTCGGCAAGTCCAAGCACGGTGTTTTCACCAAACGACCCGAAACATTGACCAATGACTACTTCGTGAATCTCCTGGACATGAGAACGAAGTGGCAGAAGTCCACCACCTATGAGGGCGTGTTGGAGGGGCTCGATCGGGCGACGGGCGAGTTCAAGTGGACGGGCACTGTTGTCGATCTTGTCTTCGGTTCGAATGCCCAGCTGCGAGCCCTCGCGGAAGTCTATGCGTGCAGCGACTCGCAGAGGGCCTTCGTGCGCGACTTTGTGGCGGCCTGGAACAAGGTGATGAACCTTGATCGCTTCGACCTTGCGTGATCTCAGCGGATAGGTCGAGGCCGATCGTAAGCGCTTGATTTTATGGTGGTGAGAGAGGGACTCGAACCCTCGACCTCGGCATTATGAGAGCACTAAGTCAATAGATAATTCTTGTAAATTCAAAAACTTAGCGCGTGGCGCCGTTGCATTTGGCACCACCGAGCACAACGAAGCAGCACCGGGTCTTGCAAAACTCCCGCAAGATTTATCGGCCCACATCCCAGTTGTGTTACACTTTCGCCATATGAGTAAGACAGTGACAATTCGACTCACGGAAGAGCTTGCGACTTGGCTTGAGCAGGCGTCAAAACAATCCGGGGTTCCAAAGGGACGCATTGTCCGTGAGCAACTCGAGAAAGCGCGCGACGGCGGCAAGGAGCCTTCATTTATGAGGCTCGCCGGTTCTGTGCATGGAGTGCGCGATCTGTCGACGCGCAAGGGATTTTCGCGTTCGTGAAGGGTATCGCTGACACGGGCTTCTTGGTGGCGTTCGCGAATGCCAATGACAAACACCACAAGTGGGCAGCGCAACTTGCCACTGGAGTGACGGAGCCACTATTGACTTGTGAGGCGGTTATCGCAGAGACAGCATTCCACCTGGAGAGTGCGGCCGTGGCTCTGGCGATGGTCAATGAAGGACTCGTCGCGCTGGCATTCGATTGCCGAGAGCATCTCGTTCAGCTTGCCCGTCTGGCCGAACGCTTCGCGGACCAAAAGCCGGATCTTGCTGATCTGTGCTTAATCCGGATGAGTGAGTTATTTCCGAAGCACTCCGTGATAACGATCGATCGTACTGACTTCCAGGTCTATCGGCGAAACAAGCGCGAGGCGATCCCCCTTCTATGTCCGCCGGCACGTTGACTCGCAGCGCGCATCCGGCGACCCATTCCCGCCGTTGCAGCTAAAGAGCCGTTGCGATAGTCGGCCAGCCGCGCAGCGAGCTCTTAACCAACCCTCTCGGGATACTTGTGACGTGTCTGTCTCGGCTTCTCGCGGTCGAGCGGCATATTAGTACCGCCGACGGACCTTTAGTTTTTATATGACACAATTATGACATCCACAGCGGTAGAACAAGGCTCCAAATAAGCGCAGGTGGGGCGCTCGAACTCTCTTGGCCTGTATGGGTACGGCATCGCACGGACGAATCTCCGTTCGGTTGCTACCTTTGCCACCCTAACGGACTGTTCTTGGCGAGGTACTGACCATGATCAACGATTCGATGGACACTCAAATCCTTTCGCAAGAGCAGTGGGCCATCGAACTGCTGGCGCGCGAAACGCACACAGCAATTGCGACAGTGCAGGAAGTCTTCCTGATTGAATACAGAAAACTTGCGGCCAACGCCCGCGTAAAATCGTTCTTGCCCTTGCTCGCGAGCAATAGCGTCAGAGTGATTTTGGATGCGCAAAACGCAAGAAACGATAGTGATTCGCTGGCGTAACCTTTGACCAGCGCGTTTTTCTGGGCGCCCGCCTGCGCGCGATTCCCAATTGGAAATACCGAGGATTCCTATGAAAACGCAGATCCTTGCCGCGATCGGTGAGCCGCAATTGCAACCAATGGCAAGTCTGAACGCTGCGCTCGCCGCTAATGATCGGGTGAAATTCCGCTTCTCTTTGCTGCAAATGGCCTTATCCCATGCCGAGCATCCTGACCAACCCGCGGCGACGCTGCGGGGAGAATGCATGGCTTGCGGCATCGACGATTCGCACCTCGACAGCGTCGTCGCTGGAGCGCGCATGATCGGGGACGCGTGCTACGTGACTGGCGCCGCGCAGATCATCGTGCGCATTGCGGATGACATGCGCATGATGGCCGCGCCCGTTCTTGAATCCAAACCCCAAGGATTGACTGCACGACTCGGATGATTTGCTGGATCCCGCCGCAATTTCTGCGATGACCCAAATCGGGCGGGCTCACGCCGACAGCCTTCATACACTTGTCATGGACTTGCACAAGCAGCTGAATGCAATGCAAGCGGATCTTGCGGAAGAGAGACTAGATGGAGCCGCAGCGTACAATTTAGCCGATGAGGACCGCCCGTTGGTCTTGGCTTTTATGAAGGGCGTCAATCGAACAGCGCGACTCAAGTTCATGCATCCGGGATTGTCCACCACCGCGACCCGCATCGGCGATCAACTTGTGATTCAGAACGATCTTGGCACGACCGACGCCCACGTGATCGTCATTCACGTGAAGCAACTGATCGCCACCGTCACGTATACGGATGTACATAGGGAACGGCTGGCCTTTTTTCAGGAGATGTTAAAGACTCAAGCGATTACCTGGGACCAAGAACGCGAAGCTGCGTTGACCAACCTATCGGTTTCACTAACGTTGCACTGACCCGGCACGGCGAGGATGAGTCGCGCGAGTTGGCGCCCTGCTTGAAGATGATTCGATTCACTCGAATACTGACCAGCCACGTGTGCATCGTTGGTATCGATATCGTTTTGCAGCAGAAGGCGATCGCCCCCTCGTGGCCGCAGCTGCCTGCAATATGGTCAATTAGACATTTAGGCGATCATTGGCGAACAGGGCCGACTTGACCCAGGCTGGCAACCTTAATTTGCGTTGGCCGAGAGAGACTACTGCGGCGGTCTTTTGCATAGGTGAGATGCATTGCTATCCTGCAGCACGTCTTACCGAGGCCTTTGTTGATACGACATGAGAATGTCATCTGGAAAATTTGTAATGCAGTCGACGCAAAATGCGGTGCCGCCCAGCTGTCGGCGGAGCCGCACTTGAGTGCCTTACGATGACACGATCCGAGGCGGAGGGCGCGACCAAGCAGCAGAACATTCGTGTGGCGCCGGCGGTTCTCGACGCCGCCCGCAAGGATGGCGAAACGCTGCTGCGCGACCTGCGAACCTCGATTTCCGGTCTGACGCAGGCGGAGGCTGAAGAACGGGCGCGCGCGGAGGGCCTGAACGAAATTGCCCAGGAGCGTAAGCAAGGCTGGCTAATCCGACTCTTGAGGATGATGCGCAATCCGCTGGTGATCCTGCTGTCGACCTTGTCGGCGGTCTCCTTTATTACCGGCGACGCTCGAGCCGGCTACGTGATGGCGCTGATGGTGTGCTTGAGCGTGGGACTGCGCTTTTTTCAAGAAGCCCGGGCAGACGCCGCCGCAGAGAAGCTCAAGGCGATGATCCACGTGACCGCGACGGTCGTCCGGGATGGTGCGGCGCGGGAGATTCCGTTGCGGGACTTAGTGCCTGGCGACATCATCAAGCTTGCCGCGGGAGACATGATTCCGGGCGATGTGCGGTTGTTGTCGTTGAAAGACCTTTTTGTGAGCCAAGGCAGCCTCACGGGCGAGTCGCTTCCGGTCGAGAAGTTCTCCCCGCCGGAAACGGATACCGCGAGCTTGCCCACCGAGCTCAAGAACACATGTTTTTTGGGGACGAGCGTCGAGAGCGGCACGGCAACGGCCGTTGTGATAACGACGGGGGCACGAACCTACCTGGGCAGCATGGCCGGATCTATCACGGGAGTACGGGTGCCGACCAGTTTCGATGCGGGTCTGAACCGCTTTACCTGGCTGATGATGCAGTTCATGGCCGTCATGGTGCCGTTGGTTTTTTTCATTAACGGATTCACCAAGCACGATTGGAAGGGAGCTTTCTTTTTCGCTCTGGCAGTCGCGGTCGGTTTGACTCGATCTTGTAACTCACCGCGACCATCGCCCATCGCGCGAGCGTAGGAGCGAAGACCAAGGTTGCCATTCTCGGCCAGCCGTCGAGGCCTGCTAATGCGAAAATCTTGAGCGCGAGCACGAAGAACAGCGCAATCGCACCGAACACGCCGATTCTGCTGTCGCGTAAAATTTCCAGTGCGCGCGCACGATCGCGTCCGGCGCCTAACGCATCAGCCGTGTCGGTTAGCCCATCGAGGTGCACCGCCCCGGTGATCACCGCCATCGCCAGCACAACAACCGCTGAGCAGAGAGTGCGTCCAAGAATGTACCGAAGGTAGAAATCGCCAATCACGAGCATGCTTCCCATCCACCAACCGACAGCCGGAAACCACGCCATCGATGCTGCGACATCGGATTCTTCGGCCCCCTTAATTCGAGCCGGAAGAATCGTAAGAAAGCTGACTGCGAGTCGGACTTGCAGTAGCAAGCGCTCGAACGTCACCGGATTTTTCCCGACACTCCAGCGCTCTGGAAGGTAGCCATCTGGTGAAACAAATCGAGTGCGGCTTCGATGGTCGACATCGCGAGAGCAGCGCCGGTGCCTTCGCCGAGGCGCATCTCGAGATCCAGAATCGGGCGCGCGCGAAGCCATTCGAGCGCTTCGCGATGACCTCCTTCGGCGGAGCGATGGCCGAAAAACATATGTTCGGTGAGCCCGGGCGAAATTTGATTCGCGGCGGTTGCGGCCGCAGCCGCGATGAACCCATCGACGACAATCGGGACGTTTGCA
>JBKQOZ010000051.1:0-9980 GCA_052326345.1 Steroidobacteraceae bacterium | reverse complement strand
TAGCCTCGGCGCAGTCACCCCGGAAGCGGGCGGAGTGGCCTACGCGGCACATGTCGGGGGGTTCATTTTCGGGGCGGTGAGCGCGCGGTTGTTCGAGCACTCATCGTGATTTGTCCCACTGCCGCTCACTGACTCGACGCCGCTCGTTGGATCGATACAAATCGATCGTCGCGTCGCGCTGTTGTCCGTGGTCAGTCTGAGCTTTGCGTTTTCGAATTGGGGTGTGGGTAGATTAATCCTTTGAAGCCATCAATTTGCCGTCGTCACATTCATGACGGCTGATCGCCTAGCGCACGAAGATTGTGGAGGATTGCCTCCACGGCGCGCTTGCCTTCCTCGATGGCCTCCTTTGCACGGTGAAAATCGAGCAAATGGAGATGCGCCAGCCGGGGTGAGACAACGAAGTCGGGTGGTTCCTCGGTCATTCGACTGCGGCTGATCCGATCCTGCATGATATCGATGCTTGAGAACAGCACATCCTGCATGGATGGCGGCCTGTATTGGTCGGACGGATGTGCGGAGATGAGCCCTCCCAGATTCTCTTGCAGCTTGTGTATCCATTCGTCGATTACACTGTCCGGCGCTTCGACCTGAGCATTCGCGTTCAGGCGACGGCCCAGCCGGTCAGAGCTGAGATCGACCGCAATCACCTTATCGGCACCCATCGCGCGGGCCAGCGATACCGGCACCGGATTGACAAGCCCGCCGTCCACCAGGACGATGCCATCACGCAGCACCGGCGTAAGAAAGGCAGGCAACGCGATGGACGCGCGCACCGCCTCAACAGTGGAGCCGTCGCGCAGCCACACCTCAGCGCCAGTCTGCAGCGCCGTAGCGACTGCCGCGAAGGGCATGGCCAACTGTTCGATGGGCCGATCCACGAAGTGGCGCCGAAAGAACTCCATCACCCGCTCACCCTTGAGCAACCCACCGGTCAGGCTGACATCCATGAACCCGACCACGTCCTTTATTCGCATCCCGAGCACCCACTGTTCGAATCGATCCAGCTCGCCGGCTGCGTACGCGGCGCCTACCAGCGACCCGACCGAGGTTCCGCAAACCAGATCCGGGTGTATCCCGGCCTGCTCGAGCGCGCGGATGACTCCCACGTGCGCCCAGCCGCGCGCCGCTCCGCCACCTAACGCGAGCCCTATGCGCATTTTGCGCGGCGTACTCAAAAGTGTGCCCCCGGACCCGCGCCCTCGCACGCTGTGTGAACCACCAGCGCAATAGGTATGTCGAGCACTCTCAGCTCCCTCGAATCCCTCAGCCGGATTGGCATGCCAACTACTTCGTCACTTCGTCAGCTCGCGCGCCCACGCTTCTAGTCCAACCCGCATTTGCCGCCTCGCTTCCGCCGCGGGGCCGCCCTTTTTCGGTATCGGGACGCGGCTGGCGCACGCGCACTTTGCGTATCAGATCGCGAACCTGCTCGCGGTCCAACACGTCCACCAGCACGCGCCCGATATTCGGATTAATGCGCGTGAGAATCGCATGCTCGTATTTTCGAGCCGAGCGTAGTTCCTTCGACCGCGCGTAGTCTTCGAGGAATCGTTGCGACAGCGCCTGTACAGTGAGTCCTCCGGCGGTTGCTGCGTGCTCCAGAGAAATCGCCGGGCTCTCGCCCTTTTTGGCTTGGGCCCGATACTCGTTCGCGCGCGGGCAGGTTCGATGCTGATACCCGGATACGCGCAATCTCAAGGACCAGGCGGGCTATGACGATTCTTGCAGAACCAGGTTGGCGCTGGGTACCAGGTTAGGTTGCCGCGCCGACTATTCGGTGTTTTACGGACAATAATGTCTAGAATAGGGTAGAATACGGACATTTAGACGCTTCCGAGCACCCGAATGGCCTCCATGGCGGACACCATACCCGAACTCGTCTTGGTCGCCGAGGCTGATGCGGCGGCCGCCCGGCGCGCGCGTCGACTGGCGGCCCAAGGCGCGCTCAAGCGATTATACCCGAGCATCTACACGTCCAACGTAGACAGCCCGCCGGAGTCGATCGTTCTGCGACACTGGCAGGCAATCATCGGGCATCTACTACCGGGCGGCGTGATCTCGCATCGTTCGGCGTTCGACAGCCGGCCTCTCGAAGGCCGTCTCTCGATCACGCGCGGCAAGACCCGCCGAGACTTGGTATTGCCGGGATTGACGGTGCACGTTGTGCCGGGACCCGGCCCCCGGCTTGAACCTCCCGCACCGGACTCGCGCTTCGGCGAGTTGTATCTGGCGAGTGATCCGCGGCGATTCTTGGAAAATCTTACGCGCGGGCGCGGCTGGAGTGATCGCGTACTGCCGCAGCCGACCCTCGAGGCGGCGCTCGACCGCATCCTGATGGTCGGCGGCCCCAAGCGCCTGAACCAATTGCGCGATCACGCCAAAGAGATCGCCCCCTCTCTGGGGTACGACGCGCAATTCAAGCGCCTGAACAACCTCATCGGCGCGCTGCTCGGTACCCACGAGGCCAAAATCTTGACCGCCAAACAGGCCCTCGCACGAGCCGCGGGGCATCCCTACGATCCTCATCGGCTGGAGATCTTCGACACGCTCTTCACCGCGCTCAATCAAGCCGCATTGGAAACCATCGAAGATCCCGCCCCCGCCGGCGTCGCGCGCGAGGATTTTGCGTTCTTCGAAGCGTACTTCTCCAACTACATCGAGGGGACGACGTTCGAAGTCGAGGAAGCGGAATCTATCATCTTCGAGGGCAAGATCATCGAGAACCGCAATGAAGACTCGCATGACATCTTGGGCACCTTCCATGCCGCGACGACCGCCCCATGGCGGGACCGTCCGCCGCAAAGCGCCGATGAATTTCTCGTATGGCTGCAGAACGTCAACGCGCTCGTCATGCAAAAGCGGGCGGACAAGAAACCGGGAGAATGGAAAGCACAAGCCAACCAGGCCGGCAACACTTACTTCGTCGTTCCGGAACTCGTCATCGGGAGCTTGCGCGAAGGATTCGAACGGATACGCGCCCTGCCCCATCCCCTCGCCCAGGCCATCATGATCATGTTTGTGGTAGCCGAAGTGCACCCGTTCAGCGACGGCAACGGCCGCACGGCGCGGCTCGCCATGAATTGCATGTTGAGCGCGCGCGCTTTGAGCCGAATCATCATTCCGACGGTCTACCGCGAAGACTACCTGCTGCCCTTGAAGGCGCTGAGCCACAACCGCATTGCCGAACCGCTTATAAGTGCCTTGAGCCGCGTGCAGCGCTGGTCCGCAGCCTTCGATTATTCGTTGCCGCGAGCGCAATTGCGCGAATCGCTCGCGCGCTGCAATGCCTTTCAAGAGAATCTGCGCAGCTACAAATTGCTCTTTCCGCCCGCTAAGCTGCCTGACTGAGCCGCAGACTACCGCCGGAATTTTCCCACCAATGCCGAACGCCATCGACTCGCCCGAAGAGCGCAAGCACTGGGGCGCCAGGTGGTTAGCGCCCAGAGGCCGACGGTAGCGGTGATGTCCTAAGGCAGGCTAACCCGCTGATTTGTCCATTGCCGGTGTCAAACCCAGGTGGGGCTCTATATGACACCAGCCGCGATTGATGCATGGAAATATTGGCCGTAGACCACTGATTTAGTTAGTAAATTGGTGCGCGCTAGTGGGATCGAACCACTGACCCCCACCATGTCAAGGTGATGCTCTACCGCTGAGCTAAGCGCGCTCGAAGGGCGCGAAAGATACCGGATTCGACGGCGCCGATAAAGGGCAACCGCCCGAAGTATCGTAAATTATTCATCAAGGTGCCCCGGCCGGATCGGCTCCGGACGCATCCGCGTCGACCGGACGCACGCCGCTGTCCGCCGCGGCTGGCACCTCCCCGGCCGGCGGCCCTGACGGGGCATCCGCCGCTCGCGGCGTCGGCTTCAGGACGCAGCGGAACTGGATTTCCCCGATCGTCACCAGATCGCCGTCTCTCAAGATCTGGCGCGAAACCTTGCGGTCATTCACCACTACTCCGTTGGTGCTGTTCAAATCCTCGATGATCAGCTCACGCGCACCCTGAAGAAGCAAGGCGTGATGCCGGCTCACCGACGAGGAGTCGATCTGCAGCTCGCAGCCGAGGGCCCGGCCGATGCGGGTGCGTCGCACCACGGGATAGGTGGTGTTGTGGTCACCATCGATCCTGATGAGCTCGGCCGTATATTCCGCCGCGCTGGGCGAAGCGCTCGATACCGGGGCGGCGCCGAGCCTCTCGATGCTCGTTTGAATCCGGCCCAGCACATTCGCGTTATTGCTCTCGCTGCGCTCCAAGCGGCGGATCAGAAATTCGCGCTCCTCGAGCGCTCCGCGAGTACGCTCCAGCGCGCTGCGCAGGCCGCGATTGTCCTCGTTCAGCTGTTCGAGGGCCGCGGTCTTGAGGGCCAATTCATCGCTCAAGCGCTTGACGTCGGACTGTATCGACTGCACCGGCCGGCGCGCCTCGTTCAAGTGCGCCATGAGCACTGTCATTTCCTGCTCATGCGTCTCCGCCTCCGCCTGCAGCTGCGCGATCTGCGCGCCTCGCTCCGCATCGCGCTTCTCGGCCGCCGCCAGCAATTCGTTGAGGCGCTGCACCGCGCCCGCTCCGACCGTGCGCGCCTCGGCGAGGCCCTGCTCGCGCGCCGCCAGCTCGCCGTGCATGCGCTTGCGGTCCGCCTCCATCGCATCGATCCGCGCAGCGAGCTCGATGCGTGCGCGCTGGTTCTCCTGCAGCTCCCGAGCCTTCTTTTCGAGCGCCGCTGCATCGTCGGAGGCCGCGCTTTGCAGTTTCGCGATCGTATCATCCTGCTCGACGAGCCTGCCGCTGAGCGCAGCGGCCGTCTGTTTGAGCCGGTCGCACTCCGCCTGCAATGCGCCATGGCCGGCGTGCGCCGCATCCATCTTCGCGTCCCATTCGAGGAACTGATTCCGGTCGAAGCCGCGGCGCCATTCCCGGGTGCGCAGAGACTCCAGATAGAAGCCCGCCTGCCGCTTCACGGTGCCAAGCTCCTGGCGGACGGCATTCATTTCCGATTCGCCGCGCGCGAGTCGCGCCGTGAGCGCGGCCGTGGATTCCTGCGTGTTCTTCAGCTCGAGAGCGACAGCCTCGGCGCGGCTGCGCGCCGTCTGCAGCTCCGCTTCGAGCTGCGCGGCCGCCTGTGAGCGCGCCTCGAGCGCGGGAACCGTCTGCGCATGCTCGCGCTGCAGCGCATGCAACTGGGCATCGCGCTCGCCGAGCGAGTGCAGTGCCTGCGCGATGGCGGCGTCGCGCGCCGCCAGCGAATCGCGCAGCGTGCGCGACTCGCTTTGATAGCGCTCCGACTCGCGCAGCGCCTGCTCGACTCGGGCGCGGCTGGCCTCCGCGGCCGCGTTCGCCTCGGCCTGCGCCCGCTCCATCTCACGCGAGCGATGCTGCTCCACCGCCAGCGCGGATTGCGCGGACGCCATAGCGGCGGCCAGCGCACTGGCGCGCGCAACCTCCGCCTGTTCGGCGTCGCGCGCCTTCTCGTACAGCCGGCGCAGCGCCTCGTATTCGGCGCCTTGCCTCGCGATGCGCTCCTCCACCGAGCGCACGCTCTCGGCGAGCGAGGGCAGGTCGACGCCCGGCGGACGCGCGAAGTCCGACTGTGCCGTCTGGCTCGCAACGACGGGCGAGCCCGGCGCCGGCGCCGTATGGTCCAAGCGCGCCGCGTCGTCCGCCACATCGTGATGTAGAGGTACTCCCCCGAGAACCGGAAGCTTATCGGTCCGGTCGAGGTCCACCTCGTTCGACTGACTCTTCTCCAGCGCCATACCGCCCCCTTGAACCTAGCCCGCCAGCGTGTTCGGTATGCCGAACGCCGACTGGCGAAGCTTCTGAATCTCATCGCGCAAGCGCGCCGCTTGCTCGAATTCAAGATTTCGCGCCAGCTTCATCATTTCCGCCTCGAGCTTCTTGATGCGCTTGGCCGCCTGCTCGGGCGCCAGCAGAGCGTAAGCGTCGCCGCCGTCGCGCGCCCGGCTCTCCTGCACGGAGCGCGCGCCTTCCATCACATCGCTCACCGCCTTGACGATCGAGCGCGGCGTAATGCCGTGCCGGGCATTGAACTCGATCTGTTTGTTGCGGCGCCGATCGGTCTCCGCGATGGCGCGCTCGATCGATCCGGTGCGCACGTCCGCATACAGAATCGCCTTGCCCTGCACATTGCGCGCTGCGCGGCCGATCGTCTGTATCAGCGACCCTTCAGAGCGCAGAAATCCCTCCTTGTCGGCATCGAGGATGGCGACCAGGGACACTTCGGGCATGTCCAGCCCTTCGCGCAGCAGATTGATGCCGACGATCACGTCGAACTTCCCCAGGCGCAGATCGCGGATGATCTCCGATCGCTCCACCGTCTCGATGTCCGAATGAAGATAGCGAACCTTCACGCCGTGCTCGTTCAGGTATTCGGTCAGGTCCTCCGCCATGCGCTTGGTGAGCGTCGTGACCAGCACGCGCTCATTGGCCTGCGCGCGCAGCCGTATCTCCGACAGCAAATCGTCGACCTGGGCGCGAACCGGCCGCACCTCCACTTGCGGGTCGACCAGGCCCGTCGGACGCACCACCTGCTCGACGATCTGGCCGGAGATGCCCTTCTCATGAGGCCCGGGAGTCGCCGAAACGTAGATGGTCTGCGGCGCCAGGCGTTCGAACTCCTCGAAGCGCAATGGCCGGTTGTCGAGCGCGGACGGCAGACGAAAGCCGTACTCGACCAGCGTTTCCTTGCGCGAACGGTCGCCCTTGTACATCGCCCCGAGCTGCGGAATCGTCTGGTGACTCTCGTCGATCACCAGCAGCGCGTTGTCGGGCAGATAGTCGAACAGGCAGGGCGGCGGTTCGCCGGGTGCGCGGCCGGACAGATAGCGCGAATAATTCTCGATACCGGCGCAATATCCCACCTCGTTCATCATCTCTAGATCGAACAGGGTGCGCTGTTGCAGGCGCTGTGCCTCGACGAGTTTGCCAGCGATGTTCAATTCGGCAAGGCGCGTGCGCAGTTCACCACGGATCTCCTCGACCGCCTGCTGTACGCGCTCCTTCGGCGTCACGTAGTGGGTCGATGGGTATACGGTCAATCGCGGCACCTTGCGCAGCACTTCGCCGGTTAGCGGATCGAACAGGCTCAAGCCCTCGATCGTGTCGTCGAACAGCTCGACCCGCACGGCCTCACGCTCGGACTCGGCCGGAAAGATGTCGATGACGTCGCCGCGCACGCGGTAGGTGCCCTGCTGCAGATCGATCTCGTTGCGCGTGTACTGCATGTCCGCCAGGCGGCGCAGCAGCTTGCGCTGCTCGAGGATGTCGCCGCGGGACATGTGCAGCACCATGCTGAGATAGGCCTGCGGATCGCCGAGGCCGTAAATGGCCGAGACCGTGGCGACAATGATGGCATCGGGCCGTTCGAGCAGCGCCTTGGTCGCGGACAGGCGCATCTGCTCGATGTGCTCGTTGATCGAGGCATCCTTCTCGATAAAGGTATCGGATGCGGGCACGTACGCTTCCGGCTGGTAATAGTCGTAATACGAGACGAAGTACTCGACGGCGTTCTTGGGGAAGAACACCTTGAATTCGCCGTACAGCTGGGCCGCCAATGTCTTGTTGTGAGCGAGCACCAGCGTCGGCCGCTGCAGCTGCTGAATCACATTGGCGATCGTGAAGGTCTTGCCAGATCCGGTCACGCCCAGCAGGGTTTGATGGGCAAGACCGCTGGTGAGTCCGTCGATCAACTTTTCGATTGCCTGAGGCTGGTCGCCCGCCGGAAGGTAATCCGCATACAAATCGAAGCGCATCAGCCTATTCTCGCACGTTGGGAAGTACGGGGCACCCGTGACCTGGCGCGCGCCGGTCGTTTTTCGTACACTCAGCCGCCCGCAGTTTTACATAGGAACATTCCATTGGCCGTGTCCCTTTCCAAGCGCGTTCAAAAGGTTAAGCCGTCTCCCACCCTGGCAGTGACTGCCCGAGCCATCAAGCTCAAAGCCGAAGGCAAGGACATCATCGCCCTGGGCGCCGGCGAACCGGACTTCGACACGCCTTTACATATCGCGGACGCGGGCATCGAGGCCATCCGCACGGGGATGACGCGCTACACCGCGGTCGACGGCACGGCAGAACTCAAGGACGCGGTCATCGCCAAGTTCAAACGCGACAACGCCCTCGCCTACGATCGCAGCCAAATCCTGGTCTCCTCGGGCGCCAAGCAAACGTGCTTCAACTTGTGCGCCGCCCTCCTCGATCCGGGCGATGAGTGCGTTATCCCGGCGCCGTATTGGGTTTCCTATCCTGACATGGTGCTTCTCGCGGACGGCGTGCCGGTGACGGTGTATGGGGGCGCCGATCAGGCCTACAAGATCACGCCGGCGCAATTGGCGGCAGCCATCACTTCCCGCACGAAATTGTTTTTTCTCAACAGCCCGAGCAACCCCACCGGCGCGGCCTACACCGGGTCTGAGCTCAAGGCGTTGGGAGCAGTACTCGATCAGCACCCGCAAGTGGTCGTTGCTTCAGATGAGATGTACGAACACATCTATTGGGCGCCCGAACCGTTCATGAGCTTCGCGCAGGCGAATCCACAGCTCTACGGACGAACGGTCACGATCAACGGCGTGTCAAAGGCGTATGCCATGACCGGCTGGCGAATCGGCTATTGCGGCGGTCCCAAGGAACTCGTTGCGGCGATGAGCACGATCCAGGGCCAGTCGACCTCCAATGCATCGAGCATCTCGCAGCGGGCGGCAACGACGGCATTGAACGGCAGCCAGGCCTGCGTCGCCGAGATGAATCAGGCGTTCAAAGAGCGGCATGATTTCGTGGTGGCGGGGTTGAATGCGATTCCCGGCATCTCTTGTCGGGCCGGCGCGGGTACGTTCTACGCATTTGCCGACGTACAGGGCGCAATGCGCGCCCTCGGGCTCAAGGACGACAATGCCTTCGCCGAGTACTTGCTGGCGGAAGCGGGCGTGGCGGTCGTGCCCGGGTCAGGATTCGGGGCGCCCGGTCACATTCGCCTGTCATTTGCCTGCAGCAAGAAGACGCTGGAAGACGCGCTGCACCGGATCGAGCGCGCGCTCACCGTGGCGGTGGCCAAGCGTGCCTGACTCGCGTAAGCGCCGCCCGAGACCAGCCGCTCGACGCGCGTCGGAAGCGCGACGTTTCTGCTGAAATTTTTCGCGGATCTAGGTGATTAATAGGGTGTAACAGATTGTTTTTTATCGATTTATGACTCCATAACGGGTGCCATGCAATACAAGAAGTTAGGAAGCACCGGCCTTGAGGTGTCCGAACTGTGTTTGGGGTGCATGACGTTCGGTGTTCCCGAGCGTGGGGATCACCCGTGGAGCCTGCCGGAGAGCCAGAGCCGTCCGTTGATCCGCAAGGCCGTCGATCTGGGAATCAATTTTTTCGACACTGCCAATGCCTATTCCGACGGCACCTCCGAGGAAATCGTCGGACAGGCGATGAAGGATTTTACGCGGCGCGACGAGGTGGTGATCGCCACCAAAGTCTTCTTTCGCATGAGCAAGGGCCCGAACGGCGGCGGCCTGTCCCGCAAGGCCATCTTCACCGCAATCGACGCGAGCCTGCGGCGGCTCGGCACGGATTACGTGGACTTGTATCAGATTCACCGTTGGGACCACTCGACGCCGATCGAGGAGACCCTCGAAGCGCTGCACGACGTCGTCAAGGCCGGCAAGGCGCGCTATCTCGGCGCCTCCTCGATGTACGCGTGGCAGTTCGGCAAGGCGCTGCACCTGGCGCAGCAGCACGGCTGGACGCGTTTCGTCAGCATGCAAAACTTCTACAATCTGCTGTACCGCGAAGAAGAGCGAGAGATGCTGCCGCTGTGCGCCGATGCGCGGATCGCGGTACTGCCGTGGAGCCCGCTCGCCCGCGGGCGCTTGACCCGAGATTGGAGCACCGAGACGCCGCGCACCCGTACCGACCCCTACGGCAAAAGCCTGTTTGCAGCCACCGAGGCATCCGATCGAAAGAT
>JBKQOZ010000050.1:0-5817 GCA_052326345.1 Steroidobacteraceae bacterium | reverse complement strand
CCTCCATCGCCGCCGCCTTCTTCAGCAGCGCTTCGGCCATGCGGATGCTGGCGTAGTCGATCAGGCGCCCGTCGAGCGATACGGCACCCCTGCCCTCGCGCGCGGCCTGCGCCATTGCCTCCATGATGCGTTTGGCCTTCGCCACTTCGGCGGCCGAAGGCGTGAACACCCCATTGCAGAGCGCGATCTGCGAGGGGTGGATCGCCCACTTCCCCTCGTAGCCGAGCACGGCGGCGCGGTTGGCCGCAGCTCGAAAGCCGTCCGGATCGTTGAAATCGCCGAACGGGCCGTCGATGGGGCGCAGGCCATACGCCCGGCAGGCGATCAGCATGCGGGTCTGCGCCGCGTGCCAGGGATCGGTCCAGAAATACTCGCGCTTGCCGTCCGCGCCTTTGTCGGTCAATACACCGGAGTCGCGGTTGACCCCGCCGATCACGGTGGTGCGCGCGCGGGTGGATGCGGCGTAGTCGGCGACGCCGAACGACATCGCCTCCAAGCGCTTGCTGGAGGTTGCGATGGTCTCGACGTTGGCCATGCCGAGCGCGGTCTCGATCAGCACTTCGAAGCCGATGCGCTTGCTGCGTTTCTTGGCAGCCTCGATCTGCGTCACCATCATGTCGAGGGCGTACACGTCGGCGGCCACCCCCACTTTCGGGATCAACACCATGTCGAGTCGCGGGCAGGCCTCCACGATGTCGATGACATCGCGATACATGTAGTGCGTGTCGAGGCCGTTGATGCGGATCATCATCGTCTTCGCGCCCCAATCGAGTTCGTTGAGCGCCTGGATGATATTCCTGCGCGCCTGCTCCTTGTCGTCGGGTGCGACCGCATCCTCGAGATCCAAGAAGATCACGTCGGCGGCGGAATTGGCGGCCTTCTCGAACAGTACGGTGTTGGAGCCGGGTACGGCGAGTTCGGAGCGGTGCAGACGCGAGGTGGCCGGCTCGATACTGGTGAAACTCATGAGTGACTCCGTTAAATGCTCGAAGAAATGGGACTTCGCTACCCCGTCGCGCCAAACCCGGCGGCGGCGCAGTTGATCGACATCAGCAGCGCGGTGCGCAGCTCCTCGCAGCTCTGCTCCCGGTGCGCGCGCAGCAGGCGCACCTGGGTGCGGCTCACCTCGTTGAGGGTCTTCAGGCGCCGAGCCAGCCGCCGCCGGAATTGCGGGAAGCGCTCCGCGATGGCGGCATCGCCGGAGATGCGCAGGATCATCTCGCAGGTCAGCCGGTACTCCTCTTCGATGCGCGTGAAAATCGGCTCACGCACGGCCTCATCCTCGATGAGCGCGGCGTATTCGCGCGCGATCTTCAAGTCGACTTGCAGCAGGGTGCGCTCCACGTCGTCCAGAATCAGCCGGAACAGCCGGGCCTCGTGGAACATCCGCCGCAGCAGCTCCAGTCCACGCTCCCGGCGCACGTCGAGGAAGGCCTTGATGCCGCTGCCGACCCCGAACCAGCCGGTCACCAGGTGACGGTTCTGCGTCCAGGCGAACACCCAGGGAATCGCCCGCAGATCGCCGAGCGTCCTCGCCTGCGTGCGCCGCGCAGGCCGCGAGCCCAGGTTGAGCAGCGATAATTCCTCGAGCGGACTCGAGTCCTGCAGATACGCGAGCATTTGCGGCATTTCCATCAGCTGGCGGTAGGCGGACCATGCCGTGCCGGAGAGCGCTTCCATCGCTTCGTTGAATTCGTGCACCGGAACGAGCGCCGCGTCGCGCTCCGAACGCAGCACATGCTCGATGAGCGAGGCGCCCAAGAGCTCGATTTGATATGCCGCGGTGCCGCGGTTCGCGTACTTGAATGACACCACCTCGCCTTGCTCGGTGACCCGGAACTGGCCGCGAATCGAACCCGCGGGCGAGGCGGCGATGGCGCGCCCGGTCGGCGCGCCGCCGCGGCTCACCGAGCCGCCGCGGCCATGAAAGAAGGCGATCGCGATGCCGTGCTCACGGCCGAGGCGCGTCAGAATGCTTTGCGCCTTCGCCAGCTCCCAGTGCGCGGTCAGGTAGCCTCCATCCTTGTTCGAGTCGGAATACCCGATCATCACCTCCTGAATCTTGCTCTGAACGTGCAGGCTGCGCTGCACCAAAGGCACAGCCAGCAGTTCTTTCAAGATGGCGGGCGCCCTGCGCAGGTCGGGAATGGTCTCGAGCAGCGGCACGATGGGCACCGGGCAGCGTTCGATGGCGGCCGTGTCGGGGAACAGCCCGCCCTCCTTCGCCATGAGATACACGCCCAAGATGTCGGCGGCGCTGCGGGTCATGGAGAGGATCAACGCGCCGAAGGCTTCGCGGTCGATCTCCTCGCGCATGCGGGCCATGGTGCGGAAGGTGGCCAGCGTTTCTGCCGCATCCTCCGGAAGCCCCTCGTACAGGCAGAGTGCATCGCGCGGCGTACCGAGCTCGGACAGCAGCCAATTCTTCCATTCCGCCGACTCAGGCAGGGGCGGCTCGGCACCGCCGTTCCTGACGCGGAACATCGCGGCCAGCGTCTGGTTGATGCGCATGCTGTTCTCGCGCACATCGAGGCGCACGGTGCAGAAGCGGAACACGCCCACTTCGCGCCGCAGGGGCAGCAGCAGGGCGTCGGAGAGACGCTGAGCGCCGGCGGCGGTGAGCGCGCCGCGCATCAGGTCGATGTCCTCCAGCAAGCGGTCGGCGTTGCGGTAGCCGGTGCTTTGCGGCGCGCTCTGTTCGCGCTCCGCGCAGCCGATGGTGTGTTCGATGCGCGCAAGCATGCAGGAGAGGAACTGGCGGAATATCTCGCCGCGATTGCGCGCCGCCAGCGCCTCCCCGCCCGGCATCGCTTGAATCGCCTGCGCGACCGCAGCGCGAAACGAGTCCGACAGCGCGAGCGCGTGCTCCTCGATGCTCAAGGTGCGCACCAGCTCGAGCAAGCGGGTCCGATAGCGCCGCAAGCTCGCGCGGCGGGTCTCCCACAGTGTGCGGCGGGTCACCTCGCTGGTGACGTAGGGATTGCCGTCGCGATCGCCGCCGATCCAGGAGCCGAACTGGAAGAACAGCGGCACCTCGAAAGCCTCCTCGGGAAATTGCTTGAGGAAGGCGCTCTCGACTTTGGCGAACAGCTGCGGCACCACCTCAAAAAGGTTCTCATGGAAGAAATACAGGCCCCAGGCGACTTCCTGTGCGACGGTGGGCTTGGCGAGCTTGAGCTCGCCCGTCAGCCATAAGAGCTCGATCTCATCCCCCAACGCGCGGAACAGCTCCTGCCGCTCGCGCTCGGTCCAGCGCGGTGCTTCGAGATCGAGCAGCCGCAGGTAGATGCGCCGATGCCGCTCCATCACGGTGACGCGCTTCGCCTCGGTCGGATGCGCGGTGATCACCGGACGTACGCGCAGCCCTGAGAGAGCCTCCCGGATCTCGCCGCCGGTGATGCCCTCGGCCGCCGCGGATGCGAACAGGCCGGCGAAGGTACCGCGCAGATGCTCGTAGCCGCGCTCGCGCTCGAGTTCACGGCGGCTGCGCATGTCGCGATTCTGCTCCGCGATCGCCAGCAGCTGGAACCAGATGCCCAGAGCCTGCAGCGCGCGCGCCAGCAGGGCCGCGGGCATGCCCGCCGTGGTGCGCTCCTCGCGCAGCACCGCGGCGACCTCGGGCTCGTAGCGCTGCACCACGCCGACCAGCAGATCGAACAGCAGCGCCGCGCGCGAGAAGTTTTCCGGCGACTCGCGGGCATCGGCGGCCGCTACCGGCATGGGTTCATTTCGCCCTGGCCAGCGCCTGTGCGACGGTGGAGCCGAGTTCGGCCGGGCTCTGCGCGACGAGGAGGCCGTAGGCCTTCATGATGTCCGCTTTCTCCCCGGCGGTGTCGCCCTCGGCGGAGATAATGGCTCCGGCGTGGCCCATGCGCCGTCCCTTCGGCGCGGTGAGCCCGGCGACATAGCCCACCACCGGTTTGGTCATGTTCTCCCTGACCCATCGGGCCGCCTCGGCTTCCTGCGGGCCGCCGATCTCGCCGATCATGATCACGGCCTTGGTCTCCGGATCCTGCTCGAACAGCATCAGGTGATCGAGAAAGGAGCTGCCGTTGATCGGATCGCCGCCGATGCCGACGCTGGTGGTGACGCCGATGCCCAGCGCCTTCATCTGCGCGCCGGCCTCGTAGCCCAAGGTGCCGGAGCGCGAGACGATGCCGACGCTGCCGGGGATATAGATGTGGCTCGGCATGATGCCGAGCATGGCCTTGCCCGCGCTGATGATGCCGGCGCAGTTCGGGCCGACCAGCGTGGTGCGCCGCTCCTTGGGATAGCGCTTGAGGTAGCGCTTGACGCGCATCATGTCCTGCGCGGGAATGCCGTCGGTAATGATGCACACCAGCCTTAAGGCCGCATCGGCGGCTTCCATCAGGGCATCGGCCGCATAGGGCGGGGGCACGAAGGCGAGGCTCGCCTCGGCGCCGGTGGCGTTCACCGCGTCCTTCACCGTGTTGAACACCGGACGGCCGAGATGGCTCTGCCCGCCCTTGCCGGGCGTCACGCCGCCCACCACCCGCGTGCCGTAGTCGATCATTTCCTTGGCGTGAAAGCTCGCTTTATCGCCGGTCACGCCCTGCACGATCACGCGCGTCGATGCATCGATCAGAATGCTCATGTGGCTGCACCGCGCGACGCAGCGACCACTTTGCGCGCCGCCTCGGCGAGCGTGTCCGCCGTGATGATGGGCAGCCCGCACTCGCGCACGATGCGCATGCCTTCCTCGACATGGGTGCCGGCGAGCCGCACCACCAGCGGCACTTTCAGACCCTGCGCCGCCTGCACCACGCCCTGCGCCACCCAATCGCAGCGGTTGATGCCGGCGAAAATGTTGACCAGGATCGCCTTGACGTTGCGGTCCGAGAGCACCAGATTGAACGCCGCCGCCACCCGCTCCGGCGAAGCGCCGCCGCCGACATCGAGAAAGTTGGCGGGCTCGCCGCCGGCGAACTTGATCATGTCCATGGTCGCCATCGCCAAGCCCGCGCCGTTGATGATGCAGCCGATATCCCCGGTGAGGCCGACGTAGTTGAGCCCGAACTCCGCGGCTTGCGCCTCGCGCGGATCCTCCTCGGCGGGGTCGCGCATCTCGGTGACCTTCGGGCGGCGAAACAGCGCATTGTCGTCGAAGGACATCTTGGCATCCAAGGCGAGCACCCGGTCATCCTTGGTCACCACCAGCGGATTGATCTCAACCATGGTCGCATCGAGATCGCGGAACGCCCGGTAGCAGCCCAAGATCGTGGTGACCGCCTGGCTGACCTGCTTGATGTTGAGCCCGAGCCCGAACGCGAGCTCGCGGGCCTGGAAGGCTTGCAGCCCCACCGCCGGGTCCACCTCCTGTTTCAAGAGGGATTCAGGCCGGGTGGCGGCGATTTCCTCGATTTCCATGCCGCCTTGCGCCGAGGCGATGATGCGGATGCGCTCCATCTTGCGGTCGAGCACGAAGCCCAAGTACAGCTGGCGCACGAACGGCTCGGCCTTCTCGACGTAGAGGCGGTGCACCACCTTGCCGGCGGGTCCGGTTTGGTTGGTCACGAGCGTCGCGCCGAGCAAGCCCTTGGCCGCGGCCGCCACCTCCGAATACGTGCGGCAGAGCTTGACGCCGCCGGCCTTGCCGCGGCCGCCGGCATGAATCTGCGCCTTGATGGCCCAATGCCAGCCGCCGAGCTCGGTAGCGACGTAGACGGCCTGTTCGGGGCTGTAGGCCACCCCGCCCGGCGGCACGCTCACGCCGAAGCCGCAGAGCAGCTCCTTGGCCTGATATTCGTGTATATCCAATGTTCACCCCTACTGGCGATTTAATTCCGGCAGCGCGCG
>JBKQOZ010000049.1:0-4289 GCA_052326345.1 Steroidobacteraceae bacterium | reverse complement strand
CGCCACAGCTTCGGCCCGATCAGCATCGAGCGCTCGGCCGGAATGGATTCGCGCAGGGTCAGGAAGGCGACGAGCAGACACGCCGCACCGAGCAGGGCCAACAGCCAGAACTCGACTCTCCAGCTCGCGATCAGCAGAATCGCCCCGCCGATCTGCGGCGCGAGGATCGGACCCAAGCCGACGATGAGCCCGAGCAGGGAGAGAGCGCGCGCGGTGTGCGTCACGTCGAAGCGGTCGCGCACCACCGCGCGCGGTATCACGCTCGCGCTGCCCACGCCGAGCGCCTGCACGCCGCGCCACACGGCGAGCGCGCCCACGCTCGGGCTCAAGGCGCAGCCCACCGAGCCGGTGACGAACAGTGCGAGCCCCCACAGCAGCGGGGGGCGCCGGCCGAAGTGGTCCGCGAGCGAACCGAACATAAGCTGGCTCGCCGCCAGGCCGACGAAGAACACCGGCAGGGTCAGCTGCACGGCGCCCGCCCCCGCGGAGAGGTCCGCCGCGATCGCCGGCAGGGCGGGGAGGTACATATCCAGGCTGAACGGGGTCAGGATCGAGATTGCCCCCAGCAGCACCAGCAGCTTGGAAATCTGCGGCGGTTTGGAGTGAGCGGAGGGCATGGGTTTACGGGTAGAATACGTGGTTTGACTTCAAGGGTGGCGGATGGTGCAGGACAGGAGCGGCGAGCGGGCCGCCGGCGAGAACAGCGCCGGTTCGCCGGCCGCATTGATTTGCGGCTCAGTGGCTTACGACACGATCCTGGTGTTCCCGGACCGCTTCAAGGAGCACATCCTCCCCGACAGGATCCACATCTTGAACGTGGCCTTCCTGGTGCCCGAGATGCGCCGCGAGTACGGCGGCTGCGCCGCGAATATCGCCTACAGCCTGCGCCTGCTGGGCGATCGCGGCCTGCCCATGGCCACCGCCGGGCACGATTTCGGGCCCTACCGCGAGCGGCTGCGCGCCTTGGGCATCAGCCTCGAGCACATCAAGGTCATCGACGATGCATTCACCGCGCAGGCGTTCATCACCACCGACCTCGATGACAATCAGATGACGGCCTTTCATCCGGGCGCGATGCAGTATGCACACCTCAACCAGGTCGCGGACGCCGGGCAGGTAGCGCTCGGGATCGTGGCGCCGGACGGCCGGCAGGCGATGATCGAGCACGCGGCGCAGTTCGCGCAGGCCGGGATACCGTTCGTTTTCGATCCCGGGCAGGGATTGCCGATGTTCAGCGGCCCGGAACTGAAAACCTTCATCGAACAGGCCGCCTGGGTGGCGGTCAACGACTACGAGTGGGGCCTGCTCGAGCAAAAGACCGGCCTCTCCGCCGCCGAAGTGGCGGCCCGGGTCCAGGCATTGATCGTCACCCGGGGGTCCGAAGGATCGGTGATTTACACCGCAGGCCGGACGCTCGCCGTTCCCTGCGTCAAGGCCGGCGCCCTCATCGATCCCACGGGTTGCGGCGATGCCTATCGGGCTGGTTTAATCCACGGCCTGCTGCACGGCCTCGACTGGGAGACCACGGGCCGTTTGGCCTCCCTGCTGGGCTCGATCAAGATCGAATCGCGCGGGCCGCAGAATCATGAATTCACGCGCGCTGAATTGCGTGCACGATACCAGCAGAATTTTGGCCACGTACCTGAAGGGATTTGACATCATGAGCAAGAGTTTCTCGTTTACCTCCGAATCGGTTTCCGAAGGCCACCCGGACAAGGTCGCGGATCAGATCTCCGATGCCGTGCTCGATGCGATTTTGACGGCCGACCCGCGCGGGCGCGTCGCCTGCGAAACCCTGGTCAAGACCGGCGTGGTGATCGTGGCCGGGGAGATCACCACCAGCGCCTGGGTCGATGTGGAAGCCCTGGTGCGCAAGACCGTGCTCGACATCGGCTACAACACCTCCGACATGGGCTTCGACGGCGCGAGCTGCGGTGTGCTCAACATCATCGGCAAGCAGTCGGCCGACATCGCGCAGGGGGTGGACCGCAAGGACGAGCGCAAGCAGGGCGCCGGGGATCAGGGCCTGATGTTCGGCTATGCGACCAACGAGACCGAGGTGCTGATGCCGGCCCCCATCACGCTCGCACACCGGCTGGTCAAGAAGCAGGCCCAGGTGCGCAAGTCCGGCAAGCTCCCCTGGCTGCGCCCCGACGCCAAGAGCCAGGTCACGCTGCGCTACGACAACGACCGGCCGGTGGGCGTGGAGGCGGTGGTGCTCTCCACCCAGCATGCGGACGACATCAGCACCCGAAATTTGCGCGAAGCGGTCATGGAGGAGATCTTAAAGCCCGTGCTGCCGGCCAAATGGATCGACAAGCGCACCAAGTATCACATCAACCCTACCGGGCGGTTCGTCATCGGCGGCCCGGTCGGGGACTGCGGGCTCACCGGGCGCAAGATCATCGTCGACACCTACGGCGGCTTCGCGCGCCACGGGGGCGGCGCCTTCTCCGGCAAGGACCCCTCGAAGGTCGACCGCTCGGCGGCCTATGCGGCACGCTACGTCGCCAAGAACATCGTGGCGGCGGGGCTCGCGGAGCGCTGCGAGGTGCAGGTGTCCTACGCCATCGGCGTGGCGGAGCCCACCTCGATCATGGTCGAGACCTTCGGCACGGGCAAGCTCTCCGATGCGCGACTGACCCAGATCGTGCGCGCGCATTTCGATCTCACCCCATACGGACTGCGCGAGATGCTCGACCTCGCGCGCCCGATCTATCAGAAAACGGCGGCATACGGGCACTTCGGCCGCACGGAAAAAGAGTTCACCTGGGAGCGCACGGACAAGGCCGACGCGCTCGCGGCTGAGCTCAATACGACGCGCGCGGCTTAGAAGACCCCTGCGCCCCAACAGTTTTTCAAGGAGTCATCAGATGAATGCTCAAGTGAAAGCGAAGAACGACTATCTCGTCAAGGATTTGGGGCTGGCCGAGTGGGGCCGCAAGGAAATCAAGATCGCCGAGACCGAGATGCCGGGGCTCATGGCCATCCGCCGCGAGTACGCGGCCGAGCAGCCGCTGCGCGGGGCGCGCATCGCGGGCTCTTTGCACATGACCATTCAAACCGCGGTGCTGATTGAGACCTTGAATGCCTTGGGCGCACAGGTGCGCTGGGCCTCGTGCAACATCTACTCGACCCAGGACCATGCGGCCACGGCGATCGCCGCGGGCGGCACGCCGGTGTTCGCCGTCAAGGGCGAAACGCTCGCCGAGTACTGGGACTACACGCACCGCATCTTCGAATGGCCGGACGGCGGCCACGCCAACATGATTCTCGACGACGGCGGCGATGCCACGCTGCTCTTGCACATGGGCGCGAAGGCCGAGCAGGATGCCTCGATCATCGCGGTGCCCGGCAACGAAGAGGAGCAGCACCTGTTCGCCGCCATCAAGGCGAAGCTCAAGGTGGACCCCAAGTGGTACTCG
This sequence comes from Steroidobacteraceae bacterium, assembly GCA_052326345.1. Lineage (GTDB taxonomy): Bacteria > Pseudomonadota > Gammaproteobacteria > Steroidobacterales > Steroidobacteraceae > Bog-1198. The sequence continues at coordinate 864 of JBKQOZ010000049.1, read as the reverse complement.
ACGCGCCTCGCCAAGATCAGGGGCGTCACGGAGGAGACCACCACCGGCGTCAAGCGCCTGTATCACATGGCCAAGGAGGGGCGGCTTGCGTTCCCGGCGTTCAACGTGAATGACTCGGTGACCAAATCCAAATTTGACAATCTGTACGGCTGCCGCGAATCCTTGGTCGATGCGATCAAGCGCGCCACCGACGTGATGATCGCCGGCAAGGTGGCCGTGGTCGCCGGCTACGGCGATGTCGGCAAGGGTTCCGCGCAGGCGCTTCGGGCGCTCTCGGCGCAGGTGTGGGTCACTGAGATCGACCCGATCTGCGCGCTGCAGGCCGCCATGGAGGGCTACCGGGTGGTCACCATGGACTACGCCGCGGACAAGGCGGACATCTTCGTCTCCGCCACGGGCAATTTCCACGTAATCACCCACGAGCACATGAAGCGCATGAAGGACCAGGCGATCGTGTGCAACATCGGCCACTTCGACAACGAGATCGAGGTGGCGGCGCTTAGGCAGTACGCCTGGGACAACATCAAACCGCAGGTCGATCACATCATCTTCCCCGACGGCAAGCGCATCATCCTGCTCGCCGAGGGGCGCCTGGTGAATTTGGGCTGCGGCACGGGACATCCCTCGTACGTGATGAGCTCCTCGTTCGCGAATCAGGTGCTCGCGCAAATCGAGCTGTACACGCAAACCGCGAAGTATCCGGTGGGCGTGTACGTACTGCCGAAGCATCTCGACGAGAAGGTCGCGCGGCTGCAGCTCTCCAAATTGGGCGCCGAGCTCACGCAGCTCACCGACGTGCAGGCGCGCTACATCGGGGTGCCGAAGCAGGGGCCGTACAAGGCGGAGCAGTACCGGTACTAGGGG
>JBKQOZ010000048.1:0-12143 GCA_052326345.1 Steroidobacteraceae bacterium | reverse complement strand
ATGACTGTCGGCTATTTTCTCTACAGCCACAGGATCCATCTGTCGGCCCAGCAAGTGCGCGTAGCAAACATGAAATAGCGCGTAATACGTACGGGAAAAGGCGGTTCGAATCTCATACTCAGCAGAGCTGTCGCAAACCGCAGCCGAGCTTATGAAACCTTCACCCAATTCCAGGTGCGCATTTGCCCTGGTTATTACCTCCGGGCTTAGCATTCGTTCATCCTCACAGCTAACAATTTCTGGAGCCGATGAGCGGAATTGAACCGCTGACCCCGTCCTTACCAAGGACGTGCTCTACCAACTGAGCTACGTGGGCCGCATCCACATGGAGCGGGTGATGGGAATCGAACCCACGTGATCAGCTTGGAAGGCTGACGTTCTACCATTGAACTACACCCGCATTCACACACGCCGCAAGCCAATGGCACCGTACCCTCACCCAGCTGGTGGAGGGGGTAGGATTCGAACCTACGAAGGCATAAGCCAGCAGATTTACAGTCTGCCCCCGTTGGCCGCTTGGGTACCCCTCCCTAAAATGAGCCGCGTATTTTGCGGCGCGGCCGCTCCAGTGTCAATGCAAACCCAAGCCTTATTCCCCTTAACGCGGCCTGGCCTCCCCGCTCGTTCAGCCGATGCACGAGGGATGAGGCAGCGGGGCGCCGCCGCGTCAGTAGCGCTCGTGATTGAATCCGCTCATTGACACTGGCCAAGGGACCAGATCTATCGTAAGATATGTTTTACAATATATCTGGTGATAGGCATGACAAGGCATTTACCGCATTTTTTTGGCGGTCATCGGGGCGGCGGCCTCGGACGGTTCGGCAGGGGCTTCAAGGATGGAGACGGGATGGGCGCGCGCGCGTTCGGCATGGGGCGCAAGCTTAAGTCCATCGACTTGCAGCTGTTGATCCTGGGGCTGCTCGCGGACAAGCCGCGCCATGGCTACGAGATCATCAGGGCGCTGGACGAACGTTCCCAAGGCTATTACGTACCGAGTCCCGGCATGGTCTATCCGGCTCTGACGCATCTCGAAGAGCTCGGCCGCGCGACGGTTGAGGCCGACGGAACCCGCAAGCTCTACCATATCACCGAGGCCGGCCGACAGTATTTGGACGAACATCGGGCTCTCGCCGATGCCCTGTTGGCACAGATCGGACGGGTTGCGCAGCGCATGGAGCGCGTGCGCCGCGCCTTGAACGCCGAGGAAGATGCTCTCAATGACCAGGGCCGCTACTCGAAGGATCTGCTGCGCGCGCGGCGCGAACTTAAATCGGCGCTCGCCGACACATGGGCAAGTTCTGCCGAGGAGCAGCGGCGCATCGCCGCGATTCTGGAGCGCGCCGCGGCCGACATTCGCGGCGAGCACTCACGCGCCTAGGGTTCCCTGCGCAAGTCGAGCTCCATGTAGACCACATCGGACAGCGGGCTGTTGTAATAGGCGGCGACTTCGCGAAATCCCAGCGAACGATACAGCGCCCTGGCGGGAGTCATCTCGACCAGGGTGTCCAAAAGCATTCGGGCATAGCCGAGCGCTCGCGCGCGGGCGACCAAGCCTTGGGCGATGAGGAGCCCCAATTTCGCGCCCCGCGCCTGCGGCCGGACGTAAAGCCGCTTCATTTCGCAGCTGTCCGCCGAAAGGCGGCGGACGGCGCCGCAGCCGACGGCGGCGCCCCGTTCGCCGCTTCTGGCCAGCAGCAGGCAACCGGACGGCGGGCCGTATATCTGCGCAAGCTGGCCCAGCTCCGCTGCAAATCCTTGGAAGCAGAGATCGATATTGAGCTGCGCCGCGTATTCCTCGAAAAGTGCGCGAGCCACATCAAAGTCCTGCTTCTTCGATGCTTCACGCAGCTGATAGGTCGAATCGCTTACCATGCACGCCCACTCCACCCCGCCACAGTCGGCAAATGACGGTATCTGATCATATGGACCAGCCGGAATTAACCGCCCGCCAGTTCGGCGCCACTGCCGCCAAGTATCTCACGAGCACCGTGCACGCGACCGGCGCCGACATCGAGCGCCTCGCCGGGATTTGCGCACGATCGAGACCCGCCCGCACGCTCGACCTGGGGTCGGGCGCCGGCCATGCGAGCTTCGCGCTCGCACGCGGCGGCGCGCAAAGCGTCGTCGCATACGACTTGGCGACTCCCATGTTGGCGGTGGTGGCTGCCGAGGCCGCCGCGCGCGGGCATGCGCAGATCCGCACCGTACGGGGCTCCGCCGATCGGCTGCCTTTCGCCGACGGATCGTTCGATCTCATCGTGTCGCGCTATTCAGCGCACCACTGGCTCGATGTGCCGCGCGCGCTGAGCGAAATGCGGCGCGCTCTGGCCCCCGGCGGCACGCTGATCGTCATCGACGTGCTCGCTCCGGAGGCTGCGCTCATGGACACGGCGCTGCAGACCCTCGAATTGCTCCGCGACGCCTCCCACGTGCGCAACTACCGGGCATCTGAATGGCGCGCGTCGATGCGCTCAAAGTCATGGGGAATGCGGCGCCGCGCCTCGCCGCGCTGCGAGAGACCTCGATATTGTTCGGCACCGCCATTGCAATGGTGTTTCTCAAAGAGCGATTGACGCGATCGAGGTCCATCGGCATCGTCTCGATCGCCATGGGAGCCGTCATGCTGATTGCGGGCGGTTGAACCGCCCCTTAAGCCACCGCGCCGCTCCCTGATCAGTGCCGGGCCCCCACTCGCCGCTCCCGTCCCATTCGCGCCGCGACCTCCGCCCATAGGGCGGCATAAATCTGCGCCGCCGCGCTGCCAGGTGCGAACGCCGGTATCGGCGCCCGGCGAATGCTCATGCGTTCGATCTCGCTCCAGTAAGGCACTTCGGTCGCCAGCATCTCCGGAAATTGCTCGCGCGTACTCGCCATCATGTCTTGATGCAGCGACCTGCGACGATCGACCATCGAAAAGAACGGCAGAAGCATCAGATCCACCCAGCCCTCGCCGACAATGAAGTCCCGCAGTTGCGCGAGCATGCGCACCGACAAGGGCGTGGGCAGCAGCGGCACGATGATCGCATCCGCCGCGCGCAGCACATTTTCCGACAGCAGTGAGATACCCGGCGCGCAGTCGAGGAATAATGCGGAATAAATCTCCCGCAACGAGCGGCTCATTTTCAAAAGCCGCTCGGTGGGCCGCTTTCGATCGCTCAGGTGAACGTCAAAGCTGCGATATGAGAAATCCGCGGGCAAAAGATCGAGATTCGGGTAGTCCGTCGGCAGGACCAACTCTGCGAGCTGGCGCTTGCCATTCAGCAGCTTCTTCGGGGAAGCGTGTTCATGCGGCTCGCCTCTCAGCGTGTAGGTCGCGGCGCCTTGCGGGTCCAGGTCCCACAACAGCGTGGGCAGCCCGCACGCCGCGCAGAGATAAGAGAGGTTGACGGCCGTGGTCGTCTTGCCGACTCCGCCCTTGATGTTGGTGACGGCGATTATCTTCATCGCGCCGGCTGGTGTGGCGCGCGCGCGTGGGACCTCGATGCCGTTGGCAGAAACCGCAGGATTCGGAATCGCCGACTCTTCAGGGATTTCGGCCAAAGTATTTCTGTCCATCAGTCGCGTCCAAATCCGCGCAGCATGCGCGGTGTTGCAAGCCACCTGAGGGTCGCACTCCCGGCGCGTGGCGGGCCCTCGAAGGACACACAAGCGACGGCATTTTTCTTCATTTCGATCCGCAAACCCCTGCCAGAACCGAGCAGGCAACCCGCGAGTAGATTCCCTAGGTCGGGCTGATGGCCGACGACGGCAGCCAGCTTGCTGTGGTCCTTGCCGAGCAGGGTCAACACCGACAGCGCGGATTCTCCCGGCGAGAGTTCCAAAGCCTCCTCGGCCTGCGGCCAGCCGGCAACGTCGGTCAGAATCTGCGCAGTCTGCCTGGCGCGAACCAGCGGACTCGTCAGCACCCGATCGGGCGCCCTGCTGAGCTGTTTCAGTCCAATCGCCGCCTTGCGCGCTCGCCTCATCCCCGCAGGCGACAGCGGCCTCGTAGCATCGTCCCGCCAGCGATGGCGGTCGCGCTCGAATGCAACCGCATGCCGGACGATCAACAGCAACATCGTTTCAGGGCCCGGAGTCGGAAAGCCTGGGTGCGTCGCCGACAACCGGATCCGCGAACTTCATCCGCAGTCTCTTCCATCTTCCCCGAACTTTCTGGTAGTGCTTTGCATACAGCTTCCGCGCCCGCACGGCGGTGCTTGCATAATGTTCCGAGAGCCGCCCCATCAAGAACAACGTCTCGGGCGGAATACCCTCGGGTGGAGCGCTGGCGAGAGCCTTCAGGCGGCGGCTCGCTACGGCGGAATCCTGTTGCACTCCGAGCTTATCCTGCCAGCGGCGCAATGTACGAAGCATCTGACCAGAGGGCTTGCCGTAGATGGCTGCCACCGCTTCCAGCGCATAACGCAGCTTTTTCACGCGGCTGCGGACCTCGTGATACGCCTCGATCGAGGAATCCGGCGTCAAGAGGTCCGCGCTTTTGCGCAGCTTGCGGTACCGCACTCGGATCAATTCCGGTGCCGCGCGGAGCGCCGGCTGCGAAGATGAGCGCTGCGATGCCGCAGAGGACGCGCCCAGCAGTGACGTCAGATCCTGGAATCTGCCCTGCACCGGGCCCGAATCGAGCACGCTCAACATTCGGGCGCGGGCGCGCCGGCGCTCGGACACGAGGTGCTGCTTCAAGGGCTCGACGCTTTGCCTGTCCGCTTGCGCCAACTCGCGGCTGAACGTCTCCAGCTCACTCAGGGCAACATCCAGGTCGCGCGCCTCGCCGAGGGCACGCAATGTCTCTTTGAGCACCGGCCGCAGCCGTAGAAACGGTGCCGGCAGATACGCCCGGAACTGGCGCAGGATGCCGTCCAGTCTGCGACCAGCGACGCGCAAGTCATGCAGCTCTTCCGGATCGTCTCCCAGGCGGGCTCCAGGCTCGTGGTGGTGCCAGGCGGACAGGTAGCGACGAAGGTTCGCCAGAGCGACCTCGACAATGGGCATGGATGCATGTATCGCCGTCGGCGCGAATTCCGTTGCGGGCGCTGGTGCCAAGCCTATTGACTTGAGTCCCTGCGAGTATTTGGTGTCGGACGCCGCCTCGAGCGCACAGTCGCTGCGGAGAGTTTTCACCAGCGATCGCAGCGGCTCGTGGGCCTCCGTGAGGGCTTCCACCTCGACCCGCTGCATGCTCGTCTTCGGCTCGCCATCCGGGCGCGAAATGACGGTTTCATCGAGGGCAATCTCGCCCAGTTGCTGCGCCTCGTCCTCCCTGCGGATCGCGAATCTCTGTCTCGAGGTGCGCACTTCGAACAACGGCAGCAAGGCGCGTGCACCGCTCACCGCGTGTACGCGCGATCCGACAGGACCGATCGATTGTCGAATCGACTCGCTCTCGGAGTTTTCCAGCGATTCGCTCAACTCCCGGCGGTCCGCCACCTCCGTACTGGCGGAATGCAGCGACTTGAGAGTCGCCTCCGATTTCCCGGACTCGGAGCGGATGCGCAGCGCGAAGCCCGCACGATGTATTCGCCAGTCATGTGTGTCCAAATACGTATCGAAGATGTTCAGAGTGGAGCGCGGTTCCAGGACGAGCCCGTCAATCGTGCCGTGCTCGGCCAGCCAGCGGCGAACAGAACCGAGATCGGTGGACGCCAGCTGCCATTCCACTTCGCGTCCATCCTTGTGATCAGGATTTCGGTGTTCCTTTCTCGCGGTGTGCGTGGTTGATGACATTTGTGTGACAGTGTAGAGCATCCCGGGAGCTTTTTCACAAGCCACGCGGCGCGGCATTTTGCGCCACTGCAGCAAGCGCGCTCCAACGCGTCGCTGCACCGCTCTTTAAGCGTCTATGAAGAAGTCGAATTGCGCGCTCAAGAGCTCCGGCGTGCCGCCGATTGTCATGAGCAGCTGCGGACGGAAGAGCCGGTCAATCTGGTTGCGCGGCTCCCCGGGGAAGAAAAGCTGCGTCGTCAATATCTGGCCGCCCGGCGCTTGTATCTTGAAGTGAAAATGGCGCGTACGGCCCGGGTAGAGCGCGGGTTCAATGGTGCGAAATTTGTAGCCTCCCTGGGCGTCACTGAATACGTGCCCGCGATAGCGAAACCCGCTGTCATCGTACAGACCGTTTTGATCCGCGTGCCACAGATCAAGCAGGACATTCGCCAGGGGTTGGCAGGAGCGCGACAGAACGCGACCCCGAAGTGTAATCAGGCGCCCATCGGACGGGGCCTCTGCTAGATCGCCACGTTCGGGCGAATCAGGCTTGAAATACGGACCTGCGGCGGACGCCAACGTCGCTTGTTCCTGATGCCCGTCTCGACATGCCGGCGTGAGCGCAGCGTCCGCGGCAAGCGACAACTTTGGCCACATCCCTGCCGGGCCCAATGCGCCAACCGCGAGCGTGCCTTTGAGTACGGCGCGGCGCGACCATGATCGCCGGTTGTCCATCGCTTTATCCTAGGAGATTCGGGTCGCGTGCGCAAAAACCTCGCCCCGGCGATCCTGACTTCTTATTTCACGCAGGTGCGATTAGACTCCGCGATCAGTAATCGCGGGGAACGCCATGGCTTTTTCGCTTTACGCCGCCACTGTTCCGTCCTATCGGCAGATCCTGGAGGCCGTCTCCGGCCTGCTCGGCAAGGCGGAGGCTTTCTGCACCGAGAAGGGGCTCGCGCCTCACGACATCATTCAGGCCCGGCTTGTCGAGGACATGCTGCCGTTTGCCTACCAGGTGAAGTCCACCGCAGTGCACTCTCTCGGGGCGATCGAGGGTGTCCGCAAGGGCGTCTTTTCCCCCGATATGACGCCTGCCCCCGAAAGTTTTGCGGCGCTCAAAGCGCGCATCGCTGAGACGCTCGCTGCGCTCGAGGCAATCGAGGCAGCGGAGGTCGACGCTTTCGTCGGCCGCGACATGCGCTTTGCATTCGGTGACCGCCAGATCGATTACACCGCCGAGAATTTCCTGCTCTCCTTCTCGCAGCCCAACTTTTACTTCCACGCAACCACGGCTTACGACATCCTACGCTGGAAGGGCGTCCCGATCGGGAAGCGCGATTTCATGGGCAGGACGCGCGCGAAGAGAAAATGAAAGCCGCCTGATGCCCCAAGTGCGTCATGCCTCGAACCTCACCGCGCTCGTGACCGGCGGATCGCGCGGCATCGGCCGGATCATCGCGATGCAACTGGCGCACCGCGGCTTACGGATCGCGCTCCACTACCGCAGCAACCGGGACACCGCAGATGGGGCTCTCGCCGATCTGCCGGGAAAGGGCCACTCGCTTTTTGATGCGGATCTCGCCGATCCAGGTGCAACCGCTCAGCTCTGGCATCGCGTCGTCCGGCAACTCGGTGGCGTCGACGTCCTCATCAATAATGCAGGCCTCTACATCATGCACCCGCCCCTGGATACCGACTACGAGTCCTGGCAGTCTGCGTGGCGGCGTACGCTCGGCGTCAATCTGCTCGCTCCTGCCAACCTATCGCTGCTCGCCGCACAGAGCATGGTGGGGCGCATCGAGCCGGTGGATGTCGCATTCGGCCGCGGCCGGATCGTCAACATCTCCTCGCGCGGCGCATTTCGCGGCGAGCCAGACGCCCCGGCCTATGGCGCGAGCAAGGCCGGCCTCAATGCCCTATCTCAGTCTCTCGCGAAAGCGCTCGCGCCGCGTGCGATCTACGTGTACTGCGTGGCGCCGGGCTGGGTGGAGACCGACATGGCCGCGAGCCATCTCACCGGACCCGACGGCCCGGCCATTCTCGCGCAACATCCACTCGGACGCGTGAACCGCACCGATGAAGTGGCGGCCGCGGCCGTCTACTGTGCGCTCGACGCGCCGCCCGCCATGACCGGCGGCGTGATCGACGTCAACGGCGCCAGCTATCTGCGAACTTGAGCTGGCGGCAATTAATATTGGCCAGCACATAGTTGCCGTTCGACACGCGCCTGAAGCACCAGCCGATCGGTCTCCTCCTTGACCGCGGCATAACACTCACAACACTCATCTTGCAGCTTGGATCGATTGACGACCGTGATTTGGCCGCGGGTGTAACGGATGGCGCCGAGGCTCTGCAACCTAGCGGCAGCTGAATTAACGCCTTCGCGACGCACTCCCAGCATGTTGGACAGGAGCTCCTGCGTCATTTTGAGCTGGTTGGTGGGCAGTCGGTCCAGATACACCAGCAGCGAGCGGCACAGTTGTTGGTCCAGCGTGTGATGCCGGTTGCAGGCGGCCGTCTGGGCAATTTGCGTGAGCAGCGCCTGTGTGTAGCGCAGAAGCAGAGCATGCATTTCACCTTCTTGATGGAACTCGTCCTTGAATCGCTTTCCGATCAACCGATAGGCGCTGCCAGCACTCTGCACCACCGCCCTGCTCCGGCTTTTTTCTCCGCCCGTGAAGAGCGCGACGCCGACCAGACCCTCGTTACCCACCACCGCGACTTCCGTCGAAGCACCGTCTTTCATCAAGTACAGAAACGAGACGATGCAGTCGATCGGAAAGTACACATGGCGCAGTACACTGCCAGGCTCGCACACGATTTTGCCGAGCGGCATCGGGACGAGTTGCAAGTGCGGATAGATGCGCTCTCGCTCCGGCATAGGCAATGCAGCGAGCAATTGATTTCGCTGCGGACCGTACAAGTCCGGCATATCGCAAGACATGCTGCCTCCCCGAATTGCGAATCATCGCCCTGCAATATGTCGACTAGCGTACATGGCGATGGATGGTACGTCTGTCGGCGTTCTATTGTAGGGGTTTCCCTTACCAAATGCAGGACGATAAATGTGAGTCGCGCAAGATCTACGTACCTAAGATCGCTGTTCCGGACGTCTTGTGAGCAACATGACTCTGGCCATGTGTTAGATTGATCCTACGATTGCGGCGGTCGAGCCGGGGTGGTTTAGCACCCTGAGCGAAGAGCCGGGAGCGGTGGTCCGATCGCAGGACGCGATAGTCGTGCTGGCAGATCTGAGATAGCCCCTTCGGCAACAAGAGAGAGACCGTGTCACGTCCTATATCCCGTCCGGCGGCGAAAAATCGCCTTCTTGAGCTTTTACCCCGTCGGGATCGCGAACGCGTGCTCGCAGCGTGCGAGCCGGTCGAGCTCAAATCCGCCGAAGTGCTGCGCGAGCCCGGGCAGCGCATTCGCCATGTGTACTTCCCCGCTGGCAGCTCCATCTCACTGATTGCCTCGACCGCTGCAGACGAAAGTCTTGAGGTGGCGGTCATTGGCGATGAAGGCGCGCTAGGGGTCTCAGTCGCATTCGGGATCAACATGGGATCGCAGCGCGCGCTGGTGAATGGGGCCGGCACGGCCTGGCGAATCGCCGCGCCGACGTTTTGCCGTGAGTTCGAACGTAACCCGCAACTGCGGCGGTTGTTAAGCCGCTACGTCTATGTGGTGATGGCCCAGCTGTCGCAGACCGCCGTTTGCACCAACTTCCATGACGTGACCGCGCGGCTTGCCCGATGGCTGTTGGTGACCGGCGACCGGGCGCGCTCCAATCAATTCTATATCACTCAGGAATTGATCTCCGCCATGTTGGGCGTGCGCCGTCAAGGGGTTAACCACTCCGCCTCGCTACTGCGGCAGCGCAAGCTGATCCGTTACACTCGCGGCCACGTCACCATACTCGATCGGCGCGGCTTGCAAGCCGCTGCCTGCGAATGTTATTTGGCAGCCAGAAACGCCTACCTACTCCGGTATCCTGGGATCGCGCCTCACTAGTTCACAAGTGTCGCGAATAACTTCGCTCCAATCCCGAGACCAACACGTACTGGTCGGCAACCGAGCTGCCTCGCACCTTGGAGGAGATCGTAGGCCAGTTCGCCTGGATCAAGCGGAGTCAGCTTTTATTCCATCACAAGCTGTAGCAGGGGCCAATTACCTTTATATATCGCCCAGCCGCGCCATGGCGGTCAAGGAATAAAACTCACGGATTCTTTGAGAAAAGCACCTTTGCCGTACCGGAATGATCTTCGCGCGCAATGACTCGCGCCGAACGCCGAGGCCGTTCAGAATAGGTCCCCGGCGCCTCGCACGCCGCCTCGCACGCCATCGTGCGTCAATCCGGCCGAACGTATCGCTCAGGAACCACCATGCAGTTCGATGAAACTGAACGCACACCCGATCGCCAATCTGCGACCGACGGCAAAGCGCTGCGCGCAACGCACATGACCGGCGGCGAGGCGCTCGTGGAGGGCCTGCTCGCGCACGGTGTCGATACCGTATTCGCGCTGCCCGGCGCGCAGATTTACGGGCTCTGCGACGCGCTGGCCAGAAGTTCGGCCGTTATTCGCACGGTGGGTGCCCGTCATGAGCAGACCGTAGGCTATATGGCGTTCGGATACGCACGCGCGAGCGGAAAGCCGGGAATCTGCGCCGTCGTACCGGGCCCGGGTGTGCTCAATGCCGGCGCCGCGTTGCTGACGGCGCAGGGCTGTGGCGCGCCGGTCCTGGCGCTGACCGGCGATGTGACCACGCGCTTCAAGAACCGGCAGCGCGGCCAGCTACATGAAATCGATGACCAGCTCGGCGTGCTGCGCGCCATTACCAAATCAGCACAACACGTCGAGCAACCCGGCGACGCGCCCTGGCTGCTCGCGCGCGCCTTCCAGGAAATGACGTCCGGACGCCAAGGCGTTGCAGCCCTGCAAGTGCCTTGGGACGTTCTCGGCAAGCGCGCCGCCGTGGCCCGCTGCGCACCGCTGCCCCGGATCGCGAATCCTGAGATCGACGACGAGGCGATCGCCGCGGCCGCCGATCTGCTCGCCGAGGCCCGCGCGCCGATGATTTTCACCGGCTCGGGCGCGCTCGACGCCGGCGAAGCGGTGACGGTGCTGGCCGACAGGTTGGCCGCCCCGGTGGTCAGTTTCCGCGGCGGGCGCGGAATCGTCTCCGATGATCATCCGCTCGGCTTAACAGTGGCCGCCGGTGCGCGCTTATGGCCTTCGACCGACGTTGCGCTGGTCATCGGCTCGCGCTTCGAACTTCTCGATTTGCGCTGGCGGCATCGGCCGGCGGGTTTGAAAATCATCCGCATCGACATCGATCCGGCCGAGGTGCGCCGCCTCCCGGTCGACGTCAGTCTCATCGCCGATGCCGGCGACGGCGTGAACGCCCTGCTGCAAGCCCTCGAGAAGCGGCCGCTGGCCGCGACGGGCACGCGCGAGCGGGTCGACGACGCCAAAGCCGCCGCCGCGCAGGCGATCCGCGTGATCCAACCGCAAGTCGAATATCTCGCGGTCATCCGCGATGTGCTGCCGCGCGACGGCATTTTCATCGAAGAGATCAGCCAGGTGGGCTTCGCCTCTATCTTCGGCTTTCCGGTGTACCAGCCACGCACCCTGATCAGCGCCGGCTTCCAGGGCACCCTGGGGTTCGGCTTTCCGACCGCGCTCGGCGTGAAGGTGGCTTTCCCCCGCCGTATGGTCGTATCGATCACCGGCGACGGCGGCTTCATGTTCGCCGCGCAAGAGCTGGCAACTGCGGTGCAATACCGCATCAACGTCGTGACCATTTTGTTCAACAACAACGCCTTCGGCAACGTGCTGCGCGATCAGCAGCACGCATTCGCGGGCCGCATACTCGGATCGGAGCTGCTGAATCCCGATTTCCTGCAGTTCGCGCACTCCTTCGGGATCGAGGCGCACCGGGTGGCGACCCCTGCGGCATTGCGTCCGGTGCTGGAGCGCGCGCTCGCCGCCGATGCGCCGGTGCTGATCGAAGTCAGCGTGCCGCGCGGCGCGGACGCCGATCCATGGACCTTGCTGCATCCGCCGTTCGCGGATCAGACCCCGTTCTAATCGGCGGGATCGAGGAGCTGCGCAGAATGACGACCGATAAACACTATTCCGCCATCCTGAGGGCTTCGGAGGTTCACCATGAGCGACTACACCGGCAAGGTCGCGTTCATCACCGGCGGCGCATCGGGCGCGGGCCTCGGCCAGGCGACCGTATTCGCGGAAGTTGGCTGCAGGATCGTGATCGCCGACATCCGCCGGGCGGCCATCGACGAAGCCGCCGCGAGGCTGCGCGCCCAGGGCGCCGAGGTTCACGGGATCGTGCTGGATGTCACCGACCGTGCCGCCTACGCCCGCGCCGCCGACGAGGTCGAACAGGTGTTCGGCAAGTCGCCGGAACTGCTTTTCAACACC
>JBKQOZ010000047.1:0-16318 GCA_052326345.1 Steroidobacteraceae bacterium | reverse complement strand
CTGATTGGCATGGAATTCGCTCGGTGCTGGAGCAGGGGGCTCTTTGGGCAATAGACCGTACAACGAAATGTATCTCGAGCGCGGCGCGGCGCGCTCCCATTACTTACGCTATGCCGAGTGGCTCAAGCATCAGCCGCCGGATCGGCTCACGCAGAAGCGCGCCGAGGCCGATGCCCTGTTCCACCGGGTGGGCATCACTTTTGCGGTTTACGGACAGGAAGAGGGTACGGAGCGGCTGATACCGTTCGACATCGTGCCCCGCGTGTTGCCTTATGAGGAATGGATTCGTCTCGAGGGCGGCCTGAAACAGCGAGTCCGGGCCCTCAACGCCTTCATTCACGATATCTACCACGACCAGCAGATTCTCAAGGCCGGCGTGATTCCCGCCGAGCAGGTGTTGTGCAATTCGCAGTACCGGCCGGAGATGCAGGGCGTGGACGTCCCCGGCGGTATCTATGCGCACATCGCCGGCATCGATATCGTGCGCGACGATGCGGGTGAGTTTTGTGTGCTGGAGGACAACCTGCGCGTACCGTCCGGCGTCTCGTACATGCTCGAAAACCGCAAGATGATGATGCGCCTGTTTCCGGAGTTGTTCTCGGAGCACCGGATTGCACCGGTCGATCGGTATCCGGATGTGCTGCTCGATAATCTGCGCAGCGTCGCGCCGATCGGCGTCGCCGATCCGACCGTCGTGCTGTTGACTGCCGGAGCCCACAACAGCGCCTATTTCGAGCATGCCTTTCTTGCGCAGCAGATGGGCATCGAGCTGGTCGAGGGACAGGATCTGTTTGTGCGCGATGAGGCGGTGTTCATGCGCACGACGCAAGGCCCGCAGCGCGTCGATGTCATTTACCGGCGCATCGACGACGATTTCCTGGACCCCCTGGTATTCCGGCCCGACTCCATGCTCGGCGTGCCGGGCTTGCTGACCGCCTATCGCGCCGGGCACATCACGATTGCCAACGCCATCGGCACCGGCGTCGCCGACGACAAGTCGATCTATCCATACGTGCCCGACATGATCCGCTTCTACTTGGGCCAGGCCCCGATGATCGGTAACGTGCGCACTTGGATACTGCGCCGCAAAGAGGATCTGGACTACGTGCTCGCGCACCTCTCTGAGCTGGTCGTCAAGGAGGTCCACGGCGCGGGCGGCTACGGCATGCTCATCGGGCCGGCCGCGAGTGCCGGCGAGATCGAGGCGTTTCGCAGGCAGATCGTCGCGAGCCCCGATCGCTACATCGCGCAGCCCACGCTGGCACTGTCCACCTGTCCGACATTCGCGACCCAGGGTCTCGTGCCGCGCCACATCGACCTGCGGCCGTTCGTGCTGTCGGGCCGGGATATCACCATCGTACCCGGCGGGCTCACGCGCGTGGCGCTGCGCGAAGGCTCGTTGGTGGTCAATTCCTCGCAGGGCGGCGGCACCAAGGATACGTGGGTGCTGGGAAGCTGATGCTCAGCCGCACCGCCGATCATCTGTACTGGATGGCGCGCTACATCGAGCGCGCCGAAAGCCTCGCGCGTCTGGTGGACGCCCATTATCGAATGTCGCTGCTGCCCCAATCCGGCGACAAGCTGACCCATTCATTGAGCGCGAGCATGAAGGCTCTGCACATGGAGCAGGCGTACCTCGAGCGCCATGAGACGATCGAGCCGCGCGAGGTGTTCGAATTCGTGAGCCTGGACCGCGAGTATGGCGGAAGCATCGTGAGCTGTTTGCGGTCGGCCCGCGAAAATGCGCGCGCGGTGCGCGGTTCGCTGACCTCGGAGCTGTGGGAAACCCTGAATTCCACGTGGCTCGACGCGCGCTCGTACATGGTGCGCAGCACCCCGCACATGGACATCGGACAATTCGTCGAGTGGGTCAAAGAGCGCTCTCACCTCACGCGCGGCGTGACCATCGGCACCATGCTGCGCGACGAGGCGTTTCACTTCACCCGTATCGGCACCTTTCTCGAGCGTGCCGACAGCACCGCGAGGATTCTCACGGCGCACCAGAGCGATCTTAAGCCCGGCGCCGACGCCACCGCGGTGCCGGACCCGTACGAATGGAGCGTGCTGCTGCGGGCGCTGTCCGCGTTCGAGGTCTACCGCCGCGTCTACCGCGACGTGATCACGCCGTACAAGGTTGCGCAGATGCTGATATTGCGCGACGACATGCCGCGCTCGCTGCTGCGTTGCTGCAAGGAGGTTTACCAGAACCTTCTGTCGGTATCGAACGAACAATCCAAGGAAACCGAGCGGCGCGCCGGCGAAATGCATGCCATGCTGCACTTCACGCGGATGGAGGCGATCATCGCGGAGGGATTGCCGCGCTTTTTGCAGCAATTTCTCGACCGGGTGCGCGATTTGGGCGATCGCATCGCGTCCGATTTTTTGGTGCCCCCGGCGGAGGCTTGAGCCATGCAATTGCACATTCGACACGAAACGCTCTACCGCTATGATCGGCCGGTCAAATACAGCGTCCAGAGCCTGCATCTGACGCCGCGGCGCGATCCGGGTCAGCGCGCGCTCAGCTGGAGCATCGCCGCCCCTGGACGTAAGCTCGAACAGGTCGACGCGTACGGCAACATCTCGCACCTGCTCACCATCGAACAACCGCACCGCGAAATCCACATTGTCGTGAACGGGGTCGTGGAAACGGCCGATGTCGAGGGACGCCAGGAAGACGGGCCGCTCTCGCCGCTGGCGTTTCTTGCGCCCACGGCGCTCACCGCCCCGAACGATGAATTGAAGGCGTTTGCGCGCCAGGCCCTGGAGCAGGCCAAGGATCCGCGGGAGCGCGCACAGGCGCTGGCCGAAGCCGTGTTCCGCGCGGTGCGCTACAAGCCGGGCACCACCGATGTGCAGGACACCGCCACCGCGGCCTTCAAGAGCGGCGAAGGCGTCTGCCAGGATCACGCCCACGTGTACATCGCTGCGGCGCGGGCATCGGGCATGCCGGCGCGCTACGTGAGCGGCTATCTGTACACCGGCGACGCCAGCGAAGCCGCCAGCCATGCGTGGGTGGACGTCTGGCTCGGAGCGGAAATCGGCTGGCAAAGCCTGGACGTGACCCACAAGTGTCCGGCGGTCCGCACCTACTGCCGGCTCGCCGTCGGCCGCGACTATCTGGATGCCGCGCCGGTTCGCGGCGTACGCCACGGCGGGGGAGGCGAGACAATGGAGGCGAATGTTCTAGTCGCGGAGTCGGCACTACAGCAGCAGCAGTGATGTAGAATTTCCCCTCATGACTTACTGCGTCGGCCTGCTGGTCGACACCGGGCTCGTTCTGCTGTCCGATTCAAGGACCAATGCCGGCGTCGATCAGATCAATACGTTTCGCAAGATGGCGACGTTCCAGCGGCCGCACGACCGGGTGCTGGTGCTGCTGTCGGCCGGCAATCTCGCGATCACCCAGGCGGTGGTCAACCTGCTGCACGAGACGCCCGAGAATTCCGCGGGGCCCGCGCGCATCTTCCGCGCCGCCAACATGTTCAGTGCCGCGCGTGTGGTGGGCGATGCGCTGCGCGACATCCACCAGCGCGATGGCGATTACCTCAAGGAGCACGGCCACGACTTCAATGGCACGTTCATTCTGGGCGGCCAGATCAAGGGCGAGGAGCCGCGCCTGTTTCACATCTACTCCGCGGGCAATTTCATCGAGTCATCGGCCGATACGCCCTATTTTCAGATCGGCGAGTCGAAGTACGGCAAACCCATCATCGATCGGGTGATCACGCGCTCGAGCAGCCTGGCGCAGGCGGCCAAGTGCGCGCTGATTTCCATGGACTCGACCATTCGCTCCAATCTATCGGTGGGGGCGCCGCTGGACTTGGCGATCGTCCGCCGCGACGAATTCAGGCTGGCGACGCACATCAGCATCGATCTGGAGAATGAGTACTTCAAGATGATCCGCACGCGCTGGGGTTTCGCACTGCAGGAGGTGTTCAGCGAACTGCCCAATCCCAATTGGCAGGAGATGAACTAGGGAGTTCTGCGAGGTTCCCTAGTTCAGTTCCAATGCCGCGAAGTCGTAGCCGCTCAGGGATCGTGGCCTGCCCATCAGATAGCCCTGGGCATAGTCCACGCCGAGCGCGCGCACGGCCGCAAGCTCAGTATCCGATTCGACCGATTCGGCCACCGTCTGCACGCCGAGATCGCTCGCCATGCGCACGATGGAGGAGATCACTGCGCGAGCGATCCGGTCGGTCGGCGCTGCCACCACCAGCGAGCTGTCGATCTTGAAGTAGTGCGCCGGTACGGTGCGCAAGTACCCGTACGATGGCGCGTTGGCGCCAAAATCGTCGAGCGCGACCTCACACCCCAGCGCTTCCAGGCGCTTCATCGACTCCGCGACGCTGATGTCGCCCGAGGCGGCGAAGCGTTCGGTGATCTCGAAGCACAGCGCCTGTGGCGGCAGCCCGCTCTTCTGGACGCACGATTCGACGTAGCTGATGAAGTTCGCATCCGTCATCGATTGCGAAGCCAGATTGATGCAGAAGACCGATGGCACCTGCGACCACAGATCGCGGTTGTTCACCAGCCACACGAGCAGCGTGCGCACCACCCAGCGATCCACCGCCGGCATGAGATTTCGGTGCGCCGCGGCAGCCAGAAATGCAGCGGGTTCGAACAGCCCGCCGTCCAGCGTGCGCAGCCGCAGCAGCACCTCGTAGTGCGCCATCCCTGGCACGTCGTGCAGCGGCAGGATGGGCTGCAGGAACAGCTCGAAGCGTTCCGCGTGCAGCGCCTGCTCGATTTGGGCCAGCTGCTGTTCGTCCGCGGGGGGCAGCGGCGGCGCGGCACCGCGCCGCTCGAACTCCGCTGCGAGGCACACCATGACGGGTCCGAGCCGCTGTTCTAAGGGCTCCTTCGTCCTGGCATCGACGATCTGCGAATCGACGCTCAGGCGCACGGCGCCGTTGACCTCGCCGCGCGGATCGCGAACCGGGATGGCGACCGAATAGCGCGAGCCTTCTCGGGTGCCGTACTGGATCGCGTGCATGCCCGTCGCGTCGCTGGCCAGGCACTCCTCGACCAGTTGATGATCCTCCGGCAGCAGGAAGTCCTCGCTCAACAGCAGCGTGTCCGCGGCGACGTCATGGAACGAGACGCTGCAGACCTCCGGTGCCAGGGCGCGTATGACCTCCGCAAAGGCATCGAGCGTCTTGCTCGAGGCGGCTTCGGATTCTGTCAACTTGTTAAGCACGAGCGGCAACACCCACGATCGTTGTTCGTGAGTCATGGTATGGCCGGCGCCGGGGCTGCGGAATGTCTTAAGGCGGCGACGTAGTTCCCTTGCGACAGATTCCCGACTTCGTGTGACCCGCGTCACACCTCAGCCGGCGCGTGGGCCGGTAAGTCCCTCCATTTCCACTTGAGCGGGACGAGGTTCGGCACCAGGCCGATCCAGCCGACGATGCCCAGCGCGCTCACCATGGCGGCGGCGATGAAGGCGAGCGTGTAATGTCCGGTGCGGTCGATGATGATGCCGGTGACCCAGGGCGAGATCGCGCCCGAGAGGTTGCCGAGGGAGTTCTGGATGCCGACCCAGCGGCCGGCGGCGCGCGGTCCGGAGAGGATCTGCGACATTGCGTATATGCCGGGCGAGCAAGCGCCCATCAGCACCTGGAAACCGAACATGCCGGCGAGCGCGGTGCTCTGCGAGCCCATCGCCATGGCGAGCATGCACAGCACCGAGCCCGTATGGCTCACGACCATCACCAGCTTGTAGCCGAAATTCGCCGAGCCTCTGCGCGCAACGTAGCGATCGATGCCCCAGCCCATCAGGAGCGCGCTCGAGCCGTTGATCAGATACCCTAAGGTGCCGAGGTGCTCCATTTCATGCATCGAGAAGCCGCGCTCTTTCACGAGGTAGCCCGGCAGCCAGCTCAGCATGAAATACCACAGGTAGTTGCTCGAAAAGAGCCCGAGGGTCGTACCCCACAAGCCGCGCTGCTTGAGGATCATCCCCCAGGTGGGCGTCGACGCATCGCTGCGTGCGGTCGCCGCCGTGGGCAGCTTCACGAATGCCCACGGCACCAGCCACATCAGTGACAGCAGGCCGAACACCAGGAAGGTGCCGCGCCAGCCGAACTGATCGATCAAGAGTCCAGCGGCGAAGATTCCCACGCCGGGACCGATGAGATAGCCGAACCCCACGATGCCGTTTGCCTTGCCCAGGCCCCCGATGGGCACGACCGAGGCCAGCAGTTTCGAGACACAGGGGAACCCGGCGCTTTCACCCAGGCCCAGCATCATGCGCAGCGCGATCAACATCGCGAAGCTGCTGGTGGCGCCCGTGAGGGCGGTCGCCGATGCCCAGATGACAAGTCCCGCGGCGAGCACCCGATGCGCGCCGTAGCGCTCGGCCAGCCAGCCGACCGGAATCTGAATCAGGGCGTAGACCCAGAAAAAGGCCGAGAACAGCCGCCCGAGCTGCTCATTGGTCAAATGCAGATCATGCTGGATCAGCGGCGCGGCGGTCGGCACGGCGCCCCGGTCCACGTAATTGATGAACAGCACCAAGGACAGCATCGACACTACGAGGACGGGACGCGTTAAACGCGCGCCGGGGGTCTTAGGGTTAGCGGTGGAGCTCAGCTCGCGTAGTCCGCGTGGGCATGGTCGAGCATGCGCTTCAATGCCTCGAAATGCAGTTCCGCGCGATCGCGGCCGCCGACCATGCCGCCCGCTTCGAACTGCGCGACGGTCGCGCGCACCACCGGATCCGGGATCAGCTGCAGCGGCCGCCCCGTCGACAAGGCGAGCACCTGAGCCTGGCTCGCCCGCTCCAGAAAATACAGCCGCTCGAAGGCTCGCGGGACGGTTTCTCCGACCGCCAGGACGCCGTGATTGCCCATCATCAGCACCGATTTCGATCCGAGCGAGCGCGCCAGGCGTTCGCCTTCCGCGCAATCAAAGGCGAGCCCGTTGTAGCCCGAATCGTAGGCGATATCGTCGTGAAACATGAGCGCGCTCTGCACCGCCATCTCCAGCCGCGGATTCTCGAGCATGGACAGCGCCGTGGCATAGGGCATGTGCGTGTGCAGAACGCAGCGCGCGTGCGGCGCGAGGCGGTGCACCGGCGCGTGAATGTACAGCGCGGTGTCCTCGACGGGACCCCGGCCGCTCAGCATCCGGCCGTCGAAATCGATCACCATGAAATCGCTCGCCTTGATTTCCGACCAATGCAGGCCGAAGGGCGCGAGCAGGAACCGGTCCGCGTGGCCCGGCAGCATCAGGGTCAGGTGATTGTCGATCCCCTCGTTCAATCCGAAATGCGCCGCCAGCCGGTAGCAGGCGGCCAGGTCGACTCGTGCCTGGCGTTCGGCGTCGGCGGACGATTGCAGGGGCTTGAGGCTCGCGTTCATCGCCGCTCAGTATAGCGAGCGCCGCACGGGCCACAACCCCCGCTTCTTTTCATCCCACGTTCACATAAACTACGCAGTATGGCCGCAGGAGTTCCAATCAATAATGAATGACTCGCTCGCCGCAAGAACGATCGACCTGGTTTACTTCAATGCGGGCGGCGGGCACCGCGCGGCCGCCACCGCGCTCGAGACGGTCATCCGTGAGCAGGGCCGGCCGTGGGAGGTGCGTCTGGTCAATTTCATGCATGTGCTCGATCCGAAGGACATATTTCTGAAGACCACCGGGATGAATTGGGAAGACATCTACAACTCCCGGCTCGCCCGGGGCTGGAGCGTCGGTCTCGCGCAGGAATTGAAGCTGCTGCAGGCGCTGATTCGCCTGAGCAACAAGTCGGTGGCCAAGAAGTGGCGGCGCCATTGGCGCAAGACCAAGCCCGACATGGTGGTTTCGGTCATCCCGAATTTCAACCGCATGATGTACGAGGGGCTGGCACTCGCCCGGCCGCAGGCGCCCTACGTGACCATTCTCACCGACTTCGCGGACTTCCCGCCGCATTTTTGGATGGAACCCCGCCCGACTCAGCCCCGCCAGGCAAAGCACTTCATCTGTGGCACGCCCAAGGCGGTGGCCCAGGCGCGCGCCATGGGTTATACGGACAAGGAAATTCATGCCACCTCGGGAATGATCATCCGCCCCGATTTCTACCGCGAATCGCACATCGACCGGCGCACCGAGCTTCAGCGGCTCGGGCTGGACCCGGACCGCCCGACCGGCCTCGTCATGTTCGGCGGCCACGGATCGCGGGTGATGCGCGGCATTGCCCGGCGCCTGGATGACACGCAGCTCATTCTGATCTGCGGTCACAATGCGGCGCTGGCGCAGCGCCTGCGAGCGATGAGCGCTTCGGCGCCGCGCCTGGTGCTCGGGTTCACTGCCGAGATTTGCCGCTACATGCAGCTCAGCGATTTCTTCATCGGCAAGCCGGGCCCCGGCAGCATCAGCGAGGCCGTGCAGCAGGGCCTGCCCGTGATCGTGGTGCGCAACACCTGGACCATGCCACAGGAGCGCTACAACACCGACTGGGTCAGAGAGAACAACGCGGGCATCGTGCTGGAGTCGTTCAAGCTCATCCGCGACGGCGCTGAGCAGGTCGTCGCGCGGCTCGACGAATTTCGCGCAAGCATATCGCGGATCCGCAACCGCGCCGTGTTCGAGATACCGGACATCCTCGAGCGCATCATGAGCGCCGCGCAGCCGCGCGAATACCGGACGCCGGGACGGGAAGATGCACGCGGGGCGGCGCGCCTGAATTAAGTGGCCACATTCCTGCTCGCGTTCGGCGCGCTGATCTCGATCGTCAATCCGCTGTCGGGTGCGTTCATCTTCTACGGCGCCACCCAAGGACTCGAGCCGAAGGTGCGCAGCCACGTGTCGCGCTGGGTGGCGATCTACGCGTTCTGTCTGGTGACGGCATCGCTGTATGTCGGCGCCTACGTCTTGAGCTTCTTTGGAATCTCGATCCCCGTGCTGCGGGTCGCGGGCGGCATCGTCGTGTCGATGTCGGGTTGGCGCATGCTCACCGAGCCCGACGCCACCGAACAGCGCCGCAGCGAAGCGCCCCCCTACCCACGTTCGATCACCGTGGCGCCCAGCCGGCTGGCGTTCTACCCGCTGACGATGCCGCTGACCACCGGCCCCGGAACGATCTCGGTGGCCATTTCCATCGGTGCGGGCCGCCCGAGCGGCTTTCACGCCTCCTCGCTCGAATTCTTCGTCGAGACCCTGGCGGCCGTGGCGCTGCTCGCACTGCTTATTTATGTCGCTTACCGCCATTCCGCACGGCTTGCCGATTTCATCGGCCCCACCGGCACCACCATCATCGTGCGGCTGTCGGCGTTTCTGCTGTTCTGCATCGGCATCCAAGTCTTGTGGAATGGCGCGGCGGAACTGCTCGGGACGCTGCCGCTAGGCAGCGTCGGCACGAGTTGAGGATTTTGCGCACCGCGGCGGCGGGCGTTGCGCTGCTCGCCGGCCTGCTGCTCATCGCGGTGTGGGCCGAGCCGCCGGAGCTCATTCGCATCGGCGCCAACTACGCCGCCAAGACCGTCTGCTCGAATGTATTCATCGCCGGCCGCGACCCCGGCGAAGTGCTGCGCGACGATGTGCAGGCGCCCGGGATCGCTCTGCTGCGCCTGATGCGCGTGTCGGTCGATCGCGGCGAGGGCGTGGTGCGCGCCGGGCTGTTCGGCCTCATCGGCGGCGGACTTGCCGTGGCGCAGCCCGGCGCCGGCTGCGCGGTGGTCCCGGACGGGCAGCTCGGCGGCGTCGTGCATTCCCCGTCCGCGCCCGCGGCGCGCGCTGCGGCCGCGGCGCGCCCGCAACCCTGGCCCGAGGGTGATGCGGTCGAGCTGAATCCTGCGTTCGATCCGCTGCTCGCCGATGACGCATTGACGGGCCCCGGTGCGCGCGCCGTGGTCGTGGTTCACCGCGGCCGGCTTGTCGCCGAGCGCTACGCCTCAGGCTTCGATGCCGCCATGCCGCTCCTGGGCTGGTCCATGACCAAGAGCGTCACGGCCGGGCTGATCGGCGTACTCGTCAAAGAGGGTCGTCTCGCGTTGGACCAGCGCGCGGGGTGGCTGCCGGGCGATGCGCGCGCGGACATCAGGATCGCAGATCTGCTATCGATGACGAGCGGCCTGCGCTTCAACGAAGGCTACGGCGCGGTCTCCGACGTGACGCGTATGCTGTTCCTTAAGTCCGATATGGCGGCGTTCGCGCGCGCCCAGCCGCTCGAACACCCCGTGGGCTCGGTGTGGAGCTACTCGAGCGGTACCGCGGTGATGCTCGCGCGCATTTTTGAGGATGCGGCCGGCCCGGCGCCGCTCGCGGCGGCTCGCGAACGGCTGTTCGAGCCTTTGGGAATGACCAGCGCCCTCATCGAGACCGACGCCCACGGCACCTTGGTCGGCTCATCGTACATGTACGCGACGGCGCGCGATTGGGCGCGCTACGCACAGTTCCTACTGCAGCAAGGCGTGTGGCAGGGCCGCCAGATCCTGCCGCCGGGATATGTGGCCATGATGGCGACGCCGGTCGCCGCCTCGGGTGGCCAGTATGGACGCGGGCAGGTCTGGCTATGGGGCTCGGATCCGACGACACCCGGCAAGGACCCGGATACCGAGTACGGGCTTCCCGCGGATACCTTCTGGATGGAGGGCCACGACGGCCAGTACGCCGCCATCGTACCCTCGCGCGATCTCGTGTTCGTGCGCCTGGGGCTCACCCCGGAGCGCGAACACTACCGCCCGCAGCCGCTGGTGCGCGCCCTGCTCGACGCCCTGCCCCAGCCTTGAGGCGAGCGCGATTGCTCAAGGCTCGATCCCCTGCGCCTTGAGGTACTCATCGTACGTGCCCCTGAAATCGACGATGCCCGCTCCGGGCTTGAGCTCGATGATGCGCGTCGCGAGGCCGCCGACGAATTCCCGGTCGTGCGAGACGAAGATGAGCGTTCCGGCGTAATGCTCGAGGCCAATCTGCAGCGACTCGATCGTTTCCATGTCCATGTGGTTGGTGGGTTCGTCCATCAGCAGCACGTTCGGCTTCGTCAGCATCAGCTTGCCGTAGATCATTCGCCCCTTCTCGCCGCCGGAGAGCACCTTCACCGATTTTTTGGTCTCGTCCCCGGAAAACAGCAGCCGTCCTAAGGTGGCCCGCACCAGCTGATCGTCGTCCGCCTTGCCGGTGTATTGCGACATCCAGCTAAAGAGGTCGGTTTTGAAATCGAATTCCGCCTGCGGGTCTTGCGGCATGTAGCCGCGCTGCGCATTCTCGACCCACACGATGCGCCCGCCGGTGGGCGCGAGCTCGCCCGCGAGACAGCGCAGCAAGGTGGTCTTGCCAGCGCCGTTCGGCCCGATGATCGCGACCCGCTCGCCGCCTTCGATATTGAAGGAGAGCTTCTTGAGCACTTCGTCGTCCGGTCCCGGATATTTGAAGCTCAGGTTCTCGACCGATACCGCCGAGCGGTAGAGCTTCTTGCCCTGCTCGAAGCGGATGTACGGGTTCTGACGCGACGAGGGCCGGATCTCCTCGATCTTGATCTTCTCCAGCTGCTTCTTGCGGGAGGTGGCCTGGCGCGCCTTGGAGGCGTTCGCGGAAAAGCGCCGCACGAACTCCTGCAGGTCCGAGATGCGGTCCTTGGCCTTGGCATTCGCCGCTTCGACCCGCTCGCGCGCCTGCACCGAGGCCAGCATAAAATCGTCGTAGTTGCCGGGATAGATCTTCAGCTGCTGGAAATCGAGATCGGCGATGTGCGTACACACCTGATTCAAGAAATGCCGGTCGTGGCTGATGATGACCATGGTGGCGTCGTAGTCGTTGAGCGCCCCTTCGAGCCAGCGGATCGAGTGGATGTCCAGATTGTTGGTCGGCTCATCGAGCAGCAGCACGTCCGGCCTGGAGAACAGCGCCTGGGCCAGCAGCACTCGCAATTTCAAGCCCGGGGGCACCTCGCGCATGGGCCCGTTGTGGCGCGACTCGGCAATGCCGGCATCCGTGAGGATGCTGCCTGCGCGCGCCTCGGCATCGTAGCCGCCGTACTCCGCGAACACGCCTTCGAGCTCCGCCGCCTTCATGTAGTCCTCGTCGGTGGCGTTCGGATCGGCATAAATGCGGTCGCGCTGCTGCATCGCCTGCCACAGCTCCGCGTGGCCGCGCATCACCACATCGAGCACCCGCTCGTCCTCGTAGGCGAACTGGTTCTGGTTCAGCTTGCCGAGCCGCATCCCCGCCTGCAGCACTACATCGCCGGCGCTCGGCTCGAGCTCGCCGCCGAGAATCTTCATCAGGGTCGATTTGCCTGAGCCGTTCGCCCCGATGAGCCCATAGCGGTTGCCGTCGCAGAACTTGACGGTGACCTGTTCAAACAGCGGTTTCGCGCCAAACTGAATGGCGACGTTGGAAGTGGAAAGCATTTATATCCAATCGTGGGTAGGTTACCGCGCCATCGCCGGAGCGTTCGCACAGCGGAATGCGGCCTGCCAATGTATCGGGGCACGTGGCGCAGATTCAAGGCGGCGCCCGCTCGGGCGGCGGATTCTAGCCGAGCCGGGACGTGAATGTTGGGCTATTCAGTCTCGCGCTATCCCGCCCCGCGCTCAATAGCGCGGGGCGGAAAGGGATCGGAACCTCAGGTGCAACCGTGTAGCTGTACGGGATGCGCACCACCTCGTCGCCCGTAAACACGTATTGATTGAAGGTATCCACGTACACATATCCGGTGACGGTCTGACCCACCAGGCTCGGATTGGGCGTGATGGTCACATGGATGGTGCCCGACTCGCCGGAGGCCAACAGCACGGGATTGAAGGTATTGGTTCCCAGGGTGAGGTCCGCCCAGACGTCACCGCTGTCGGCGGACACCGCCGAGTCGAACGCCTTCATCAGCGCGAAGGCGCCCGTGGCCACCGGCGTGGTCGGTGCGCCGGCGGGACCAAACGGTCCGACCAGCGCCGGGTTCGCACCCCAGGGCCCCCAGGGCACCTCCGGCTCGCTCAGCGACGCCACCACGGTGTACGGGGCGACCTGCCGCGCGTAGATATCAGGAGCGCCGGTGCCGCCGACACCGAAGCCTGCCTCGTTAAACGCATCCATGTTGATCGGTGCGGAAGACTCCGCCACGAACTGCACCCTGTGGACCTCGGTGGGTAGGAAGAACAGCGCGCAGTACCCGGGAAGCGTAGTGAACCCGGGGCAGCCGGATTGCGGCGCCAACGACGCCACGGTGAGCGTACTGAGGCGAGCATCGGCGAAATACCATTCGGTCACTCCACCGGTATTGGTGACTTGGACGGGGATGACCACCGGGGCGCCGCTCGCCGACAGAATGACGCTCGGGTCGTTCGGCAGCCCGGTCGCCGTCACCTGCGAAGTGTTGAAGCCGATCCGCGCCGTGAAGGGCAGCGAGGCCTGGTTGCCCGACGACGTAAAGTTCTGCAGCAGCACGAAGCGCCAGCGGCCCGGCTGCGGATTGCTACGGAACAGCTGCAGCGCGTACTGCGGATCCCCGAACGGGTCGAGGTTCTGCTCCACGCTAAGCTCCATGCCGTTTGGATCGACGAGCAAGCCCTCGAGCAGGTAGCCGTTATCCGCAAGAGCGAGCGTCAGACTCATATTGTTCACACCGCGCGGCACCTCGAACTCGAAGGTCTGGGTGGGTCCCGTGCCCGGGCGGCCATTCCCGCCGGTCAGCGTGCCGGTGAAGTCGCCGCCGGTCGGCCCGGTGGGAATGAGCGTGCGCAGCGTTACGGGTATTTCAGAGAGACCGGAGAAGCGGATCGCCGCGGCGAGATCGCCCGGCTCCGACGGCGTGAAAAAATCGGCCGTCACGGTCTGGCTGGCGCCGGGCGCCAAGTCGAATTTCGACGGGTATACGGATCCGAACGGGACGTAATTCTCGGCGGCCCAGGTGAACTGGACCGGGCCCGAGTAGCTGCCGGTCACGCCGGTAGGGCGAGTCCAGATGAACGCGGTCCAGGTACCCCCGGCAGGATTGACCACATCGACATGCCCGTAGCCACTGCCAAGGCCCTGTGGTATCGAGTAAGCGGCCTGCCGCCCGGACGGGTCCACCAGGCCGATATAGGCGATGGGGCCGCCTTCCGCGAGCGGATTCGGGGTCTGCCACGCGATCGCCGCATCCAGATGCCGCGCACCCGCCGGCACGCGGAACGTGTGTTTGATGTAGCTGCGCGGAGCGCCGGCTATATTGAGGAAGGTCGGATCCGTGCTCGGATCCAGATGCAGGCTGAGCGTGGCCCCGGCAACCGGTGCGCCGAGCGTCTGCAGAGCCGGCTCGAGGTGCTGCGTGGTCGACCCCGTATTGGTGATGGTGAAGGAGCGAGTCTCATGCGCGTTCGGCGTGCTGGTGATGCTCGCGCTGGCCGGCGAGCCGAGCACGCCCTGGCCGCGGGGCGTCGGGGTCCCGTAGCCATCCTGCACCGAGAGAGCGGCATTGACCGCAGCGAGGGTGTTGATCAGTCCAGCGCCCTGCTCGGTCGGCAGCGCACCAAGGTCGGTCGCCGTGCTCATGATGATTTGCTTGATCAGGGCTGGCGAGGGATTCGCGCCGTGATGCGTGCTGCGGTAGGCCTGGATCACCAGCGCGGCCTCGGCGGAAGTTAGGGGCGCCGCTTCGCTGGTGCCGCCGAAATCCTGGATCGGGGTCGGACCCGGCGGGCTGTTGTAGTTGGTGCAATCGGTGAACAGCGCCGGACTGGTGGAACACAGCGCCCATCCCAGATCGCCGGGCGCCACCACATCCACGGTGCGCGCACCCGATTGAGAGAAGCCGCCCGAACTCAATGCAGAGATATTGTCGGAGATGTAGCCGCCGCTGGGCGTCAGCGCGTCGGCCCCTTGGCCGGTCTGGGCGTACAAGCGGAACTGGGTGCTGGCGCCGGCGGCAATCACGAAAGGATCGGTCGCGGGAGAGCCGAGGGTGCCATTCGTACCCCCGTCGCCGGTGCTGACCACCACCGTCACGCCGGCCTGGACCGCCCCGTGGTTGGCGAGCGAGATCGGGTCGTTGGTATTATCCGGGAACGGGTTGCCGCCGAACGACTCGTTGATCACGTCCACACCGTCGGTTCCCGCGGCATACTCGATGGCCTGTACGAAGCTCGAGGTGGTGGTGATGTAAAGGCTCGAGAAGACTTTCAGGCCGACCAGCGATGCGCCCGGCGCCAAGCCGCGAATGCGGATATTGCACGGGGATGGTAGCGGGTGGGCCGCGTTGACGAACTGACTGATGTCGAAGAGCAGCGGTTTGCCATTCGGCATATCCTGGGCGGCGATGGAGCTCGCATCCCCGAAGGCCTCGCCGCCGGCGGTGGGTGTGCCGGCCGGATCGCCCGAGAAGTCCTGGTAATCGATGAACACCGGCGATCCGTCGGGACGGGTAAAGCCGGGATTGGTTGTATCCAGGCCATCGGCAATAAAGGCAACCTTCACTCCCTGGCCGGTCACTGGCTGGCCGTTGCCGTCCAACACCTGCTGTGCCTGTGGCCTCGCGGTATTGATGAAGGCGGTATTGGTGAGCTGCAGCGCCTCAGGCTCCAGCGTGTTGCACAGCTGGCCCGCGCCTCCGGAGCCGCTCCACGCGGGGGCGCTCGACGCGCCACTGCGCGCAACCGCGCCAGTGCGGTCGTCCGAGTGCTTCGGCAGGCGGATCAGCGCGTCGGGCACCACGGCCTGCACCAGGGGATGCGCCGCGAGCTGAGTTGCCTCGGCCATCGAGACGCTGGTCGCAAAGGCGTTGATCAACTTGAACGAGCGAATGCTGCGGGACTGCGCCTGCTGCAGCTGGGTGATCAGCGAAGCCTGCGACTCGAGGACGGCCGCTGCGCGGGGTCCCATCGCGCCGCGCACCGGCGGCACATTGGGGAGCTGATCGCGCAGGATCACGATCACGTCGCGCTGCGTGCTCTGCGCAACTTTTTCCAAGGACTTAGGTAGGGCGCTGCCCGCCACCGACAGAGCGGCCACGACCACACAGATGCTCAACCAGCCGGAGTACTTCATGATATCCCTCATTGTTCGCGTTATTTTCCTGACCTGCGCGGCCGTACCGAATCTCCAACGAGGGAATCTTCAGCGCTGGCGCAAGAAGTCAGTTCACAAATCCATGCGGTACACTTGACCACAGCTGTGAGTCAATTCGCAAGTTAAGATATGGTGTAGCGCGTTTTGGAAGAGCGCGTCGAGCACTCTGCGGAGGCGCATATTTCTTCCCGCACGCGCACCCAAATTTGCCAGTGCACTCAAGGATTTGGAGACTCAACGCCATGCTCCAACCCGCCCTCATGATGGACCGGCCGCTGCTGATTTCGGATGTCATCGAGCACGCGGCCGCGCAGTTCGGAGGCGTGCAAGTCGTCTCGCGCGAGACGCATGGAGC
>JBKQOZ010000046.1:0-135005 GCA_052326345.1 Steroidobacteraceae bacterium | reverse complement strand
GAAAAGCCTGGGCCGGCGCATCCGGATGTGCAAGCGGATAACGCTCTACGAGCAGATGAAAACCCGCAAAATGCTTGCGGTCGCACAGGGCTGGTGGGACGGGGTGCGCGGGCGGCTGGGGCCGCGGGTTTAGGAGCCTGTCTGAGTATTCCGCGTGAGCCGCGTTGGCTTGGCGAGGGTGCGGATGCAAGGCGCGCGGCGCAGGACGTAGTAGGCGCTACGTCCAAGCCGCGCAACACCGCAGACGCCCCTCACCAAGCCAACCCTTCGGGAATCCCCCAGCAGAATGGATCATCGGGATCGAGGCGCAGCACGCTCTCGCCGGTGACGTGCGCCGTACCCGTGATGGTCGGCACGATCTCGCCGGCGGCGCGATCGTGCCATCGATAGCGGCCCACGAAGGTGCTGCCGATCACGCTCTCCTGCACCCACGGTTCGCCTTCCGCGAGCGTGCCGTCCGCCGCCAGACAGGCGAGCTTGGCGCTCGTGCCCGTGCCGCATGGGGAGCGGTCGTAGGCCTTGCCCGGGCACAGCACGAAATTGCGGCTGCGCACGCCGGGCCTCCGCGAGGGTGCGAACAGTTCGATGTGATCGACCAGCGGGTGTCCCTGGGCGTTGATCGCCGCGCGCACGCGCCAGCAGAAATCGGTCAGCTCGTCGAGACGCTCGAGCTCGAGTTGTCGGTCGTGCTCGGAAATCAAGAAGAACCAATTGCCGCCCCACGCGACATCGCCGAGTACCCGCCCGATCCCCGGCACCTCCACCGCGAGCCGGTGCGCCGCGCGGCGGCTCACCACATTGACCACGCTGATCCGGCCATCCGCATGCAGCTCGCCCTGCACGGCGCCGACCGGCGTGTCGATCTTGACCGCACCCGGAGCGAGCTCGCCCGCGTGGCGCAGCGAGGCGATGAGGCCCATGGTGCCGTGCCCGCACATGCCGAGGTAGCCCACATTGTTGAAGAAGATCACGCCGAACGCGCAGCCGCTGCGCTCCGGCTCGACCAGCAGCGCGCCGACCAGGGCATCCGAGCCGCGCGGCTCGTTCACGATGGCCGAGCGGTAGGCATCGAAGTGCAGGCGAAAGCGCTGCACACGCTCCAAGAGCGGACCCCCGCCCAGATCCGGACCGCCGCCGAGCACCAGGCGCGTGGGCTCGCCGCCCGTATGAGAATCGATCACCCGGATCGCGGGTATCATCGAGGCCGCGTGTCGCGCGCGCGCTCGACCATCGCGATCACCTCGGCGCGCCGCTCGCCCGACAAGGGCAGCCGCGGCGGCCGCACCCGCTCCGTGCCGCGTCCCATGATCTGCTCGGCGAGCTTGATGCACTGGACCAGATCGTGCTCGGCATCCAGGTGCAGCAGCGGCATGAACCAGCGGTAAATGGCGCGCGCCCGCTCGAGATCGCCCGTCTGGATGGCCGCGTAGAAAGCGAGAGACTCGGCGGGGAAGGCGTTCGCGAGCCCCGAGACCCAGCCTCTGGCGCCCAGAACCAGCGCCTCGAAGGCCACATCGTCCAGCCCCGCAAACAGCACGAAGCGCTCGCCGAAGGCGTTGATCAGGTCGGTGAAGCGCCGCGGATCGGGCGCGGACTCCTTGATCGCGACGATATTGGCGACATCGGCGAGACGCGCGAGCGTCGCCAGGTCGATGTTCACCCGATACGCGGGCGGATTGTTGTACAGCATGATGGGCAGGGCGGTCGCGGCCGCCACCGCTCGAAAATGGTACTCGAGCTCGGCGCAAGTCGGCACATAGACCATCGCGGGCAGCACCATGAGCCCGGCGGCGCCGATGCGTTCGGCATCGCGGGCGAAATCCGCGGCCGCCGCCGTCGTGAATTCCGAGACGCCGGCAATGACCGGCACCGCCCCTTCGCCCGCCTCCACGGCGGCGCGCAGCACGCGGCGCTTCTCCTCGGCGCAGAGAGAATTGCCCTCGCCCACGGTGCCCATCAGCACCAAGCCGTGGGCGCCCGCCTGGATCAGCGCCCTTTGCACCTGCTGAGTGGCCGGCAAATCGACTTGCAACGTGGAGTCGAACTGCGTCGTGGCCGCCGGGAAGACGCCGGACCAACTGCATGAAAAAGGGGTGGCCATCAGATCCTGCGGATCGTATACGGTATCGACATGAGCGGGCAAGACACGATCGCCGTGATCGGCGCCGGGGTGATCGGCGCGGCGGTGGCGTGGGCGCTCGCTCGCGAAGGGCGCCGGGTGCTGCTGCTCGACCGCGCCGAACCGGGCGTCGCGGGAGCAAGCTTCGGCAACGCGGGGCACATCGCGGCCGAGCTCGTGCAGCCGCTGCCCTCCCCGGGCCTGCTGTGCGGATTCTGGCGCGATCTTGACTGCTTCGGCGGCGCGCTCGACCTGCCCGTGCGCCGGGCGGCGCGCATGCTGCCGTGGATTGTGCGCTTCGCCGCGGCGGCCGCACGCCGCGCGGAAAACACTCGTCATCTGGCGCCGCTGGTAGCGCCTGCCGCGGCGGTGTGGGCACGCTGGCTTGAGGAGATCGGCCGGCCCGACCTGCTGCGCCG
Organism: Steroidobacteraceae bacterium; assembly: GCA_052326345.1. Taxonomy (GTDB): domain Bacteria; phylum Pseudomonadota; class Gammaproteobacteria; order Steroidobacterales; family Steroidobacteraceae; genus Bog-1198. The sequence goes on along the minus strand of JBKQOZ010000046.1, from coordinate 132,467 downwards.
CGCCGGCTACTACGAGATCGGGTTCGGCGCGCGCAGCCCGGCTCTCGCCCGGCGGCAGGCGTGCGCCATGCAGCGGCTCGGCATCAGGACGCGGCCCGTTCCCGCCGAGACGATCCAGCCCCTTGCGCGCGCGGCGCACGCGCAAAGCGCCGCTGGGCTGTGGTTCGAGGACTCGGCGCACGTGCGCGATCCTCTCGAGAGCGTGCGCGCGCTCGCGGCGGCGGCCGCTGCGCGCAGTGCAGGCTTCCGGCGAATGGACGTGCGCGCACTGCGTCCGTACGGCGAGAAGATCGAAGTGCAGAGCGATGAGCGGGCACTTCTGGTCGACGCTGCGGTGGTGTGCGCCGGCATGGGCACGCAGCCGCTGCTCGCCCCGTTCGGATTGCGCGCGCCGCTGCAAGCCGTGAGGGGCTATCACGTCGAGATCCCGGGACACGCGCCCTTCCTGGACGCGCCGGTGTTATATACTCGCGAGCACGTGATCGTGACCCCGATGTCGGGGCGCTTGCGCGCCTCGAGCTACATGGAATTCGCCTCCTTGGATGCACCGCCGGATCCGCGCAAGCCCGCGCGCCTGCGGCACCGATTGCGCGCGCTCGGCTACGCCTGCGACGCCGACGGTGCGAGCTGGATGGGCGCGCGCCCGGTGCTGCCCGACTACTTGCCGGCCATCGGCCGTGCGCCGGGAGAGCACAGGCTGTTTTACGCCACGGGACATCAGCACATCGGACTCACGATCGCACCCATCAGCGGCGAATTGATCGCGGATCTCGTCGCGCAGCGCAGCGCGCGAATCCCCGTTGCGGCCTTTGATCTGCGCCGCTTCGGCACTCACGAACGATGATCAGCACTTGAAAGGCCCCTCATGCACTCAGCCGTTTTTCGGTCCCTGGCCGCGGTGGCCGCGATGACACTGGCCATTCCCGCCTGCACTTCCAAGACGAACACCGCCGATGCGCGCCTTCAGGCGATCTACACGGCCGAGTGGAACTGGCGCGAACAGCAATTCCCCGACAATGAGGATGCCCAGAAGCCCATTCAGGATCATCTGCCCGAGGTCGATACGCAGGCCCAGGCGATGCGGCTGCACACCTGGGAGGACGTGCTGCAGAAGCTCGATTCGATCCCGCGGGCAGAGCTGTCCGCGGCCGAACGGATCAACTACGACGTGTATCGCCCGCAGATCGAAGTGCTGGTCGCCAATCAACGATTTCGCGACTACGAGATGCCCGCCAATTCGGATAGCGCGTTCTGGACCGATCTTGGCTACACGGCGCGCCGGCCCTATCGAAACTTGCAGGACTATCGCAATTGGATCGCGCAGATGGGGGATATCCCGCGGTATTTTCGCGAGCAGATGCAGCAGATGCGCCAGGGGCTGCGGCGCGGATTCACACCGCCGCGAGTCACTCTCGCGGGGCGCGACGCCTCGATCACCGCGGTCACCGACACCACGCCCGAGGGGAGCCTGTTCTACACGCCTTTCAAGGACATGCCCGGCGTGCCGCAGGCCGAGCAGGACAGTCTTCGCGCGCAGGCGGCAAGCACCATCCGCGAGTCCGTGCAGCCGGCATACCGCGAGCTCCTTCAGTTCATGCGCAGCGAATATCTGCCCGGCGCCCGCACCACGCTCGCCGCCTACGATCTGCCGGACGGCAAGGCCTACTACCGGGCCAAGATCCGCGAGTACACGACGCTCGATCAGGACCCGGATGCCATTCACCAGTTCGGCGAAGCGCAAGTCGCGCGCCTGCATGGGGAGATGCTCGAGGCCATGAAGGAGAGCGGCTTCAGCGGCGATTTTCCCGCATACCTTAAGTTTCTGCGCAGCGATCCGCAATTCCAGGCCAAAACCCCGGAGGAGCTGCTGATGCGCGCGGCGTGGATCGCGAAAAGGTTCGACGGCAAGGCCTCGCAGTTCTTCGGGCTGCTGCCGCGAGCCCGCTTCACCATCCGGCCCGTGCCGGAAGATCTCGCGCCCTTCTACACCGCCGGACGCGGCGGACCGGGACTGTACCTGCTCAACACCTACGACTTGCCGAGCCGGCCTCTGTACAACCTCACCGCGCTCACCCTGCACGAGTCCGCGCCCGGTCATGCGTTCCAGATGCCGCTCGCGCTCGAACACAAGAATCAGCCGCCATTCCGGCAGCACACCTACCTGTCCGCCTACGGCGAAGGCTGGGCGCTTTATTGCGAGCGGCTGGGCCTGGAGATGGGTATGTACGATACCCCCTATGACCGGTTCGGAATGCTCAACTACCAGATCTGGCGGGCGGCGCGCCTGGTGATCGATACCGGAATTCATGCGCAGGGCTGGAGCCGTGATCGGGCGATCGCCTACCTGCGCGATTACACGGCGCTCCCGGAACACGAGATCGAAACGGAGGTCGACCGCTACATCGCCTGGCCCGCGCAAGCGCTGTCTTATTATCTCGGCGAGGAGGCGATTCTGCAGGCGCGCTCCAAGGCGCAGAATTCGCTCGGTGCGCGCTTCAATCTGCGCGCCTTCCACGACACGGTGCTCGAATTAGGATCGGTGCCGCTCCCGGTGCTGACCGCGCGCATCGATCGGTTCATCGCCGAGGACGGCCGAGGCCCCTACCCGGAGCTCGAATGAGCGCTATTGCGCGGTCTTGAATTTCTGCCACAGGCGGGTGACGGCGCGCGCCAGCTCGGGAGTTTCCTCCGGCGGCAAGAACAGCCTCTGCCGCTGCCCGCTCGTCGGGTAGATCGCCGTATCCGCGCCGATCGACGCATCGAGCAGCGGCGTAGCGGCCGTGTTCGCATTGGCAAATCCGATGGCATCGGAAATATCCGCCATGACATGAGGATCCAACAGGTAGTTGATGAACAGGTAGGCATTTGAAACGTTCGGTGCGTCGCGCGGTATGGCCAGCAGGTCGAACCAGATCAACGATCCCTCCTGCGGAATCAAGTAATCGAGCTTGATGCCGTTGTTCGCATCCTTCGCGCGCTTGCGCGCCTGCACGACATCGCCGTTGTAGCCGAGCGTGATGCAGATATCGCCGTTCGCAAGGGCCTCGATTTCGGTCGACGTGTCGATATTGCGTACGAAGGGGCGGATCTTGATCAGCATCGCCTCGACGTCGGCAAGATCCTGCGCACTGGGCGCGTCGGTATTCTTCCCCAGGTATTTGAGCGCCAGCAGCACCGTCCCCACGGGGTCGTCGATGATGTTAATCCCGCAGGGGGCCAATTTGGCGGCGTATGCCGGATCGAAGATCAGGCGCCAGCTGTTCAGAGCAACGCCCGGCAGGCGCTCCGCGACCATTGTCTCGTTGTAGCCGATGCCGAACGTTCCCCAGGTGTATATGACCGCGTGAGCATTTCCCGGATCACGGGGCTCAATCCGGGACATCAACGCCGGGTCGAGATTGGCGAGATTCGGCAGCCGCTTCTTGTCGAGGGGCAGGTAGGCGCCGCTGCGGACTTGGCGCTTCAAGAAGGCCGCCGTCGGAACGACGACATCGAAGCCGCTGTTTCCCGTCAGCATCCGCGCTTCCAAAGTCTCGTTATTGTCGAAATAAGAGACGCGGACTTTGATGCCGGTTTGTTTCTCGAACGCCGAGATGGTGTCGGGCCCGAGATAATCCGCCCAGATGTAAAGGTTCAGCGCCTTTGCCTCGTCGTGCGTCCCGCCCGATGAAGGATTGCGCGCCCCGGAGTCGGCGCCGCCGCAGCCGCTCGCGCAGCACGCCGCTATGCACAGCACCGCCACTGCAACCACCTTGGCGCGACGCATGGACGGTCCCCTTCTCTCGTACGTGTCCACATGTTCGCACGATTCGCGCGTGGACGAACATAGACCGATCACCAATAATAGAAAAGCGCACACGAGGATGATCGAACACCAAGGCGGTGGCTTCCGATGCAACATGACACAGGCGGCCGCGCCGCGGCACTGGCGATACTTGTCCTGCTGTTCGCGGTGAGCGCGGCTGCCGCGCGCGACAAGACCGACGTCGTGACGCTGACCAACGGCGACCGACTGACCGGTGAGATCATCCAGCTCGAGCACGGACAGCTTGAGCTCAAGACCGATGCCTTGGGCACGGTGTACATCGAATGGCCGAAGATCGCCGGGCTGTCGAGCCCGGTCGTGTTCCAGGTCGAGCATCTGGGCGGGCAGAGCGAGTTTGGAAGTCTCGCAGGCGGCAACGGCCAGCTCACTGTCAGCGATGATGGCCGCTCGACTGACCTGCCGCTGGCCGACGTTGCGCGCCTCGGCCCGGTGCGAAAATCGTTCCTGGGCCGCGTCCGCGGCTCGACCTCCGTCGGGATCAATTATGCGCAGGCCGACAACCTCAAGGTGAGCAGTTTCCGCTTCGATGCGGAGTATCGCGGCCGCAGTACCTTGGCCTCGCTGTCCGCCTCCGCCGATGTCACCTCGAGCTCGGACAGGAGCACCAACCAGCGCCTGCTCATCGACTCGTCCCAGCGCTTTTTACTCGAGGACACCCGATTCTGGGCAGTGCTCGGTTCATTCGAGCGCAATCCCGAAATGGGGATCGACGGCCGCCCGCAAGTGGGCGTCGCCTTCGGCCAGAGCCTGCGGCGACGGCCGGAGAGCGATCTGGTGGCTTACGCCGGCGTGGCGGCGAATCACGAATCCGTCGATGAGTCGGGCGATAATCGCTCCAACGTGCTGGGAGTCGCAGGCCTCGATTGGCGCATCTACCGGTTCGACATCCCGGAGACGACGCTTACATCGAGCTTCAAGGTCTTTCCGTACCTGTCCGATATCGGCAGGGTGCGTGCGCGGCTCGATCTGTCACTGCAGCGAAAATTCACCCGCTCCTTCACGCTGAATTTCTCGATGTACGACGATTACGACAACCGCCCCCCCGGTACGCGGGTCGTGAACAACGACTATGGAATCGTCACCGGGCTCGGCTACACGTTCTGATCGATCGCAGCCGGGATGTCGCGGCACTGGACCTTGGGCCAATTGCCGCGCTGCCCGCGCGCGTGGGTTGATGGCAGCTGCGGCGATCCCGCGCTGCGCCAAGGGAGGTGCCCGTGAGCCGAATCAAATCAGTGAAAGAGTTGGCCTGGACCGTTTGCCTGGCGGCCGGCCTCGCCTTCGCCTCTCCGCCGGCGCTGCTGGCGGACTCGCCGCCCGAGGTCAGTTCCGACGGCCTTCACCTGGTAAAGAACACGGGCTCCCGCCTGGTCTACTTGAGGCCAGGCGCGACGTTCGGCAAGTACGACAAAGTGGCGATCCTCACCTGCCTCGTGGAGTTCGACAAGAACTGGCAGAGCAACTACAACTCGCAACAGGTGGACCCCTCGACGTTCGTCACCACTGACAACATGAATCAGATCAAGAAAGAGCTCGCTGCGGAGTTCATGAAGGTGTTCACCCGGGAGCTCAAGGCCGGCGGCTATCAGATCGCCGACACCGCCGCCCCGGATGTGCTCGTCTTGCGGCCGGCCATCATCAACCTGCGGGTGACCGCGCCGGACCTGATGACGCCCGGAATCAACATGACCGTGGTCCGCTCGGCCGGCTCGGCGACTCTGTACCTGGAACTGTGGGACTCCATGACCAACAAGATCCTTGCCCGAGTGATGGATTCCCAGGCGGATCAGGGGATGGGCGGGTCGGTGGCCAACAGCGTGTCGAACATGCAGGCGGCCGATTTCATCCTCAAGGGGTGGGCCGACGCGCTGCGCGCGCATCTCGAGGCCGCTCGCGCCAGTTCGCCCTGACAACGCCCGCCCCCACTCCGCGCGGCCGGGGTAGAATGATGCTCGCCGGGTACGCAATGCTGCGACCTTGCGTACAGGAGATGGCCAGAGGGGGCATCGATGATTTATTTCTTAGCGCTGATTCCGGCGACCATGCTGACCGTCGCCGGCTACTTCATGCTGTATCTGTCCAATCGCTCTGAAGGCGCCTTCCGGAGCTTCGGCAAATATCTCGGTTTTTGGGCCTTTGCATTGGCCGCACTGGTCATCCTGGGCGCCATATTCGCCGCGGCTCATGGCGGCCGCCATCATTGCCACCCCATGGGCGAGCGAGGGATGTATGGACCCATGCCCGGTCCCTGGCCGCCGGGTCACCCGCGGTTCGGGGACAATCCGCAAGCTCCCGCCGGCTCTCCGAATCCCGCGCCTCCGCCAAGTTCCGCCCCTGAACCACGGTGACGGATGCCCAGCAAAATTCCCCATGGCGAGACTCGCGGTTGGATCGTGCCCATCGGCGGCGCCGAGAATAAGGAAAATGACCGCCACATCCTGGAGCGCTTCATACGAGTCTCCGGCGGCGCGAGCGCCAATATCGTCGTGATTCCCACCGCGAGCCGCCTGCACGAGACCGGGCCGCGCTACGAACAGCTCTTCAAGGAGGTTGGCGCGGCGCACGTGACGGTCATGGATTTCGACACGCGCCGAGACTGCCAGGAGGCCGGTCGGCTGCGGCGGATTGAGGAAGCGACCGGCATCTTCTTCACCGGCGGCAACCAATTGCGCCTCACGACGCTGCTCGGCGGTACACCGGTGGCGAAGCTCATCCGCGTGCGCAATGCCCACGGGGTCACCGTAGGGGGGACCAGCGCAGGTGCCAGTATATTGAGCGAGCACATGATCGCGTTCGGCGACGAAGGCTCCTCGGTGATCTCGGGCAGCGTGCGGCTCGCACCGGGGTTGGGCCTCACCAATCGCTTCATCATCGACCAGCACTTCCGTCAGCGCGACCGCCTGGGGCGTCTGATCACCGCGCTCGCCTACAACCCGTTCTCCGTCGGCATCGGTCTCGATGAAGACACGGCCGCCTTCATCGGTCCGGACGAGACCATCGAAGTCGAGGGCAGCGGCGGGGTGACGGTCGTGGACGCATCCGACGTCAGCTATTCGTCCATCAGCGAGGTGGGCGAAGGCCAGCCTGTCTGCATGCTGGGACTTCGGCTGCACATACTGGTCGCCGGCGCCACATTCAACCTGCACACACGACTGGCGGCCGCCGGCGGCCTGGGCCAGGCAAAGGAATAACTGACCGCTTCAGGAGCGGCGGAGCATCGCCCATGCGCATCATCGATCGTTCCGTTTATGTCGGCCCTTCCCTGTACGCGCATTTTCCCGTCATTCGCCTCGAACTCGACCTGGGCGCTCTCGAAGCGTGGCCCACCGGCCGCCTGGGGCCCCCGTTCGTCGACGCCCTCGCCGCTGCGCTGCCCGGGCTTGCGGAGCACGGCTGCTCCTACCGCGAGCCCGGCGGATTCTTTCGGCGCATGCGCGAAGACGACGGCACCTGGCTCGGGCACGTGCTCGAGCACGTCGCCATCGAACTGCAGAACATGGCGGGCGAGGAAGTCACCTTCGGCAAGACGCGCGCTGCGGGGCCGCCCGGGGTCTACACCGTCGTCTACGAATATGCGCAGCGCGACGAGGGCATCGCCGCGGGCGAGCTGGGCTTAAGGCTGCTCTGTTCGCTGCTGCCCACGGCGATCCGGCCGGCCGACTCGGTGCCCGCCGACTGGAGCTGGCAGGAGGCGCGCGACGAGTTCATCCGGTTCGCCCAGCGACGCGCGCTGGGGCCGTCGACCTCCGCATTGGTGCGTGCGGCGGAGCGGCGCGCCATTCCCTGGCTGCGCCTCAATGACCAGTCGCTGGTGCAGCTCGGCCACGGCAAATACCAGCAGCGTATCCAGGCGACGGTCACCAGCCGCACGTCGCACATCGCGGTCGAGCTCGCGAGCGACAAAGAGGAAACGAACAAGATACTGGCGACGCTCGGCCTGCCGGTGCCGAAGCAGGAGCTGGTGCACAACGACAAGCAGGCGGTCCGCGCCGCGCGGCGCATGGGATTTCCGGTGGTGACGAAGCCCTACAACGGCAATCATGGCCGCGGCATCTCCATTCGGCTCACGACGGACGAGGAAGTGGCTCAAGGATTTACCGTGGCGCGCGAGCATTCGCGATCGGTCATCGTGGAGACCTTTCTGGAGGGTGACGATCATCGTCTGCTGGTGGTGAACGGCGAACTCATCGCCGCGACACGCCGCACGCCGGGCCACGTCGTGGGCGACGGCCGGCGCACGATCGAACAGCTGATCGAGATCGTGAATCAGGATCCGCGCCGCGGCGTGGGCCACGAAAAGGTGCTGACGCGTCTGGAGCTCGACGCGCAGGCACACAAAATGCTCGAGCGCGCGGGCCTTACGCCCGATTCGATTCCGGAGCAGGGGCACGTGGTCTATCTGCGCTCGACGGCGAATCTCTCCACGGGCGGCACTGCGACCGATGTGACCGACATCATCCACCCCGACAACCGCGAGATGGCGGAGCGCGCGGTGCGCGCCATCGGCCTGGACGTGGGGGGCGTGGATTTCCTGTCGAAAAACATCACCGAAAGCTACCGCACGATCGGCGGCGGGATCTGTGAAGTGAACGCCGCGCCGGGCTTTCGCATGCACGTGGCGCCGAGCGAAGGCAAGGGGCGCGACGTCGCCTCGCCGGTCGTCAACATGCTGTTCCCGCCCGGCGTCTCCGCGCGCGTACCGATTGCGGCGATCACCGGCACCAACGGCAAGACCACCACGGCGCGCATGCTCGCCCATCTTGCCAAGATGGCCGGGTATACGCCCGGACTCACCACCACGGACGGCGTCTACATCGACGGTCAGCGTACCGTACAGGGTGATATGACCGGGCCGATGTCGGCGCGCATGGTGCTTGCGGATCCGCAGATCGATATCGCCATCCTGGAGACCGCGCGCGGCGGGCTGCTGCGCGCCGGGATGGGCGTTCGAGAGGTCAATGTGGGCGGCGTGCTGAACGTGCAGTCCGACCATCTGGGTCTCAAGGGCATCGACACGCTCGAACAGCTCGCCGACCTCAAACGCGTCGTGGTGGAGGTCGCGACCGACTGCGCGGTGCTGAACGCGGACGATCCTCTGGTGCTCAAGATGTCGGGCTACACCGAGGCGAAGAACATCTGCTATGTGACGATGAACCCGCAGCACACGTTCGTGCGCGAGCACATTCGCGCCGGCGGACGCGCTTGTGCGCTGGAAGCCGGCGTCAACGGCCAAATGATCACGCTCTACGACCGCGGCGGCCACATCCCGCTGCTCTGGACGCATCTGATCCCTGCGACGCTCGAGGGCCGCGCGACCCACAACGTGCAGAACGCCATGTTCGCCGCGGCCATGGCGTTTTCGCTTGGGCTAAAGCTCGATGCCATCCGCCAGGGGCTGCGCACTTTCGATTCGACGTTCTTCCAGGCGCCCGGACGCATGAATGTGTTCAACGAGCACCCGTTCAAGGTGCTGTTCGATTATGGGCACAATGCCCACGCCGTCGGGATGATGGCCGATCTCGCGGGCCGACTCGACGTGACCGGCCGGCGCATCGTCGTGCTCGCGGGTCCGGGCGACCGGCGCGACGAGGACCTGGTGGAGATCGCAAGGGCCGTTGCGGGCCGCTTCGATCATTACTTCTGCCGCCGCGACGACAGTCTTCGCGATCGCACCCCGGACGAAGTGCCGCGCATTCAGGCGCAGGCCCTGCGCGCCGCGGGAGTCCCGGACAGCGCGATCTCGATCATTCCCGACGAGCAGGAGGCGATTGAGGCGGCATTGCGCATGGGCGCAGCCGGAGACTTGCTGCTGATCTTTGCCGACGCCCTGGTGCGCTCGTGGAAGCAGATTACCAAGTTCAAGCCAAGCGGCGCGCCGGCGACGCAGGCGCCCGCACCGCCCATGGCGGGCGAGTCGAAGGGCAACGGGGCGGGCGCCGGCGCGCAGCGCGAGCTCGGCGCCCCGGCCGCCGAGGCGGCTCCGGCCTTCAACCTCGAAGGACTCATCCGGGATGAGCGCGGCATTCACATGGCGCCGGAGATCGACGACTGAACTCGCCTGCGTTGCCGTTCGAGGACTCTCGGCGCCTGATGGGCGCCAATCTATTCTTTGCCTGCACGGGGGCGGTGCTCGATGTGGTTGGAGTGCCCCTCGATGACGGTCTGATCGGCGCCTGGCGCGGCCGGGTCGAGCGGGCAGGCGCACGGTTGGGCTGGGGCCGCCGCGAGACCGTCGCGCGCCGCCACGCGAGCGGCACGTCGCTGGCGATCACCGCGCCCGTCGACCAACTGTTCCTGGCCACCGAAGTGAATGAGTGGGCGCTGTGCGCGTCGCTGATCGAGCGCGATCCGCTCCGGTGGAGCGCCCTTGAAGGGGCGCTGGTTGCACAGGCGTTCGAGGCCGCCGCGAGCGGCGCGAACCCGGCGGCGCACATTCGGCCGGTGATCGAGGAATCCGCGGCGTTCGCACGCTTCGAGCGCCTCTCTTCCGTGGAGGCTCATCCGAAGCTGCGGGCACTGCTCGATGCCGCCGAGACACGCGAGCTGCCGCATGTCCTCGATGAATCCGAGCTGACCCTGGGGGCCGGCGCGGGCGGACGCAATTTTCCGCTCGGCGCCTTGCCGGATGTCGCCGGCGTGCGATGGGAGGAGCTGCGGGACATTCCGACGGTGCTCGTCACGGGGTCGAACGGCAAGACCACCACGGTACGGCTTCTCGCCGCTTGCGCGCGCGCCCACGGCTGGCACGCCGGCTACAACTGCACGGACGGCGTGTTCTTCGACGACGAAGCGCTGGCGATGGGCGATTATTCGGGGCCGGCGGGCGCGCGGATGGTGCTGCGCGAGCGGCGCACGCAGGCGGCCATACTCGAAACCGCGCGCGGCGGCATTCTGCGCCGCGGAATCGCGGTGTCGCGCGCCGGCACTGCGGTCATCACCAATGTGAGCTCGGACCATTTCGGCGAATACGGCATCGATGACCTCGCCGGTCTCGCCGAGGTGAAGCTCACGGTGGCGGCGCTCGTCGGCCGCAGCGGCCTTCTGGTGTTAAATGCCGAGGATGCACAGCTGCGCGCGCAGGCCGAGCAGCTCGCGCGGCGCTTCGGCGGCAGCCCGCCGCTCGGCTGGTTCGCCGCCAGTCCCGATCAGCCGTTGCTGCGCGAGTATCGTCTGCGTGGCGCCTCGACTTGCGGTGTGCGCGAGGGACGGCTGTACGTAGCGCACGGCGGCACCGAACACGATCTCGGGCTGATTTCCGCCATGCCGCTGTCGATGGGCGGGATTGCGGCCTACAACGTCGCCAACCTGGCCGGCGCGGCGCTGGCCGCCGCTGCTCTCGGCATTCCGGCGGCGACGATCGCCGGGGTGTTCGCGCGGTTTGGTTCCAACCATAGCGACAATCCCGGGCGGATGATGCGGTTCGAGGCGGGTGGAGCAAGGGTGCTCATCGACTACGCCCACAATCCCGATGGCCTGCGCAGTTTTCTCGAGGTGGCCGATCATGTGCGCGGCGGCAGCGGCCGCCTCGGGCTGCTGCTCGGGCACGCCGGCAACCGCAAAGATGCCGACATCGAGGCATTGGCCCGGGTGGCCGCCGAGTTTCGGCCGGACCTCGTGGTCGTGAAAGAGAACGAAACGCAGCTGCGGGGCCGTACGCCGGGGGAGATTCCCCGGATCATCCGCGCCGAGCTCAAGCGGATGGGATTGCCGGACTCGGCATTGCCTGTTGCGAACAGCGAAATCGAAGGGGCGCGCCGCGCCCTCGATTGGGCGCGGCCCGGCGATGTGCTCGCATTACCCATCCATTCCTCGAGCGCGCGTGCCGCGCTCGTCGCGCTGCTGGAGAAACGCTGAGGCGCGGGTTAGCTTTCAACGCTTCGTCTGCGCGGTTCCACGGTCCTTGCACTCTGCACCTGTTGTTGGCGTAGCCGCAGCCAGTTCTCACGTGCCTGACGCCGCTCCTCCTCCAAGGAGAACTGCGGGACATCAGCTCCGCTGCGCACCGTCGCAGATTTGGCGTCGATCTCTCCGCGCCATATCAAACATGGCGTCATAAGATCTGTTAACGGCACTATCGAAATCTTGGTCCTGCTATTTCGCAGAAACCCGGGTCGAACGGCGCGCTCAGGATGAAGCCAGTCGTTCAATGTGATCACAACGGGCTGAATCAAAATATCGGTGTCCATGAACACGTCGAATGCAATGCCCCCAGCATCCACAGTATCTACCAGAAGTCATCGCGGTCGGCAACGATGAGCGCGACATCGGCATCGCTGTCCGGCTTGTGCTCTCCACGTGCGCGCGAGCCATAGAGGATCGCTCGCTCAATCCGCAGATCAGCGGGAATCCGCGACAGGAAATTGCGCACGGCGGCCTCGGTATCTGGATCCAAATACTTCATATGCGCCATTTTGGGTGCAAGGCGCAAGTCAGGCAACATACAGCGCGATTGGTCGGCTGCTTTCGCTATTTTAAGCTTGCGTCACCAAAAAATTACAGGCAACGAGTCGCTCGATGTCGAGTTATAGTGAGCCATGCCGCCGCCGAGCTTCGCTCACAGCCCGATCACCCCCGCTCCTGCAGCGGCGAGCGTCGATCCGCCGGCCGATCTGCGAACTCGAGATCCGTCGCTGCTGGGGGCCCTCGATGCCCTCGTCGACAGCGGCTTGGCAGCCTTTCTGGTACTCGACGGCTCGAGGATCGTCTACGCCTCGCCCGCATTTCTCGCGCTCGCCGGATGGGAAACGTCCGCGGCGACACGACCCGCCAGCCTGCCTGAGCTCATCAGCAACGCGGAGTGCGCGCGCCTGCTTGCGGGGCTCGCGGGCGACGGCGACCGGCACCACGACATCTGCACCCTGCGCCGCGCGGACGGCGCCGAGACCTCCGTGGCATTCGACGCGGCGACGATCCGCACCGTCACGGGCCCGCGCACGGTACTGATCGCGACCGACGTCACCGCCTGGATGCGCAGCCATGCCCGGCTGCAGCGCCTGGCGTTCGAGGACCCGCTGACCGGGCTTGCCAACCGGGCACTGCTGCGCGATCGCATCGAGCAAGCCATTGCCACTGCGCGCCGCAACGCCGGCACCTTCGCGGTCCTGCTCATCGACCTGGACCGGTTCAAGCCCATCAACGACATCCACGGCCACGCGACCGGCGATCTCGTGCTGTGCGAAACGGCGCGGCGGCTCCAGACGGCCACCCGCGCGGTGGATACCGTGGCACGACTCGGCGGGGACGAGTTCGTCGTGTTGCTGGGCGGTAGCGGCGGACGCGAGGAGGCGCGGCTGGTGGTCGCGCGAATCATGCAGGCCGTCACCGCGCCGCTCGAGATGCACGGTCTGCGTCTCGGCATCAGCGTCGGTGTCGCCATCTATCCCGACGACGGCTCCGATGCGGATCAGCTGCTCGCCCGGGCGGATGGGGCGATGTACGAGGCCAAGGATCGCGGCGGAAACCGCCATGCCTTTGCGGCAAGCGCGGGCGTCGGCGAGCGCATTTGCCCGCGCCTCGTGTGGTCGCCGAAGTACCTGATCGGCATCGAGGCGATCGACACGCAGCACGAGGAGCTGGTCGCCGGAATGAACCGTCTGTGGGAGGCGCTCTTAGCGGGGCAGGACCACGAGTCGCTGTCTCGCGGCGTTAAGGAAATGACCGGCCTGCTCGAGGAACACTTCGCCACCGAGGAGCGGCACATGGGCGCGTATCCATACGCCGGCGCCGCGGCGCATCGGGCCGATCACGGACGGGCGCTCGAAACCGCACGCGGCCTCGCCGAGCACGTCGATGGGCAGAGCCTCGCACTCAGCATCCGGTTTCTCTATGATTGGCTGCTGAGCCATATCCGGTCTTACGACGCGGAAATGCCCCGCGGCCCGTCTGGCTAGCGAAAAGGCCGCGCGGATGCGGTTTGTGCCTTTTACTGCCGCGCCATCGCGATGCGGACCGCTTCCTCCGGCGAGACGAGGTGATCGGCGCTCACAGCCGCCTCGGCAATCGCCAACTGCACGCCCTTGACCCGGCCCGAGAATTCATTGCCTCTCGATCCATAATCCGGCGAGACCGGGGATCCCGTGTCGACCCCCACATCGCATCCGTCATCGGCGGAGAAGACCATGGCCGCCGTGGCGGCGATCCTGCCCTCGCCGACTTTTTTGCCGTCCACGAACAGGGACGCCGTGCCCCCCTTGCCGAGGCCGCCGCCGTCGTAGGCGAATTCCATGCGCACCTGGTGCTCCCCCGGCGGCAGCGCACCCGCCGATACGGCATAAAACTGCTGAATGCCGAGCAGGTTGTAGCAAAACTTGAGCTTGCCGCCCTTGGCGTAGAGGCTCCAGCCGCCGATGTTGCCGCCTTGCGCGACGATGACCCCTTCCGCCCCGGTTGCAGGCACCACGATCTCTGCAGTCACCGAATGGGACTTGTTCTTGAGATTGAGGACCGAGTTCTCGGACAGGCGCCCCATGCTGCCGAACAGGATTTGCGTCTTGCCCTTGATCAGCACCGGCCGCCCCGCGGTTTCTGCATTTAGCCGTTCGGCGGCCCTATCATCGAGCGGCAGGACGTTGTAGCGTACCGCCTCGATCAGCCACAGGCGCTGCAGCTGGTGAAGCTTCTCCGGCATCTGCTTGGCGAGGTTGTTCGCCTGGCTCCAGTCCTTGCTGGTGTCGTAGAGTTCCCAGTTGTCGTCGTCGAAGGCGGGAGTTTTCTCGCCAACCAGGAGCCATGGTGTTTTGTGCCGCGTCACCGCGGTCCAGCCCTTGTGGTAGATGCCGCGGTTGCCGAACATCTCGAAATACTGCGTCTCGCGCCGCTCGGGCGCTTGGGCGTCGTTGAAGGAGTACGCCATGCTCACCCCTTCGATCGGGTGCTGCTGCACGCCGTTGACGAACGTGGGCTCAGGCAGGCCGGCCGCTTCGAGGATGGTCGGGGCGACGTCGATCACGTGATGAAACTGTGATCGCAGCTCGCCCTTCCCCTTGATGCCTTTGGGCCAGTGCACGATCGTTCCATTGCGGGTGCCGCCCCAATGCGAGGCGACCTGCTTGGTCCACTGGTACGGCGTATTCATGGCATGCGCCCAACCCACCGCATAGTGGTTGTAGGAGTCGGGGCCGCCCAGCTTGTCCAGCCTCGCCGTCAGGAACTCGGGGGTTTCCAGCGCGGCCGCGCCGTTGAAATTGATCATCTCGTTGTAGGTGCCATGGAGCGTGCCCTCCGCGGAAGCGCCGTTGTCCCCGATGATGTAGTAGATCAGGGTGTCATCGAGCAGATTGAGCTTTTTCAGCCCATCCACCAGCCGGCCCACGTGATGATCGGTGTATTCCAGGAAGCCGGCATATATCTCCATCTGACGCGCGAGCACGGGCTTGAGCGCGGCCGGCATCTCGTCCCATGACGGAATCTCCTTGTGCCTTTGCGTGAGCTCACAATTTTGCGGGATGACGCCCAATTTCTTCTGGCGGGCGAAGGTCTCTTCGCGAAGCTTGTCCCAGCCCTGATCGAACTTGCCCTTGTACTTGTCCGCCCATTCCTTCGGGACGTGATGCGGGGCGTGGGTCGCGCCCGGCGCGAAATACACGAAGAACGGCTTATCGGGAATGAGCGCCTGCTGTTGTCCGATCCAGTTGATGGCCTTGTCCGTCATGTCCTCCATCAGGTGATAGCCCTCTTGGGGCGTCTTCTTGACCTCGACCGGTGTCGTGCCCTCATACAGCGAGGGGTACCATTGATTCGCTTCGCCGCCGATGAACCCATAGAAATATTCGAAGCCGCCTCCCCCGGTGGGCCACGCATCGAAGGGACCGGCCGGACTCGTCTCCCACACCGGCACTTCATGACACTTGCCGAATTGAGCGGTCGCGTAGCCGTTGAGCTTGAGGGTCCGAGCGAGGGGTGCGCAGGTGTTCGGCAGAATGGAGTTGTAGCCGGGGGATCCGCTCGCGATCTCGGTGATCCCTCCCATGCCCACCGTGTGGTGATTGCGTCCGGTCAGCATGGCCTGCCGTGTCGGCGAGCACAGCGCGGTCGTGTGAAAGCGGTTGTACTTCAGGCCGCCCGACGCCAGCAGTTCCGCCGTCGGCGTGTAGCACGGGCCGCCAAAGGCGCTCGAGGAGCCGAAACCTGCATCGTCGATCAGGACGATCAGAACATTTGGCGCCCCCTTGGGCGGGCGCAGCGGCGTGATCGGCGGGAACTTGGTATCCGGATCCTTCGCATCATAGGTGACCAGGCCGGTGCGCGGGCGATCCGGGACCGGCAGTACAGTTCTCTGAATGTCGTCTCGTGAGCTCATGGGATGCCTCCGCGTGGGAAAGCCAGCGCACTGGTCGGAACGACACGCTAGCCTTCGGCACGCTATCAATCCGCGCGCGCGCTGACCATTGGCACTAGGTCCAATTCTCGATGCAACATCAGAGCGGCCCGCGCATGCGGCACTGCATAATTTCCCTGAGCCCGCACGGCGCGTATGATCCCGCTGCGCACGAATCAATCAGCTTCGCGACAAAAGGAGCACTCAAATGCCGCACTTCATGGTGAGCTGCAATTATTCTGCCGAGTCGAAGAACGCGTTGACCAGTAACCCGGTCGATCGGACCAAGGCTGCTTCTGCGGCCGTCGAGGCGGTCGGTGGCAAGCTGCACAGCGCTTTCATGACCTTTGGAGAATCGGACATCATCGTCATTTACGAAGCACCGGACGCGATTGCGTCTGCGGCGCTTGCCATGACGCTCGGGGCCTCCGGCGCGTTCTCCTCGATAAAGACAACCGCACTGCTCACGACTGAAGAGGGGGTCAGGGCGCTCAAGCGCTCCGCCGAAACCAAGGCGGCCTACAAGCCTCCTTCGAGGTGACAACAGCGCCCGCAGCCAACAGCTAAAGTCTGCCGCGGTAGGATGGCGTCCATCACCTCGTTGAACGGCACGCGCCCGCCGTTCAACGAGGCGTTCGGCGCGTGGGGTGGTGCGCGCATCTGATGGCCAAGCGCCTGGCGGACCTTTCCCGTCGGCCGGAGGGCGGTTGACGCGCGGTCATGGCCTTGCCACGATGACGCGGCGAGTCGTCCTGGACCCCACTCGACGGGAGATATCACGATGACAGAGGGATCCTCGGCCAACGTGGAGGTGGCGATTGTCCTCCCGCTGGGCGTCGTGGCAAGCCAATTGATGAGGATCGAGGCGCAACTGCGGCTTCTGAACATGAAGACGTTGGATTTCGCGACGGAGCGCGACCAAGGGCGCCTTATCGGGCTGATAGATGCCAGGCTCGAGCAGATCAACGAAGCGCTTGAGTCGATCAGCGGCCTCGTGTCGGATATAGAGGAAGATATTCACCCGAAGCCGCAGACACCCTCGCCGGTGGACGACTCACAATCATCTGCCGACGTGGTCTACCGGGCATTATCGAATCGCAAGCCAACTCCCGATCAGGACGATTGAAGCGCGCGTATTCCGTGGACTGCCCCGGTGCTACGAGCATTCGAGATGGGCGACTTGGTTCATGTGCATCACCACTGCACGACCCCGCATGATTCGGATTTCGTTGATCGCACACGGCGCTTGCGCGAGGGTCCAATATGCGGACGGGGGCTGATCCAAGATATGCATGAGCAAGGCCCGATTGAGGCTGTCGTGACTCACCATGACGATCGTCTGTGCAGGATGCTCGTCCCGCGCCACGCGCACGGCGTCGGCGGCGCGCGCCAGCAGATTCTGCAGCGATTCGCCGTTCGGAAAGCGCGTTGATTGCGGGTACTCCCGCCAGCGCCGGTACATCGCCGGATATGCGGCCGCGACCGCATCATGGGTCTTCGACTGCCAATCGCCGTAGTCGAGGTCATCGAGACAAGGCAGGGTTCTTGCGCCCACGCCGCAGTGCTTCGCGATCGCATCGCCCGTGTCGATGCAGCGTCTGCGCGGACTGGTGTAGACGATGGTTGGCCGCCAACGTTTTGCAATCCATTCGGCGGTGCGGCGCGCCTCTTGAACTCCGCGCTCCGTCAGCTCGATGTCGGTGCGGCCGCGGAATGTCGCGGGATCAATGCCAGGCACATGTCCGTGCCGCACCAACAGCACAGTCGTGAATTCCGAGCCGCGGTGGCTCTCGATCACGCTTACCCCGTGACACGACTGCGAGCTCACTCTCTCGACTGCCATCCGCCGCCCAAGGCCTTGAAGACGGCGATCTGGTCTTGAACCAAGGCGGTATCGGATGAGGCCACCGCGGCGTCGAGTGCAACCAGCGATTGTTCGGTGGTGAGCAAATCGAGGTTGCTGAGCGCGCCCGCCGCAAACTCATCGCGAGCAATGCCGAAGGCCGTGTGTATCTTCTCCTGGGCATCGCCGAGCGCTTGCCGGTTGTCGAGCGCCGCACCGTACAGGGCGAGCGCCTGCTCGGTCTCTTTGAGCGCCGTGAGCACCACGCCATCGAACGAGGCCAGCGCAGCGGCTTGCTCGGCCTTGGCTTGACGCACCCGGGCGCGCGGCGCGGCCATATTGGGAAACGTCCAGCTGATCGATGGACCGACGCCCCAGGTCCGGCCGATATTCGTATTGAGCTGCGACAGTTCGACTGCCGCACCGCCATAAAGCCCGACCAGGCGGATGGTGGGATACAAGTCCGCCGTCGCCACGCCTATCTCGGCGGTTGCGGTCGCGAGGCGCCGCTCGGCCTGGCGCACATCGGGACGGCGCTTGATGAGGGCCGACCCATCGCCCACCGGGATGAGTGCGACGAGGCGAGGGGGGACGAGGCATGCCTCAAGATCAGTCGGCGCCTCGGCAGGAGTGCGGCCGAGAACCGCGGTGAGCTCGAAGAGCACCGCTCGCCGTTGGCCTTCGACTTCAGGAATACTCGATCGGACCTCGGCCACCAACGCCTGTGCCCGAGTCACGTCGTAAACCGAGTTCGCTCCCGCCTCATAGCGCTTCACGGTGATATCGGCCTCGTGCGATACGACATCGAGCGAATGGTGCGCCACATCGAGTTCCTCGCCGAGCGCACAGATCGCCGCGTAAGCGCGGGCGGTTTCCGCGGCCACCACCACCCTCACACCGTCGCGGGCCGCAGCCACCGCATCCGCGTTGGCGTTCGCCGCTTCAATCGCGCGATGCACGCGGCCGAACAGATCGACTTCGTACGCGGATTGAATGATGTCCTCGAACAGCCAGAACGTCTGCGGCGGACGTCCGGTCAGCTCGAGGATCTCATCCGTCACGGCATCGCGCCCGTAGATCCCGCCCGCAACCGCCGCAGTCGATGGATAGCGCTCGGCGTGCACCGCCGACAGTGCCGCGCGGGCCGCGGCGAAGTTTGCGTCCGCAGCGGCGAGGGTGCGGTTCGCCTTCAGCGCCTCCTCGACCAGCGCGTCGAGCCGCGAATCATTGTAGAGCCGCCACCACGCAACAGGCGGCGGTACCGGCGTCTCGAGCGCCGCGTTCAAAGACACCAGCGGCGCCTCCGCGCCCTTCGGCAGCGCGGGTGCGTGGTAGTTCGGGCCCACTCGGCACGCGGCGAGCGAGGCGACGATGAGGGCACCCAGGGCCGCATTGCGGCGCGATGGAATCATGGATTCGATCCGCGGACGCGAAACAGCGGCAGCGCGGACGCCGGACCCTCAGGCGCTGCGCTTCGAAAGACCACGATCAGGAGCGCGACCGCGGTCAGCACGCCGATGGCGACGAAGCCATCGATGACCGCCTGAGTGGTGGCGGCCGCTCGCACGACGTTTCCCATCACCAGCTCGCCACGAGATAAGGCGCCGACGGGATCGATGACTTTCGTCGTCGCCGCGCCGTAGGCCCTCACCCGCTGAATGACTTGAGGATCGCCCACCTGGACGTGTTGTCCGATCAGGTTCGACGCCACTTGGCCGCGCACGCGGGCCAGTGTGGCCACGAATGCAGTGCCGATCTCTCCGCCCATGAGGCGCGCCGTCTGCAGCACGGCACCGAAAGTGAGTGCATCCTGAGGCTTCAAATGAAGAATCCCGAAGAAGATGACGCCGGACAGCGCAAAGCTCTGTCCGACGGACTGCAGGAACGACGAAGGAAGAAATTGGTATGACCCCCAGAGCGGGGTGAGGTTGTAGGCCACCATGAGGCAGGCGACGCTGATGAAGATGAAGCCAATGGCGGCCACGAGCCTCGCGTCCGATCGGCGCAGCATCAATGCCGCCAGCGGACAGAAAATGAGCTGCGGCGCTGCGACCCAGATGAGCGTGCCGCCCACTTCCAGTGCGCGATACCCGCGCACCGAGCCCAAGTACAGGGGGATCAAATACGCGGTAGCGAGAATCGTGAGACGGAGAAATGCGATCAGGAGAAACTGACTCGGCATCGGCGGGCCGAACACGACTTTTAGATTGACCAGCGGACGCTCGGTGTACCCCTCGTGGATAAAAAAGGCGACCAGCAGCAAGGTACCGGCGCACAGCAAGCCCCACACCACTCCGGAGTTCAGCCAATCGAGCCGATTGCCCTGATCGAGGGCGGCGTAAATCAACGCGAGTCCCGAGCCGCCAGCCAGCAGACCGAATATATCGCTCGGCGGCCGTGTCGTGATCGGCTTGCTGGCAATGCCGCGATGCAGACACAGCGACATGATCAAGGCAAGCGGCACGTTTTGCCAGAAGATCCATCGCCAGGAATGATGTTCTACATACCAGCCCTCGAGGGAGGCCGAAATATTGAGCGAGAGCTCGAGGTTCAGTGAGTAGAGCGCGATGCCGAACGCCCAATACTTAGGGGGCGTGTTGAGCAATATGAAACTCAAGGTGAGCGGTATGAAGAATCCGGATGCAAGTCCGCCCAGGAACTGCATCGCCAATAGCACCGGCAGGGTCGGCGCGTACGGCGTCAGCATGGAGATGATCGCAAACGAGATCGAAGCGCCGATCAGCACTCGCCGAGGGCCGTAGGCGGCGCCCATCCAAACGGCCACCAGCGTGATGAACATCTGCGCGACGGTTTGCGCGGTGGTGATCCATGCCCCTTCGTCGAATCCGGCGCCCACCGCGCCGCGTATGTCGGCAAGGCCGAACGTCGACAGCCGCCCGTTCAGCGTCGATATGAACGTGCCCATGAGGACGGCGAGGAGTCCGAGCCAGGGAATGGAAGTCGGCGGCGAGGTCAGCGTCGGCGCAGTCAAGCCCGGGCGGGGTGCAGGCACGGGCGCGGGCGTGCTCATCAGTGCCGGCCCTCTCTGGCATCGACTCTCGCTTCCACCGACATGCCGGGCACCAGCCGATCAGCCAAACCATCCGCGTCGTCAATGACGATCTTCACCGCGATGCGCTGTACAACCTTGGTGAAATTGCCCGTGGCATTGTCGGGCGGCAGCAGCGCGAACTCGGCGCCCGACGCCGGTGCGAAGGCCAGCACGTGGCCGCGCAGCGTGTGTCCAGGAAAGGTATCGACGGTGATTTTCGCCTGTTGCCCTACCGCCATGTGAGTGAGCTGCGTTTCCTTGTAATTCGCAATCACCCAGACATTGGGCAATGGCGTGAGGGTCGTGATCTGACTGCCCACACCCACCAACTGCCCGGGTTTGACCTGACGCTGCCCGATCACACCGTCCTGGGTCGCGGTGATGGTGGTATAGCCGAGATTGAGCTCGGCCGCATCGAGTGCAGCGCGCTGCGCGGCGACGGTCGCCTCGCTCTGCGCGAGCTGCGCTTCAAGAACCGCAAGCTGGCGCACGGCCGCGAGTGCCTGCGCCCGGTTTTGCTTAAGTTGCGCCTCGAGTTGAGCGTGCGCAGTCGCCAGCTTTTCGCTGGCCTCCGTGGACGAAGAACCGGTTGCGAGAAGCCGGCCCTGGCGCGCAAGGTCGCGGCCATTCTGCTCGAAGGAGGCGCCGGTCGAGGTCACGACGGCGCGCGCCGCCTCGACATTGGCGAGCTGCAGCTCATGTTGCGCCTTCAACGTCTGCTCTTGCGCCAGAGCGGTCGCGACGCCGGCTGAGGCCTGCGCCACAGCGGCGCGATAATCGTCCTCGACCAACTGCGCGAGCACCTGACCTTTGTGCACGCGCTCGTAGTCCTGGATGGGAAGCTCGCGGACATAGCCCGCCACCTTCGCCGATATGGGCGTGAGATCCGCTTGCAGGTAAGCATCGTTCGTGCTCTGCCAGCCTGCCCCGCCCTCCCAACGCGTCCAATTCGTCGACACGACGATGATGATGCCGATGGCCACGACGAATACGAGAATCCGCCACCCGAATTCAAAAATCTTATTCCAGTCGATCTTCGGAATACTCATGGCACGTTATTAGAAATTCTTGCCGCTCGCCCCGTCGTGAATTTCATCACCGGCACTACCAAGCGGCAAGCGATATCGGAGTCCTTGCTGCGTACCATCCAAGACAGCCCGCGAAATGTCTCGGCGAGGAAATCGACGAGCCGGTGTACGTTGAGGTATGTTGAGGGACAGGTACTGGTGCAAATATTCTTGAAAATCATCCACTTCCGTCGATAGTGGCAACCTCGTATTGCCACCGCCGCAGCGGCGAGGACAATTCATACCAATGCTTGTGCCGCTGCAAATTACTTGGCGAAATATCGAGCCGTCGGCGGCAGTCGAGGCGCGCATCCACGAGCTCGCTCAGCGCCTCGAGAAGTTCAGTGCGCACATAATTAGCTGCCAAGTGATTGTCGAAGCCCCTCACAAGCATGGACACCAAGGACACGTGTACGAGGTCCACATTCATGTGACCACCCCCGGTGGCAGCGCCGTCGCGAATCGCGAACATCGCATGCAGCATTCGCATGAGGACGTGTATGTCGCCTTGCGTGATGCGTTTCACGCGGTGCGCCGGCAGTTGGAGGACTACGAGCGGGAGCGCCGGCAGGACGTCAAGAACCACGTAGGGGGCCAAGCTCATCGCACACCCGGGGCCGGTCACTGATGGCGTCAGTACCACCACGTACCGTATGGCAATGACGCACTCGGAAGTTCCTTACTATGCGATCGCCGCGGAGCCTCCCTATTTCAGGGACGATCGTCATGAGGCAATTGCCGAGGCCGCGTATTACCGTGCCGAACGCCGCGGCTTTGCACCGGGTCATGAGCTCGAAGACTGGTTGGCGGCCGAGGCGCAGATCGAGAAACGCCTCATTGGCAAGGGCCGACGCCCGTGAATTAAATGTATCCAATCGGCCCTTAAATGCGATGGCTGCCTGCAAGGATACCGGCTACACGATCGCCAAGTTGGATTGGATGCGTGCGCAGGGCATCTGGCCGAACGGCCTGCGGTATTTGTGGACGGATGCCTTTGGGCTGGTGCTCTTCGTTTCCCTGTACGCTGAGACAGGTGAGCGTACCTATCTCGACCAAGCGGAATCGCTGGTTGCAGATGTAGGCCGTGTTCTGGGGCGTGCGCGCGGCATTCGCATCGGCGAGGCGCCGGATCGCGATGGTCAATATTTTCACTACCTCGCCATGTGGCTCTATGGGCTGTCGGTACTCGGCCGGCATATCCCCGACTACCGGCGCTCGGGCGTTGAGCTGGTGCGGCAGATCCATGGAGCCTTCGTTCAGCCCCGCCGCGGTGTGATCTGGAAGATGAAAGAGGATCTGAGCGGCCCGTATCCCGGCTTCGGATTTGGCGGATTGGATGCGTTTGACGGTTATGTTTCGTACCGGCTTCTCGATGAGACGGCGCTGGCCGATGAGATCGCCGACATGCATCTGTTGATCGAGCTGCAGAGTCCAGATTTGCAAATCACGCAGGATCTCGGTCTCGGCATGATGTTGTGGATGACGCATTTTTATCCGCAAGAGAATTGGGCCGCAGTACAAAAGGCGCGCTGCCTTCAGATGCTCGACCAAATGTGGATCGACAAAGGCTACTTCTGCCGTGAGCCGCGGGCTCGCCAAGTCAGATTCGCCTTCACCAACTACGGAGTCTCGGTGGGATTGCAGGCAGTGGACGCGATGCCGCAGCGGGTTGGAAGTCTCAATGCGTATTTCGAGACCTACCGCTCCGGGGACGAATACGACCGCAACGCGATCACCCACGTCATGGCTTGCAGCTCGCACTTTCCCGGTTATCTAATTCGAAGCTTTCGTTGAAAGGGCGCTGCGGACCCTAGGTTGATCGTCACGTGAAAATCGCAGTTCGGCGCGGTACGATCGGCGCCAGTGCCCTTACCGGAGACCAACGATGCCACGCATGCACGCAGTCGAAGTTTCAAGCCCCAACGGCGCTTTTGAATTCGTAGAACGCGACCTGCCGACCCCGGGTGCCCGGCAGGTGCGCATCAAAGTGCAGGCTTGCGGCATTTGCCACAGCGATTCATTTACCAAGCTGGGTGCTTTTCCCGGCATTCAATACCCGCGCGTGCCCGGACATGAGATCGTTGGTCTCGTGGATGCGGTCGGCCACGACGTGCCGGACTGGAAGCCCGGCATGCGAGTCGGGGTCGGCTGGCACGGCGGCCACTGCGGTCATTGCACGTCCTGCCGGAGAGGGGACTTCATCACCTGCTCAATCGGTCAAATTCCGGGCATCTCCTACGACGGCGGGTATGCGGACTACCTGCTCGTACCGTTCGAAGCCCTGGCCGCCATCCCGGACGAATTGTCCTCCGCCGAGGCCGCGCCGTTGCTGTGTGCCGGGATCACCACGTTCAATGCGCTGCGCCACAGCGGCGCCGGGCCCGCAGATCGCGTCGCGGTACTCGGAATCGGCGGGCTAGGTCACCTCGGCGTGCAGTTCGCGGCCAAGATGGGCTGTCATACCATCGCGATCGCACGCGGAAAAGACAAGGAACCGCTCTCCCGATCGTTGGGCGCCCATCATTACATCGACAGCACGGTCCAGAACGTGGCGGCCGAGCTTACCAAGCTCGGCGGTGCGCGCGTCATCCTCGCCACGGTGACCGATTCAAAATCGATGAGCGATGCCATCGGCGGCTTGAGCATCGACGGCAAGCTCCTGATCGTCGGGGCGTCCATGCAGCCGATCGAAGTCCCACCGCTCGCGCTGATCCCGAGCCGGCGCTCCATTGCCGGTTGGCCGTCCGGAACCGCCCGCGATTCGGAAGACACGCTGGCATTTTGCGTGCTCTCCGGCATTCGTCCGATGATCGAAACCTATCCCTTGAAGCGCGCGCCGGAAGCCTATGAGCGAATGATGAGCGGCAAGGCGCGGTTTCGAGTGGTCCTTACCAGCGACTAGCGCGCATTCGCCAGCACCGGTCGGTCGCTGTACAGCTCGGGAAAGGCGCGCTTGAGGCTCTCGACCTTGGGCAGGTCGAACATCGCGATATACGCCGCCGTGGGATGGTGGATCAGGTAATCCTGGTGATACTCCTCGGCCGGGTAAAAGCCCTTGAGCGGATCGACCCGTGTGACGATCGGCCGGGGAAATGCATGCGATCGATCCAGTTGATTGATGTACGCCTCGGCGATGCGTCTCTGCGTTTCATCCGCGTAGAAAAAGACGGAGCGATACTGAGTGCCGACATCCGGGCCCTGCCGGTTGAGCTGTGTCGGATCAAACACCACCGACATGGCGATTTGCAGTATTTGCCCATAGGAAATGAGATTAGGATCGAAGGTAATTTTGACCGACTCGGCATGCCCGGTCGTCCCGGAGCTCACGGTCTCGTATTCGGCAGTCCACCGGTCGCCGCCGGCATAACCAGACACGACCTTCTGAACGCCGCGCACGTGTTCAAAGACCCCCTGTACACCCCAGAAACAGCCCCCCGCAAGCACCGCAGTCTGCGGCTCTCCCGCCGCCTTGGGGTTGTCGAGCGCGGGCGGCGCAAGGACGACCGCAGATTCCGCTCCGTGCAGCGGCGCCTGCAGCAGGATCATGCCGATGCCGCCAAGCGCAGCGACCGCGAGCCATTGCACCACCCAACGTGTTTTGAGGATAGACATTGCAGCTCCTTGTTGAAAAACCGTCAGTCGCCGACTCCAGCCATTACACGCGCGGCACAAAATCGAGTGCCACCGAATTCATGCAATAGCGCAGTCCGGTCGGCCTCGGCCCGTCGTCGAACACATGACCCAAATGCGCGTCACAGCGCCGACAGGAAATGGCGTCGCGCTGCATCCCAAGGCTCGAATCGGAACTCTTGATCACGTTCATCGCAGAAATGGGCTGCCAGAAGCTCGGCCAACCGGTGCCGGACTCGAACTTCGTCTTCGAGTCATACAATGCCGTGGCGCAACAGATGCAGCGATAGATGCCGTCCGCATGATTGTTGGCGTACTCGCCCGAAAATGCCGGCTCAGTACCGTCCCGGCGCGTGACGATGTATGCCGCCGCCGAAAGCTGTGCGCGCCACTCGGCATCGCTCTTGACGATTTTGGCAACGCGCACGACGCCTTCACTCTTGCCGGCTGGCGAGAAATTCTCGATTGACACGTCCTGACCTTGCGCCGGCCCGGATTGCGTGGATGCGAATAATTTGGAGATGATCGTGCTGCTCGCCAGAGAGGCAAGTCCCGCGACCAACAGAAAACGCCGACCCGACTTCGCTTCTTGGCATGCCATAGTGCTGCTCTCACCCGAACGTGAATGAATAGACCTGAACGTCGTCGTCCAAGAACTCGATTGAAAAGACATGCTCGCCGACCTCGCCGGACTGGCGAATCAGCTGATAGAGGCGCTGTTCTTTGATGACGCCGGCGCCGCTCGCGTCCGTATCCACTCCATGATTGGGACCGGGCGCCGCTCCATCCAGCTGCACGCGAAATGGGACTGGTTTGCCGGTCGAGCCGGGACCGAGCACGAGATGCAGATCCCGGGCATAGAAGCGATACACGAGCCGGCCGGGCGCCGCGCGGAGCGCGGCCTTCTCCGGGTCGACTGCCCATGTTCCGGCCAATGCCCATTGATTCAATCCCAGCGAGGGGGGAACTGCGTAAGGGTGCGGCCGATCTTGCACGAAGCCCCCCGGGGATCCGAAGCTCTCGGCTCGCCGATAGCCCACATACGTCTCCGGGGATTGATCGTGGGCCTCGTCGGCCGCGGCCTCTATACCGGACCGCGCGGCGAGGCCCGTTCCGGCCGAGGGCAGGTTCGTGTAGCCCGCCTGGGTCAGCAATTCGCGGATGATCCGCTCTGATTCCTCATAATTGCCCTCGCCAAAGTGATGGGCGCGAATCTGTCCGGTCGCATCGATGAAATAATGCGCGGGCCAGTACTGGTTGTTGAAGCCCTGCCAGATCGCATAGTTGTTATCAAGAGCAACGGGGTAGGCGATCCCAAGATCGCTCACCGCCCGGCGTACGTTGTCGAGGTTCTTCTCGAACGCGAACTCAGGGGCATGTACGCCGACGACGACGAGGCCGTGATCCTTGTATTTCTCGTACCATTCCTTTACGTACGGCAGTGCCCTCAGGCAGTTGATGCACGAATACGTCCAGAAATCGACCAACACGACCTTGCCGTGCAGCCCCTCGGAGTTCAGCGCGGGTGAGTTGAGCCAAGCCGTGGCGCCGCCCAATGCGGGTATCTCGCCTTCGACCGGCAGAGTTCCCTCGGCTTTGGCGGCCATCATCATGGCGTTGCCGCCCGTCATGGATGTTTTGCCGCCTTGCGATGCAGCGTCCGGTTTGAGCTCATCGATCAGCGATTGCTCCCATCGGCTCGTGCCGGCGAGAGACAGGCGAGTGAGCACCGTGCTGTCAAAGCCCAAGGCAATGGCCGCTACACCCAATAGGACGGCGACGCCGAGCACGCGTCGCACCCACTCCCCCGCGCCGAGCGATGTTTTCAAAGCGGCAAACACGCGCGCCCCGGCGAGAATGGCCACCGCCAGCGAGGTGGCCGCGCCGGCCGCGTAGGAGAACAGCAGCAGCGTCGTGCGTGTGTTGGGCCCCGAGATCGCGGCGCCGGTCAGGACCAGTCCGAGAATCGGGCCTGCGCAGGGTGCCCATAAGAGCCCCGTCGCCACGCCGAGCAGCAGCGAGGAGATCAGGCCCGCCTTGGCGTCGCCTCCCGCGGCCTGCGGCAGCAGCCGGTTTCCCAACGCAACGAAGGGCCGCGCCAAGCGATCCGCCAATCGGCGCGACAGCAGCGTGGCAGCGAATGCCGCCAACAAAACCAGCGCCAGCAGCCGGCCATACTGATTCACACGCACCGCCCAGGCGCCGCCGACGGCGGCCAAGGTGGCAATTCCAGCGAACGTTACCGCCATCCCGATCAGCAGGGGCAATCCGCTCGTCAGGAATTTTTGCTCCGAACGGGCAAAGACGAACGGCAATACCGGCAGGATGCACGGACTCAGGATGGTCAGCACACCGCCGAGAAATACCAACAGCACTATAATCATACGTCGTTCGCGCTCCTGTAGCGTAAGACCGGCGCTTTGCGAATAAAATTACAGCTGGGAGACTGATATGACAGCGTATTGCGGACATGGTGCCCGGCCCCTGCCGCCGATCCCCCTTTCCCTTCCGGCGAGCGAGGGGAGTATGCCGGTCTTCGCCGCACTCGCGCAGCGAAAGACGACGCGCAAGATCAGCGCAACACCGCTGCCCCTGCCGGTGCTGTCGAATCTTCTGTGGGCCGCATTCGGCATCAATCGCAAGCTCGGTCCTTTTGGACTTAGCGGGAGGACGGCCGCTTCGGCCAGCAACTCACAGGAGATCGACCTCTACGTCGCTCTAGAGGAGGGCGTCTATGTCTACGATGCCCACCAGAACCTCTTGTCACCCGTCGTCGCAGGCGATCTGCGCGTCAATGCCCTGACTCCTGGCCAGCGGGGTGTGGAGGCGAAAGCGCCGGTTCAACTCATTTATGTCGCTGACCTGCACCGGCTCACCCACACAGCGGGCTTTCAGGAGCCCGGCTTGCAAGATGCCGAAGTTCAGAAGTCGTACTACTACGTTGATACCGGCCTCATCGCGGGCAACGTCTATCTGTTCGCCGCTGCGCAGGGACTCGCGGCCTGGTTCCACAATTGCGACAGGACCGGCCTCGCGCAGCGACTTTTGCTTCGGGCGGAACAGCGGGTGCTGTTCGCGCAGTCGATCGGGTATCCCGAAGGATCGGCTGGCGAATGATTCCGACGATTCAACTCATGGTCTTGCTGCTGATCGTGATTTCAGCCGTCGCGGTCGTGGCGGCACGGCTGAACATTCCGCCGGCGATTCTCCTGGTGATCACCGGGGTCATCCTGGCGCTGATCCCCGGGCTGCCGACCGTGAGGCTGGCGCCGGAATTCGTGTTGCTGATCGTGCTGCCGCCGATCGTTTATTCCTCCGCAGTGGCGATGAGCTGGAGGGAGTTCCAGTTCAATCTGCGCCCTATTTCGCTGCTTGCCGTGGGCTGCGTATTGTTCACGACCGCCGCAGCCGCCGCGGTGACCCACTGGCTGCTGGGTTTTTCCTGGCCGGTGGGTTTCGTGCTGGGAGCCATCGTATCGCCGCCGGACCCCGTGGCGCCGTTGTCGATTGCCCGCCGGATGCAGCTCCCCAGACGGCTCTTGGTGATCCTCGAGGGCGAGGGCCTGGCGAATGATGCCAGCGCGCTCATTGTGTACCGCTTCGCGGTGGCCGCCGTCAGTGTCAGTGCATTTTCATTCGGCCGCGTCGCAGGCCTGTTTGCCGCCATTCTGTGCGGCGAAGTGCTCTGGGGCATCGGCGTGGGCTGGCTCATGCTGCGATTGCGGCACTGGGTGCGCGATCCGCGCATCGAGGTCGCGCTCTCGATCCTGACTCCGTTTGCGGCTTACTGGCCGCCCCAGCACTTGGGCGGCTCCGGCGTGCTCGCCACCGTGACCACCGGTCTTTACATCAGCTGGAACGGCCTGCGGCTGATCAGCGCTTCGACGCGGCTACAGGGCATTTTCTTCTGGGACTTCCTGATGTATCTGACGGATGGATTCGTGTTCCTCATCACCGGCCTGCAGGCGCGAACGCTGATTGCCGGAATTCACGGTAATTCGCTTTCCGATCTGGCCCGCTCCGCCGCCGTCGTCTGCGCGGTGGTCATCGTCGCCCGCTTCGTGTGGGTGTACCCCGCGACCTACCTTCCGCGTTGGCTGGTTCCGTCAATCGCGCGCGACGATCCCGCGCCGCCGTGGCAGTGGCCCTTTGCGCTGGCGTTCACCGGCGTGCGCGGCGTCGTGTCGCTCGCCGCCGCTCTCGCCATCCCTCTCATGACCGAGAGTGGCGAGCCATTCCCTGACCGCGATCGGATCCTGTTTCTCACTTTTTCGGTCATTCTGGTAACCCTCGTCGGCCAGGGCCTGATGCTGCCCGCCGTGATCCGCGCACTTGGACTCGCCAACGCCGGCCGCCGCGAGCGCCATGCCGACCGAGTCGAGGAATTCGCCGCGCGCAGGCAGGCCATCGAGGCAGCCGGCCAGCGGCTCGACGAACTCATCGCACAGCGAAAGCTATCCGAAGACGTGGTGCGGCCGCTCCGGGCGCGCCACCGCGATCGACTCAGGAATGTCGAGCATCGGGGCGACGGCGACGACGGGCACAAGCGGTTGATCGAGGCGCACGATGAAATCGAATATCTGCTGATCTGCGCCGAACGAGAGCGGATCAACGATCTGTATCGACACGGCATGCTGAAGGACGAGGCCAGGCGCCGGATCGAGCGCGAGCTCGATCTGCGCGACGCACAACTGACCAATGTGCGCGCCGAAGAATGAGCCGCCGCGCTTGCGGATGCAGTTCAGTCTGCGCCAGCCAGCGAATCCCGGCCATGCCCGGCCTCAAAATCGATCGCGGGTCCCGCAGGCACGATACCCGTGGGATTGATGCCGCGATGACTCTGGTAATAATGTCCTTGAATATGCTGTCGACTGACGGTGCCCGCAAATCCGGGCGTCTGATATAGATCGCGCGTGTAGCCCCAGAGGTTGGGATAATCGACGATGCGTCGCAGATTGCACTTGAAGTGACCATGGTAAACGAGGTCGAAGCGCACCAGCGTCGTGAATAGGCGTATGTCCGCCTCGGTGAGCCGGCGGCCGACCAGAAAGCGTCGGCGGCCGAGTCGCTCCTCCAGCCACTCGAGCGTTGCGAACAGCGGCCCGATGGCCTCTTCATAAGCCGCCTGCGTGGTCGCGAATCCAGCCTTGTATACCCCGTTGTTGAGCGTGCCGTTGATTCGCGAATTCAACTCATCGATCTCGGCGCGATGCGCGGCCGGGTAATAGTCCCCCGGTGCCGCGCCCACGCGATCGAACGCCGAGTTCAGCATACGGATGATTTCCGAGGATTCGTTGTTGACGATCGTGCCGTAAAGCTTGTCCCACAGCACAGGAACGGTCACTCGCCCGGTGTACGTGGGATTGGCGGCCGTGTAGATCTCGCGCAGATATCGGGCGCCGAACTGCGGATCCGGAATCACGCCCGGCCCTTCCTCGAACGTCCAGCCGTTCTCGAGCATGCGCCAGTGCACGACAGACACCGAGATAGAAGACTGCAAAGCCTTAAGATTGCGCATGATCAATGTACGATGCGCCCAAGGGCAGGCCAATGAGACGTAGAGATGATAGCGACCGGGCTCGGCGACAAAGTGTGGTCCGCCGCGGTCATTGAGATTCTCTTTCGCGATCACCCAATCTCGGAACGCGCTTTCCTTGCGTACGAACCGGCCGCCGGATGAGGCGGTGTCGTACCATTGGTCGCGCCACTGACCTTCTACGAGCAGGCCCACGAGATTGCTCCTTCCATAAAATTGGCTGAGCCACTCCTCACGCGGTCTTGAGACTTTGCCCGAACCGGCCGCTATTGAAATCGGCGATGGCCTGATGGATCTCCGATTCGCTGTTCATCACAAACGGCCCGTAGCCGACCACCGGCTCCTCGATGGGCTCGCCGCTCAGCGCCAAGATGACGGCATCGCTGTTGGCCTCGAGAGTCACCTCGCGGCCCGGGCGATCCAGCAGCACGAGTTGGGCCTCGCGTGCGACTTGACTATCGTTGACGAGCACGGTGCCCTTGAGTACAACGAGGGCGAGCGTGCGGCCCTCGACAACCGAGAATTCAGCGCGGTGAGCGCGGTTGAGCCGCATATCCCACACGTCGATGGGAGTAAAGGTGCGGGCGGGTCCGCGGTGGCCTCGGTATTCGCCCGCGATGACGCGCACGCGACCGGCGCCATCGGGCAGATCAACGGAGGGGATCTCCGCGCTGCTCAGGCTCTGATACCGCGGCGCCGCCATCTTGTCTTTCGCCGGTAAGTTGACCCACAGCTGCACCATCTCGAGCATTCCGCCCGTCCGCGTGAACTCATGCGAGTGAAATTCGTCATGCAAAATGCCGGACGCGGCCGTCATCCACTGCACGTCCCCCGAGCCGATCTTGCCGCCGCCGCCGCTTGAATCGCGGTGTTCGACTTCGCCCTGGTAGACGATGGTGACGGTTTCAAATCCCCGATGCGGATGCTCGCCGACCCCGCGCGGGCGGGACGCCGGTGCAAACTGCATCGGCCCCGCGTAGTCGAGCAGCAAGAAGGGACTGAAGGCGCTCGTGTCGCCGTCATACGAAAACATCGAACGGACCGGAAACCCGTCGCCCACCCAGTGGGGCTTCGGGGCGCTCTGGATGCGAAGTATCTGTTTCATCGGCGTCCTCCTATCACTCTTGGGATCAGAGCCTTCGGATCAGTATCCGACCGAGAACCGCTGCTTGCGGTGTGCGGGCTTTTCGAGCTCGTTCACCAGCGCGATGGCATAATCCTCCATCGAGATGCGGCTCTCCTGCTTCTCGTTGGCGATGAGTTCATCCTTGCCCACCCGGAATTTGCCGGTGCGCTCGCCCGGCTCAAAGTAAGCCGCCGGCGCCAGGTAGGTCCAGTCGATATCCGATGCCTCGAGCACCTTCAACGCGCGCACGTGTGACTCGGCAATCGGCTTGTATGCATCCGGCAGGTAGCCGGATTCCAAGAGTGTGACGCCCGGTGCCACATTGAGGCCCCCCGCTCCGCCGACGACCAAAAGACGCGGATTTCCCGCGCCCTTGACCGCCTCGACTTGCCGCTGAGTGACCTCGACAATCTCATCGGTCTTGTCCTGCGGCGGACCATAGGCGCTGATGACCGCATCAACGCCGCGGATGGCTTCTGTCGTGCGATTCACATCGGATAAATCGTCCTTCTTGCTGGTGATGCCGGCAATGCCCTCGAGCTTCGCCGGATCGCGGGCAATCGCCGTCACGCGATGACCCCGCGAAACCAATTCCTTCAGGATGCGGCTGCCCGCCTTGCCGGTGGATCCGTACAGAGCTACTTTCATGTCGTTCTCCTTTGATTGCACGTGTATCGCTTGACCTGCGCGACACAGTAGCGGCTCTCGATGTAGAGGAGTAGCCTATATCTTTAGATACTATCCATCGATAGGACAGATAGATGCTGGACGGTGTCACGCTCGATCAATTGCGCACCTTCATTGCCGCCGTCGATGAGGGCAGCTTTTCAGCGGCGGGACGCAAGCTGCGCCGCGCCCAATCGGTGGTGAGCCAAACGCTCGCCAATCTCGAGGGCCAGCTTGGCGTCAAATTGTTTGATCGCAAGGGCCGCCTGCCGGTGCTGACCGAGCAAGGCCGTGCCCTGCTGACGCATGCGCGAGCGGTCGCAGGCGGCATGGATCTATTCAAGGCTCACGCCAAGGGTTTGGCGGGTGGTCTTGAAGCCGATCTATCGGTGGTGATCGACGTCATGTTTCCCTTGGCCATCGTGACCGCCGCGGTGACCGCCTTCCACGCGAACTTTCCCATCACGCCGTTGCGCCTGTATGTGGAGTCCTTGGGCGCGGTGATCCAGCCGATACTCGATGGCCGCTGCGCTCTCGGTGTGCTCGGCGCGTTACCGCTGTTGCCGCCGCAGTTCAGCCAAGAGCGGCTGCTCGCCGTTCGGATCGTCCATGTCGCGGCGCCGAAGCATCCGCTGGCAGCGTACGGCGGCCTGATCCCATCGACAGAACTCGCAAAGCATGTCCAGCTGGTGCTCACGGACCGCTCCTCGCTATCGGAGGGACGGGACTTGGGGGTGCTGTCGCCGCGGACGTGGCGGCTGGCCGATCTGGGTGCCAAGCACGCGTTTCTGCGAGCGGGACTGGGTTGGGGTGGGATGCCGATCGAACTCGTCCGATCCGACATCGCACGCGGCCTGCTGGTGGAGATCAGCGCCGAAGGCACTCCGCCTGAGGGCTTCGTGCTGCCCATGTCGGCGGTTTATCGCACCGGGGCCCCACCGGGTCCCGCTGGGCGCTGGTTCATCAATTGCTTGAAGCAGCACTCCGAGGCTTCTCTCGCGCGGCGCGCGGCGCGCCACCGTAGCGCCGGCCGAGCGAGCCGCAACAGGCGATGAGGTTTCATAGGATCTCCTCCACCTGGTCGATATAATCTCCGTAGCCTGCGGCCTGCATGTCGTCACGGTGGATGAAGCGCAGCGAGGCCGAATTGATGCAATAGCGCAGGCCGCCACGATCCGCAGGGCCGTCGGGAAAGACATGACCGAGATGGCTGTCGGCGTGCGCCGAACGCACCTCGGTACGAATCATGCCGTGCGAAGCGTCCTGCAACTCGTTCACATTGGCCGGCTCGATCGGCTTGGTGAAGCTCGGCCAGCCGCACCCCGATTCATATTTATCCGACGACGCGAACAGCGGCTCGCCCGATACGACGTCGACGTAAATTCCCGGCTCCTTGTTGTGCAGATAGTCGCCGGTTCCAGGGCGTTCGGTGCCGCTCTGCTGCGTCACGCGATACTGTTCCGCAGAGAGCTTTAAGATGGCCTCGGCATTCTTGCCATACTTTTGCATCGGGTTATCCTCCTTTGCTGCGCCACGTCGGGATCTACGCGGCGTCGCGGCACGAAAGGGCAGTGACATCATTCGCTGCCCGTTCGCAGCCGCAAAAATCCGCCTTGTTTCTCGGAGCTTTGCGGCACCAAGCATATCGGATCATAATAGGCCGTGGTTCCTGGTCAATCGTTGGCGAGATCATCACGATCAAGGGGGGGTTGCAACAGATGGAAAGCAAGACGAAACATACGCGTCGGAAGGTGCTCAAGGTCGGTATGACGGCGCTGGCGGTTGCGCCGCTGGCCGGATTATCGGAGCGGGCCTTTGCCAAGCAAAACACGGCGGTTCGGGCGGCCCTGAAGTTTCAAGACCATCCGAACGGCGACAAGCGGTGCAGCGTCTGCGTCAATTTCATTCCGAACATGGACAAGCCGAACAATGACGATGCGGTGAACGGCTGCAAGCTGTATCCGGGCGACGACGAGATCTGCACGCACTGCT
The DNA here is from genome assembly GCA_052326345.1 of Steroidobacteraceae bacterium. Lineage (GTDB taxonomy): Bacteria > Pseudomonadota > Gammaproteobacteria > Steroidobacterales > Steroidobacteraceae > Bog-1198. Next base: position 97,413 of record JBKQOZ010000046.1, on the reverse strand, counting down.
ATTGCGTGGGTTTTGTGCAGAATCCGGCCGCGACTGCGGCTGGGGCTGCCTGGTCGCCCTGGGCCAAGAAGTAGAGGATCGGCGATTGGGCCGTTGGTTAATTGACCGCCGCCGGGCGGAGGGGGACGTGTAAAGTCCATCACGCCTTCAATCGTTTCTGACGCGCAGTCTCCGCCGCGTGGATCGGATTGCGGAACAACACACTGAAGGTGTTCTTGTACTCCAGGTTCTCGGGCACGTTGGGCACCGCGGCGCACATCGCCTGCGCGCGATCCTCGACCCCCTGCCTGAATTCGCTGTGGGTCATGATGTACAGCTCATCGTTCAGTATGCCCTGCAGCACCCTTGCGCCGACATCCTCCTTGCTCATGTACAGATGGAAGAAGTTGCCGCCTTGCTGTCGACGCTTGTCCGCCTCGGCATAGCCGGTGTCGGAGAGCTTCGCGGGGCGCGTTTTGGCGGCTTCGGCAATGTTCGATTGCACGGCGCCCGGGCAGAACGCCGAGCAAATGATCCCCTGCGGCTCGAGTTCGGCGCGCATGCATTCCATCATGTGGACGGCGGCGCCCTTGGTGGTGCCGTAGATGGTCGCGCCCGGGTGCGGCACGAGACCCGACATGGAGGCAGTGTTGATGATGTGTCCACCTTCACCATGTCGCTTGATGCGCGGCAGAATGGTGACGATGCCGTTGATGGTGCCTCCCAGATTGACACCCATCACCCAGTCCCAGTCGGAGAAGGTCGCCAGATCCGTCGGGCCGACAACGGCGACGCCGGCATTGTTGCACAGGATGTGGATCTTGCCGAAGCGCGCTTCCGCTGCGTCCGCCGCCCGCGCGTAGTCGGCGCGGTCGGTCACGTCGAGCTTGAGCGAAAGGATTCGATCCGCAGAGCCCAATTCAGTCTCGGCTGCCGCAAGATGGTCATCGCGGACGTCGGCGATGACGACATTCATCCCGGCCCCCAGCAGCGCCTTGGCAATGCCAAGCCCGATGCCGCTCGCGCCGCCGGTCACAAACGCCGTCTTGCCGGGCAGATTCTTCATACGGCCATATTGTATCCAACACGTATAATTCGCGGTACGTTGAGCGGACTTTGGGCGGGGAGATCGATGATGGCGGTGACAATTCCCGGGGCGGTCGCCTCGGTGGGGGCTGCTGCTGAGCCCGGCGTGCAGCCCTGGCCTTCGCGCCGCGCCGCCTATTACGCGCTTCTCGTGGTCATTCTTGCCACCATGCTCAATTTCCTCGACGCGCAGGTGTTCGGCATGATGGCGCAACGGATCAAGCTCGATTTCAAGCTGACCGATGAGCAGCTGGGCTTCCTGATCGGGCCGGCCAACGTCATCTTCTACGTGTTGATCGGCATCCCGATGGCGCGGTTGGTGGACATCTACCCTCGCAAAATCGTGCTGGCATGCGGGATCGCGGCCATCGGCGGCATTACGGCGCTGGGCGGGCTGGCGCAGAGCTTCCGACAGCTGTTCTTCAGCCGCATGATGGTGGGCGCCGGCGGCTCTGCGCATGCGCCCGGAGCGTATTCCATACTGGCCGACTACTTTGCGCCGGCAAGGTTGCCCCGCGCCATCGGCTTCCTGCAGCTAGGGTTCATCGGCGGCAACGCGCTCGGCATATTCCTGGGCGGGCAGCTGATCAGCTTGGCTGCCGCATGGCCCGTCAGCCATTGGATGGGACTGCGCATCCACGGCTGGCAATGGGTCCTCATGATGGTGGGCGCGCCGGGGCTGGTCATTTCCTGCCTGTTGCTGCTGGTCAAGGAGCCGCCGCGCCGCGGTGCGAAAGCACATGGCAAAGCATTGCCGGTGATGGCCGTGTTGCGCGAGATGCGTGCGCGCAAATCGATCTACCTGCCGCTGTTCATCGGTCTTGCGTTCAGCGCCACCCAGTCCATCGGAATGCTGGCCTGGCGCGCGCCGTTTCTGATCAGGACCTACGGATGGAACGAAGCTTTGATCGGCCGGTGGATGGGCCTCACGTTTCTGGTGTCCTCGCTGATAGGAGCCGCATTCGGCACCTTGTTTGTCGAGTGGCTCTCCAAGCGTTACAAGGACGCGAACGTGCGCGCCTCTACGATTTTGTTTGCGGCCGCGGCGCCGTTCGAGATCTTGGCGCCGCTGATGCCGTCGGGGGGGCTCTCGCTGCTGTGCCTGGGCGCGGCGGGCGCCTGCGGGCTCGCGTCGGCCGTGCCGCAAAATGCCGCCATTCAGCGCATCACGCCCAACGAGATGCGCGGTCAGGTCACTGCCGTCTACCTGTTCATGTTCATCGTGTTCGGGGCGCTGGGGAGCCAGCTGATCGGCAGCATCACGCAACGGGTCTTCGGCTCCGATGCGGATCTGTGGAAAAGCATCGTGCTGACGGCCTCGTTCCTCATGCCGGCCGCCGCATTCACGATCTCGCGCGGAATCAAGCCCTATGGCCGGGAGGTAGAGCGGCTGGAGGCTATCGAGGCCGGCGCCCGCTAGCGCAGCCGCGCGGCCGCGATGTCGGCGCCCTCGCGCAGCGAGCGCAGCTTCTTCCAGGTCACCACGGGATCGATCTTGCCGTAGCCGGCAAAGGTGCCGAATCCGCAATCCGTGCTGGCCACGACGCGATCCTTGCCGACGATATTGGCGAACCGTTCGATGCGCTGCGCGATGAGTTCCGGGTGCTCGACGTAGTTGGAGCAGGTGTCGATCAATCCCGGCGCGAGTATTTTGTCCTCGGGAATCTTCGTCGCCGCCCAGACCTTCCACTCGTGCTCATGCCGCGGATTGGCGGCCTCGAACAAAATGGTCGCGGGCCGCGCTTTGAGGATGATCCCGATCACCCGCTCCAGCGGGATATCATGGTCGTGCGGACCCTCATAATTTCCCCAGCAGACGTGCATGCGCATCTGCAGCGGCGCGATGGCCGACGTCGCTGCGTTGAGCGCCTCGACGTTGGCCTGCGCAATCCTGAGGAAATCCGCTTCGCTCGCATCCTGGAAGCCCGTGTGTCTCGACATGGCGAGATCGGGACAATCGAGCTGCAGCTGGAAGCCGCTCGCCGCGATGGCGGCGTATTCGGGCCTCATGGCCTCGACCAAGTCGGCCAGGTAGGCCTCGTGGTTGGGATAATACGCATTCGGCTGAAAGGCCGTGATGAGACCCGGCGAGGCCGCATTCATGAAGCCCTTGACGCTGCGGCCCCGCATCGACTTCTGGAAACGGCGAATATCGTCGCGGCACGGCTCAAGATTCTGAAGCTTCACCGGCGCCACACAACTCGACCGCACGAACTCCTGCTCGCCCATGATCGCCGCGAGCTTCTTGCGCAGCTGCGGCAGCGGCGCGAGGTCCAGTGCGGGCTTGCGCGTGACGCTCCCGCCAAAACCGGACAGGCGTTCCTTGATATACGTCGAGTATCCGACCTTGCCGAGCTCACCATCGCTGACCACCGATACGCCCGCCGCGACTTGCCGGGCCACGGCGTCATCGACCGCCGCCTGAACCATTCGATCGAATTCGGCCGTGTCGTAGGGATTGCCGTGATCGCGCGCAAGGAGCAGCGGCACCAGATCATCGCCCCGGGGCAGACTGCCGACATGCGTCGTGGGAATGACCGGAATCGTCAATTCGCGCTGTTCCGCCTAAAGGCGCTCGGCGGCGAACCGAATCGTTCGCGAAATCGCCGAGTGAAGTGGCTCGGTTCACTGAAACCGCAATTAAAGGCGATTTCGGCGATTCCAAGCCCTTCGAAGCGCTTGTCGCACAGCAGCCGCTGCGCCCTGTGCAGCCGGCAGGCATACAGTTCCTCGCAGAAGGTCGTGCCTGCGGAGGCGAACAGCAGATGGACGTAACGACGCGACAGACCGAGCGCGGCGGCGACCGTCGCCGGGTCGAGGTCCGGTTCGTGGCAGCGCTCGCGTATCGCCTCCGTCACACGCCGCAACAATGCCCGCTTGTGGCTGCTCGACGAGGAATCATGGTGTGCGGCCGCGAGCGCCAGCAGTGACACGATCTGTTCCGCCACCACCGCGGCCGGCAACCCCGATGCGCCGACCGTTGTGGGCGTGATGTTGCTGAGCGCCGATGCCAGCGTGGCCCCCCAACCGCTGCGCCCGTCGATCAATCGCGCCGCCGCATCCTCGGGCGCGGGCAGCCAGCCCCTGAGCCAGTCTCTGCGGATCTCGAGCACCAAGGCTTCGACGCCCTGGGGAAAGTCGAATTCGAAGCCGGCGAGGCAATCAATCAGCAGGCAGTCCCCGGCCTCGACCTTGAGACTGCGGCCGTACTGCTCGATCAGTTGCACGCCCTTGCGCACATGGATCAGGTGAAAGAGATGGTCCTTCGCGTTGCAAGCCGCCGTGCGTTCGCGCCAGACCTTCTGCTCGCTCACTGAAATGAAATTCGCCTTGATCGGACCTAACGCATGCTTCCCGATGTACCCGAAGAACGCTCTCTCGTGCGAGCTCTGAATGTGCATCTGCAAAAGATTCTCGCAGATCACATCGCGCCAATAAGAAAGCGCCTTGCCGGGCTGCAGATGTTCGGTCGACCAACTCTGTTCGAGTGCTGCCATCAAGCCATCCCCGCTTCTCAATCCGGTCCCGGCTTTTTGTGGAATCTGGCAGGCAGCCGGCTGTATGGAACCGCATCTTGCTCTGTTGGAATCGCAGATACAAGCTGACGCGCGCCCGGTTGAAGCTGCCGGTGGGCGCCCGGAGCGATTCGCAGACCATCAGCCCTCGCGTCTGACCCCCACGCCGTACTCGATCTTGGCGTTGCGGGTTGCTTGAAACTCCTCGAGCGACTGCCCGCGCATGGCGGCGTAAACATGCAGATTGGACACGCCGACCACTGCCGCCAGCTTCTCCAGTACGAAGAACGTCACGCCATAGTGAATGAGCCCGCGCCAGTCGAGCCGGCGCACCAGATCGGCCTCCTCCGCAGTCAATTCGTGCGCAGCCATCAACGCATCGGCGTTGCGTCGGAACGCCTCGCGATGTTCCGGAATGATCAAGTCATGCAGAAAGCGGTTGAGCCTAAAGGCTTTGGCGCTTCGCTCCAGCGTATAGGGGTACGTACCGGCGAGCCGCTCCACCCCTTCGAGCTGCAGGTCGCGAAATGGCGCGATCGGGGGATATTCGCCGTCATTCTCGTAAATCGCCGTGGCGATTGCCGTCATGGACGGCAGATAGTACGTGCGGTGAAGCCTGCGGATTCGATCGGTCAGAGCGCCGCGCATGATCAGCCACATGATGATCTCGGCGCCTTCGAGCCCTCCGCGCTCGGCGTACTCGGCATGAGTCAGATTCGCCAGCGCCGCCGGGTCGGTCTCGAGCAGATCGAGAAACTGATGGTCCCATTGCGGGTTATTGAATCCGCAGCGCTCCCCATGGACCTGATGCGACAGACCTCCGGTCGCGACGATCGCCACGTTGAGGTCCGAAGGGTAGGCGCGGATCGCGCGACCCAGCGCGCCTCCCAGCCGGTAGCAGCGCCGCGCCGTCGGTATCGGAAACTGCAGCACGCCGACTTGCAAGGGCAGAATCTTCCACGGCCAGGTGCCGTCGGGATCGGCGAGCATCGACAGCGGCGAGAAGCAGCCGTGATCCACGGGCTTGCCGCGAAAGATCGAGATATCGAATTCCTCGGCAAAAAGGCTGGTTGCGATGAAGCGGGCGAGCTCTGGAGCACCCGGCAGGGGCGGCACATTGCGCACGCCGCCTCCCTCGTCGGCCGGCAGGTACTGCTCATCGACCCCGAGCGCGAACGGGGAGTAGTGATCGAAGAAGAACGAGGTGACGTGATCGTTGTAGATGGTGAGCAGCACGTCCGCGCGCTTCTCGGCGAGCCAGGCGCGTATCGGCCCGTACGCATCGAAGATCGGCTTCCAGATCGGATCGCTATCGAGGCGTCGATCCTTGGCGAACCCGATCGTCGGAGTGTGCGATGTTGCGATTGCGCCGATGATCCTAGCCATGATCGCATTCCTTATGGAAACCCAGGATGGCCGCCAGTATATGCCGATCATTATTGAGCGCGGCGCCCGCCCGGCATTGGCGCAATGGGCAGCGTTGGTCTACAGTCGGCATCATGTCGACGTTGCCCAGCCGGCGCGACATCATCCGGATGATCGGCGCAAGCGCTGCCGCCGCGTTCGCGCGCAGCGTGGGCGGAGCGGCGCAGCTGCGCTTGCCGAGCGGCGCGGTGATCCGCACCGTCCTTGAGGACCTGCCGCCCGAAGCGCTTGCGGGCGGCGCAACGCTGTTTCACGAGCACCTGTCCGTCGGTGCGGATTTCATGCCCAAAGCCATGTCGCTGTTTCGGACTTTGCTCGGCCCGGACGCGGTGCTTCCTCCGATCGGCCCGCCCGAGCAGCAGCGGCTGATGCAGGATCTCGCCGTCATGACCGAGGAGATGCGCTCGGCGGCCGCGGACGGCGTCGCGTGCATTGTGGACGCCGGCCACCCGGACATGGGTCGGAATCTCAAGTTCCTGAAGCAGCTGTCATTGCAATCCGGGATGCCGATCGTCGCGGGCGCCGGGTATTACGCCCAGCCATTCTATCCGCCGGAAATCGCGCGCTGGGACGAGATCGAGATCACTCAGGAACTGCTGCGGCAGGCAAACGCAGAGCCCATCGGCGCGTTTGGCGAGATCGGAACCTGGGACGTGATGACGCCGGATGAGCGCAAGGTGTTCCGCGCCGTGGGCAACGCGCATCTTAAGACAAATCTGCCGATCTTCACTCACACGAATATGGGCAAGGGCGCGCTCGAGCAGCTCGATGTGCTCGAATCAGTCGGAGTCAAGCCGCAGCGAGTGGCGATCGGACATCTCGGCGGTCTGACGGACCCGAAGGCTGAAGTTCCCAAGGCGATCTGCAAGCGGGGCGCATACGTCGGATTCGACCGCCAGGGCGGCCCGGATGACTCAAGCCAGATTCCTGCGGTCCTGGCGCTGCTGGAGGCCGGTTACGCGGACAGACTCCTGTTCTCGTCCGATTTCTCCTTCGCCGCCGACCTCAAGCGCAGCGGCGGCGCCGGGTACGCGATGACGGTGACGGTATTCGCACCCAAACTTCGCAAGGCCGGCGTCACGCAGCGCACGCTGCACGGGATTCTCGTGGATAATCCGCGCCGATTTCTGGCGTTCGTCCCGAAGGTGCGCCGGGGCGCCATCATTTCACTCAACCGCCTGTGAAGCGAAAGTAGACTCTCAAGGAAGCCAGGATCAGATCTTCCGGTGCTACAGTCGGCTGCCGCGCCGGTCGCAGTCCAAGTCAGGGGAATCATATGAGCGTGCAGGCACCTAGCGCCGAAAGGCAAATCTGGATCTACACCCAGATGCTGCGTATTCGCGAGTTCGAAGAGCACGTGAAGCGTAGCTTCACCGAACATCCCGGCGTGATCAGGGGCCACACGCACCTCGCCGATGGCGCCGAGGCATCGATCGTCGGCTCGCTGAGCCACTTCCGCATAGGCGATGCGGCGCTTGCCACCTATCGCTGCCACGGATATCCACTGGCTCTCGGCAGCGACCCGAAGGCCATGATGGCGGAGATCTACGGTCGCGTGGACGGCCTGTGCAAGGGCCTCGGCGGGTCGATGCATCTCACCGATGTCAAGCGCGGTTTCCTCGGCACGTCGGGTATCGTGGGCGCCGGCATTCCCCATGCGGCGGGCGCCGCCTGGGCGGCGCAGATCCGCAAGAGAGCCGAGGTCGTGTACTGCTTCTTCGGTGACGGCGCCTCGAAACAGGGCGCATTCCACGAGACGCTCAACATTGCTTCCCTATGGAAGCTACCGGTGATCTTCGTGATGGAGAACAACGGCTACAACGTCGTGACGACCTCCGAGCAGGAGGACGCGAACGCCGCGAACGGCGAGCCGCTCGCCGTCAAGGCCAAAGCGTACTCGATGCCGGGCGTTACGGTCGATGGGGCCGATCCACTGGCCGTGTACGGCGCGGTCGGCGCGGCGGTCGAGCGCGCGCGCGCCGGTGCCGGCCCGACGCTGGTCGAGTCGAAGGTCTACCGGCTCTCCGCGCACGGCAACATCATCGCGCCGCCCGGCGTGCCGCTCCACTATCCGGAGCACGAGGCAATCACGGTATTCGGCAAGCGTGAGGAGTACGAGGCGGCGCTGCGCGGCGACCCCGTGCCGCGCTTTCGCGCCACCCTGATCAAGGGCGGCGTCCTCCGCGCCGCCCAAGCCGACGAGCTTGGCGCACAAGTCGCGAAGGAAATGGACGCGGCGGTGACCTTCGCCGTCAACAGCCCCTTCCCCAAGCTCGAGTCCGCACTCGACAACGTCTACGCCTGAGCCGGAGCGACACCCATGGCAACGCTACCCTTTATCGCCGCCATCGATGCGGGCATTCACCAGGAAATGCGGCGCGACCCAAGCGTCCTGTACTTCGGCCAGAACATGGCAACCACCGAGAACCACGAGTTCGTCGCAGCCTACGGGCACGAGCGCGTGCGCGTCACACCGATTTCCGAGACCGCAGAGATCGGTATCGCGATCGGCGCGGCGATGGCGGGGCTGCGCCCGGTGGTCGAGCTGTACATGGCCGAGTTCATGCTCGTCGCCATGGATCAAGTCGTCAATGAAGCGCCCCGGTTCCGCTACATGTCGGGCGGACAGGTGAAAGTGCCGATCGTGCTCAAGGCGGGATTCGGCTTCGCCTGCGGCTGGGCCGGGCAGCACACCGGGTCGCTGACCGCTCTGTTCATGGGCGTCCCCGGTCTGAAGGTCGTCGTACCCTCGACCGCCGCGGACGCCAAGGGACTGATGGCCACCGCCATCCGCGATGATAATCCGGTGGTCTTCCTGCACCACTATCTGCTCACACTCGAACCGGGCGAGGTGCCGGACGGCGAGCACCTGGTGCCGTTCGGCAAGGCCGAGATCCGCCGCGCGGGCGGCGACGTCACCATCGTTGCGACCGGCTGGATGGTGCCGCGCTCGCTCGCCGCAGCGAAAAAGCTGGCCGAGGAAGGGATCCAGGCAGAAGTGATCGATCCGCGCACGGTTGCCCCGCTCGACCTGGAGACAATCCTCAAATCCGTGGCGAAGACCGGGCGCCTGGTGCTCGTCGATCAGGCCCCTCGCCACGCGACGGTGGCCGGCATCATCGCAGGCGATGTCGCCGAGCACGGTTTCTCGTCGCTGAAGGCACCGATCGTGCAGGTCACCGCGCGCGACGCGACGGTGCCCTACAGCGAGCCGCTCGAGGCTTATGTGATTCCCGATGAGGAACGGATCGTCGCCGCCGTGCGAAAGGTGCTCAAGGGCCGGCGCTGACAGGCGCGGCGCCGCTGACGACGCGGCACCTAGTCCAGGCGCCAGTCCCGGCCCTCGAGTATCGAGACCACGCGCGCGAGGAACTGCGAGGCGATAAGGCCGTCGGCAACGCGATGATCAACGGTCAGCGTGAGATCCGACAGCGCTCGCACGACGATGGCTCCCTCTCTCGCCACGACGCAATCGCGCTCGCGGCCGACGGCGAGTATCGCGGATTGCGGCGGGTTGATGATCGCCGTGAAGCGGTCCGGCCCGCTCGCGCCGAGATTCGAGATGCTGAACGTGGCGCCGTCGGCTTCCTCGCGCTTCAGCCGGCCTTTGAGGCCGCGCTCCACGCAATCCTGGCGGCGACGCGCAATCTCTGCGAGGCCCAGCCGCTCGACATCATGAATCACCGGGACCAGCAGGCCGTTGTCCACCGCAACCACCAGTCCGATGTGCGCGCCGCTCGCCGGCACGAGGCGGGCGTCGGCCGAGTCCGGGTCGCCCGAGAACGTGGCGTTCAACGCCGGAAACTCCATGAGCGCGCGGGCCACGGCGAGCAGCAGAAAATCATTCACGGATGGCCGCGGCGCAACGTCCGCAAGCCTCGCCGCGAACTCGCGGCGCAAGGCCTTAAGCAGGGTCCAGTCGACCGAGCGGGCGACCGTGAATTGCGGAATCGTGGCGTTGCTCAGGGTCATGGCACGCGCCAGCGCGCGACGCATGGGGGAAAGGAGCTGCGCGGCCGTCTCGGGCGAACGCGCGGCGAGGGCTCGCTGCACATCGTCGAGCTGAACGCGCCCGCCCGGTCCGCTGCCGGATATTGCCCCAAGATCGACGCCGCGCTCGGCGGCGAGTTTGCGGGCAACGGGTGTACTTCGGATGCGCTCTGCATCGCGCGGCGCAATCGCGGCCGCCGGGGACGGCGGCGCGACCGTCTCGGGATCGGCCGCGCGTGGCGCCGCCGCCGTGGTGCCGGCACCGTGCGCCTCGGCGGACTCGATCCAGGCGACCCGATCGCCGACAGCCGCTTGGCCGTCGGCCTGCACCAGAATCTGCATCAGCCGCCCGGTCGCGGCGGCCTCGATTTCGACCACCGACTTTTCGGTTTCGACTTCGAGCAGCGGCTCGCCCGCCATCACGCCATCGCCGACGTTCTTGAGCCATCGGACGACCTTGACCGCCTCCATCACGAGACCGACCTTCGGGATTTCCTGCGCAATCAGCGTCATTGACGCCCCATGATCCGGTGCGCTGCGCGCACAATATCCGAGCTCCCCGGGAGCAGCGCGCGCTCCAGCTCCGGAGCGAAGGGAATCGGCGCAAAGCCGCAGCCCACACGCAGCACCGGAGCGTCGAGTTCGTCGAAAACCTCCGCACCGATGCGCGCCGCGATTTCGGCGCCCACGCCGCCGCTCCGCACCGCCTCATGCGCAATCAGCGCGCGATGGGTCTTCGAGACGGACGCCGCAATGGCGGCCATATCGAGCGGCAGCAGCGTCCTCAAGTCGATGACTTCCGCCGAAATACCGGCATCGGCCAGTTGCCGCGCCGCCTCCAGCGCGCTTTGCACCATCGCCGAATAGGCGATCACGGTGACATCCGTGCCCGGCCTTGCGATCCGCGCCCTGCCGATCGGCGGCAATTCGGCGCCCTCCGCCAACTCCTCCTTCATCGTATACAGCCGCTTGTGCTCGATGAACAGCACCGGTTCGCCGAGCCGGATCGCACTTTTCAGAAGGCCGTAAGCCTCGGCGGGCGTCGAAGGCGCGACCACTAGGAGCCCCGGCACGTGGATGAACCAGGCTTCGAGGCTCTGCGAGTGCTGAGCGGCGGCTCCGCCCGCGGCCCCCGCCTGCGTGCGCACCACCAGGGGAACCGCGAGCTGGCCGCCCGACATATAGCGGTACTTCGCGGTCTGGTTCACCAGGCAGTCCATCGACAGCGTGGCGAAATCGATGAACATGATCTCGAGCACGGGTTTCAGGCCGCACAGCGCGGCCCCGGTGGCGAGGCCAGTGATCGCCGCTTCGCTGATGGGCGTGTTGCGTACGCGGGCGGATCCGTGCTTCTGCGCCAAGCCGCGGGTGACGCCGAACGCACCCCCGGCCGCAACGTCCTCGCCCAGCAGGTATACCGCAGCGTCGCGCGCCAATTCCTCGTCGAGCGCGCGGCGCAGGATCTCGATGAAGGTGTGCTGCACGGAACTTAGGAGCCTGTCTGAGTATTGCGCGTGAGCCGCGTTGGCTCTGCAAGGGAGCGGATGCAAGGCGCGCGGCGCGGGCCGTGGTTGATTCCACGGCCTAGCCGCGCAACGCCGCAGACGCCCCTTCCAGGGCCAACCCTACGGGACCGGACGGATTTGTCTTCATTCATCGTTGTCGCCTCCTCATTGGGTTCGACCCAACCGCGTCGGCTCCGCCTCGACTGAAGGCAAATCCGTCACGGTCGCGGCCACGTGGAATACTCAGACAGGCTCCTAGCCCTGAATCGCGGCAAACTCTGGCGCGCGGTAGACGAATTCAAGCACGGTAGCCGGATCGGGCGGCGGCGCCTCGAGCGCGCGCTCCACGGCCCGGAGCACCTCGATCCTCGCACGCTCGCCGATCGCCTCGAGCTCCTTAGGGTCGACCCCGCGCTCGATGAGAAGGCGCTTCAGGCGCTCAATGGGGCATTTCTCGCGAATCTCGGCGAGCTCCTCTTTTGATCGATACTGCTGCGCGTCGCCGACATAGTGCCCCGCCATGCGAAAGGTCATGCACTCGAGCAGATAGGGGCCGGCGCCGCGGCGCAAGGACTCGATCGCATGACGTGCGGCCGCAAATACGGCCGGCAGATCGTTGCCGTCGATGGTCTTCGTGGCGATGCCGTAGGGTGCGGCGAAACTGCTCACGTGCGTGACGTTGGAGTGTTCCTCGCGGCTCGTGAACTCGGCATAGCCGTTGTTCTCACAGACGAACAGCACCGGCAGGCGCCACAGCGCGGCAAGATTCAGCGTCTCGTGAAACGCCCCGGCGCCCGTCGCGCCGTCGCCGAAGAAAACGACGCTGATGTTTCGACTGCCTTGCGCCTGCAAAGCCCACGCGGCGCCGGCGGCGAGCGCGAGATTGCCCGCCACGACACCGGTCGCACCCAGCACACCATGCGCCGCGTCGACCAGGTGCATCGAGCCGCCGCGGCCGCCGCACAGACCGCTCCGCCGGCCGAGAATTTCGGCGAAGGTCGCCTCCATGTCGCTGCCCTTGGCGAGCACATGGCCATGGCCGCGATGACTCGTGAACAGCACGTCCTCGAGCTCGAGCTGCGTGCAGACACCGACCGCCACCGCTTCCTGCCCGGTGGACAGGTGCGGAAACCCGGGGATCTGGCCCGCGGCTGCGAGCCGCTGTACGTGCCCTTCGAACAGGCGTATCCGCCAGAGCGCGCCGTACATCTCCTTCCAGTCAGCCACGGTTGGTTCGGCCACAAGGCTCCTTGCCATGTCGTGCATCAGCGCGCCGCTGCCACCACCCGCTGCGTCTTTGCAAATGCCTCGGTCGCCGCAGTCTTGAGATCCCACTTGCGGATGTATTCGTTCAAAACCTCGACGCCGATCGGCCCGTCGTAGCCGACCGCCCAGACGGCCCGCAGGAACGCCGCGATGTCGAACTCTCCATCGCCAGGCAACAGGCGCTTGTTGACCACCGAGTCCTGGAATTTCAACGGCACGGCGAGCATGCCGTCGTTGATTTCGACGCCGATCGGGTCGCTGGCCCTAAGCTTGCGGACGATCTCCTCGGGCCCGATGCCGATGCGCTGCAGGTGCAGATTATCGAGCATGATGCCGCCGTTGCCCACACCCGCGCCGCGGGTGATCGCGAGCACCTGATCGAGCGAAGGCGCGCGTGAAAATTGCGCCGGCAGCATTTCGAACAGGACATTCGTTCCACGCTCGGCGGCTTGACGGCACAGGGGAGCAAATGCCTCGGTCATCTGCGCCACATCGGCGCAATCGTTCCCGAGGTCGGCCACTTTGATGTGCCGGGCGCGCAACACCTCGGCCGCATCCAGGAGGAGCGCGCGAATTTCATCCGATGCGGCCCTGCGTGCGCCGGTACAAAACCAGTCGAGCAGCCATTCGACCTCTATGTGGAGGATGCCGTTGGCGTCCAGGATGTGCTTCATGTCCTTAAAGCTGTATTTCTTCCTGATCTCGAGGATATCCGTGTGCCAAAAACCCATGCCGGTGAACCCGGCTTGCGCCGCGACCTCCACCCGCGTCCGAAAGTCGTGCAGGCAGCGCTGATCGCCGAGTGGATCCGCTCCAACCGCGAGCGTCCAGAAGGACCCGATTATTTCAGCTGGCTTGGTCATGGTCGTTCGAATCAAGGGCCGGACCGTATGATACATTCATGACGGCGATGCTCCCAACTGGGAGAGCATGAGAAATCTGCGCTCAGCGCGCCCGGTCTTTGCTTCGCGCCAGAGTCGACAAGATCGTTCCCGGCCGCGCTTTCGGATCAGTGACGGATGGTGCAAAGCGCGCCGCCGTCCACGGACCAGGCCGCGCCGTTGACGAAGCTGGCCGCGGGCGACAGCAGAAACGCGACCGTCTCGCCCACTTCGTGCGGCTGACCGATGCGCTCCTGCGGCGCGACCCTACCCAAGGTCCGCTTGCCGAGCTCGATGTCGCCGTTGAACAGGGTCTTGATCATGGCTTCCAGCAGCGGCGTGTCAATGACGCCGGGCATCACCGCGTTCACGCGCACGCCGCGACCGCCGACATCCGCGGCAGCCGTGCGCGTCAGCCCGATCACCCCGTGCTTGGTGGCGTTGTAGGCGCAGGCCCCGGCAAGCCCGCGTTCACTCGCGATCGAGCCGGTGTTGACCACCGCACCGCCGCCCTGCTTGAGCATCACCGGAATCACATGCCGCATTCCTAAAAAGATGCTGCGCAGGTTCACGGCGATCAGCCGATCGAATTCGGCCTCCTCGTAGTTCTCTATGGACGCCACCTTGCCTTCCGTGCCTGCGTTGTTGAACAGCCCGTCGATACGGCCGAAGGCCTTGCAGGCCTCGGCGACATAGCCTTGCACGGCATCGGAGCGGCTGACGTCCGCATGAAAGGTTTCGACCTGCGTGCCGAATTTTGCGACCGCGGCGCGGCGCTGCTCGAGCCCGTCGCGATTGATATCGACCAGCAGAATGTCGGCGCCCTTCGCCGCCAGCACGCAGGCGGTCGCATGCCCGATGCTGCCCGCGCCGCCGGTCACTATGATCTTCAGGCCTTCAAGGTCTTTCATCGCAGTCTCTCCAGTATCAGATCCGCCGCCCGCTCCGCGAGCGCATTGACGGGAATATTGCTGTTGCCCGCGATCACCGTGGGGATGACCGAAGCGTCCACCACACGCAGAGCATCGATGCCCTTGACCCGCAGCGCATTGTCCACCACATCGCCCATGCGGCAGGTGCCGCAGGCATGGTGCACCGTGACCAACGAGCGGCGGATGTGCGCCTCGATCTGACCGCGCTCGCGCACTTCAAGCCCCGGCGAGATCTCGCGGCCGGAAAGCGGCGCAAATGAGGGCGACGACAGAATCGAGCGCGCGATCTCGAAACCGCGCACCAGCACATCGAGATCGCCTGGACAGGCGAGAAAATTGAAATCGATCGCAGGCTTCTCGTGCGCGTTGCTGCTGGTCAGCGTGACGCTGCCGCGGCTGGCCGGCCGCACGTTCACGAAGATGATGCCATAGCCATGCCCGCGCGGCAGCCAGTGACCGCTGGCATTGCGGTGCGCCGGCATGAAGATGAGCTGCAGATCGGGGCGATCGACCTTGGGACTCGAGCGCAGGAAGCCATTGGCCTCGAACACGTTGCTCGCCAGCGGCCCGGAACGATGCAGCAGGTATTGCGCGGCAATGGCCAAACTGCGCGGCACGGTGCGCCACGACAGACCGTAGGACTCCGTGTTGGCCGTGCGCACGCCAATCGATGCCGCCGGGTGATCGTGCAGATTCCGGCCGACCGCAGGCAGATCGAGCAGCGGTGCCAATCCCAAGGATTGAAGGGCGGCGGCATCGCCGATGCCCGAGAGCAGCAGCAGCTGCGGCGAGCCGTACGCGCCGCAGGCGACGATGACCTCCCGACGGGCCTTAACCACGCTGCGCGCGCCGTCCTGCTCGATCTCCAAGCCCGTCGCACGCCTTCCGGCGAACAGCACGCGGGTGACCAGCGCGCGGGTTACGATCTTGAGATTCGGCCGATGCCGCGCGGGATTCAGATACGCCGTGACTCCGGACTCGCGCCGCCCGTTGCGTATCGCCGCCTGGCGCGGGCCGAATCCTTCCGGGTCGCCGCCGTTGAAATCGGCGCAGCGCGGCAGGCCGAGGGTATCGGCAGCCGCGAGAAAGCGCCGCACCAGCGGATTCGGCCTTGGGATATCGATGACGTTGACCGGACCGCCCCGCGCACGCTGCGGCGTATGCGCGGCCTCGTAGTTCTCGAGTCGATGAAAATAGGGCTCCAGATCGGCGTAGCTCCAACCGGGCTGCCGCCATTCATCGTATTCACGCGGATGGCCGCGGAAATACACCATGCCATTGATCGACGAACAACCGCCGAGCACCCGGCCGCGGGGAACCGGCAGTACACGGTTACCGACCTGCCGCTGGGGGACCGTCTGGTAGCCCCAGGACTGGCGCGGATTGCCGATGGCTTTCGCCACCATCGCCGGCACGCGTATCGCCGGATCGTCATCCGGCGCGCCCGCTTCGATCAGCGCCACGGTGACGCCCGTCTCCGCCGACAGCCGGCTGGCCAGCACGCAGCCGGCGGTGCCGGCGCCGGCGATCACATAATCGAAGCCATCGCTCATCGGCCGCGGCCGATCAGCGGCGCAGCGTCACGCGCCGCCGCCGAACAGGGTCGCGACATAGTGACTGTCCATGTATTCGCGGATGGCGAAGATCTTGCCATCCCGCACGTCGATGCTCCAGGCGTAGCGATTGCTGTACGCCCGGCCGTCGCGCAGCGTGCCCGTACCGCGCGATTCGCACATCACGGTGTCGCCGGTCGACACCATGCGATCGACCGTGGTCTTCGGATCGCCCGGTACGAACAGGCCGCGCACCGGCGCCAGAAACTCATCGACGATCTTGTCGCGCGGCCCATGAACGCCGGCGCCCGGCACGCCCTCGACCATCGGCCGCCAGGTGGCATCAGGGTGCAGCGCCGCGCGGATGGCCGTAAGATCGCCGCTGGAGAGAATGCGAAAAAAATCGAGCACCAGCTGTTCCTGCGGTGTGCGCGCGGTCACCATCGGCATGCTACCCCTGTTTCGCCTGATCGATCTCGGCAAACGCCTCGCGCGCGAGGCGCACGCTGTCGATGCCGGCCGGCACGCCGCAATACACGGCCACCTGCAACAGCACCTCGCGAATCTCCTCGCGCGTCACCCCGTTATTGAGCGCCGCCTTGACGTGCAGCTTCAGCTCATGCGGTCGATTGAGCGCGCTGATCATCGCGATGTTGATGAGACTGCGGTCGCGCAGCGCCAGCCCCGGCCGCGTCCACACATAGCCCCAGCAGTACTCGGTCGAGAGTTCTTGCATCGGCATGCTGAACTCGTCGGCGCCGGCCATCGAGCGTTCCACGTAGTCGGCGCCCAGCACCTGCTTGCGCAATTTCAAGCCCTTGTCGAATCGATCCTGTCCCACGGCCTCACTCCTCTTTGCCGCCGATCTGGCAGCCCGCCCAGTTTTCTACGACCCTCACCAGATCGGTGCAATCCGCCGCGGCACCGTGGATCTGATGGGTAATGGATAACATCTGCCGCACGGCGGCGCCGACCACCATCGGTACGCCCAGTGCCTCGGCTTCATCGAGGCACAGCCGCACGTCCTTGAACGACAGTGCATTGGAGAATCCGAAATCGAACCTGCGATTCAGCACATGCTTCGGGAACTTGTCCTGGGTCGCGCTGTTGCGCCCCGACGAGGCGTTGAGCACCTCGAGCATGGCGGCCGGATCGACGCCGGCCTTCACGCCCATCGCCAGCGCTTCGGCGGCAATGGCGAGCGATGCCGCCGACATCAGATTGTTGGCGAGCTTGACCGTCTGGCCGAGGCCTGGCTTCTCGCCCAGCTGAAAGACCTTGCCCAGCACCTCGAGCAGCGGGCGCACCCGTTCTAAGGCCCTCGCGGGACCGGAGGCCATGATCGCGAGCTTGCCGGCGGCCGCCCCCTTCACGCCTCCTGAAACCGGCGCGTCGATGGCGAAGATGCCGTGCGGCGCGAGCAGCGCCGCGATCGCTTGCGCCGCGGCAGGGCCCGAGGTGGACAGGTCGACGAATGCCTCGACGGCCGAGCCGGCGATCTGCCGCGCGGTCTCGCGCGCGTCGGCGGGACCGGGGACACTGGCCATCGCCACCGCACTCGCCGCCGCAGCGTCCGCCGCGGAGCGTGCGATCCTGGCGCCCAGCGCCGCCAACGGCGCCATGGCGGACGCCACCGGATCGTAGATCGTGAGTTCGTGCCCGGCCGCGATGAGCCGCGCCGCCATGCCCGAGCCCATTCGACCCACGCCGATGAAGGCAATCTTCTCGCCCACTTGAGCCCCCTGTATCAGCCCGGCAGCGCCAAGTCTAGCAGCCCTCGCCACTGCTGCGCGGATCGACATCCACACGCACCTCATTGGAGAGGCCGACGCCCGCCGCCGGATAGCGCGCCAGCACCTTTGGATCGTGACCCGGAATGACATGCTGTGGCGAACTGGCAAGCGCCTCGATGGTGGCGAAGGCATCGAGGTAGACCGCGACGTCCTCGACAATCGGAAATGGCCGCCGCTCGAGCCAATTGGCGTAAAAATGCGCCGCGTCCGAGGCCAGCACCACCCAGCCGCGCTGCGTGTGTACGCGCACGACCTGCAGGCCGCGCGTATGGCCGCCGATGCGGTGGAGCGTGATCCCCGGAGCGAGCTCGGCGGATCCGTCGTGATACACCACCCGCCCGGCGAACAGCTTGCCGACCATCGCCTGCACATCGCGCGCGTCATACGGGGCGCGCATGTGAGCGTGGCACATCGCACGGCCGGTGCAGAAAGCCATCTCCTCGGTCTGCAGGTGGTAACGGGCGCGCGGAAACAACTCGTGGTTGCCGGCGTGATCGTAATGCATATGGCTGATGATGACATCGCTCACCCGCTTCGGATCGACACCCAGCGCCGCAAGCCCGGCCTCGACGGGCTGCACCAGCTGCCGGCCGCGCGCGGCACCCATCGCCGGATCGAACCCGGTGTCGAGAACGAAACACACACCGGGGCCGCGGATCGTCCAGACGTAATAATCGAGCGGCATGGGTCCGTCGTGCTCATCGCCGCCGATGAAATTGTGCCGCGCGGTGCGCTCCAGATGGGCGTAGCGGACCGCGCAGATTTCATAATTCGGAGCCATGGCGGTATGCTCGCGGGATCCGCTGCAACAAGCAACTTAAGATGCGAACACCGCCATGACCACCGCCGATATCGTTGCCGTAGGGTCGGGCCACAACGGCCTGGTTGCCGCCGCCTATCTGGCGGCGGCCGGCAAAAAGGTGCTGGTGCTCGAGCGCAATGCCTGGTTCGGCGGCGGCGTGGTGACGCGCGAACTCACGCTGCCGGGCTTCCGCCACGACCAGCACTCCATGAGCCACATCTTCATCCAGGCCAATCCTCTGCTGAAGAATGACGAGCTCGGCTTGAAGTCGCGCTATGGACTCGAATACATCTTCCCCGACGTACCGATGATGTCGGTGTTCGAGGATGGCCGCACGCTGAAGCTGTATCGCGATCGCGAGAAAACGGCGGCCGAGATCGCGAAGTTCTCAAAGCGCGATGCCGAGGCGTTTCGCAGGGTGTCACTGCAGGCCGCCGCCTGGCTGCCGATGATCGCCGCCTCGCTGTATGCGCCACCGGCGCCGGTCGGCGCCACCCATGCAATGTTCGATCAGAGCCGCGAGGGTCGTGAGCTGTGGCGCGTGATCCAGATGAGCAGCCACGATCTGCTCTGCGATCTGTTCGAGCACGAGCAGGTGCGCATGCATTTCGCGCGCGTGGCCGGGGAGAACCTGGTGTCTCCCGATGAAAAGGCCACCGCCATCGGCGTGTACGTATTCTTGGGCTTTCTCGAAAGCTGCGGTTTCGGTGTGGCGCGCGGCGGCGCAGGCCGGTTGACCGATGCGCTCATCGCCTGCATCCGGGACCACGGCGGCGAAGTCATCGCCAATGCCGATGTGGCGCGCATCAAGGTCGCCAATGGCCGCGCCACGGGTGTCGAGACGGTCGACGGTCGCAGCTTCGTGGCGAAGGACGCGGTCATCGGCGCCATTCATCCGCACCTGCTCGGCAGCATGATCGACGGCATGGATGCTCGCACGCGTGCGGCCGCGGAGGCCACGCACATTACCCCGGCGGCCTGCATCACGCTGCATGCCGCGCTCAGCGAGCCGCTCAAGTTTCGCACCCGCGATGCGGTCGATGCGGTCATGGTCGAGATGCTGCCGATGAGCTACGAAACCCTGCGGCGCGACTTCGACGAACTGCGCTACGGCAACTTTATGCCCTACCCGCTGCTCGGACTGGGCTGCCTGTCGCAGTTCGACCCGAGCCGAGTGCCGGCGGGCAAGGCCATTCTGCATTTGTGGGATTATGTACCCTACCGGCGCCCGGACGGCCGCAGCTGGGATGAGGCGAAGCAGGAATACGCCGATCGCATGCTCGCCCATCTTGCGAAGTTCGTCGCGAACATTCCGGGCTGCGTGCTCAAGGCCCACATCGACAGCCCGCTCGATATGGAGCGTACGAGCTTAAGCTTCCGGCGCGGCGACCTGCACGGCATCGCCACCGCCACTTATCAGAGCGGCGCGCACCGCCCCACGCCCGAACTCGGCCAGTACACGGTGCCCGGGCTCGAGCGCTTCTACCTGGTCGGACCGTTCCAGCATCCGGGCGGCGGTGTGTTCGGCGCAGGGCGCGCCACGGCCATGACGATGTTCGAAGCGCTTGGGCTTGACTTCGAGAAGCAGGGACGCGTCAAGTGAAGCTGCACTCCACCGACGGCAGCGAGCTTCTGACCGTGAGCTCGCTTACGCGTGACGGCAATTGCCTGCTCATCAAGGGCAAGGTGTTCGGCGCGATGCCGATGAACGCGCGCCTTGGACCTCAGGCCGCGCGCGCGGCGCTGAAACTGCTGACGCCGCGACTCATCCTGTTTTTGCTGACGCTGCCGTTTCGCAGAGGCTGAAGGGCCTTGGGTCGCGCGAGAGCGCCCGTGACGCTCGATGCCCCATTCGATTACGTCATCGTCGGTGCAGGCACGGCCGGGTGTGTGCTCGCCGCGCGCCTTTCGGAAGACCGTCACTGTCGTGTTTGCCTGCTCGAAGCCGGCGGGCCGGCGCGCCATCCCTTCATCCGGGTGCCGGCTCTGGTGGGCGCGGCGATCGCGCATCGCGGCCTGACCTGGGCCCTCACCACCGAGCCGCAGACCGCGCTGAACAACCGTCGCCTGCCGCTGCCGCGCGGCAAGGTGATCGGCGGCTCGGGCTCCATCAACGGCATGGCCTATCACCGCGGCTACCCGAAGGATTACGACGATTGGGCCGCCGCCGGCAACTTGGGCTGGAGCTTCAGCGAGGTGCTGCCTTACTTTCGATTGTCGGAGAACAATGCCGACCGGCGCGACGTCAACGTACACGGCATCGACGGACCCATCCACGTGACTTACATTCCGAAACCCAATCGCCTGAATCAGGCGTTTCTCGATGCGTTTTCATCGCTCGGCGGCTATCGACACTGCGATGATTTCACCGGCCTTGATCCGGAGGGGTACGGGCTTCGTCAGGGCACGATTCACCGCGGCCGGCGCGATTCCACCGCGCACGCGATGCTGATGCCGGCGCTGCGGCGCCCGAATCTCACCGTGCTCGCACGGAGCACTGTCACCGGCATCCGCGTCGAGGCGGGCCGCGCCACCGGCGTGGACGTGTCGGCCGCCGCCGGGTGGCACCCGGTGCTGGCTTCACGTGAGGTCCTGCTGTGCGCCGGAGCGGTTCACTCACCCCAGCTGCTGATGCTTTCAGGGTTGGGTCCGGCGGCGCACCTCGAATCGCTGGGCATCGGCGTCAAGGCCGACCTTGCCGGCGTCGGTGCGAACTATCACGACCACCCGGCCTTAGCCGTAGCGCTGGAGATGCGCGATACGACCTCTTACGGATTATCATGGCGCACTGTGCCGCGCGCGCTGTGGAATCTCGCGCAATATGCCGCCGCGCGAGGCGGGCCGCTGGCGAGCAACGTGTTCGAGTCGACCGCTTTCATTCGCAGCACCGCGGACGCCGATCGTCCCGATATTCAGATCGCGTTTCAGCCGGCGCGCCGCAATCCTCATGCATTCCCGCTGCCCGTAGGCCACGGCTTTGCATTGAGCGTGGTGAATCTGTACCCGCGCAGCCGCGGCGAGGTGCGGCTCTCGAGCATCGACCCGCGTGTCGCGCCGCGGGTGAATCCGAATATCCTCGCCGAGCCTGAGGATGGCGCGCCGCTGCTGCGAGGCCTCCATCTCGCCCGGCGGCTCTGCGATACGCCGGCCTTTGCGCCCTATCGGGCCACCGAAGTGCGCCCCGGGCGTGGGGCCCGCAGCGATGCCGAGCTTACCGCCTACCTGCGCGAGGCGACCGCCACCGTCCATCATCCGGTGGGCAGCTGTCGCATGGGCATCGACGCCATGGCCGTGGTGGACCCGACCCTGCGTGTGCGCGGCATCGATGGCTTAAGGGTAGTGGACGCCTCGATTTTTCCGAGTATCGTGGGCGGCAACACCAACGCACCGATCGTGATGGTGGCCGAAAAGGCCGCCCATTTGATCACGGGGCGCACCTTGGGGGACGGGCATGGCGGCTGAGCATATCCGGCACTGGCGCGTGGGCGATGTCGATGTCGCGCGCATTGTCGAAGTCTACGGCTTCGTGGATGACATCAGCATGCTGCTGCCCGACGCCACGCCGCAGTTCGTACAGCGGTACGGGTGGCTGGTGCCGCACTTCGCCACGCCCGATGGCCGGATGATCATCTCCTTTCAGTGCTTCGTGCTGCGCTCGAAAGGCCGCACGGCCATGATCGACACCTGCATCGGCAACGACCGGCGGCGTGAATTCGAGGTGTTCTGCAACATGCAGAACACCTTCCTCGAGGATCTGGAGAGCGCCGGCTTCCCGGCAAGCCAGGTCACCGATGTGCTGTGCACGCATCTGCACTTCGATCATGTGGGCTGGAACACCCGGCTCATCGACGGCAAATGGGTGCCGACCTTCCCCCAGGCGCGATACCTCTTCGGACGGCGCGAGTGGCAGCACTGGAAGCATCTGCGCGACACCGGCGGCTATCATCACATGGACCATCTCGAGGACTCGATCGACCCGATACTGGCCGCAGGGCTCGAGCATTTCATCGATGCGGACTTCCGCCTCACCGATGAGGTCTCGCTCATCGCCACTCCGGGCCACACACCGGGGCATGTCAGCGTGTTGATCGATTCGGGCGGCGAGCAGGCCGTCATTACCGGCGATCTGATGCACCACCCGATCCAGATCGCCGTACCCGCCACGGAGGGGCGCTTTGACATGGACAAGCCGCAGGCGGCGCGCACGCGCTGCGATTTCGTGCAGCGCTTCTGCAATACCGGCACGCTCGTCATCGGCAGTCACTTTGCCGAGCCCAGCGCCGGGCGGATCGTGCCCGACGGCAAGGCGTGGAAACTCAAGATATGAGCGGCACGGCGGGCTACCCCGATCTATCCGGTCAGCACATCTTCATCACCGGCGCCGCACGCGGACTGGGCCGGTCGGTGGCCGAAAAACTGGCGAGCTGCGGTGCCACGGTGGCCGTGACCGATGTCGATGCCGCAGGCTGCGAGGGGGTCGCCGAAGGTATCCGCGCCACGGACGGCGCCGCGCTCGCGTACCCGGTCGATGTCGCCGTACGCGAACAGTTCATGCAAGCCGCCGCGCAGTTCGCTGAGGCTTGCGGCCGCATCGACGCCGTGGTCAACAACGCGATGCTGCTGCGCTACGAGCCGGTGGAGAAAATCACGCCGGATACGCTCAATCGCATGACCGCCATCGGCATCAACGGCAGCGTCTGGGGAGCGCAGGCGCTGCTCGCGCATTACGATGCGGCGCGCGGCGGCGCCATCATCAACATGGCCTCGCCCGTGGCGGAGAAGGGTTTCCCCAACACGGCGGCCTACAGCCTCGTGAAAGGTGCCATCGTCACGCTCACCAAGGTTCTGGCTGTCGAACTCGGACCGCGCAACGTGCGCGTCAACGCCATCGCACCGGGTTCTGTGCCCACGCCGGGCGCACTGGGTCTCAACGACAAGGCCGAATACGAACGGCGCACGCACTCCATTCCGTTGCGCCGGCTTGGCCGCGAACAGGACAACGCCGAGGCGTGCGCATTTCTGCTGAGCGGCGCGGCCTCGTTCATCAACGGCGAGATTCTGCATGTCGACGGCGGCATTTCCGCCGCAGGCTAGGTCAAATGCCCCAGGCAATTGCTGAATTCGACACCGACCCGTTCTCGCGCCAATCCGTGCGCAACGCTCGCGCAGTGGACGATCGGCTGCGCGAGCTGGCGCCCGTCGTCAAGCTGCCTCGGGAGAACATCACCATGCTCGCGCGCTTCGAGCATGTGGCCGCGGGCCTCTTGGACTGGAAGAGTTTCTCGTCCACCTCACGCCCCTGGCACGATCCGAAATCCGTGCGCCCCGAGCTGCTGCTCACCGACGATCCACCCAAGCACACCCGCGTGCGCGCGGTCGTATCGAACGCGCTGTCGCCGCGCGCGCTATCGCATATGGCCGAAGCCTTTCGCCGCGATGCCAGAGGGATCATCGACGGTTTGCGCACTCGCGAAGATGAGATCATCGATGCGGTCGCCGATATCACCCAGCCGTTCGTCTACAAGGTGCTGCCGGATCTGATCGGCCTGCCGAAGCAGGGGCGCGAGCACATGTACGCCTTCGGCAACATGGTATGGGCGACGATGGGACCGATGAACGAGTTGTTCCATGAAGCCATGCAGAACACCGAGGCGGTCATCGCCTGGGCAAGCCAGTGCTGCAACCGGGAAAACCTTGCGCCCGGGAGCCTTGGCATGGCCATGTACGAGGCGGCCGATCGCGGTGAGATCACGCCGCAGGAGGCCAATTTGCTGGTGGGCATCCTGCTGTCGGCGGCGGCCGATACCACGGTGCTGACCCTCGCCAACACCATTCGCGCGTTCTGCGAGTTTCCCGACCAGTACCAGCTGGTGCGCTCCGACCCCGCGCTCATCAAGGCCGCGTTCGAGGAAAGTCTGCGCTGGGATTCGCCCTCCCGCATGGCCGGACGCATCGCCATGAAGGATGTAGAGATCGAGGGCTTCGTGATTCCGGCCGGCGAGCGCTGCGGTTTGATGTTCGCCGCCGCCAACCGCGACCCGCGCCGCTGGAATGCGCCGGATCGTTTCGACGTGCGAAGAAACAACCGGGGTAGCCTCGGTTTCGGCTATGGCGTGCACGCCTGTGTGGGCAGGGTGCTCGCGCTGCTGGAGGCCGAGGCGCTCTTGGGAGCGCTCGTCGAGAGCATCGAGCACTTCCAGTCAGCCGGCGAGCCCGAACCGTGGATGACCACCATCGGTCACGGCCCCGTTCGGCTTCCCGTCAAAACGCTATTTGCCGCGCATTAAAATCATGCGGTTTGCGCCGGGCTAGCGCACGGCGGAGATGGCCATGTCCGAGAGTTTCTGGAAGCGCTCGGTATTGGCATTGCTCTCCATCACGCCGGCCGAGAGGAAGGTGAACGAGAGTTCACGCTCCGGATCGATCCAGAACAGCGTCGAGCCCGCACCGTAGTTGCCGAAGGTGCCGGGCGAGGCCAGCGTGCCGAACATGTGATGGCACATCGCCGTGCCGCGCAAGAAGAACCCGAGACCGATGTACGCCGGCTCAGGATCCCAGCCGCGCTCGCGCCCCCGCGCGGCGTGCAGCTCGTTGGGCTTATCGCCGGTCCAGTTGCGGCGCGCCAGCGCCAGCGTGGCCGGCGACAGGATACGTGCGCCGTCGAGTGTGCCGTTCTGGCGGAACATCTCGGCAAAACGGAACATGTCGGGCACCGTGGAGGCGATGCCCACCCAGGGCATCTCGGCGTGTTCTTCCTCGAACGCCCCATTGGGACCTAAGTTGCTGTGCCCGAGATGCCCGATCGGGAAGTTGCCGCGAAAATCCGGCACCACATGGCGCCCCTTGAGATCGGCGCGCAATCCCACCGAGGTATCGCTCATCTTGAGCGGCGTCAGAATCTCATCTTGCACGATCTGCCGGTAGCCGCGGCGCTTCGGATCGCGGCGGCGCACGCACTCCGCCAGCAGCACGTGATTCACCAGGGGCGAGTAGGCCACCGTGGTGCAGGGAGGCTCCGCGGGCTTCACCACGTCGATGACCGCGGCGATCATCTCCTCGAACCGATCGATGTACATGCCGGGCTTGACCTCGAAGATGATCGGAAAGCCCGCCTGGTGCGACAGCAAGTGCCAGATCTGCACCTTCTCGCGCCCGTGACCGCTGAACTCGGGGACCAGCTCCGATACGCCCGAAGTCAGCGCGAACTGCCCGAGCTCGATGGCCCGCAGCACCAGCGTATTGGTGAACGCCTTGGTGATGGAGAAGATGCTGAACACCGAGTCGAGCGCCAGCGGCCGGGTCTGCGCCGCATCGGCTGCGCCGATGGCCGCCTCCAGCGCGACCGCACCCTCATGGGCCACCTTGATGACGGCGCCGTGATACAAGCCGGCCTTGATGTCCGCGCGGATGACATTCTGAAGCTCGGCAAGACGTCGTTGATCCATGCCTGGCGATGCCATGGAACCCCCGCAGGTCAGTTGTGTGGTAAGTGCCAGTATAGCGACAGGGCATCACCGAGGGCATGACCCTGTGGGACAAACAACAGTTCGCTCTCAATTGAATCGCCATTGCACTGATGGTGTATAAAACCCAACAGGTACGGTCCCGGCGCGGCCTTGCGGCGCGCTTCAATAGCTATAAGGACCGTGCCGGGGAGAGGGCTAAATTAATACGCAACTGTGATCGCCACGCGCTCCATGGACCTGGAAAGATCACTGGGGGAATCGGGATGTCCAGAAGATTATTGCTAGGGAAAACAATTGCGATCGCCGCCTCGGCGCTGATCGGATCGGCGGCATTCGCCGATGAGCTTCAGGAAATCGTCGTCACTGCCCAGAAGCGCAGCGAGAACCTGCAGAACGTGCCGATCGCCATCACGGCCTTCACCGCCGAGACCTTGCAGAGCAAAGGCCTCACCGACATACACCAGCTGTCGAACCTCACGCCGAACGTGAACCTCGACGGCGGCGCGCCGTTCTCCGGCGACACCTCCGTGCTGTCCGCCTCGATCCGCGGCATCGGCCAGGACGACTTCGCCTTCAATCTCGATCCGGGTGTCGGTGTGTACCTGGACGGCGTGTATTACGCGCGCACCTTCGGCGCGAACCAGAGCCTCTTGGATGTGGATCGGATTGAGATCCTCAAAGGTCCGCAGGGCACCCTGTTCGGACGCAACACCATCGGCGGTGCGATCAATATCATTACCCACACGCCGGGTGAGGAGTCGACGCTCACCGGCAGCGCGACCGTGGGCCAGTTCAACCGCCACGACGTTCAGCTGTTGGCCGACATGCCGATCTCGAGCAACGTCTTGACCTCGCTCGCCGTGTCTTCGCAGACCCGCGATGGCTACCAGAACACCATCCCGTATCCGCCGAATTCCGTCATCGGCAGCACGCCGTATCAAGTCGATGCACAGGACGACTTCCCGAAGGCCAGCGGAAGTCAGTCCTCGTCCACCAATGGCGGCCAGAACGTGCAGGTGATACGCGGCAAGCTGCTCTGGCATGCGAATAATGCGGTGGACGTGACGCTCGCGGGCGACTACACGCATGAAGACCAGTCGGCGCTGGCCAACGTGGTGCAAAGCGTCACGACGGCCAACGCCACCACCTACGTGAATCCCAACTCGCCGGCCGCGGGGGCGCTGTTCGGTACGAACATCATGGGCAATTTCTACAACATGTGCATTACCACGCCGGGTTCGGCGCTGGCCACCGGCCTGTTCAACACAACGAACGGCCTGTGCGGCCCGCTCGCGGTGGGCACCTGGAACTCGACCACGGGAAAATTTACCGGAAACGGTTTTAGCCCGGGCAGTCCGGCGCTGGGTGGGGTGGGCTCCGTGGGCGTGCCGAACTCGGTCCTGGCGGGACTCGTCGCCGCCTATCCGTCGGTCGCCCCGTACGTCACGCAGGGTGCCAACGGCGTCGGCAGCGTGATCTACCCGGGACAGACCCCGCGTATTTACTGGGACCTTGCAAACACGCAGACCGGCAGCATCGACAACACCTACTCCAACGGTCCGAGCTTTGCGAAATCGGATTCGTGGGGCGTGTCATCGACGGTCGACTGGCAGGTCGCCAACGAGATGAAGTTCAAGTCGATCACCGGCTTTCGCGGCATCGGCTGGAACATCGGCACGGACTTAGACGGCATGCCCGAATCGATTCAAGAGGTGACCGACACCCAGGGGCAGCACCAGTTCTCGCAGGAGTTCCAGCTGAACGGCAAGGCGATCAACGATCGCCTGGACTACGCCACCGGCCTGTACTACTTCACGGAAGCCGGCTACGTGCATGATTTCGTGCCGTTCGACTCGGGCTATCTGTACGTCTACGACGTGGTCAATGACGTCAAGACCGATTCGTACGCCGTGTACTCTCACCTGGACTTCAAGCTGACGGACGACTGGACTCTGACGGCCGGCGGCCGTTACACCTTCGAGCGCAAGAAATTCCTGGGCGGCCAGGAGGATCTGGACGGATTCAGCTACAAGATCTCAGGTTGCCTCGATCCGAACGCCCCTGCCCACAACTACATACCAGCTGTTCCTTCTCCGGGCCCGAACTGCCAGCAACTGCTGAAATTTCCAGTCCCCGGCCAGCCGCTGCGCTACTTCCCGAACGAGTGGGACAGCCAGAACTGGAATGTGTTCACGCCGACCTATGGCACGCAGTACCAGATCACCCCGGACCTGATGGCCTACGCGAGCTACTCGAAGGGTTTCAAGTCGGGCGGCTGGACCACCCGGCTGTCCGACCCGATCCAGAGCCCCGTACAAGCGCGGTTCAGCCCCGAGTACGACAAGTCCTACGAACTCGGCTTGAAGTCGCAGTGGTTCGATCACCATCTACAGGCGAACCTGGCAGTCTTCGAGAGCAAGTACGATGCCATCCAGTTGAACGTTCAGGAAGGCGCGTCGCCCGTTTATCAGAACGCGGGCAACGCCACCATCAAGGGTGCGGAGCTCGAACTGCAGACGGTGTTCAACAACGGCCTGTCGCTGCTGCTGGCGGCCGCCTATCTCGATGACTACTACACCTACCTGAATCCCTGCCTGCTCTACTTCGCCAACGCGGCGATGCAGTGCGTGCCATCAGCGGGGTCGCAGTACGTCCCGGGTGTCGGCGGCTTCTCGTACGAGAGCCAGCTGCCCAAGACGCCGAGGAACAAGGTCAGCTTCAGCCCGACCTACGACTTTCATGTCCCGAACGGCGGGATGGTGCGCCTGCAGTCGGATTACACCTACGTGTCGCGCTTGTACAACGACAGTCTGAACACGGTCGAGCTGGAGCGGCAGTCGACGAATACCGTCAATGCGGCAGTTCACTACACTGCGCCGAGCAAACGCTACGAGTTCATCGCCGGTGGAACCAACCTGGGCAACAACCGGTACGTCACCACGGGTTCGGTGAACTACACGGCCGGCGAGGTCGTGGCTGCCTACAACCCGCCGCGGATGTGGTATTTCACCGTCAACGCCAAGATGCCGTGACGAGGCATGGCTCCTTAGGATGCGGCCCACTCCAGCTCGCGACCATGGGGTGGGCCTTCCCGGGCACGACGGGGTTTCGGTAGGATGGCCGGGACGACCCCGGTCGGGGTCGGCTCCACTACCCTCTGATCGCACTTGGCGAGGAATCACCATGGCAACCGCATCGACAGTCATCCAATCGGCCCATTCTTTCACGCAGCCCGACTATTCGGCGGCGGCCAAGCGCGCGCTGGCGCGCGAACCGGCGCTGTTCATCAACAACGCATGGGTGCGCTCGACGCACAACAAGACGCTTGCGGTGGAGGACCCGTCGGTGGGCCGGGAGATCTCGCGCATCGTGGATGCATCCGATGCGGATGTGGACCGTGCGGTCGGCGCGGCGCGGACGGCGTTCGACGATGGCCGCTGGTCGAATCTGGCGCCCAACCGGCGCGAGCGCATCATCAACAAGCTCGCAGACCTGATCGAAGCGCACGGCGCGGAATTCGCCGAGCTCGAGGCCATCGACAACGGCAAACCGGTGGGCATGGCGGGCGCGATCGACATTCCCGGTGCGGTCGACATGCTGCGCTACATGGCCGGCTGGGCGTCGAAGATCGGCGGCGAGCTGCTCGAACCGCAGGGCATGCCGCGCGGCAAGATGTTCAGCTACGTGACGCGTGAGCCCGTCGGCGTCGCGGCGCAGATCATTCCGTGGAATTTCCCGTTGCTGATGGCCGCGCTCAAGATCGCCCCCGCGCTCACGGCGGGTTGCACCGTGGTCCTCAAGCCCGCCGAGCAGACTTCGCTCACCGCGCTGCGCCTCGCCGATTTCGTGGCCGAAGCGGGATTTCCGCCCGGCGTCATCAACGTGGTCACGGGCAACGGCCACACCGCCGGCGATCGGCTGGTGAAGCATCCGCAAGTCGACAAGATCGCCTTCACCGGGTCGACGGAAGTGGGCAAGCTCATCAACCGCAATGCCACGGATACGATGAAACGCGTCACGCTCGAGCTCGGCGGCAAGTCGCCGGTGGTCGTGATGCCTGATGTCAACGTCGAGGAGGTGGCGCCCGCGGCCGCCGGCGCCATCTTCTTCAATTCCGGTCAGGTCTGCATCGCCGGCTCCCGCCTGTTTGCGCACCGCTCCATTTTCGACCGTGTCATCGAGGGCGTCGCCGCTGCCTCCGCGTTCTGGAAGCCGCGCCCCTCGCTCGATCCGCAGGCGCACATGGGCCCGCTGGTCTCGAAGGAGCAGATGGACCGCGTCATGGGCTACATCGAGGCGGGCAAACGCGACGGCGCGTCGGTCGTGCTCGGAGGCGACAGCGCTGCGGCCAACGGCTACTACGTCAATCCGACCGTGCTGGTCAATGTGAAGCCCAGCATGAGTGTGGTGCGCGATGAAATCTTCGGACCCGTGGTGGTGGCGCAGCGATTCGATGACCTCGAGGAGGTCGCCAAAGCGGCCAACGACACCTGCTACGGCCTGGGTGCCGGTATCTGGACCAAGGATCTGTCCGCCATGCACCGCCTTGCCGCCAAGATCAAGGCCGGCACGGTCTGGGGCAACTGCCACGCCGTGATCGATCCGGCATTGCCCTTTGGCGGCTACAAGCAATCCGGCATCGGGCGCGAACAGGGGCGGCAGGGCGTCGAGGCTTACACGGAAGTGAAAACCGTCATCATTCAGCTCTAGGTGGAGATACTGAACAATGTCTGCACCCTCGCGTGACGCCGCTCCGTCGCTCGACTCGCTCCTGAAGGGCGTCGACAGCATCGTTGAATTCCTGCGCAATCAGCAGGCGGGCCCGAACGTCTATCCGGGCGTGCCCGCCGAGTACACGAACTGGCGGGATGAACAGCGCGCTTGGGCTCAAAGCTGTGTTCTGTTCAACCAGTCCTATCACATGGCGGAGCTCATGGTGGAAGGGCCGGACGCACTCGCGTTCCTCAATGGGCTCGGCGTCAACAGCTTCAAGGGTTTTGCTCCCGACAAGGCCAAGCAGTTCGTGCCGTGCAGCCACGATGGCTACGTCATCGGCGATGGGATCCTGTTCTACCTCGCGGAAAACCAGTTCAACCTGGTCGGCCGTGCACCCGCGCTCAACTGGGTGCTGTTCAACGCCGAAACCAGCGGTCGGCGCGTGACCTGCACCTACGACGAGCGCACGGCGGCGCGTCCGGATCCGCAAAACCGGCGCCACTACCGCTATCAATTGCAGGGACCGAACGCCTCGAAGGTGATCGAGTCGGCAACCGGCCGCCCCGCACCGGACCTCAAATTCTTCAACATGTGCCACCTGCAGATCGCCGGCCGCCCGGTGCGCGCGTTGCGGCACGGAATGGCCGGACAGCCGGGATTCGAGCTGATGGGGCCGTGGACCGACGGCCCCGCGATTCACGCGGCCCTGGTCGAGGCGGGCAAGGCGCATGGCTTGAAGCTGGTGGGCGGCCGCTGCTATTCCTCCAACACGCTCGAATCGGGCTGGATCCCCTCACCGCTTCCCGCCGTCTACACCGGCGAGAAAATGAGACCCTACCGCGAATGGCTGACGGCGAATCACTACGAGGCCAAGGCCTCCCTTGGCGGGAGTTTCGTCTCCGCCAATATCGAGCATTATTACCTCACGCCGTGGGAGCTCGGCTACGGACTGTTCGTCAAATTCGACCACGAGTTCATCGGCCGCGCAGCGCTGGAAAAGAGGGCCGCAGGGCCGCATCGCAAGAAGGTCACGCTGGCCCTCGACAACGTGTCGGTGACCGACGCGCTGTTCACCATGTTCGATCAGGGTCTGCGCGCCAAGTTCATCGAGTTCCCGAGCGCCGTATATTCCATGCATCCGTTCGATCGCGTGACGGTGGACGGTAATCTCGTCGGCCTGTCCACGTGGATCGGCTACAGCGCCAATGAAGGCAAGATGCTCACGCTGGCCATGCTCGATGAGCGCTACGCGGCGCCGGGCACCGAGGTCACCTTCGTGTGGGGCGAACCCAACGGCGGTACGAGCAAGCCTGCGGTCGAGCGCCACAAACAGGTGGAGATCAAGGCCGTGGTATCGCCCGTACCGTACTCGAATGTGGCCCGCACGGCCTACGCCGACAGCTGGCGCAATCGATCCTAATCCACCAGCGGGTCATTCTGTCGCGCGCACCTTGAGCGCCAGCAGCGCCGCCGCCGACAGCAGCGAGCCCGAGGCCATCATCGTGGCGACGGTCTGCAATCCGAATCCCGCCTGGAACAGATACCCGGCAATGACCGGCGCCAGCACCGCGCCCCCGCGACCCACGCCGATCGCGAAGCCGGCGCCCGTCGCGCGCACATGCGTCGGAAAAACCCTGGCGAACAGCAGGTAATACCCGCCAATACCTGAGTTGATGAACAGGCCCGCGATTGCCACCGTGCTCGAGAGCGACGCAAGACCATGCGGGCCGCGACCGAACCAGACGACCATGGCCGACGAGCCGATCAGGGCGAGAATGGTCAGCAGCTTCAGGCCGACGCGCGTTGCAATCAGCCCGAAGATCACGACTCCCGCGGCGCCCCCCACATTCGCCCAGGTCAATACGCCGGCCGCCGCCTTGGCCGCAAAGCCCATGTCGACAACCAGCTTAGGCACCCATTTGATGATGAAGTAGAAGCTCGTGACATGCGCGAAATAACCAAAAGTGATGAGCACCGTCGCAACGATCAGTCCCGGTTTGAAGATGTCCATCACCGAGCGCTGCGCCGATTCCACGGTGTCCGGGGTGAGTGCAACCATCGACTCGTGACCAAAGCGCGTCAGGATCCGGTTGATGGCCTCGAGCGCGCCCGGCTTGCGCCGGCGATCCAGGAAGGCCACGGATTCGGGCACCAGGAACCAGGCGAGAGGAATGAAGGCCGCGGTGACCCAGCCGCCGAAGGTGAACACATCGTGCCAAGTGCCGCCGGCCAGCAATCTCTGCACGACCATGCCACCGATCACCCCACCGAGCGGATAACCGATCACCATCAGGGACATGGCGAGGCTGCGCCAGCGCTGGCTGGATAATTCCGCCGCAGCCGCACTGATGGAAGCCAGCATGCCGCCGATCCCAAGGCCGGTGAGCAGCCGCCAGATGAGCAGCGTCGGGACGCCGCCGGCTAGACTCGCGCCCAACATGCCGACGGCCATGGCAAGAAGACAACCGAGGATGGTGGGGCGCCGCCCAATCTTGTCGGCCACCCCGCCGAGCAGCACGGAGCCCAAGCCCATGCCGAACAGTTCCATCGATAGAATCCAGCCGAGCGTGGCCCTGTCCACCCCCCAGTCCCTCGCGATCCCGGGCGAGGCGAAGCTGATCGACAGGACATCGAAACCATCCATCGCGTTGAGCCCCACGGTGACGAGAACCGCCAGCCACTGGCTCACGCTCATGGCACCGTGATCGATGATCGATTTCGGGCCTTGACCTTTCACGGCCTAGCGCGTTGCACGCGCCTTCGCTCTGACGTAGTGGCGCAGCGAATCGAGCTGCGCGTCGCTCAACTCCGCAAATTGGGGCATTCCCCGGCTGACCAGCGATCCATCGCGGACGATCGCCGCAAAACCCGCCGACGACAGGAGGACCGGCGAAGTGCGCAGGTCAGGTGCGTTCCCGCCCGCCACGACGCCCGTGCCGTGACACAACACGCAGCGCACATACTCTCGCGAGCCTGTCTCGGCCTTGGCCGGATCGATCTTGAATTCCGGTGCCGCCAGCGGCTGTGCGAAGGTAGGCAGCGGGGTCGGCGGCAGACGGGCCTTTCCATCCAGCGTAAACGTGAGAAGGCGCCTCGGAAACCCTTGCGATGCCCAGCCCCAGCGCGCCGATACCGACCCGTAGGCGGCCGTCGCCCCATTCAGCGGGCCTGAGGTGATGGTCACGTACTGGCGCCCGTTGACGCTGTAGGTGATCGGCACGCCCGTGATCGCGACTTTGGCATCGAACGACCAAAGATCCTTGCCACGGTCCGCCGAGTAGGCATGAAGATGGCCGTCGGCGCGTCCCTGGATCACCAGATTCCCGGCAGTGGCCAGAGTGCCTCCCTCGGATATGCCTGGAGTTTCGATCGACCAGACTTCTTTTTGAGTCATCGGATCCCACGCCTTGAGAATACTCTTTCCTCCATCCTTGGGCACATCCCCATCCCCCGGCGAAAAGCCCGCAAATTCCGGCGTCATCGGCTTGGGCTTCCAATCGCTCTTGTCGACACCCTCGTCCCCGAACGGGAATGCCATCTCCAGGGTGGGCACATACACGAGTCCCGTCAGCGGGCTGAATGATTGCGGCGTCCAGTGATGCACCGCCTGGAAGCTCGGCCAGAGCAGCACGTTCTTATCCCGATAGCGCGCTCCGGGAGTCTCCACCGGCCGCCCGGTCGCGAGGTCCACCCGATCCGCCCAGGTAACCTTTCCCAATTTCTCCGCCGAGATCAGCCGGCCGTTCTCGCGGTCGATCACGTAGAAGAAGCCGTTCTTCGCGGCGTGCAGCATCACCAGGCGCCGGCGTCCCTCTATGTTCAGGGTGGCCAGGGTCATGTCACTCGCCGAGTCATAGTCCCAGGCATCGCCGGGCGTCGTCTGGTAGTGCCACGCATAACGGCCGGTATCGGCGTCGACGGCCACGACCGACGCGGTGTACAAATTGTCGCCGCCCTCTGGGTCGCGGATTTTCCAGTTTGATGGGCCGGGGTTGCCGGTACCAAAGTACAGGCGATTGAGCTGCGGGTCGAACGTCATCGAGTTCCAGACGTTGCCGCCGCCGCCGAGCTTCCACCACTCGCCCGTCCAGGTCCTCGCAGCCCGCTCCATGACCTCATCGGATGCCGCTCCGTCCTTGCTGCCGGGTTTTCCCGGTACGACGTAGAAGCGCCAGACCTGCCTGCCGGTGTCTGCATCATAGGCGGTCACGTAGCCCCGAAGCGGCGAGAAATCTCCTCCCCCATTGCCGATCAAGATCTTGCCATTGAATGCCCGCGGCGCTCCGGATATGAACGCCCCGTTCGCAGGATCCAGGGTCTGCACGCTCCAAACCAGTTGGCCGGTCCCCGCTGCCAGCGCCAGCAATCGACCGTCCTGTGTTCCGACGTAGACCTTGTCCTTCCAAAGCGCCAATCCGCGGATACCCCAGCCGGCCCGCAGCTTCCGACCGGATCTTTGCGCCGCTTTCGGATCGTAGCGCCACAACAGATGGCCGTCCGCGGCCCGGATTGCATGCACGATGCTGTAGCCGGCTGCCAGATAGATGACGCCGCCCGCTTCAACGGGCGCAGTGATCGAATTCGTCACGTCGAGATCCAGCGACCACGCTAGCCCCAGCCGGGAGACGTTCGAGTCATTGACCTGGCTCAAGGGACTGAAGCGCGACTCGCTGAAGGTCCTGCCGTAAGCGGGCCAATCCGTTCCGTCGGATTCGTTTCCCAGCACGGCGTTGTCGACAGCCCTCGTCCCTTCAGCGCAAGCGCGCGCTCCCGGCAGCGCTGCGATCAGCGCAGCAGCCAGAAGAATCAAGCGGCGATTGCCGAACATGCGTCGACTCATCAAGCTTCGCCGCTGCGCGCGAGGTCGCGATGAGTCTTGGCATAGTCGATGAAATAATCGAGCGCAGCGGGATTGATCAGCGCTGCGCGGTTGGCCGCCTTGTCCGGATCCGCGCCCATGAGAATTCGCCGTATCGGTACCTCGAGTTTCTTGCCCGTGAGCGTGTAGGGAATCTCTTGCACCTGGTAGATCTTGTCCGGCACGTGGCGCGGAGAATAATCGCGACGAAGTTGCTCGCCCACGCGCCGGGTGAGCGACTCATCGAGCCGCCGGCCGCCGCGCAGCTTCACGAACAGCGGCATGAAAAACCTACCGCCCGGCAGATCCAGATTGACGATCAGCGCATCGTCGATCTCCTCGAGCAGGGCGAGCGAACGGTAGATTTCCGCAGTACCAATGCGAATGCCGTGCCGGTTGAGCGTCGAATCCGACCGGCCCAGCACGTACACGCCGCCACGCTGATTGAACCGGACGAAATCCCCGTGGCGCCAGATGCCGGGGTAGACGTCGAAGTAGCTCTCGCGGTAGCGCTGGTCCTCGGGATCGTTCCAGAATTTCACCGGCATGGACGGCATCGGCTGCGTGATCACGAGCTCGCCCACCTCATCGACGATCTCCCGCCCCCGCTCGTCGAATGCAAAGGCGGCGCACCCCAGTGCGCGCGCCTGGATCTCGCCCGCGTACACCGGCAGCATCGACACCCCGCCCACGAACCCCGTGCAGCAGTCGGTGCCCCCGCTTCCGGATGCCACCCATAGATCCGCCTTGACGTTTTCGTAGATCCATTGCATGCACTCGGCGCTGACCGGTGAGCCGGCCAGCGTCACTGATTCGAGCCGGCTCAAGTCGAATCGCTCCCTGGGGACAACTCCGGCTTTGCGCTGCAGATCGATGTAGCTGGGACTGGTGCCGAATAGCGTCGCGCCCGATTCCTCGATGACCTTCCACAGGGCGTCCGGCCCCGGATATGCCGGGTTGCCGTCATAGAGAACGGGGATGACATCCGCACCGAGCGAGCTCAAGAGAAAGTTCCACACCATCCAGGACGTGGCGGTGAAGAAGAACAGCGGATGACCGCTCGCCGCCTCGTAGTTGAAGTGCAGATGCTTCAGGTGCTCGAGCAGGATGCCCCCATGACCATGCACAATCGGCTTGGGGAGTCCCGTCGTTCCGGAGGAAAACAGGATCCAGAGCGGATGGTCGAATGCCACCGGCTCGCATTCAAAATCCTCCGCAGCAATCCGCGGTTGATCCATCAGCTCGTCCCAGCAGCGCACGTCGCCGGAGCGGGGCATCCCCTGCTTGCCCTGCGCGGCGTAAGGCACATGAATCGCATGCTGGACGGTATCCAGCCCTTTCAGAATCTCGCGCAGTTCCGCGGTTCGGTCGTAGTGCTTTCCGCCATACTGGTAAGCATCGACGTAAAAAAAGACCTTCGGTGCAAGCTGCTTGAAGCGCTCCAACACGCCCTTGGTGCCGAAGTCCGGGCCGCAGCAGCTCCAGATGGCGCCAATGCTGGCGGTTGCCAAGGTTGCGATCGCCGCCTGAGGCGCGTTGGGCAGCACCGCCGCGACGCGATCGCCAGGCCGAACGCCCATGCGGCGCATCTGCGTCGCCAGGATGCGCACCTGAAGCCCAAGCGTGGCCCAGCTCATCCGCCGCATCGGCTCGCCCTCGCGCACGCTCAAGATGGCCGTCGCGTCGGCACGCTCGCGCGCGAGAATATGGCCTGCATAGTTGAGCCGCGCACCCGGGAACCACTCTGCGCCCGGCATGCTGCGCCGTCCGAGCACGCTGTCGAACGGCGTCGACGCCTGAACGCCGAAAAAATCCCAGACCGAGTGCCAGAAGGAATCCAGATCCGTGATGGACCAGCGCCACAGGGCATCGTAGCTCTCCAGGTGAAGCCCTCGATGCTCTTTGAGCCAATGCATGAAACGCAGCACGTGTGAGCGGTCCTGACGGGCCTTGCCGGGCGTCCACAACAGATCGCCTTCGCGAATAATCGTCACTTCATCACACCTTCAGGGCTTCGGACGGCCGCTGGGGCACACTTTCAAGAAGATCGCCGAGGCGCCGCAGCACCTGTTCGGGGCGCCGCAGTCCGGTCTGACTCTCCCACTCCTCGCGTGCAGTGACTCCCGTGGTCACGGCGAAAGCCTTCGCGCCGCCACGTCGCGCCATGATGATCTCGACCGATGGGTCGTCACCGACGATCCCCACCTCGCAGCGCCGCAACCCCAGTCGACGCGCCACGAACCGCAGCGCATGCAGCGAGGGCTTGCCGGTCAGAATCATTGGCGCCCGGGTCACACGCCGAATGGCGCCGACGATTGCATGCGAGTAGCCCATGGCGCGGCCTTCCTTGGTGGCGAAAAACGGCACATCGGAAGCCACGTAAAGCCGCGCTCCAGCCCAGATCGCATGACAGGCGGCCTCGATGGCCTTCATCGTGCACTCCGGATACCAGCCCACGTACACTGCCTGAACATCGCGTTCGGCGCGCTCACCCGCCTGCACCGTTTCGATTCGCGCATCCCGCAGAGCCTGGCCGACCCCGGAGCTGCCCAGGACCAGCGCGCGCTGCACGCCGGCGCGCACCATCAGGTCGGCCGCGACGCTGGACGGAGTGAGCATGCACTCGTCGCGCAC
Organism: Steroidobacteraceae bacterium; assembly: GCA_052326345.1. Classification (GTDB taxonomy): domain Bacteria; phylum Pseudomonadota; class Gammaproteobacteria; order Steroidobacterales; family Steroidobacteraceae; genus Bog-1198. The sequence continues at coordinate 59,012 of JBKQOZ010000046.1, read as the reverse complement.
CGGCAGACCTGCATGGCGCAATTTCGCGGCGTGCTCCGCAGGGGGATACGCGGAACCGTTGGTTAATATGACGAAGGGAACGGCCCGCCGCGCAAGTTCGGTGAGCAACTCGGCCGCACCCGGCAGGATTTCATAGCCGTCCAAGGACCGGCTGCTCAACAGGAGCGTGCCGTCCAGATCGAACATCAGCCCCTTTAAGGAAGGCGGCGCGTCAGATTGCGAAGTTCCATTCACCGCACAGTCCCTGCCCGGCCGTCCGCCGCGTCGCACGGCGCATGGCGGCGAAGCTCAAGCCTCATTCCCGCCTTCTCAATCGCCACGTATTCAAGGTCGCTGCGCGCCGAGAGCTTTCGAATGAGATCGATGACCGGGGTCACCGTCGGATTGTAGTGTCGCCGGGCAGGGCCGGCCGCCACCATCGCATCGACCTGCCCGGCGGGCATCGTGGCGCGCAGCAGGAATTCCTCATCGCTCAACGGCCGGCCAATGCGCCGCCGCAGCTCCTCGAGGCTCGCCATTCCAGGCTCGGCGCGCAACTCTCGCGTGCGCGACAGCGATTCGATACGCTCCATCACGTGAGCAGCGATCGGCATCGTCGGGCGGCCGAATCGGCCGATCGCGTAACGGATCGCCTCGTCCGGGATGACCTTGTAGCGCTCCTTGTTCATCACATTCATCACCGCCAACGTCATGAGGATTTGCGCGAAGGGCGTCATGACGATGGGCCACCCGAGCTCCGCGCGGACCCGGCCCAGCTCTTCGATCACGGCTCCCTCGAGGTGCGACAGCCGGGCCTCGGCGAGCTGGCGGCGCGTGGTGCCGACCATGCCGCCCGGCAGCTGATGCTGGAGGTAGCGGGCATCGAAGGGCTGCGGAGAGCCGGCGGGCAGTCCCTCCGCCTCGGCCAGCCGAGTGAAGTACCGGTTGACGCGGCCCAGCGCCTCGTCATCGACGGCCACGCGATGCCCGAGCGCCCGAAGATTCGCGACCACGCGTTCGGAATGCGGGTTCGAGGTCCCGTCTGCGGCAGCCCCGGAAGCACACTGCAGCGCCGCCACGCCGTGGTTGGGTGCGTCCATATAGGTGTGTTCCGCGAGCCCGATGGTGCAGTGGGAATGCAGTTCCAGAGGCTTGCCGCCCATCACCGCCTTGATGGCCGGAATCAGGCTCAGCGCCCGCGAGGCCTTGAGCAACCCGCCCGGGTCCTTGATATAGAGCGCATCGACGGACGGACACGCCGCGAGCTTGCGCGCCCATTCGATGTAGTGAGCGTCGTCATGGATGGGACTCAAGGTGAACACGAGCGCCACAATGACGTATTCGCCGCCCCCCTCCTTCACCATGCGTGCGCAGGTCATGTTCGACTCCGCATCGTTCATGGGGTCCGCGAGGCAGAAGCGCCGGATGCCGTTGCGCGCGAGGGTGCGGAATGCGAGCGCCATGAAATCCGGACTGGCAGTCTCCCAGGAGATGAACCGGAAACCGGTGGACATGAATTGCAGCGGCGTATGCGGCGTCGCGGCTGCCATGAGTCGAATCCGCTCCCACGGGTCTTCCTTCTTGTATCGCACGGCCACGCCCATGTGCGTCGAGGTCGTGAAGTCGATGGCGCGAAAGCCGACGCGGTCCATCACCTCGGCGATGGCAAGTGTCCTGGCCGTGTCTATACCCAATGCCGCCCACAGGCACTGGTTGCCGTCGCGCAGGGAGGTCTCGACCAATTGAACTTCAGCCATGTGAGGCTTTGGCCTCGATTGGCTCGCCAAGGTCCGGCCGGCGGGCATACAGCCTGTCCACGAAGCCCGTATCCACGCCGCCGGTCTTGAATTCCGGATCGTCCAGCGCGGCCCTGTGGAAGTCGAGATTGCTCTTTACCCCGCTGATGCTCGTCATGGCGATCGCACCGCGCAGGCGCGCCAACGCACCGGCGCGATCCGGACCCGACGCGATGATCTTGCCCATCAGCGAGTCATAGAAGGGCGCAATGCTCGATCCCGGTACGACGTGAGAATCCACGCGAATTCCCTCGCCGCAGGGCCATGACACGTCGCGGACAAGTCCCGGACTCGGACGGAATCCGTTGCGGCAGTCCTCGGCGTTGATGCGGCATTCGATGGCACATCCCGTTGCTCGAACCTCCGATTGTCGCATCCGCAGGCCGCGTCCATCCGCGATCGCGATCTGCTCGGCGACGAGATCGATGCCGGTGACCGCCTCGGTCACGGGATGCTCGACCTGGATGCGCGCGTTCATCTCGAGAAAATAGAAGCTCTCGCGCTGCGTGTCCACGATGAATTCGACCGTTCCCGCGCCTCGATAGCGCAGACGTTCCGCGAAGCGCACGGCCGCTTGCTGCAGTGAATTGCGCAGCGCCGGTGACAGTCTCGGTGCCGGCGTCTCCTCGATGAGCTTCTGGTAACGGCGCTGCACGGAGCAGTCGCGCTCTCCCAGCTGAATCACTCGCCCCTCGCCATCGCCCAAGACCTGCACCTCGACATGGCGGCCGCGGTCGATGTAGTGCTCCAGGTAGATGCGCGGGTCCCCGAATGCCGCCCCCGCCTCGGCCGCGGCCAAATCGAACAACTCCGGCAGGTCCTCGAGTCGCTCGATCAGCTTCAAGCCGCGCCCTCCGCCTCCGCCCACCGCCTTGACAAGGAGCGGCGCCGTGATCAGCTTGGCCAGAATCTGCGCCTCCGCACGCGAATTGGCCGCACCACCCGGCACGACCGGCACGTTGGCTGCCTCCGCTTCGGCTCGCGCCCGCAGCTTGTCGCCAATCGCGACGATCTGATCCGCCGTCGGCCCAATGAACACGATGCCCGCCGTTGCGCACAACCGCGGCAGGCTCGCACGCTCCGACAAAAATCCGTATCCGGGATGAATCGCGTCCGCACCCGTGGCGACGGCGGCGTGAACGATGGCCGCCGCATTTAAGTAGCTATCCGCGGACCTTGCCGGGCCGATGCACACGACACGATCGGCTTGTCGTGCCGGCTCGCCGTCGAGGTCGGCTGAAGAGACTGCCAGCACCACCTCGATATCGAGGGCGCGGCAGGTTCGGATGATGCGCGCGGCGATTTCTCCGCGATTGGCAATCAGGATTCTGCGGATGGCCATGAATCAGGCGTCCTGCCGCGCCCGCATCAGGACTTCGCCGAACTCCACCAGCGTCTCGTCGGCCGGCAGGATCTCCGTGATGACACCCTTGACGCCGGCGCGCACGGTGTTCATGAGCTTCATGACCTCGATGATGGCGATGACGGTGTCCTCGTCCACCACCGAGCCGATCTCGACGAACGGCGCGGATCCCGGCTTGGGCGCCCGGTAAAATGTGCCGAGCATCGGCGATGTAATTTCCTGAACGTTCGCGTCGAGCGGGCCCGGAGCAACGGCCGGAGCGGCTTTCGTTTCGCCCAAGCCCGGACGCGAAGCGGCCGCGCCCGCTGCGTCCAGTTGGCCCGATTGCCCCGTCACGCTCCCGGCAAATCCGCCGGAGGCGCCGGTACGCCGCAGCGTCAACTTGACGCCGTCCATCTCGAGGCTCAGCTCGTCGAACTTCGACTGTTCGATCAGCCGCATGATTTCTGCGACATCTGCGGCGGTCAAGGTCACCGTCGGCCTCCAAAAATGCTCATGACGTGCAGCAACGGGTCGGAAGATCGCGTGACCGCAGCCGTCTCGGCATCCTTGTTCGACCAAACCGTCTCGGGCCGACTCTGCAGCAGCAGGATCTGCCGCGTATGCCGGTCGATGGCCCACTCGATGTCCTGCGGCCGGCCGTAGTGACGCTCGATCTGCCTGCCGATGCCGCGCAGCGAGTCGAGCTCCTGGTCGGAAAGGCATGGCTCGCGGCGCAGAGATTCCTCCACCGGACGCTCCTCGACACCGCCCGCCGGCGACTGCGCATGGCGGATGGCCTTGTCCGAGATATCGCGCACCGAGATTTCGCCGGTGACCTTCGCCACGACCCAGCGGTCCGGCGTCACTTCGCCGCTGACCAGCGCCGAGCCGAGTCCCCAGGCCCCCTCGATGGTGATCACAGAGCGGTCCCCGCTGATGGGACTGCGGGTGAACATCACACCGGCGGTGCGCGCATCCACCATGGTCTGCACGACGACCGCCATGGCCACCGTCGATTCCGCGATCCCATGCCGCCGCCGGTAGCAGAGCGACTCAAGAGAATACAGGCTGGCCCAGCAGCTGCGGATCTGGCGCAGCACCGAATCGGCCTGCATGACCCACAGGTAGGTGTCCTGAAGGCCGGCGAAGCTCGCATCCGCAGCATCCTCGGTCGTTGCCGAGGATCTCACCGCGACGGCCGGCGGGGGCCTCGACCCGCCCAGGCGCCCGTAGGCCTCGCGGATCTCCTGCTCCAGATCCGCCGGCAGGGGCGCGTCCACGACGCGCGTGCGCAGCTCGCGCGACACCGCCCCCATCTGCTCCAAGTCATCCGCAGCGAGTCCCTCGACGCGCGCCCGCAGTGCTTCGCGCTGCTCCAGCGCGTCGATCACACCCTCGAACGCCTCGGTGCGCACGATGAAGCCCGGAGGCACATCGATTCCGGCTCGATGCAGCTCGCCCAGGCTTCCGCCCTTGCCGCCCACCCTGGGACGGTCGTCGAGGCCAATCTGCGGAAACCAACTGATGTACTTCGTCACAGGCACGGTTTGACACCCAAATCACTGCAGCAACGTGACGATGCCCCGTCCACCGTCGACGCGAACCCGCTGGCCGTCCCTGATCTTCGAGGTGGCGTTGCCGGTGCCTACCACGGCGGGCAGCCCGTACTCGCGCGCGATGATGGCGGCATGGCTCATGGAGCCGCCGATGTCGGACACGGCGGCGCGAATCTTTTGAAAGATGGGTGTCCAGGTGGGATTCGTGACCTGGCAGACGAGAATATCCCCTTGCTGCAAACGCGAGATCTCCTCGACCGACTTCACGATGCGTGCGATGCCTTCCACCACCCCTGAGGAAGCGGCAAAGCCGCGCACCTCGTTGCTGTCCGTCCCCGCGCCGGCCGACAGCCAATTGTCCAGGCTCTCGCGCGTGATCCCCCACAACATCACGATGGCGGGATCATCGATGACGTCCGGAATGGGCCCGAGCGCCGGCGGCGTCTCGTGCCGGGCCCACTCGGTGATCGCCGCCTTTCGATCCGCGACGATCGGCGGCCAATAGGCGGGGCCCCGCGGCTCAGAGCCGGTCGACCATGCGTTCATCAGGTCGATGATCGCCGCCTCCAGCTCGTAGTGGGTGAGATGGAACACGTCCTCGGCGCTCGCGAAAAAACCGTGCGCGGCCAGCATCGCCCCGAAGCTGCGGATCTTGTTGAAGAACAGGTTGGTGTACCAATGTTCGCAGTAGAACTTGTGCCCTTCCACGTAGGGGAACACCCGGTGCGCCAGACCGATCATCTGGTCGTAGGCGGCGCGCTCCTCGTCATTTGCAAGAAGCTCACGATAATCGGCGATCAGCCGGATGCGCTCCTCGCGCAGCCGCTCAACCTGGCGCTCCAGCGACTCGCCGGCGCGTACGCTGCGCGCGTAACCCGGAATCGCGGAGAACGGCATGGTCAGATCGTCATTCCAACTGCGGTGATAGTGATAGAACCCATCGCCGACGTTGATGTTGAACCAGGGATCGCGCGAGGTCTGCAGCTCCTCGAGCCAGCGACGACCGGGCTCGCCCGATGCGCGCAGCGATCTCATGATGTCCTCGACCGACGCCCCTTCTCGGAAGTATGCATCGACCTCGAGCTCGACCGCGCGGCGTGCGAGGCGCCGCAGCTCATCGTCGGGCCGGAAGATCTCCGCATCGATTCCCGCCACCATCCGCGCGATGGTCTGGTCCGTGATCTCTGGAAACACCTTTTTGCAGAAGCCGAAAAAAGTCAGGTAAGCACCGTACCCCAGCAGCAGAAACTCGAAGTGATGGTGCCACATCCGAAAGTAGCCCTCGATCGTCTTCTGGTAAGTCACCAGCAGGTCATGGTTCGAGGCGATGCCGCGGCCCGCGTGCACGTGTTCGAGCGGCTCGAACTCGGGCAATACGGGATCCGGCACGGCTTTGGCGTCCTCGATGAGCTTCAGCATCTTCTGCTTCCAGTGCGCGTACAGCGATTCCCAATTCTGGTAGTAATAGAAGGCGCGCTTCTGGAACTCTTCGGTGCGGCGGGCAATCTGCGCCGGATCGGTCACTGCATTACCGCCGATGTACACCCGGCCGTTGATGATCCGGTGATCGATGCCGAGCGTGGTCGGCAGACAATGCACGCGGGTGTTGGCGGCGCCCAGCGCGCAGTAGGCCGCCTCGGCGGTTACCATGTCGAATGCGGACATGGGCTCGGGAAAGTGCATGGAATTGTAGAACCAGAATTTCCGGTCGTCGGTTTTCGAGAATTGAATATGGTACGGATAGGCCGCCTGCGCCCTTTCGGTTCCCGGTATGACCTTCACCGAGCTGGGCAGCGGGAATTCCCGGGGCTTAAGCTTCGCATTCATAGTGCACTCCCGACGCGAAATGTGGTCGCCTTGATGTCGATCCGCGGCAACGCCGTGTTTCAAGTGTAGGTCAGCCGCGATGCACGAGTACACTCCAAAGTGTCATGCTTTGACATATGGGAACGAGCTTCCCGGAGCGCGCGCCGGCGGCAGCAGGCCGGGGCCCGCCGCTGCCGCCCTACAGCCGGCCCGCGGCCGCCTCGCGGCCGATGTGATCGGCCTGGCGCAGCGCCAGGGCGACTATGGTGAGGGTGGGATTCGCGGCGCCGGCCGTCGTCTGCACACTGCCGTCTGAAATGAACAGGTTCGGCACCTCGTGCGTGCGGCCGTGAGCGTTGGTGACGCCCTGCCCCGGGTCGTGGCTCATGCGCGCGGTGCCCATCTGGTGCGTGGCGGGCGGCATGGGGCTCACCACCGTGCGCTTGGCGCCCACCGCGTCGTATATCTTCTGCCCTTGTCCGGTCGCATGAGCGCGCATGGCCAAATCGTTCGGGTGCGGGTCGCAGTGGATATGCGCCACGGGCAAGCCGTAGCCGTCCTTGCGTGTGCTCGACAGCGTGATGCGATTATCGGCGCGCGGCAGGTCTTCGCCGTTCACGAGCATGCCGGCCATGTTGCGGTAGTTGTCGACGACCGAGGCGAAATCGCGCCCCCAGCCGTAGGGCAACCCGATGAGCGGAAGCGTCGGCAGGTCGAGCATCGCGAGTTCCAGGTGATAGCCGCCCGCGAAGCCGCGACGCGGATCCTGGATATTTTCGTCCTCAACGACACCCGCCAGCACCGCGCCGCGCCAGAAGCTCACGGCTTGATCGAAAATGCCGAAAACAAAGCTCAACACGTGATGGCAATAGTTGCGGCCCACCTGGTCGGATCCGTTGGCCAGCCCGTGCTTGAAGCGCCCCGACTCTGAAAGCAGGAGCAGGCGCGCGGTCTCGATGGCGTTGCCCGCGACGCACACGATGCGCGCGCGCTGGCGCTGCTCCTGTCCGGCAGCGTCCCGGTACACCACGCCGGTGGCGCGCCCCGCATGGTCATGCTCGATTCGTGTAACGAAGCATTCACTGCGCAAGTCGAGCCTGCCGCTCGCCTCGGCCCGCGGAATCTCCGTGTAGAGCGTGCTCCACTTGGCGCCGGTCTTGCAGCCCTGAACGCAGAAGCCCTGCTGGATGCAAAACGCGCGATCATCGCGCGCTCGCGAATTGATCGCCAGATAATTGGTGTGCACACGCTTGTAACCGAGGCGGCGCGCGCCGGCATACATCACCTTGAAATTGTTCGATGCGGGCATGCCCGGATTGCCGTTGCGGCGTGTGACCCCGAGCCGCTTCTCGGCCACCTGATACCAGCGCTTCAGCTCGTCGTAATCGATCGGCCAGTCGGCGAGCGAGGCCCCCGGTATGTCGCCATACACGCTGCGCGCGCGTATCTCATAGGGTTGCAGGCGCGGTGTCGCGCCGGTCCAGTGCACCGTCGTGCCGCCCACCGTGCGGCAGTGCCAGGCTGGAAGCGTCGGCGATGTTTTCACCGGGTCCCAGGTGCCGCTCTGCGTGCGCGGCTCGAGCCAGGTGAGCTGCGCGAATGCTTCACCCGGGTTTTGTGAGAAAGTCGCGAGCGATTGACGCTTGCCCGCCTCGAACATCACAACCTTGAGACCGCGGCGCGTGAGCTCATTGGCCATCGTGCCGCCGCCGGCACCGGAACCGACGATGACGACGACGTCCGTATCGTTGAGCTCGAAACGCGGCATGAACCTGTGTCCTACGCGGTCGGCATCGGACCGCTGTCGGCCAACGGCACGTCGGGAAGCCATTTCAAATCGTTGAAGCCGCGCAGCAGGTAGCCGCCCTTCGAGAACGACTCGCCCTCAAATCCGAAATGCGACCAGGCGATCGGGTTGTTGTAGAGCACCAGCAAGGTTTTGATCCGCACGGACTGGAAGAATGCCCCGGATTCGATGCGCCGAAGCTGTTCGACACGTGCACCCTCCGGCATGAGGGCGAACCCATCGCCCAGACTCGCGATGCCGGCCTTGAGCTCGGCGCTCGCCTCCGTCGAGCCCGCCGCATCGCCATCGACCGCATCGACGACCAGAGCGTAGGCGGCATCATCAAGCGTATCGTGAGGCGCAATGGCGCGGATCATGGCGAGCAACGCTGCGGCCTCGGCTGATGACAGCACCCGCAGCTGCACGGCCCAGGCGCGACTGGGCAGCAGCCCGGCGAGCGGACTGCCCAGGGCGATCACCCCGGTCAGTACGCCCACCCCGCGTACGAACGAGCGGCGATCGGCGCTCTCAAGCGAATCGGTATGCGTGGCGCGTGTGTTCACGATCTGCCGCAAGGGTCGGCCATAGGCAGGTGCCAGACTCTACCCATAGAGAACAAGAACCTGCTGTCGAGAGTACCCACCCGCGCGCGCTCATCGAGTACAGTCCGCGCATGAAATACGAAACCAGGCTGATCTGGGTGCTGACCATCACCTTCGGTTTCGTGTTCTTCGACCGCAATGCGGCCAGCTTCCTGATGCCCTTCATTGCCAATGACCTGCATTTCAACAACACTCAGGTCGGACTGGTGGCCTCCGCGCTGTCCTTTACCTGGGCTGTCGCGGCGTTTCTGGGCGGTGCCTACTCCGATCGGACAGGCAATCGCAAATCCTTTCTGCTGATCACCGTCGTTGCATTTTCGTTGTGCTCGTTCGCCTCCGGACTTGCGGCTTCCTTCGCGGCGCTGTTTTCGACCCGGCTGCTGATGGGCATGGCCGAGGGGCCGATACTGCCGATCGCACAGTCGCTGGTGGCGATCGAATCCTCGGCCGCCAAGCGCGGCCACAACATGGGGGTGATGCAGAACTTCGGCAGCAATCTTTTGGGCTCGTTTGCGGCACCCCTCATCCTGGTGGCCGTCGCCTCGACCTACAACTGGCGTTGGGCTTTCTTTCTGTCGGGGGTCCCGGGTCTCATCATGGCGCTGCTCATTGCCAAATTCGTACGCCAGCCCGCCGCGACTTCGACCCCCGCAACGATAACGGCGCCGGCGGGCGCACCGCTCGCGCATCCAGGCGCGCCGCTCGCGCATCCGAGCATGGGCTATCGAGAGATGGTGCGGCACAGGAACATGTGGCTGTGCATGCTGATGGCCATCTTCATGGTGGCCTGGATGGTGCTCGGATGGGCCTTTCTGCCGCTGTTCTACACGAAGATCCGGCAGATCGGCAACGGCCAGATGAGCGTACTGATGAGCGTGCTGGGACTGTCCGCCGCCTTCTTCAGCTTCGTGGTACCGGCGCTGTCGGACCGCCTCGGGCGGCGGCCTGTCATCGTCGGCTTCAATCTGATCGGATTGCTGGTTCCGCTCGCCGCGCTGCATTTCCATGGATCGCTTTACATGCTGGGCGCGCTGATTTTCATCGGCTGGTCTGCGAGCGGGACCTTCCCGCTGTTCATGGGCACGGTGCCCTCGGAGACCATTCCGGCTCGCTACGTGGCCACTTCGCTCGGCATGGTGGTGGGGCTGGGCGAGGTATTGGGTGGCGTCGGTGCGCCGGCAATTGCCGGCCGCGCTGCCGATCACTACGGCCTGCAGGCGCCCATCATGATCATGGGGGTCTGTGCAATCGTCGGCACTGTGCTGGCGTTGTTTCTGCGCGAGACCGCGCCCATCCGCCGCGCCGCGGCGTCCTAACGGGTGATTCGATGCCCCTGACCCAACTCGAACACTATCTGGTGCTCACCGACGATCTGGAGGGAACGCGCAATTTCTATCGCGACGCTCTCGGATTGCGCGAGGGCGCGCGGCCACCCCTGGGGTTTCCCGGCTACTGGCTGTATCTGGGCGAGGTCCCCTGTCTGCACATCGCCGAGTGGAATACCTACCGCGCGCATTCGCTCGCCGCCGGCATCAGCGTTTCGACGCCGGCGCCGGGCACCGGGGCGCTCGATCATGTTGCATTCAATGCCGCGGATCTGGCCGGCGTGAAGGCCCGGCTATCCGCGCATGGTGTCGAATATTCCATCAACGAGGTACCGGGCGCCGGAATTACCCAGCTGTTCCTCAAAGACCCCAATGGGGTCAAGGTCGAAATCAATATCAGATGAATGAGCGCACCGGATCCGCTCCATCCCAGCCGATACTGGCGCGATAGAACTTGCTGAAAACCGTCTCGAATCCCGCACCCAGCTCGATCAGCTCCACATAGCCCGGCAGCTGCGCCGTGGTGTCCATGTAGGCCACGCTGCCCCCGCTCGGCACGCCGGCGAGAAACACAAGATCATGGCCCTGCGCCTGATAGTGCGCCACGTCCCGATCAAAATTCCGCGTCGCGCGGCCCCAGTGATGAAATCCGTAGCCGCGCTTATCGATCCATTCGCGATACACCGACGGCTCGGCATCGTTGGGCTGAATGAGCTCGATATTCATGTGCCCTGCGAAGCTCATGGCAAGCGACACATCGGCCTTGGAGTCTCGGCCCCGATACTTCGGATTGGTGCCGCTGAAGTGATCGAGCAAAAACCACGGACCCACCTTCAGCTTATCGATCCACAGCTTCATGGCAGCGCGAATGTCGGGCACCAGGTAGCACATTTGAATGATCCCATCATCCGGTTGACCAAATCCCACGAGACTCATGGCTCACTCCTCTGGTTGTTCATCGGCAGCGCCCAGCGACTTCTCGCTCCGCTGCTCATGGCGCCGGCGTGTTGCGCGACAGGAATGCTGCAAGCGCATCGAGCTCGGCATCGCTGATCTCGGTCTTGCGAAACTGCGGCATCACCGAAATCCCATGGCGTACCAGATGTTCGACGGTCTGCGGCTTCAAGTCCGTCCATTCGAGCAGCACGCCGGATTTGACGCCCTTGTACTTCACGGTCAGGGCGTTGGTGCCCGGGTGGATGACTCCGGGATCGTGGCAGGGTGCGCACCATTTCGCGTACACCGCTCGTCCGGCCGCATACGGGTCCGATGGCTCCTCGGCCGAGGCGAATCCGCCCAACGTCAATCCCGCCAGCGCCACCCCGGCCCACGCGGATGCGCTCATGAGCCCGGCCTCGCCGCGCCGAGGGCTCACGATCGCTTCTCCCGCAAATGCTTGGGCCATATCGCGTACCGGCCCGGCGACATGATGCCGTTGGGGTCGACGGCATCCTTGAGCGTTTCGTGGAATCGCTGCAATGCATGATCATTGAACGAATACACATCCATCACGGATTTTTGGAACACCGGCGCCGTCCGATACTCGCCCCAGCCGTGCTCGCCGCCGATTGCGATCAATTTTTTGAATCCCTCGCGGTAGCGCTTGTTGGTCGCCGGATCCTCGGTCACCGGCGTGGCCAAAATGAAAATGAAGCATCGCTCCCAGAAACACGCCGGCATGGAAAACGAGCGAAACAGCGGCATGTCCAGTTCGCGTGCCGCCTCGCTGAACACGCGGTTCGCCTCAATGATGGCCTCGCCGGTGCGCGGAACGATCGGCGAGAACCACATATGACCCTTCGAGGGTGTCGGGTTCCACGGCGTGCGCGCGCCAATGGAGAACGCGCGCAACGACGGCACCCCGAGTTCGGGCTCGTGATAAAGATCCGCCTTGGCAGGATCGATCGGCAACTTGATGCGATCGACCACGCGAAATCTCGCGCCCTCGAATTTGGAGAAATGCCGCTGCGAAGCCTGCCACTGCGCTTCGACGACCTCCTCGGGTCCGTGGAAACTGAGCCACAGCTGCCAGTACGGTATGCCGGCTTTGATCCCGTAGGCTTCCAGCTCGGGCGAGTATCCGAGCTTGGCGGATGCGAGAAGATTGCGGTGCTCATCGGTCATGCCGGGCGGCCCGTTCTCGTTCCACAACTGCACCTGTCCGATGGGCGGGTAGCCGTTGAGGGGCGAAGCAATATCCGGAAATCCCGCGGTGATCCGCGCGTTCTCCAGGTAATTGAGCGTCTCGACCATGGGCTCAAGATCGCTGTAGCGGGTCAAGGAAACGGTGCCGCGCAGATACGCCTCCGGCTCCGGCATGAGCCAAAAGCCCATCTTCGTCACGATGCCGAAATTCGACTGCGAGAACATCCCGTCAATCCACGGGCCGCACCCCGACTTGTATTGTTGCCAGGTCTTGGCATTGGGAATCGCCCCCATACCGGTGCGCAGCAGCTCGCCGTTCGGCAGCACCACTTCCATACCGCAGTGCGAATCAAAATGGTTGCGATAATTCGCGGTCGTGTAGCCGCCGCCGCGATCGAGCGCATTGCCGATGACACTGCCCCAACCCGGGTCGGGACAATCGATCCACACCTTGAGCTTGCGCTCCTGGATATGATGATACAGGTCGAAGTAACTGACTCCGGGCTCGAGCAACACGAAGGCATTTGCCTCATTGACTTCGATGACCCGATTCATGCGCTTCAAATCGACCACCACGCTGCCGGAATATGCCGGCGCCGAGCCGCCGTACCCCAGATTCTTACCGGTGGATATGGGATACAGAGGGACCTTGTAGCGATTGGCGATCCGTACGATCTGTTGCACTTGCTCGGCCGAGGCCGGAGCCACCGCGGCCGATGCCACTAATTCCTCCGGTTCGTGCAGGAAGGGCGAGAACGCGTCCCGGTACAGGTCGACGTCCTCGTCGCGAGTGAATACCCAGGGCTTACCCACTGCCTGCTCGAATTGTGCAACAGCACTCGTGAAGTCGGCCGAACTCACCCCCGCCGGCAATCTCATATGATCGTCCCCCCAATGACGAAAGACACGAGCGTTTCAGCCGTCAGCGCCCGACCTTGGTCGCAGGCCGATCCGACCATGCGAGTCGCAAGGGTTGCAGTGTCCGCGCGCTGACACGTTGCCAGAATGGCCGGCATCCTCGACGGCCAATCCGCCTCGGCCAGCGCCGGGCTCATTCGGGCAATCATCGGCTCCGAGGCGGTCAATCGATGCGCACTGTCATGTCCTGCCGTTAAGTGTTCGGCACGGATCAGCACCCGCATCCACTGATCCTTGGCCAGTTGTTCCAGGCACAACAAGGTACGAGCGCTGGTCAAACCGGCAATCGCGCCGCCTCCCGCGGCCCACAGGGGCTTCAGGTCGCGCGACCAGAGCGCGGTAATGTCTCCGCCGATGGCCGCGATCCCTGCGCATGAGCCGGCGCGCTCAGCGGCAACCCCAAAGGCCCGGCCGGCCGCATATCGGCGGTCATAGACGAATTTATAGAACCGGATGCTCGGCGCCGAAGCGGCCGGGGGCCACGCGGCCGTTTGACCGGCGGCGGGCACCGAGAGCAAACCGGCGGTGCCGCCTGAAATCGCCGTGGCGATGCTCGATAAGCAGAATTTTCGACGGTTCATGGCATCCCGCAGAAAGCTTAAACCCCCTGTAAACTACAGGCCGAGCCGGCAGGCTGCTCGACCATGAGCGAAGGCCGCCGCGCCTTTTTCAGGCCTGCCGGAGAACGATGATGCCAAAATCCACAAGACGCGTGGTCACGGGCCATGATGCCCACGGACGATCGGTCGTGCTGTCGGACGGTCCGCCGCCCCAGAATCACACGATGCAGGGCTTAGGCGTAGGCGCCGACTTCCACGAGATTTGGAGCGATGCCGACACGGTTCCAGAACTGACCTCGGCCGCCGCGCGGGAACCGAACCAACGCCCGTTCACCATCATGCCCGTGGCCGGGCATCTGCTGCGGATCCTGGACGTCTATCCGCTCAAGGACGGCGGCAAGCGAACGGTCATGCATCGGACGCGGACGCTGGACTATGTGGTCGTGATCGAGGGCGAACTCGTCCTGATTCTCGATGACAGCGAGGTCATATTGAAGGCGGGTGATGTGGTCGTTCAGCGGGGTACGGACCACGCTTGGGAGAATCGCTCGGGCCACATGGCCCGCGCAGCGTTCTTCCACATCGATGCGCGTTTCAGCGAGGAGCTGCTGGCCAGGCTGCAGAAGCCACTGGTGCTCATGAGCTAGGGACGTATTTCATCTGGATCGAGCCGCGCCGCTCGAGGAATTTCCATTCTCCGCCCTCGCGCACGAAACGATCCTTGAACTCACCGAAGTAGATGGGCCCCGTGGAGACATACGGCGCGGCGCCGGCGCCGGGCGTCGTCGAGATCATGGTCAGGCAGGAGAGCCCGCGGGCCTCCTCGCGGCTGACGACGTCGATCATCACATTGGTGGCAAGGTGCTTCGTCAGCAGCGTCTTCGGCCGAGTCAACAGGGCGGCACGAATGGTCTCCCGGCCCTGAATGACCTGCTCGGGTGCCATCGGCCGGGCCATGGAGCCGTTCTCGGCAAAGAAATCGGCAGCTGCGCTCATATCGCCCAAATCAAGCGCGCGTGAATAGGCGTAGACGATGCGCTCACAGGCGCGCTCGATCTCGATACGTTCTGCAGCACTGAGTTTTTGGGTCATGGAAAGCTCCGCTGTGTGGTGATCCCTTGAACTAGTTTGTTCCCAATGCGGCGTCAGAGGCCTCGAAGGACTCCGGCGCCGGCGGCGGGCGGCCAAGGATCAGGTCGCAGGCCTTCTCCGCGATCATGACGACTGCCGCGTTGGTGTTGCCGCCAATGATGGAGGGAAACACGGAGGCGTCTGCGACGCGCAGGTTGTCCAGACCGACGACCCGTAGCTGCGGGTCCACCACCGCGGCGGCATCGTTGCCCATGCGGCAGGTGCTGACCGGATGATGGACCGTGTAGGCCTCGGCGCGGACATACGCGGCCAGTTCGGCGTCGCTTTCGGCGGCGCTTCCGGGAGAGGTCTCTTGAGCCCGGTACTTCGCGAAGGCGGTCGATGCGAAGATCTTGCGAGCCAAGCGCATGCCGAAAATCAGCGGCGGCAAATCCTCCGGCGCGGAGAGCAGATTCGGGTCGATCAGCGGCGCGTCGAAGGGGTCGGGGCTTGCCAGGGTGAGGCGCCCGCGACTGCGTGGATACAGACCGACGGGGCTGATCGCAAAGCCATGACCCACGGGGTACGGGAACGATGGACCCGGTCGCTTGGCCGGCTGGAAGACGAGCTGTACATCGGGCCTGTCGAGTCCCGGATTCGACTTCACGAACGCCGCGGATTCGAACACGTTGTTGGCCATCGGGCCGCGACGGAACAGCAAATACTCCGCGACATTCCACAGATTTCGCGGCATCGCGCGAAGCGAGACGCCGTAGGAGACCGGGCTCTGCGTGCGCATGTGCACCGGACTTGCCAGGTGATCGTGCAAATTGCGCCCGACGCCCGGAAGATGATGCCGTACGGCAAGCCCTAGGGCGGCGATGTGCTCGCCGTCGCCGATTCCAGAGAGCATCAGCAGCTGTGGAGTCTGAATTGCGCCCGCGGCGAGCACGATTTCCCGATGCGCCTTCACCATGACGTTGCCGCCTGCGGAGCGGGCCTCGACCGCCGCCGCCCGCCGCCCATCCAGCACGATGCGCGTGGCCTGCGTGCCGGTCAGCACGACCAGATTCGGTCGGCCGAGCGACGGCCACAACAGGGCGGTTGCCGTGGTCTCGCGCGCACCGCCCCGGATCGAGAGCTGCCGGAGTCCCATCCCCTCGCTGTCCGCGCCATTCAGGTCATCTCGGTAGGAAAAACCCAGGCTGGCGAGCGCGTCAAAGAAAGAGAAGTTGAGAGGATTCGGGCGCGTGACGCTGCGAACGTTCATCGGGCCGCCACGGCCGTGGTACACGCTGGACCCGAAATTCTCGTTGTGTTCGCTCCTGCGAAAGTACGGCAGGACCTCCCGATAGCTCCAGCCGGTAGCCCCAGCGGCGGCCCACGCGTCATAGTCACGCGGGTTTCCCCTGAAATAGACCATGCCATTGATGAGCGCAGAGCCGCCGAGGCCCCGCCCCCGAGGCACGGGAATCCGGCGACCGTTGAGCTGCGGTTGAGGCACGGACTGAAAGCGCCAGTTCAGCGCGGCAGAGCGCTGCGCCATCACGATGGTACCCGGTACATTGACGAACACGCTCTTGCCGGATCCGCCTGCCTCGAGCAGACAGACCGTCCGACGGGTATCTTCCGACAATCGGGCAGCCAGTGCGCAGCCGGCGGTCCCACCGCCCACCACGACGTAGTCGAACCCCCGTGCGACGTCCGCCATCCCCGCTCTCTGTTCGCCCTGACCTTTTCGACTTAGGGTCTTGTTACGCGGCAGTTCGCGTCAGCTGCGATGATACGCTGCGGCGAGTCGATTTGAGTATCCGAGGCTTATTCACGTGACGCAGGCTGTGAGAGTATGGGGAAAATATAGATCGGGGAGCGTTCATGAGGCGGCAACTGGGCAAGCTTGAGGTCAAGAGCGTGCACGAGGGCGAGGGCAGGATGCCCATGCAGTTCGCCGTGCCGGGCGTGACCGGCGAAGACCTGTCGGCGCTCAAGGCCTGGTACTGGAGCGATGAGCTGTCGCTGGATCCTCAAGCCGCGATCTTCCACATCGAGGTACGCAGCTATCTGCTGAACATCGATGGCCTCCACGTGCTGGTCGACACCTGTTGCGGCAACGACAAGCAGCGCAGTGTCGCATGGGCGCATCGACTACAGTCCCAATGGCTGCAAAACCTCGCCGGCGCCGGCTGCAATCCTGCCGATATCCATCTCGTGCTGTGCACGCATCTGCACGCGGATCATGTGGGGTGGAACACGCGGCTCGAGGACGGACGCTGGGTCCCGACGTTCCCGAACGCCCGTTACGTGTTCAGCCGCCAGGACTTCGAGTTCTTCGGCCGGCAGACGCGCGAAGCCCACAACCGAGAGGGCTACCTCGATTCGGTGCTGCCGGTGGTCGAAGCCGGGCTTGCCGACATCGTCGAGAGCAGCCATTGCGTTTATCGCGAGATTGAGGACGGCATCTGGCTCGAGGATGCGGCCGGTCATTCGCCCGGCAGCGTCGTCGTAAACGCCCAGCGCGGCGGGTCTCGGGCGGTGTTCATGGGCGATGTCGTGCACCACCTGATCCAGCTCGTACGGCCGGACATCCCGTTCTTCGCCGACGAGAATCCCTCGGAAGCCTGCGCCACGAGACAGCGCCTGCTCGCGCAGTGCGCGGACAGCGACGCCGTGCTGTATCCCGCGCATTTCCCGGATCCACCCGCCGGCCGCGTCCGTCGCGAGAAGCGCAATTTCTCCTACGGATTTCTGTAGAGCAACACCGCATCGCGCTCGCTGCGCCAGCGGAGCTCGTCGTGAGCCGTCAGCGCCTCCAGATCCGCCGGCGTCGCCGCCGGATCATCCACCCAGCGGCGCAGCAAATCGCTGCCGTTGATCACGTCGATCGCGGGCCGGTCCTTCTCGTATTCGTAGGCGAAGTCACGCCAGATCTCGTAATCCGGCCTCAACCGCCGCAGAGCTTTGAACGCGAGCGCGAACAATCGCCAAGGCTTGAATTGCTCGTGGTCGTAGTACGCGGCATCCTCCACATGCACCTGGACACCCGCGCAGAGCGTTCCGGCGTGCTTGTGAAACGTGGGCTCGAACCAGCAGGGCCGCAGCCGACAGCCGCTCATCCACGGCGCTGCAAGGGAACGCATCTCTGCCAACAACGCCCTCACGTCCAGATCCGGCGCCCCGAGAAGCTCCAGCGGCCTTGTGGTCCCGCGACCCTCCGACAGCGTCGTGGCTTCGAGCATCACCGAGCCCGGATAGCAGCGCGCCATCCACAGATTCGGCGCGTTGGGACTCGGGTTGACCCACGTCCGCGCGCCGAGCGGCCACCCGTATCCCGGAGCGGCGTGCGGCTCCCATTCCTCCATCGGCACGACGCGGCAGTCGACGTCGAGATGCAACGTCCGCACGAACCACCGCGCAAGCTCTCCGAGCGTCAGGCCGTGACGCATCGGCATCGCACCGGCGCCGACAAAGCTTTCGCAGCCTGCCTTAAGGGTCAGCCCTTCCACCGGCCGGCCCACAGGGTTCGGGCGATCCAGCACCCAAACGGCCTTGTGCTTGCTCGCCGCCGCCTCGAGCATGTAGCGCAGCGTGGTAACGAAGGTGTAGATACGGCACCCGAGGTCCTGCAGGTCCACGAGCAGAACGTCAAAGGTGTCCATCATTGCGGGCGTCGGCCGGCGCACCTCACCGTACAGGCTGAAGACCGGAATGCCGTGCACGGGGTCGGTGTAGTCCTGCGACTCGACCATGTTGTCCTGCTTGTCTCCGCGCAGCCCATGCTGAGGGCCGAACGCCGCGCTCAGGCGAATGTCGCCGATCGCCGCCAGTGCGTCGAGGGAGTGGACCAGGCTGCGTGTGACGGAAGCGGGGTGCGCCAACAGCGCCACGCGCCGTCCCGCCAGCGGCTTGCGCAGCTCGGGCTCTTCGAGCAGACGGTCGATTCCAAACCTCATGCGCGGGCCACTTCCAGTTCGAATCCGTTACGGTGATGGAAATCGGGCTTGCCGGACGGGTGCCGCAGCCCCCAGTAGGAAAGTTTACCATTCTCGTCCTCGATGACCGCGGCCAGAGCGATCCGCAAGTGACGAGCTTCACGCAAGCCGGCCAGATCCCCCAAGTGCACCGCCGACTCCAGCTCGAGCCCCTCCTCGCCTCGATGCACAAGGATATTCGGAGCGCGGCCGGTCTCGGCGGGCGACATTCCCTCGCGGTAGGCATTGAAGCGGTAGATCGCCCAGTCGAGCGAGGGCGAGAAATTGAATTCGTAGTAGCCGGGCGCATCCGCAGGCGCGACGAACGCCTCGAAGCACGTGTGCTTCCATAGGGCATCCATCCGTTCACCCGCGCCGGATGGGGGAACGCGAAGCTGGCGCATGTCCGCCTCCAGCGAGTAATGGAACACGAGAATGTCGGCTCCTTGCGTTCGCAGCTGCACGGCGAGGCTGCGCACCGCGTCGTTGGGGGTCGACGGGTGGGCAATCAGCGCGGCCGGTTTTGCAGCAAGGGACGACATACAGCATCTTATCGCAGCGGCATCGATATTCCCTCAATTGCACACTCATGAACAGGCACTGGGCGGGCATATCATAGTGCAGGGCCGCATAGAACCGTTGTGCTGACGGCTGGCGGCGCCTTGTGACAAATTTCGGAGAAAGGCGTAAAAGGCGTTAAGCAGCCGCAGAGCTTTTGTGGAACCCGTCGTTTAGGGCCGGTATCAACCCAGGAGATATCCATGAACACTGCAGTCGATATGGTGTCGCTGAGCACACCCGTCAAGCGCTTCGTGAGTCAGAATCGCCAAGCCTTAATCGATGGCCGCTGGCAGGACGCGCAGTCGGGTGAGACCTTCGAGGTCTTTAATCCTTCCAATGAAGCGGTGATTGCGCGCGTCGCCGATTGCAATCGGGCCGACGTCGATCTGGCGGTGGCAGCGGCACGCAAGGCATTCGATCGCGGACCCTGGCCGCGCATGTCGTCCTCGGCGCGCGGCAAGATACTGTGGAAGATCGGCGATCTGATCCTCGAGAATCTCGAAGAGCTCGCGCAGTTGGAATCGCTAAACAACGGCAAGCCCATTGGAGTAGCGCGCGCCGCCGACGTGCCCTTGGCGGCGGATCTGTTCCACTATATGGCGGGTTGGGCAACCAAGATCGAGGGTAGTACGATTCCGATTTCAGTGCCCTACACGCCTGACGCTCAGTACCACGCCTACACGCGCAAGGAGCCCATCGGTGTCGTAGCGCAGATCATTCCGTGGAATTTTCCGCTGTTGATGGCAGCCTGGAAGTTGGGCCCGGTGCTGACGGCCGGCTGCACCGTGGTGTTGAAGCCTGCGGAAGAGACTCCGCTGTCGGCACTGCGCCTCGCGCAGCTGTGTATGGACGCGGGGTTGCCTCCCGGCGTGCTCAACGTAGTCACCGGATTTGGCGAGACTTGCGGTGCGCCGCTGGCGGCGCACAGCCACGTGGACAAGGTGGCCTTCACCGGTTCGACCGAGGTTGGCAAGCTCATCGTCAAAGCCGCCGCGAATGATTTGAAGAAGGTCACGCTCGAGCTGGGAGGCAAGTCGCCCAACATAATCCTCGACGATGCGGATCTCGATGTGGCGATTCCAGGCGCGGCGAACGCGATCTTCTTCAATCACGGCCAGTGTTGCTGCGCGGGCTCGCGTCTGTTCGTGCAGGAGAAGAGCTACGATCGCGTACTGGACGGCGTCAGCAAGGCCGCGCGTTCCATACGGTTGGGCCCCGGCCTGAACCCGCAGAGCGAGATGGGACCCCTGGTGTCGAGGACCCAATTCGATCGCGTCACGGGATTTCTGCGATCTGGCAAGGAGGAAGGGGCTCGCACGGTCTGCGGCGGCAAGCGCTACGGTGAGACGGGCTTTTTCGTCGAGCCCACGGTGCTCGATGGTACGAGTGACAAGATGCGCGTGTATCAAGAAGAGATTTTCGGCCCAGTCGTGACTGTGATGCCCTTCAAGGAAGTCGACGATGAGTTGATTCGCCGCGCCAACGACACTGTGTACGGGTTGGCAGCGGGTCTATGGACCACTAGCATCAAGCGTGCACATCGCATCGCCAATGAGCTACGGGCCGGTACGGTCTGGGTCAATTGCTACAATATCTTCGACGCGGCGATGCCCTTTGGCGGCTATAAGCAGTCGGGCTGGGGCCGCGAGATGGGCAGTGAGGTCCTCAGGAATTATCTCGAGACCAAGTCGATCTGCATGAGTATCTGAGCTGTCAAAGTGGCGGGCGCGTCCTCGACGGGACGCGCCTTGCCTCCTGGGTGCGTCGGATTTTTCACACTATCGCCTGCGCGACACCCTGATGCGACAGCGATCCCGGCAACAGCCGATTCATCTCATTCTTGACGGCGGCGTAACACTCGCACGCGCGGGACTGCAAGCCAATCCGATCCAACACGTCGATGTGCCCGCGTCGATACCGGATGAAGCCGACCTGCTGCAACTGCCCCGCCGCTTCCGTGATGCTTTCGCGGCGCACACCGAGCAGGCTGGCGACCAAATCCTGCGTCATGGTCAATTGCTGCGAAGGTAGTCGATCCACGGTCCACAAGAGCCAGCGGCTGAGCTGCTGTTCAACCGAATGGTGGCGATTGCAAGCGGCTGTCTGACACATCTGTGTGATCAGCGCCTGAGTGTAACTCAACAACAGACGCTGCACCGGGCCGGCACGCATGAATTCCGCGGCGAGCACGCGGCGCTCCAGTCGGTAAGCATGCCCCGCCGCGCGCACGACCGCGGAGCTCGGCGTGGTGTTGCCGCCCATAAACAGCGGGATACCGACGATGCCTTCAGGGCCGACGCCGGCAATTTCCGACGATGCACCCGACTGCGTCACGTACAGCAGTGAAACGATGGCCGTGATCGGGAAATAAGCGTGTTCGAGTTGCCGGCCAGGCTCGTAGAGTGCGTCGCCGAGACACATCGGGACCAGCTCCAGCCTTGCGGACAAGCGCTCGAACTCGGCGGTCGGCAGAGCGGCAAGCAGGTGATTTTGACTGGGGTGATGAACTAGGGGCAAGTTCGCTGCTCGGGATTTTGCGTCCTAATCCTATTGCCCCGCGGTGACTTCTACACCGATTCCGCGATAACCGAGGAAGCGACAGACGGTGTTGAACATAGGCTCGCCGCTGATACGAAACTGCTGGCGTGTACCGTCGGGATTGGCGCGACTCAAGGTGAAATCCAGAAAGGGCTGACGTGCTCCGATCTTCGCTTGCAGTGCCTGGCGCTGCGTCTCGTCCCACCCGCCAGTCGGGGTAGCACCCCGCTCGCCCGTCAACGTGTCTACGCGGATCCCGAGCATGTCCAGGACCGGGCCGGATACCTTGGTAAAGCTGCCGCTCTCGTCCTGCTCCCAATACCAATCGGAGGCGAGTTCGGTGAGACTGCGGTAGCGTGCTTCGCTTTCACGCAATTCGGCCGTGCGTTCCTGTACGGTTTGCTCGAGGACGGCATTGAAATGCTCGAGCTGCCGGTACAACAGACGTACCTCGATCATGTTGTGAATGCGGGTTTTCACCTCCACGAGATCGAAGGGCTTGCTGATGAAATCTTTGGCGCCGGTCTGTAGCGCGCGTAGCTTGTGGCCCGGTTGCGCCGTGAGCACGATGACCGGCAAGTAGCCGTCCGCCTCGTTCGTCTTGAGGCCTTCCATCACCTGGAATCCGTCCATGCCCGGCATCTGCAGATCGAGTAGAATCAGGTCATAGCGGTGCTTACGATGCAAAGCACAGACTTCGAACGGTTTCATAGTCGCGGTCACGTTGCGATACCCGACCTCATCGAGCATGCGCGTGAGCAACAGCACATTGGCGCTCTGATCGTCGACGATCAGAATGCGCGCAGCGAGAATGTCCTCGGCATCGATCATAGAGCCCCTCGCGTGCCGGCGCAGCCAGCCTGGTGTTTCGCAAATGATAAGGCGATATTCAGCGAGTCCATGAACTCGTTGACTTTGATCGGCTTGGTCAGATAGCGGAAAAAGCCCGCCGCCAGACCTTTCTCGATGTCGTCCGGCATGGCGTTGGCGCTGAGGGCGATCACCGGAATGCTTGCCGTCGCTGAATCCTCCGCCAGGATGCCGAGGGCTACAAGTCCGCTGATACCTGGCAGGTTGATATCCATCAAAATGACATCGGGCCGCGCAGCGCGTGCCGTCTCGACGCCGCGGATACCGTCCTTCGCCACCAACAATCGGATGTCGGGCCGTCGCTCTAGGAGCTTCTCGACCAACATCAAGTTCGCCGGGTTGTCCTCGACGCACAGCAGCGTGTGCAGCGGCGCGTCGGTAGGCGCGCGCGCCGGTACGGGCGCCTTGAGTTCCGTTGCGACGGCGACCAGTTTCGGCGCCTGCGTCGCGTGCAGTTCGATCCAGAACACACTGCCCGCACCAACCGTACTTTGCGCGCCGATTTCGCCGCCCATCAATTCCACCAGTCGCTTACTCACCACCAGGCCGATGCCCGTCCCCTCCTCGCTTCCAGACTCCTGTCCAAGTCGATTGAAGGGCTGGAACAGCTGAGCAAGTTTTTCCGGCGACAATCCATTGCCGGTATCATGTACTCCGATGCGCGTGCGCTGCGTCGCACTTACGGTGCAGACCACTTCGACCGTGCCGCCGGTGCGATTGTATTTGATCGCGTTGGAAAGCAAGTTGATGAGAACCTGTTTGAGGCGAGTCCGGTCCGCTTTGACGAAGAGCGTCTCGTCGAAGCGCGGAAAGGTCAAACCGATGCCGCTTTTCAATGCCAAAGGTTCGATCATGCCGCGGCAGTCGCTCAACACGTCGGCGAGCGAGGTGGGCTCGGGCGACAAAGACAGCTTACCCGACTCGATCAGCGCGAGATCGAGGATTTCGTTGATGAGCTCCAGCAGATACCACCCAGCTTGGAGGATTTGGTCGATGCTCTGCCGCAGGGCCGGCGTGGGTGGCGGCGTACCCAATTCCATGAGCTGGGCGAACCCGAGAATCGCGTTCAACGGAGAGCGCAACTCGTGGCTCATATTAGAGAGAAAATCGGACTTCGCGAGATTGGCCTTTTCCGCCGCCAGCTTGGCCCCTTGTAATGCGAGGTTCGTTTCCTCAAGCGCCTGGTCGAGAATTTTGCGCTCCGTGATGTCTCGGGCCGCCGCAAACACTCCTTGCAGGGTGCGGTCGCGATCGTAGAACGTCGTGGCGTTGTAGGACACCACCGTTTCCTTGCCGTCGCGGGCGCGCGCGGTGAGCTCGTAGTTGGTGAGCTTGGTTTCACTCAGCACGCGTTTAATGCCCGCTTCGGCGCGCTGGGCGTCGGTGAAGTAGTTTTTGAACGGCGCACCGATCAATTCGTCGCGCGTGCAGCCGGTGAGCGCCTCCATCTGCTTGTTAACATCCGAAATGATGCCGGAGGGATCCGTCGCAATTAGTGCGTCGATGTTCGATTCGATGAGCGAACGGGTATAGAACTGCTGGTCGCGCAGACGCTGATCGAGCCGCCTCTGCTCGGTTTCGAATCGATTGCGCAGCGTGTTGTCTGTGCTGATCAGCAGGAAGCCGATGATCTCGTCGTGCGAATCGCGCAAGGCCGTCACTGACACCACGGCCGGGAAGCGGCTGCCGTCTTTGCGAATATAGGTGAGCTCGTAGATATCCTCGATGCCGCGCGAGGCCTTGAACACCAAGGCATCGAAACCCGGTTCGATCGGCGTGGCCAATTCCATGGTCAACAGTTTGGCTCGTGCGATCACTTCTTGCGGATCTGAAATATCTGCCGGCGTGACTTTATTGATGACATCCGCTGCCGCGAATCCGAGCATGCGTTCGGCGCCGACGTTGAAAATTTGGATGACGCCCTTGGCATCGGTGGCGATACTGGAGAAATTAGCGCTATTGAATATCGCGCGCTGCAAGGTGGGCGCGATGGCGAGGCTCTCCTGCGAAGGTGCGTTCGGCAAGACGGCCGCGCCACCGACATCTTTTCTACCGATACGCATGTTTCCCGTCTTGCCCATCTAAAATCCACTCGCAAATATTTGCAGGCCTGAGCGGCCGCCGCGCGTAGCGCTAACTTGTCATCATCACCTGTATGCGCCTCCACGTCCGTGCGCTGCCGTACATTAATCCATTCAACAGGGATAAATCCTTGCATCACCATAGGCGCAGCTCGGGAACTTCCCGCCGCGAAGGACCGCGTTTTGTGCGCCACCGTCCCGACAGTCTGGCTCCATCGTGCTTCAATGAGCATTCAGGGTTTGCTAGCGGAGATCCTTTATGTTTGTCGGTGATATTCTCGGAACGATTCTCATCCTCACGTGCAAATACGACGCATGCTTTCCGAGCGCACGGGCCGATAATTCGAGTTGACATTGCGCCATGAAGAGTAAGGACAGAAATCTCCTAATACGTGTCGCCACGGGTGCGTACGGCTTCTGCCTGGTTTGCTCGGCGCTCGCTTCTCCTCCGTTCAGCCGGGGAGGCCTTCCGCCCTCCATCATCGATGCTGCGCGATCCATATCGGCGACCAGCCGGTCGGTCGCCCGCCAAGAGTATATGCCCACCGCGCACCTGGATCTGCGACCACCAGCAGAATCTGCTCCGACGATCATTCACGGGCGCACTGATGCAACTGCCTCCGCACCTTTCCCCTCCGTAATCCACCACTTGGATCTTGGCAAGGCGGATCTCGGCACGGATGATCGCATTTGGTCACCCGCGTTGAGCAGCGGCGAGCTGAATTTTCGAGTGATGGGTCAAGCGGAAATTGCAGCGCACCGCATACATCGGGAGGGACTGCCCGTCGCGCGCCTGTGGGAAAGCAAGTCGGCTTTGCTCAGCATCGGGCTGAATCAAAGAGGTAAGCCGGGACTGTGGCTCACTCAGAAAATTCACTAGATTCAAGGCGATCCTTGGCCAGCTCCCTCGCGCCGGACTTTCCCTCGCAGGCCTCGTGACAACTCTCGCTGTGTATGCCAGCGCACAGCGCCAGCGGGTTGCCTCAGTGCATCATCGCACCGTGATTGGTATTCCGTAAATCGCGAGGTGTCTTCATGAATCTGAACCTGAGTTTCACCCCGATCATCTCATTGATCGCGGGTATATTGATTTTGATCGTACCGCGGCTGTTGAACTACATCGTAGCCATCTATTTGATCGTCGTTGGACTAACCGG
This sequence comes from Steroidobacteraceae bacterium, assembly GCA_052326345.1. Classification (GTDB taxonomy): domain Bacteria; phylum Pseudomonadota; class Gammaproteobacteria; order Steroidobacterales; family Steroidobacteraceae; genus Bog-1198. The sequence goes on along the minus strand of JBKQOZ010000046.1, from coordinate 32,948 downwards.
ATTGTTCGGTGGTAGTACATTTCACCTGCGGTAGCTGAAGAAAAGTTGCCTGGTGTAGCTAAGCGCGTGAATGCGCTGATACCGCCCTGCCCGGCGGTCGGCAGGTTCCATGTCGCGGCTTCGGTATCTGGGCCGGTATTGGGGCAATTGTGATTGGTGGCCTCCTGCTCCTGCGCGGCGGGTAGGAGTAGCTAATCTCCGAGCAATTCCGCTACAGGGTGCAGTTGTTCCACGTGTTGCGAGACAACCTTGGCTATGACGATGATTGGAATGCTGAGAAGCATGCCCCAGACGCCCCACAGCCAGCCCCAAAACATAAGCGAAATGAACACTGCCGCCGAATTCATGTTTGCGATACGCCCTGTCATCCACGTGGTAACGAAGGTTCCGATCACGGTGGCGATGGCAAGCGATGCACCGGCGACCAGTACCGCCATTGGCAGTGAGTTAAATTGAAGGAAGGCCGCCATTGCCGTCGCCACTGCAGTAACGGCCGACCCCAGATACGGCACGATGTGCAGCACCCCAGCGGCCGCCGCCCATGCTCCGGCGTTTTCCAGACCGAGCCAACGAAACGCGACCCACGTGAGCAACCCAGTCAGTAAGTTGGTTGTCACCAGCATAAGTAAGTATTTTTGAATCGAATGGTTGATGTCATTCAAGATATGTACGGTGATCTTTTTCCTTGACAGCGAGGGTCCGGTCAACCGCACGAGATTGCGTTTGAACCTATCTCCCCCAACCAGCAAGAAGAACACCAGAAAAACCACCATTGCCGTCTGACCCAGCGCTTCGAGGGTACCCATCGAACTTTGCCAAAGGAAGGTGCTCAACTTAAAGGTGGGCTGATCAACGATGACGTGAGTGGCCGCTTGATGCGGTGCTGCCGGGCTGCCCGCCGCCTGAGATGCCGCTTTTTCCACCTGCGTTGCTGCGTTTTGCATTTTCTGCATGTCGCCAATTTGGCCGATGTGCATGCCCGCAATCCCCGCCGAAAGCTTCACCGCCGCTTCGGGCAACTGCCCAACAATAGTTTGCATCTGTCCACGCAATGAATACATGCCGAACGCTAGGGCGCTGATCACGCTTGCCATCACGATAACCGTACCGACGACGCGGGGGATCCTGATCACCTCGAGCCATGCAACGAGCGGATACAGCGTGTAGGAGATGACGATGCCGAGTAGCAGCGGTATCGCAAAGGCGCTCGCCCACCACAAAGCAAAAATCAATGCGAGGGCTGCCAGGACTCCCAACGCCAGACCCCGCGCATCCACTGCTGGCCGGGACGCCGGGAGGGTAACGAGCGATGCGTCGACGGCGGAGCCGCCCGGTTCAAGCGCGTGCGTCGAGTCGGGAACCTCAAATGCGAGTGAAACAGGGATGGATGCCATATTGGAACCGCCGCGCGGCGCCCGCGCACTGGTTTAGAGTATGGCGAAACGGTCGCACTGTCCGCTCGGTAACACACATTGGCGCTGAAATCGCTACCTTATGGTGCTAACTGGCGATGTTCCGGGTCCGCAGGTCGTGTTGAAAGGAGGTCTCGATTTCGGCAGCGCACCTCCGCTGCAGTTGACGCAGTGAAAAGATGAGCCGGCACACAGTTGCCGGCTCAACGGGATAGATACGTCGACAAACTTAACCTTAGCTGCGCGCCTCGATAGATGCGCCACTGTCTTCACCGATTACCACTTCGACACGGCGATTCAGCTGTCTTCCGCCCGAATCGCTATTATCCGCGACTGGAAAGCCCTTTCCATAGCCCTGGGTTCCGATGCGCGACGGATCTACGCCCCGCGTGATCAGCGCGGATTTGACGGCGTCGGCACGTCGTTGCGAGAGATCTTGGTTATACGAGTCCGTGCCGACACTGTCGGTATATCCGTCGATTTGCACACGCCGCTCGGGATGACTGTTGAGAAATTGCGCCAACTGGTCGAGCTTGCGCGCCGACCCGGGATTTAATTGCGCCTTTCCCGTGTCGAACAGAACATCACCTAGGGTAAGCACCAGGCCGCGCGGGGTGGGGGTCGCTTTGAGTTGATCAACTTCCGCTTGCAAGCGAGCCGCTTGGTCTGTCGCTGCATCACGTTGTCCTATGGCCGTATTGGTCGCCATATTTGCGGTGTCGACCTCGCGCGTACGGGCAGCGAGCTGAATTTTGTCTCGCTCGGCCTGACCCGCTGCAACGCGGGCGTCATCCGCTTTCGCGGCCGCATGCGCTTGCGCGAGACGCGCCGTTTGCGCAGCGAGATATGCCGGCTGAGCAATAGCAGCATCCTCGTGATGCATTGCCGCAGCCTCAGCGACTTCCAGCTGCTTTTTCGCTGCATCCAAATCCACGGCCGCATACTTGCTGACGTTGGGATCTGCCTCCGCCGCTCGCACCGCGGCCTGCGCACTCTCCAACGCGGCATTCGGTTGTGGAATTGAGGCGCAGCCGGCTATGAGCAGCACCAAACCTACACCCATCACTACTTTTGCGTTCATGTGATTGCCTTATTGAGTCGGTGGTGAGCTGCGCATCGATTCTTGCTGCAGCGTATTAATACCTGAGTCGAATTCCATTGCCGCCTTGTGAGCGCGGTGTTCCTGAGCGGTTGCCTCGGCAAGTTCGGCATCTACGTTCGCTTGCTCAGCCCAATTGGTGGCCGGCTGAAGATCGTGGTCAGCATTGGCCTTCTCCGCACGGGCGAGCTTGTCGCGGGCGGTCGCCAGTTCGACTGGTGCGAATTCCGGCGCCCCGGACCCTTCCGCGCGCTCCAGCGATGCCTTCGCCACGGCGATCTTCTCATCTGCAGCCGGGCTGGTAGCGCATGCCCCTAACACCATTACGGTAGCCGTGAATACGGCGGCGCCCTTGGTCAGTCTTGATAATTTCATACGCATAGTGGATCTGCTCCGTTTAATATCGGCACGCGCCTCTGATTTCGCGCTGCCGTTAAGGCCATGAATCACTTCATCAGTCGTTCCCGATATGCCGGCGTGCATCCACGCACCGCGCTAACATGAACAAAGAATACGCGCACAGGACGGAAACGTCGGTACGCTGACGCACTTAGCTTCTCAGTTGTCGTGCCGGTGTGCTCTGGAAATCAGTCAGCCGCTCAGCGCTGAGAGTCAAAGTTCAACAGGCCACGAGAGTACTGTTGACGGTGGAGTCGCATCGCTTGCGATGCGTAAACTGTCCTAACTGAAAGGCGGAGCCCGCCCGCCGCTACGTAGCAGGCTTCCCGGGAAGCAGTCGGTCATATTCTTTTTTTACCACCGCGTAACACTCGCAGGTGCGTTTCTCCAGCCCGGAGCGGTCCAGCACCGATATGTGCCCGCGCGTGTAATGAATGAGTCCGTCCTTCTGCAAATTAAGCGCGGCCCCGGTCACCCCTTCGCGACGCACGCCCAGCATGTTCGCGATTAGTTCTTGGGTCATCACGAGTTCATTGTCGCGCAATCGATCCAAGCTTAGCAGCAGCCAGCGGCATAGTTGCTGGTCCAGCGAGTGATGACGGTTGCATACGGCGGTTTGCGCCATCTGTGTGATCAGCGCTTGCGTATAGCGCAGCAGCAAATGCAGTACAGCGCCACCTTGGTTGAACTCATTTTTCAACATTTGCGCGTTCAATCGCAATCCCCTGCCGGCGCTTTGCACGACCGCACGGCTGGGCGTGGATCCACCCCCCATAAAGAGCGAAATGCCCACGATTCCTTCGTTGCCAACCACGGCGATCTCGGCTGAGGCGCCGTTCTCCATCACGTATAGCAGCGAGACAATGCAGGTGGTCGGAAAGTAGACGTGACTGAGAGTACTGCCCGACTCGTACAGCACTTGCCCCAGAGGCATGTCGACGGATTCGAGTTCGGGCAGCCAGCGCTGCCAGTCAGCATGCGGCAACGCCGCAAGCAAATCATTGGTTCTGCGGTCCGGAATGCGGCTGTTCACCGAGCCCAGGGTTGTCTGAGGGCTCACGGATGCCTCTATGATTGCGTTTGGCTGCGTGGAAGCATGTAAAGGCGTGTCATAGACTGCTAGCGTACCTAAGAGGACTCTTGGGCGCAAACACCGACCGATCCTCTTGCCAAGGACCGCTGGCCGTGCGATTTCCCACGACGATTACTCGAGATTGCCACAATAGGGAACTTTGGCGGGCTTTCCATAAAACTGACCGGCGTTTGTGACGGCTACCGCGCGCACCGGTGCTCGATATGTTGAATCCCCAGCTCAAGGCAGTGGCTGCGCATACGCGCCACTCCTCAGCATTTGCCTGAGCCATCACGCATTTAGGCTCAGGCAATTCAACGCACATATACCACCGGGCGGCACAAATAAGCGGCGTTACGTGCGCTAGCGAACTGATTGTCGGTATGTACCTCAAGTACCGTTGCAGTTAGGACGAATCAATCAACCTCGAGGCGAGCATCAGCGGCGCCCGAGAGTACGGAGAATATCAATGCTCTACACAATAGCGGTCGTTTTGGTGGTGCTGTGGCTGCTGGGACTAGTCACCTCCTACACGATGGGCGGATTCATTCATATCCTTATCGTTCTCGCCATCATCATGATCCTGGTGCAAGTCATCCAGGGCCGCCGAATCTAAAGAAGCGATCCGCACCCGCGAGCAACAATTCGCCGCTCAAACATCGGTCGCATTTTTAGCTCGGAACCTCGTGTGACATTGGCGAGCAATTCGATTCCGAAGCGGATTTCGGCAGGCGTCACCGCGTTAATGTGCATTTGCGAACCGCAGGGATGGCTTCTTGACTTGAGGCAGACGCTGCATCTGCGCGCCAGTAAATCTCAGCGTATCAGCATCGGACTTTCGAGCGCGCAACCGACCGCCCGGATCTCGTTTAGAAAGCACTCCAAAAACCTGATACCTGCCCGGTCTGTTCCGGTCGACGCGACGTTCGTTCGGCATAACTACACCGACAGAAGTACCGACGGCGGCGCGCAGTAGATTACCGCGACATGACACACCGGAACTCTGAGAATTATTGTGAATTTGGATATTTGCTGCGGCTGACTAGGACGACCTTTTCCGAGGCAGTCCACGGTTGCCTTCCATAATGCTTATTTGTGTGCGCTAACGTACAGACTGGTAGAATCTGTTCGTGTACGCGTATTACAACAATGATTGAGATGGGCTTGGGTCGCACGACCTGATCTATTGGCGAATGACCCGGGCGAGGAATCTCGAGAAGACCATGAGGCGTTCGTTGCCGTACAGACCGGAAGGCGCGGTGCATGGTTGAATGGATTGATTCCCGGCGTCGAAATGCCGCGAACATATTCAAATGCCAAATACAATACTTCTTATCGAGGACCAAGTGTCGGGCGCCAGGTCCGTGCGAGAGGCATTGCTTGGATCTAGCGGGCCCCTGCGTATCGACTGGGTAAGACGCTGCTCCAAGGGCCTAGAGCGACTTAATGGCAAAGGAAAACAAAAATATGCCATCGATGCTGTCATAGTCGACCTCTTCTTACCGGACAGCCAAGGAATAGAAACGTTCGACCGGCTGTTTAACGCGGCACCTGATATACCGATCCTGATCTTGAGTACGCCGCAAGATGAGGACGTCGCCAAGTTGGCGGTACAGCGCGGAGCGCAGGACTATTTGCTGAAGAATCACCTCGACAGCTACATATTGTCTAAAGCCCTGCGTAGCATGATCGAGCGAGCTGCGAACGCCGAGGCATTATTTGAGGAAAAAGAACGCGCACAAGTGACGCTGGACTCCATCGGTGATGGGGTCATTAGCACCGACGCTCACGGCCATGTTACCTATATCAATGCAGTAGCAGAGGGTTTAACGGGCTGGTCGCGCAAAGAAGCGGAGGGTCGTGAGCTTGCGGATGTGTTCCGGATCGTAAATGTCGGCTCTCGCGAAGTGGCACAGGACCCGATGGGATTGGCGATTCGCGAAAACAGGACGGTAGGCCTCACCCCGAACTGTATGCTCATCCGGCGCGACGGGGTAGAGGCCGCCATTGAGGACTCCGCCGCGCCCATCCACGATCGCCGCGGAAAGGTGACTGGTGCCGTCATGGTGTTTCGCGATGTGAGCGTCGCGAGGGCGATGTCGCTCAAGATGTCGCATCTGGCGCAGCATGACAGCCTTACCGACTTACCCAACCGCATTTTACTGAATGATCGGCTCAGCCAGGCGATAGCGATGGCGCACCGGCACGGTAAGAAACTAGCAGTTCTCTATCTGGACATAGATCGATTCAAACGCGTCAACGATTCTGCGGGTCACACGGTCGGTGATCGGTTGCTGCAGTCAGTGGCCGTTCGCCTTCTCGACTGTGTTCGCAGTTCCGATACCGTGTGTCGCCTAGGCGGCGATGAGTTCGTCATATTGCTGAGTGAAGTGGCTCATGCACAGGACGCTGCATTGAGCGCGGAGAAAATGCTTGCGGCGTTGAGCGAACCGCTCCGGCTCGACCAACTCGAGCTACATGTCTCGGCAAGTATTGGCGTCGTCACTTTCCCGGAGGACGGAACAACGGCTGAAGATCTACTCAAAAATGCCGACTCGGCCATGTACCAAGCCAAGGATTGCGGACGTAACAATTACCAGTTCTTCAAAGCCGATATGAACCGGCGCGCGCTCGAGCGTCATAGGCTCGAAAGCGATCTGCGCCATGCCCTTCGGCGGCGCGAATTTGTCCTGCATTACCAGCCCAAAGTGAGCCTGCATACCGGTGCGATCACGGGGGTTGAGGCGCTTCTGCGCTGGCGTCACCCCACCCGCGGCCTGATTCGACCCTCACGGTTCATCTCCATTGCCGAGGATAGCGGCTTGATTGTACCCATTGGCAAGTGGGTGCTCCGTGAAGGCTGCCGGCAGGCCAAGTTCTGGCTAGCCACCGGCGTAGCCCCGGTGAGCATGGCCGTCAACATATCCCCGGTGGAGTTGCGCGCGAAGAACTTCGTCGCGGGTGTTCAAGAAATACTGGCAGAGACGGGGCTCGATGCGCGCCATCTCGAGCTCGAGATCACCGAAACTTTTCTTATGCAGGACCCCGTATCCACCGGGATGGTGCTTCAAGAACTCAAAGACATGGGAATACGGCTCGCGCTCGATGACTTTGGGACGGGCTACTCCAGTTTAAGCTATCTAAAGCGCTTTCCGATCGACACGTTGAAAATCGACCATTCTTTTGTTCGGGATCTCACATCCGACAGGGACGATGCAAGTATCGTGAGCGCAGTGATCAATATGGGCAAGAGTCTGAACATGCGAGTCGTGGCAGAAGGCGTCGAAACACGTGAGCAATCCGCATTTCTGCGAAACCAGCATTGCCCCGAGGCGCAGGGGTTTTATTTTGGCGCGCCGGTCATCCCCGAGAAGGTCACCGAACTGCTTGAGGGGGAATTGCGTGGTTTGAGTCCGGCCCTTATGGCAAGAACAATAGCGCATTATCGAGATACGCGGCGCACCACGCCATCGGCGCATGTACGACAGCGCACAGACAAACCTGATCGCTGACCTTACTCTCGATCCCCTACCAGACACGGTCGGCAGGCCTGACGAAAGTGTTCCCCATTGTCGCAACGTCTGAACACACACTACAGCCTAATGCGGATCAACCAAAATAGGAGATTTTCGTGAATTCAATACCCATATCCTGGATCGTTGTTGCCGGCGTTTCAATCATTGCATTGCTTGCACTTGCAGCCTGGCTTTTGTCTAAGAGGAAGAAGCAATCGCTCAGGCTGCAGCAACGCTTTGGTCCGGAGTATAGTCGAACTGTCGATGAGCTAGGAGGCCGAGCAAAGGCCGAATCGGAACTCAAGGCGCGGGAAAAGCGCGTGGAGCACCTTAACATCACGGCACTGGCGCCATCTGAGGCGGCCAGGTTCAGTCGGGCTTGGAGCGAATTGCAGAATCGGTTTGTCGATAACCCGAAGGGGGTTGTCATGCAAGCGGATCAGCTGGTTCGTGAGTTGATGCTAAAGCGGGGCTACCCGATGGGTGACTTTGAGCACCGAGCTGCCGATATCTCAGTCGATTATCCCACCGTCGTGGACAACTATCGGGCGGCACAGGCCATCGCAATACGCGATCATCGCGGCGAAGCAAATACCGAGGATTTACGACAAGCGGTCGTGCATTACCGTGCCCTGTTCGATGAACTGCTCGAAGTACGGGAAGCCAAGCAAGATGTGCTCGCGGCCAAGCCAATCCCGGTGCCCGTGTGAATATGAACATGAATTTGGCCTAGGCAACCACGTGTACCGCTGACACGTGTACAGCTGATCTGGGGGTGGCGCTTTGCTGCCGCGAAAATTCGCAGGCGCCGCCGCCCGGGGCTAGACCGCCGTTGGGCCCGGTGGCGATTGCCCACACGGCCACCGCCTCACAATCGCCTGTCGATGAGCAGTTCGACGCGCTGGAAGGCCCAGACGCCTTCGTCAGGGGTTCGCATCCGGGAGCGGGACCGATATTGGGGCTATGGCCCGCGGTCTGCAGCCGACTGCGGGGTCGTGCCTATGCCCGTGACGTCAATATCCATAACCACCGTCGTCACGTCCCCAATGCGACCAGCAGCGAGCTCGGCCTTTTTCTTGATTGCGTAGTTGCTAACGCCGCCCGCGAGCTTCACGACCCCGTGATGTACTTCAACACCAATCGTGCCCTTAATAACGTCCTGTTCTCGATCAAGCTCAGCGAGCACTTCCTGCTGAATTTCCATATCGTTTTTCATCAGCAATTTCGTTAATTCATGCTAATTCACAGTCCACCAATGCTATCCATCCGGCATGGAATCGTCGGTACGGCGCCGCGCTTATCCAGCCAATAATTTTGGCAGGGCACGCGGAATGTCACAGTGGTCCGCGACGCATCATTCATTGATGCGTTAGCGGGGCGTGGTGCCCGTATCACCCGTCGTACCGGGGTTACCTTGGTTACCGGTTGCGCCGGTGTTACCCGTTGCGCCAGTGTTACCCGTTGCGCCGGTGCTGCCCGTTGCACCGGCATTGCCCGTGTCACCGGGGTTACCTTGGTTACCTTGGTTGCCCGTTGCGCCGGTATTGCCGGTCTCACCCGTTGCGCCCATAGTCCCTGTGCTGCCCGTATTCCCCGTATTCCCGGTGTTACCGGTTGCACCCGGTGGTCCGGCAGGGCCTGGTGAACAAGCGCTACACGCGATCATGATCAGTGAGGCTGCGACAAACTTTGAATATTTCACGGTGATTCCTTATAAGTTGAGTGGCAAATGGCACTTATACTCGCGAGCGATATCAGAGACTTGAGGCAATTCCGCGCGCTATGCCCTGACGGCACAGCAGCCGATTGCTGGATCCATTCGGCAAACGCCTCATAGGCATTCTGCTTACGCATACCCAAGTTCAGTGCGGTGCCGCTAACCCTGGAGACTACGTCCTCCTCGATGTGAGGTCTGTACGCAGACGCACGTAAAGCGGACATGTCCATTATCCGCAGCAATTCGGTCGCGAATCGTGCCCGTTTGTCGCAGGGGTTCCATCGACGCCAAAACCCGTGCTGATAACGGCGGTTTTCAATCGGAGCGGCGATGCGCATCGCTCGTCATAGCGGACGGTCACCTCGCCGGAGGCTAGCGAGACCTGAACATCCTCAACGCCGATGACTCCGTTGAGTGCAAGCGAGAGTTTGATTGGGCAGCCCCCGCACTGCATTCCGGTCACTATCATAGTTTCAGTTTGCATAAATCTCACATGCCTGACGATGACCGCAGTCTTAGTACGGCCCGGGTTAACGGCGCTGTCGTGACTAGGCCTTTTTCCTAAAGTCGGCTACGCCTGCCGCGATATCCAAACACCAGGAAGGCAATCACAAGTGCAGCAATGATCAATCCAATCGGACCAATCCCCCAGCCCGCGCCCATGCCCCAATACAAGCCTCCGCCACCACCAAACAGCAATAACAGCAATATCAGAACGACCAGCAGATCCATGCTTCTCTCCTATCTGGCAACGAGGTTTACAGGCCCACATTGGAGCATGATGAGATGCATTCAGTCTGTACGCTAGCGTACCCGTCGAGACTTACATCGTCGCCGTCTCCGCGCCTCAAACTACTAAAGACAATCGCGGATGCGACCGTCAAGGTCCTCCGAGGAGCAACCGCACGCTGTGAACGTTTCCGTCATCGACCAATGCGATGGGCGAATGCAAACTCGAGGGCAGTGCCTCGCCATCCAGCTCGGCGTACGTTACACCAGAGCTGACGCCGTGAGGATTGTCGATCAGAATCTCGTAGCGCGACGATCGATACTTAAACACGATCTCAAAGCGCGGCCATTTTTCTGAGATACATGGAGTCAGGAACAAACTCGCTCCCCGTACGCGAAATCCAAGGATCCCCTCGAGACCGGCCCGGTACATCCAGCCGGCAGACCCCGTATACCACGTCCAACCGCCACGCCCGACGTGCGGGGCGACGGAATACACGTCTGCGGCAACAACGTATGGTTCCACCTTGTAGCGATGCACATCGGCGCGCGTGCTCGTATGGGTGATGGGGTTGAGGAGTGAGAACAACTCCCGGGCATTGTTTCCCTGGCCGAGCAAAGCGTACGCAATCACCGACCAGGTGGCCGCGTGTGTGTACTGACCACCGTTCTCGCGAATGCCGGGCGGATAGCCCTTGATATAGCCGGGGTCGGGCAGGCTCCGCTCGAAGGGGGGCGTGAAGAGCAACGCGAGTCCCGCGTCGCGTCGAATGAGATTGCTATCCACGGCGGCCATCGCGCGCGAGGCGCGGATCGGGTCGGCGGCCCCCGAGATGACACTCCAGGATTGCGCGATGGAGTCGATCCGACATTCGGTATTGGTGGCTGATCCGAGCGGCGTCCCATCGTCAAAATAGCCCCGCCGGTACCATTCGCCATCCCATGCCTCCTGCTCCAGTGAGTTCCGCAGCGCTGCCGCGTGGGTCAACCACAGGATCGCACGCGCGGGCTCATCGCGTGCTCTGGCCAAGGGCGCGAACGCCACGAGGGTGGCGTGCAGAAGCCATCCCAGCCAAACGCTTTCACCGCGTCCCATCTCGCCAACCCGGTTCATGCCGTCGTTCCAGTCGCCCGTGCCGATTAATGGCAGGCCGTGTGCTCCAACAGATAGGCTCTGCTCCAGCGCACGTGCACAGTGCTCGAAGAGCGAAGCGCTGTCGTCGGAGATCGCCGGCTGGAAATACGCGTCTTGCTCATCGGCTCGCAGCGTCTGGCCCTCCAAAAACGGCACCGATTCGTCTAAGAGCGCGATGTCGCCGGTCGCCTCGATGTAGTGGGCGGTGGCGTACGCCAGCCAAACCCGATCGTCGGTAATACGGGTGCGAACGCCGGGGCCGGCCGACCGCGCCTCACCCGACGGCAGCCACCAATGCTGAACGTCCCCCTCGACGAACTGTCTGCCGGCCGCTCGCAGCAAGTGCTCACGCGTCAGGTCGGGCCTGGACAGCGCCAGCGCCATTGCATCCTGGAGCTGATCGCGGAATCCATAGGCGCCGCTCGCTTGATACAGCGCCGATCGCGCCCACATGCGGCAGGCGAGCGTCTGATAGAGCATCCAGCGATTGAGGATGACGTCGAAGGACCGGTCCGGCGTCTTCACTTGAACCATGCCGAGCACGTCGTCCCAGTACTGAACCACGGTGCGCAAGACCGCATCGAGGTCGACCGACCGGTAACGGAGCAGCAGCGATTGCGCCTCGGTCGCGCTCGCGGCCTGGCCAAGGAAGAAGACCATCTCCACCGTCTCGTCCGCGGCGATTTCCACGAAGGTTTGCAGGACGCAGCATGGATCGAGGCCGGCGCCCACGCGCCGGGATAGAGGTGCCCGTCCGGTGAGCGCTGCCGGTCTGTCGAGCGTGCCATGTCGTCCGAGAAACTCGCGCCGATCGGCCGTCCAACCGGTTTGAGATCCGCCGAGATCGGCGAACGCCACCCGCGAACCGAAAACGGCGTTCCAGGGGTTGTGAGCAAACATCGCGCCCGTACCAGGGTCGATGCTCGTCACCACAAACGGCGCCGTGGCGGTCCGCGAAGGCCCCAGCACCCATTCGACGTAGGCCGAGACGGAAAGCTTCCGCGCTTTTTGCGAGGTGTTGCGGATCTTCAGGCGCGAGATCTTGATCGGATCGTCCATCGGCACGTACACCAGCAGCTCGAGGTCAATGCCGTGTGAGGCGTGTTGGAAGCGACTATATCCCTGCCCGTGCTGGGCGGTGTAGTGCGCGCCGTGATCCCGAATCGGCGACGCCGTCGGCCCCCACAGCTCGCCGCTTTCCTCGTCACGCAGATACAACGCCTCGCCCGAGCGATCCGTGACCGGATCGTTGGACCACGGCGACAACTGGTTCTCCCGGCTGTTCAGCGCCCATGTGAATCCGCCACCCTCCGCCGCGACCTGGAAGCCGAATCGGGGATTGGCGATGACATTGATCCACGGCGCGGGTGTCACCTGCCCCGGACCCAACAGGATGACGTACTCCCGTCCATCGGCCGCGAATCCTCCGAGTCCGTTGAAGAATTCGAGATCGAGCGGCGCAGGAGCCGTCGTCTCCGCCTCGCGAGGTGCACTGCTCGTCGGTCGCCGCGCAGCGGGCGTGGCGGCTGCTCGCACACGATCGAGTTGATCGGACAGATTACCGCGTTGCCCGACCAAAACCACGCGCGCAACGGACGAGAGCCGTGCGCGCGTCTCCTCCGAGATCAGATCCGTGCGCAGCAAGAATACCGAGCCGCGAGTATTGTCGGCGCCGATCCGCGGATGCGACTGGCTCATTCGGAGCTGCGTTTCCAGGGCGAACTGCAGGTCCTGAAGATACGAAGTGGTGCGCTCGTTTAAGATGACGAGATCAACGGGAAGCTGCTTCATCCGCCAGTATTCGTGAGCGCGCAAGAGCTGCCGCGCGATGCCAATGTCCTCGACATCGTCGATTCGCAAGAGCACGATCGGCAGATCCCCGGAAATGCCGTGAGCCCACAGTGCCGCCGGCCCGCCCCCGCCTCGGCGTATGGCATCGGACGAGGGCCGCATCGAGGCGTCCGCGTAGAGAATGTAGCCCGCGAGACGCTGAAAAAGGCTGGCCTCCGCCGCCTCGATACCGAGATGACGAAGTTGGATCTGCGCCTGCGTCCATGCCAAGGTAGCCGCGCGCACGAACGCGTTCGGTTCATGGTGCTTATCGACGAGATCCAGAACGCTTTCACGCGATCCGGCAACACTGGTCCAGAACGCAACGCGCACAGTGGCACCCGCCGGTATGCGCACGCGATACCGAAGCGCAAACACCGCATCGAGGACCGTGCCCACGGTATTGGACAAGCGCCGCCCATCCATCATGGCAATGGGCGCTAGAATGTCGCGCCCGCGGCCGAGGAACCGTGCTCGGTCGGTTTCGAGCTCCGGTTTGCCCAACGCCTCCCCTTCAATGACGGCATGATGAGCAACCCAGATCTCCGGTTCGGCGGGCGAACGCCTCCGCCGCGTCGCGAGGATCGCGCCCACCTTGGCCACGTACTCGGTCTGCACGAAAAGCTTGGAGAACGCCGGATGCGCCGCATCGGCCGCGGGAGGCGCAAGCATGAGTTCCGAGTAAGATGTGACTTCCAGGTCGCGGACTCGGTGGCCGGTATTCACAATCGATATGCGGCGCACCTCCGCGTCGTCCTCGGGCGAAACGACCACTTCTAGGATCGTGGCGATCGCCCCGTCGCTGCGAATGACCTCCGCTCGATCTTCGGTGAAATTCACCTCGTAGCTGTCGGGCTCGGCGCCGCTCGGCTGATAGCCGCCGGACCACACGGCACCGCTTTCGATGTCGCGCAGGAAGATAAAGCTGCCGGTATCATCGCGCGTGAGGTCCTCGCGCCAACGCGTTATGCCCAGATCGCACCAACGACTGAAGCCGGAGCCGGCGCTCGTGAGCATCGCCGAATAGCGGCCATTGGAGAGCAGATGGGTTTGAGGTGTCGATTCGCGCGGCACCTTGAGGCGCCGCGCCTCCGGGACTTGTACGTCGCTGATTCGCGCCGCGCTGCGGACTTCTTCAGCCCGGGGATGAGCGACCGAGACATCGCGCGGCGTGCGTTCCTGCAGCAGCAGTTCGGTTGCCTGTATGCTCGGTTGCGCATGAAACCGTTCGCGCATCCTGCCATCGAACAGAGCGTTGGCGATGGCAACCACGGTCATGCCTTGATGATGCGCCATAAATGCCCGAATGACCGCAACCCGGGATCCCTCGGGCAGACGGCTGCGAGTGTAGTCTAGCGCCTCATAGAAGCCGTACCGACCGCGTGCACCGAGCGCAGCGAGTCGCGCCAAATTCAGTACCGCGCGCTTCGGATCGACCATCACGGCAAGGGCCGTCGCGTACGGCGCGATCACGACGTTTTCGCTCAACCCGCGTTTCAGGCCCAGGCCGGGCACGCCGAAGTTCGAATACTGGTAGGTGAGCTCCAAGTCGCGCGCATTGTAGGCGGATTCCGAAACGCCCCAGGGAATGCCGAGCTCAGCACCGTAACGAATTTGCCGCTGGACGATCAGGCGATTGGTTTGCTCCAGAAGACTCCCCGATGGCGCACGCATGACGAGCGAGGGCATCAGATACTCGAACATGGAACCCGACCAGGAGATCAGCGCCGCCCCATGACCCACTGGTGTGACGGTGCGCCCCAGGCGAAACCAGTGGCGGGCCGGCACGTCGTTCTTGGCGATGGCCACGAAGCTCGCCAAACGCGCCTCCGAGGCGAGTAAGTCGTAGCAGCTCGGATCAAGGGTACCCTCGTTCGCGCGGTAGCCGATCGAGAGGAGCCGGCGCTCGGGATCAAGCAAAAATTCGAACTGCATCGCTCGGGACATTTCCTGCGCTGTCGATTCGATGAGTGCCAGCCGTTGCCGCAGCCCGCGGAGGCCCTCTTCGGTCAGGCTGAGGTCCTGCTGCCAGCTCTTGACAGACCTTTGCGCGGCTTCCGCCCAAAAAAGCGTCTCCCCACCCACCTCCTCGCCCATCTCGTGGGTCAACGCCCGCGCGATGTCTGTCAGAGTCGCGGCGAGAGGTGTGATCCGCGCAAGCAGCGCTGCGGCGTCCTCGGGGCCCGCCTCATCGTCAAGCGCCGCGCCGAGCGCATCGAGGGCATGGCCGAGCTGCGCAACGGCGATAGTGTGCGTTTTTAGCGGGCTGGGAAGCTCCCGAAGGCTTTCGCGAGCGAGGTTCACGGCGTCTGCGACGCCGCACAGGGACACGCGGCCGGCCGCTGGTACATCGATCCATTCCCGACACGCATTTGCGAGTGCAATGAGATGCGCCGCAAGGTTGCCGCTGTCCACGGAAGAGACGTATCGAGGATCCAGAGGGCGCAGATCCCGTGTGTCGTACCAATTGTAGAAATGGCCGCGATACTGCTGCAGGCGACTCATCGTCGCCAAGGTCGCTTCCAATCGATCCACGGCTTCCATCGTCCCTGTCCACCCGAAGTCGCGAGCGCTGACGGCGGACAGCAGGTACAAGCCCATATTGGTGGGCGATGTTCTATGCGCCAGGACTGGCTGCGGATCTTCCTGAAAGTTGTCTGGCGGCAGCATTTGATCCTCCGCCGTAACAAACGTCTCGAAGTAGCGCCATGTGCGGCGTGCGATCAGCCTCAATGCCCGGGCGTCCACCTCCGCGACCGCCAGATGCCCGGTGACCGGCGGGGAGAGGCTAATCCATACGGCGATGGCGGGAGAGGCGATCCAGAGAATCACGAAAGGCGCCACCAAGGGCCAGTCGTCGGGTCGAAGGTACCCGATCAGCGCCGCGGCGACCAGCGCGATGGCCACGCCGCCGCTCATGCGCCGGTAGGCGCTGTAGAGATCGAGCTGGGAGCTGAGATTCGCCTGAGCGGCGGTGACCCATTGGAGGAGGTTGCGGCGGCTCACGAACACACGAAACAGCGTTCGACTGATCGCATCGATCATCAGCCAGGCCTGGTGCGCCAGGAAGATGATCAGGAAGGCGGTCAGCGACGTAGCCAGCCAAATATCTTTGCGGAGGGCGCGAAAGTGGCTGCGTAGCTTGACGCCGGAGCGGCGCGGCACGATCGCGGCGAAAATCGGCAGCAGCGCCGACAAGCCAATCGTCAATACGACAAAGGCGGTCCAGACGAGCGAACCATTACGCGGCAATACCCATCCGGCGAGCAGGGCCGCGACACTCGCGGGTGCCGATAGCGTGCGCCGCAGATTATCCAACATCTTCCACAAACCGATCAGCGGCAAGCGGCGGCTGCCGCGCGTGGATCCTGCCGCATCGCCCCTGCCGAAGATCCAGGGCAGCAGTTGCCAGTCGCCGCGCGCCCAGCGATGCTGGCGTGCGGCAGCGACGTCATATCTCGAGGGAAATTCTTCGACGACCTCGATATCGGAAACCAGACCCGCGCGTGCAAAAATTCCCTCGAACAGATCATGACTGAGCAGAGTTCCGTCGGGTACTCGTCCGGCGAGCGCGGCTTCGAAGGCATCCACATCGTAGATTCCCTTGCCGGCGTAAGAGCCTTCGCCGAAGAGGTCCTGGTAGACATCCGACACGGCGGCGGCATACGGATCGATACCGCTCGTGCTCGAGAACACGCGCTGAAAGATCGAACCTTCGCGACCGACGGGCAGGGAGGGCGCAACCCGCGGTTGCAGCACGGCGTACCCTTCGACTACACGTCCGGATTCGGCGTCGAACCGGGGGCGGTTCAGCGGATGCGCCATCTTGCCGACCAGGCGGCGTGCCGTATCCCGCGGCAACCGGGTGTCCGCATCGAGCGTAATGACGTAGCGGACGCCCGGTGGAACTTCAGGGGCACGCCGAATCGCGTCATGGAAGTCCGTATCGACCGCTCCGCGCAGCAGCCGATTCAATTCGTGCAGCTTCCCGCGCTTGCGTTCCCACCCCATCCACGCCCTCTGTGACTCGCTCCAGACTCGGCGACGGTGCAGCAGTAGAAAGCGCTCTCCGGCCACGCCCTTGCCGTGAACTCGGTTCAGCCGCGCAATGGCCTCATCCGCCAACGCCAGCAGCGCCTCATCTCCGGCGGCGATTTCGCTCGATGCGTCCGTCCAGTCCGACAGCAGCGCAAAGTACAGCTCGCCTTCCGGCGAGGCGAGGTAGTGAATCTCGAGACGCTCGATCTGCTCTTCGAGCGCGGCGGGAGTGGTGAGCAACGTGGGTACCACTACCATTGTCCGCAGATGCGACGGAACCCCGTCGCGCAACGCAAGACCGGGCAGGATGGTTGCGCCGAACCCCCTCATGACGGCGCGATTCACCAGCGCGATTGCCGCATCGAGCGCAGGAATGAGGCCGAGAAAAGCGAGCAGGGCCAGGTGGCCAGCGGAAATACCCCATGACCTGAGCACCAATAACGGAAGCGACAGAGCGGCGATCGTTATCAGGGCGATGGCGGCCACATAGCAACCCACTCCGCTCGCCGCGCCGCAACGGCGGCGCCAGCTGAAGAGCGGCTTTCGATAGTCGATGCTCGATTCCAGAGTACCCCGGCCGTTGCCGATCAGGTAATAACCAGGATCGCTGCGGCGATCAACGCCATGCCCGTTGACCGTCGCGACCGATCCATTGGCAGCCTCCAGCGCCGCGGCGGCGATTTCCAGTTCAGTCAGCGTTGAGCGTCGCGCGAAACGCTCGATCGCCCGCCGGTAGAGGTCGCGCGTGGGAAAATCCATCGCCGCGAAGTCGCTGCCGGCGCGCAGCAGCTCGTCGACCAAGCTGACGCTTTCGAAGAACTCCGGCCAATCAACATCCGAGAGCAACCGCATGCTCGTGATGATGTTCCGTACGGTCACGTTCGAGGCGCCTTGGCGCTGATGCTCGTCGCGCACGGCCTCGTCGGAGGTTGTTCCCTGCGCGACCAAGCGTTCCTCCAGCCAGTGCAATGCGGGCGTCACTCTCGGGTCCTGATCCCGCAGGCGTTGGACGAGTTGGACTGCAAATGCCGGCGAGAAGGATGCGCGACCCCCGTCGCGGCCGATCAGCGCGTCAGGCTCGGCGGCATGGCCGTTGACGCCCAAAAGTCGATCGGCAAGGGCGTCTGCTTCCTGGCGCGCGGCACGACTGCTCACGATGCGTGCCGCGGCGCGGCGGAGATTCTCCACGAGTACGATCCGCAGCGTGATCGCGACCGCCCAGAGCTCGCCGATGGTCAGCGGCTGAACGCGCTGATAGGCGCGTACGAAACTGCGCAGCGTTTCAGGGTCGAATCGGCTGTCGGTATGGGCAACGAATGCCCAGGCGACGCCGAGTACGCGTGGATAACCGTTTAGCGGGCCATCCGCTAGCTTGGGCAGCAGTCGATAGAAGCTCGGCGGGAGATCTTCACGGATCTCCCGGATCTGCTCTTCGACGATGTGATAGTTGTCGAGGAGCCACTCGGCGGCTGGCGAAATTGCGCGGCCCTCGCCTGTTGCGGCGCCGATATCCCGATAGGCTGCGAGTAAGACCGCCTCGTTGTCCCGCAACCGTACGCCGAGAGTGCGGCGCGCAATTGGGCGTTTCGTTACCCGTTGAGCGACAGCGAGACTTGCTGCGTGCTGCTCCAGGCGCTCGATGCTGAATAGCTCTGCGCGCAGGATTTCATCACTGGTCCAAGGCGATGGGGAACGGCGCCTGAACGCGCGACCGACGAGTGGTATCAATTTAGCCGGTTCATCGAGTTGCAGGCGTGCGGGCCAATCGACCGGCATCCCATCGGCCAACGTCTCAGCATCCCGACGTCGTTGGCCGGGCTAATTACTGCAACTTCGGGCATCGCCGTCTCCTAATCATCGTTGATTATACTGCGCCGAATCCGCAGCAGAGTCAGTACGCTGGCGCACACTCGCGCCACCCGCCGTGTCTGCGTATGCCCAGAGCGTAAAAGCGGCGCGACGCACGCGGTATGTTCGCCAACGAACGGAAACTTTTGACGCAACGCCGACAATGGTCAAATCATGGACCTCTGCCAGACGCGCACATGAGCCGCCTTGCACCTGTCGCACGTTTCACCCCTTGCGCTGTATTCAATTGGCGTCGGCCGATCTGCGCGCGATCTCGCGTGCTCTTGGCAGCTACCATTGCGTTCTCGATCGGTGCTTGCTCATCGGTTCCGTCGGCATTCAACGCCCCGAAGCCCTCATCTGCCGCGTTTGCCCATCCGGAGGAGACCCATCTGGGCGCGCAGTTTGACAAAGCCGCACGACAGCGCGACGGCGATTCTGCATTTCGCATCATCTCCGTCGGTGTCGATGGATTCTTGGCCCGCGCGCAGATGATCGATGCGGCAGAAAAGACCCTGGATCTTCAATATTTCATCTTTCGCGGCGACGAAACGGGGCGGCTGCTCACCGACGCGCTGATACGGGCAGGCGATCGTGGGGTGCATGTGCGGGTGCTGGTTGATGACGGCGCGACGGTCGCCGGCGATGAGCAAATTATCGCGTTGGATGCGCATCCGAACATCGAAATTCGGATCTTTAATCCGTTCGTCTATCGCGGGCACAGCAAAATGCGGCGCTCGATCGAGTTCATGCTGCACGCGTCGAGACTCGATTACCGAATGCACAATAAGCTGCTGATCGTCGACAATGCCGTGGCGCTCATTGGCGGCCGCAATATTGGCAATCAATATTTTCAGATGGACCCGGACTCCCAGTTTGCTGACGACGACGTTTTCGCCGCAGGTCCGATCGCCATGGAGCTGTCTGCAATCTTCGATGAGTATTGGAACAGCCGCTTCGCCGTCCCGGCCGCCGCATTGGACCGCAACCAGCGCTCGGGAAGCGCACTTGCCGAACGACGGGAGCGCGCGAATGAGAGCCGAGAGCGTCACATGCAGCCGCTAAAAACGGACGGCGTCGACTATGTGGCGCGATTGGCGAGCGATGAGCCTTATGCCGGCATCATCTCGGGCCGGCTGCCGCTGGTGTGGGCACACGCGCAAGTCATCAGCGACAGTCCGGACAAAAAGAACGTCGATCGAGGCGAGTTGCCCGGTCGCCTGATGGCTGAACAAGTACTCAAAGCCGCCGGCGCCGCCCAGTCGGAGCTGCTGATGGTTACGCCCTACCTGGTACCGGCGCCGGACGAATTGAGGGCGATCCAGGATCTGCGTGCGCGCGCGGCGCGCGTCGGTATCCTGACCAATTCCCTCCGATCGACTCCCGATCTTGTCGCACAATCCGGCTACGTGAAGTTTCGCGTTGCGCTGCTCATGGAGGGCGTGGAACTCTATGAGATCCGTTCGCTCCTTGGAAGCACTCGCGGGAGCGGTGAAACACCCTTGGTGTCGCGCTACGGAAACTACGGTCTACATGCCAAATTGCTGGTGTTTGACCGAAAACGAATCTTTATCGGTTCAATGAACTACGACCAGCGCTCGAAGCACCTCAATACCGAGATCGGATTGATCATCGACAGTCCGGAGCTCGCCCAACAAACGGTGATTCGTTTTGACCACATGGTGCGGCCGGACAACGTTTACGCGGTGCGATGGCACGAAGCGACTGCCGGCGTGCCCGCGCATCTCGTGTGGGATACACGCGAGGATGGCAAAGACGTTGAATATACGCAGGAACCGGCGCGAAGTTCGTCGCAGAGGCTCGACCTGAAGGTCCTGTCATGGCTGCCGATCGACCGTGAACTATGAGAGTCGCTAAGCCAATAATGCTCGCACTGATCGTCGCGCTGAACATTTTGCCGGCTGCGTGGGCCGCGGCGCCGCCAGTGGCCCAGATTGAGATCAACCATCTCCTTGGACTGATCGAACAATCCGGCTGTGAGTTTTTCCGCAACGGCACTTGGTACGATGCGCAGCGGGCGCAGGCGCATCTTCGCGCCAAGTACGCTGTGCTTGTCGTGAATGACCAGATCAAGACGGCGGAGGACTTTATCAATAAGGCCGCCAGCAACAGCAGCTCGAGCGGTCAGCCCTACCAAATAAGGTGCGGCGGCGGTGCGGCGATGACAAGCAACCAATGGTTCGGCGCGGCGCTGGCGCGCCTTCGCAATAACATCAGCTGCAGCATTCCTTGCGCACCGCGCATTGCGGGCGGTACGCAAGGACTCTACCCATTTGCATTACTGCAAATCGTCAGTCGTCCAGTCTGACCGTCAGATCGTTGTGGACGGACTTCACGTGTTCCGTGTCGCGTGCAAGGAACACCGCTTTCTCGATGGCCTCTTGGCTTCTCGCGGTACCGCTGAGCCACACGATACCATTCTGGTCGGTATCGACATGAATGCGTCCCACGCTGGTCAGATGGTCGCCTGCGAGCTTAATTATGATCTTCGTGGTGATGACCGAATCCTTCACGAAAACAGTGGTGCTGGTCCCGACCGCACCGGCATCGTCCGCGATGGCCGCAGCCGACCCGAGCAGCGCGCCGAATACGACGCAGATCATTGCTAGTTTTGTCTTCATATAGGTCCTTGAGTTAGATACCGCTGCGAGTCTCTCACGAGCCGCGTTCGCGGGCGGTTCGTTACCGTACATAGGACGCGCCATCTGCAACTGCTGTCGCGAATGATCTCAACCGGCTCAAACAGTGCGGCCACAACTGCTCAAAATTTCTGCGCGAGTCCAGGCCGATTTGCCCACATGCCACGATCTCGCTCGCTTTCGCGAGGACGCAAAGGAATGCGAATGAAAGCTTTAATTTTTTGGACGGGATTGATAATTGGCACCATTGGCGCGATGACAAACCAATAACTTACGCCAAACTGCGCACATTTTTCCGACTTGCGCCGGGATAAGGCTCTGAATTCGTTGGTGATGGGTACGATCCTGCTGCACCAAGCACCATTACCTATCGTTATGACGCGATACCGACCCGTCATTTCCGCGCGTGAGCGAAGCGGTAGGATCCAGCAGCCGACTGCCTACGGAGACTGCCATCATCCTGGAGCGCGCTCGTGCTCTCGGGGCCGATCCTTCGCCGCTTCGGTCATGAAACCACTGTTCGGGCGTCGCTCGCGCTGTACAACACCTGCGAAGAAGTCGATGCATTGGTCACGGCCTTGCGCCAACTCACGGCGTCGCCGCCCAAGGGCTATCGCTAGGATTCGCGAGAGCGCCATGTTGAAAGGGTATATCTAAAGAACGAAATCGTGTTGGTATCCTGCACGGGACCCTATATGGTGGACATAGGGCGCCGTGGGCCGCGAAGGTGTAGGATCAATTCTCCCCGCTTGTCCGATTATCCCCCCGTTCGCGGCCTGCGGATGCCCACCAGAGCAGCCAAGCAACCTTTCGGCGGAAGCTTGGTGAGGGTGGTCATCGCCAGCGAAGGTCGACGTGCTATTTCGACCGATTGATTCGTTGGAGGATTGCGTCGGCTGCAAGCACCGCTTGCACGCGTAACTCCGGCACGGCCGTTGACTCCCACTCGCCGGCCTTGCGCAGCGATCCGATCACGACGAGATCTTCGATGACCTTCCCATGGATTACCGCTTGACCGTTCAGGTTGCTGCGTACACCCAGTCCCAGTGTGTCTTCCTCCAAATACCCGGCCTGGGTGAGGCCCACGGCTACCGGTGGGAGGCCGAATTCGCGTCCGGAGCCGGGGCCCGTGCAGTTCACGATCCAGTCGAATTTAAACACTTCGGGAACTGACTCCCCACGCCGACGCACCGTCAGCGTCACCCCGTCCAGAGTGCCGCGCGCAGCAAGAACCCGCGCCGCAGCCGTGATGAATTTGCCGGCACATGCCGCCTTGCTGACGTCCTTCGCAATCGTAGGCGCCATACGGTGGCGGCGCGCCTCCCAGAATGGCCTCGCATGGCGCAGGAAGCGATTTTTCTCCTGTGGCGGTAGCGCCTTCCAGATTTGCGATATGTGCGGCCGCAGGCCGTCGATGACCTGCCGCCAATCCTGGCCGGCAGATTCGGCCGCCTTAACCGCCCCGCGTATACTGCGAATCATCGCTCGAGTCGTGATTTCGCTGTCAGCGCGCAGGAGTGGCTCTAGCCAGCTCAGCGGATCGATTCGTGCAAGCGGGGCCGCAGCGTGGGCTGATGGCAATAAGCCGCGGCGCGAGAATGCCACCACGGGGGCGGAGCGCCCCGAGCGGGCCAAGCACTGCAAGACGTCTATGGCGGTGAGTCCTGTCCCTAGTAGACATACGGACTCATCTCGCTCGATCGCGGTAAGAGCAAGCGATGACCACGGGTCTTCTATATAACGGGCCCGCGAACCGGACCAGCGGTGCTTGAGCGGATCAACCGGCGGCCGATGCCCGGTCGCCAAGACCACCATGTCGGCCTCAATGGACGGGCTCTCGCGGCACCGAACCCGCCAGCCACTCTCACCTCGTCGCTCGACGACATCCGCTTCCTGACGACGGATCTCGATGCTGGTCTGACTCCCTGCCTGCGCGATTGCCGCAAAGAACGTGGCACGCAGATATTCGCCGTAGGTCTGGCGCTGCAGGAATGTGTAAGGTTCGACGGACGAGTCGCGGTACCTCGCCCACTCGAGAAAGTCATTCGGCTGATCGGGCCAGGCGCTCATGCCCGATGCGGGCACATTCAGCAGATGGCTGGCGTCGGGCGTGCGATAGGCCGCTCCTTCTGCGATCGAGGTCTGCCGATCAAGTATCACGAGGTGCATGGGGGTGCCGGACTGCGCTGTCTTGCGCACCAGTTGAGCGGCGACCATAGCGCCCGAAAACCCGCCGCCGACGATGGCGACAACGGGCGCGCATGCGGTCCGCTGTCGCGAAAACGCTTCAGCCGGGGCCCGGGCTCCCGATCTAATCGCGAATCGGCGCAGCTCCGGAATGGGCGGCGAATACACATGAATGCTCACCAGGAGTTCCTTGCATGAGCCATCGTTCCGGACCGCGTGAATGACCTCGCCCGCATCCAGACCGATCTCGCCCTCATGCAACTCACGAGTACCCGTCGGATCCACCAGGCTGTCGGCGGCCTGCACAAATCGCGTTTCGTGGGCCGTTCCGCGCAGGATCTTGAACGCGGACACCGAGCCCGCATGGTCGTGGGCCCCGCTGCCCTGCCCAGGAAGCCAAGTCATCACCAGTACTTCGTATGCCTCCGTTAGGGCAATGCGCCGGCGAGAATAAGTATCTTGCTTTGGCGTGACGTATTCCGCCACGTCATCGATATGGAGATGGCTGCGCGCCAGAATTTCGGTAACCGCCTCCCCAGTGATACGTCCCTCCAGCGCTTCGAGCGCATCTAAGAGCGTGCGCAAATGGTCGATCGAATCGGATTTGGTAGCTGGGGGCATCATAATTCAGTTAGAGCATGTCCGCGATTGTGGTAGCTTCGAGGTGGTTCGACACCAGATCGCGTACTTCGCGGAATACACGCAACAATCTGCGCTCCTTTTCGATTGGCGAGGGCTTGTAAAAATATCGGCTGGCCGATTCGGTGGGGGCCAGCGCGCCATCGAACAAGCGGATTATTTCGGCCAGCGTTACGGCATCAATACGCTTGGCCAGTCGGTACCCTCCGCGCGGGCCCTTGGTGCTACGCAAGTATTTCGCTCGCTTCAGGGTCAAGAGGATCTGTTCCAGAAACCTGGGGGGAATTCCCTGGGCGCGCGCAATGGTGTCGGCTGACACAAGGTCCTCAGAGTTCTGCCGGCCAAGGTACACCAAGGCAAGCAACGCATATTCACTGCGAGCGGTAAGCTTCATGGTGTCTATTGTCGACTAAATCGATTGGAATTGTATACTGATCTACGCGAAAAATGGAACAGAGATCAAATTTTAAATGCGCACCTCACCAGCGCACGGCTTCGCGCCCGCTATCGGCATGGTCTCGAGCGAGCAGAGGCGATTCGACAAGGACAGCCGGAGGAATATGTGTTCCCGGCCAGCCAATGGTTTGCTCAGCGATTCCGAAGGGCAGCTATCTGCGGTTGATTGTTGAGCCAGTCAATCTGCCGGAGATGCAAAAGAACTGGTACTCGATGAAATCGGTGTCCGAGCAGTCCGAAGCAGATGCGCAAGTTGCAACCATCCGCGTGCTGCACGATGCCCAACACCCGAGCCGCCTCGTTCTGCCCATCGGCGATCCGGCCGCTGCCTGCGCCTCACTGTGATCTACCCGCCCGCCAATTGATTAAGAGAAGCTCCCTCGACCACCCTGTTTATCCTTTCAGAACAAACACTTACGCTTCTCAAACTGTGCCACAATTTGCCGAGTTCTCCATTCACCCATTGCCGGTGATCCCAAATCTCGCTTGGGTGTACATTCGCTCCCGCCCGATGCGCGAAATGCATCTCTTATGAGGGAAGGAGAAAGCAGCATGTCCCCGAACGCTCTAAGCCGCGTAGAGTTGCCCCACAGCACGCACCCACCGGTTCCCAATGCAACGCTGGTTGGTAAAGCGGTAGGCAATCGTGAAATACGCGTCTCCGTCATCCTGAACCGCAAGACCAAGCTCGACATTCCATCGCTCAAGGGTCGCCAGCTCTCACGCGAAGAGTACGCCGCAAGTTACGGCGCATCCCAGAAAGACTTCGACGCCGTTCGCGCCTTCGCCAAGGCCAACGGCCTAAAGGTCGATGCAAAGAAGTCCAGCCTGCTGCGCCGTCGCGTCGAGTTGCGTGGAACCATCAATGCCTTCAACCAGGCCTTTGGCGTCGAACTCAATGATTACGAACCGAGCGGCGAAAAACAGAAGGGCACCCGCTTCCACGCCATCGTGGGCTCCGTCAACGTGCCCAACGAGTTGGTCGGCTCCGTCGAAGCCGTACTCGGCCTCGACAACAGGCCCATCGCCACACCAAAGCTCCGCCTTCGACGCAATGTCTCGCCCGCAGCAAACCAAGACGCCGGCACCTTCGTCCCGCCGCAAGTCGCGAAAGTCTACAACTTTCCCGCCGCTCCCGCGGGTACACCCGGCGGCGCGGGACAGACCATCGGAATCATTGAGCTCGGCGGTGGATATAATCCCACCGACATTACTAACTACTTCTCGCAGACTATCGGCATCACTCCCCCTACCGTCACCGACGTTACCCTTGACGGTGGTAGCAACGACCCTACCAACGCCAACAGCGCTGACGCCGAAGTCCTCCTCGATATTGAAGTAGCTGGTTCCGTTGCTCCTGGCGCGAACATTGTCGTCTATTTCACCACCAATACTGACCAGGGTTTTCAGGATGCCATCTCGACCGCTATCCACGACACCACCAACAACCCGAGCGTCATTTCCATCTCCTGGGGCGGTCCTGAATCTTCCTGGGCGCAGACCGCCATCAACAGCATGGACACAACCTGCCAGTCGGCAGCAGCCCTCGGCATCACCATCACTGTCGCTTCAGGGGATAGTGGTTCGTCCGATGGAGAAAATGGCAACAACGTGGACTTTCCCGCTTCCAGCCCGCACGTCCTTGGCTGTGGCGGCACAGCGCTCACGGCGCGCAGCGGGCAGCGCCAGTCCGAGGTGGTCTGGAACGACCAGGCGTCCGGTGGAGGGGCGACTGGCGGCGGCGTCAGCGCCATTTTCCCATTGCCCACCTGGCAGGCGAACGCCGGCGTGCCCACCTCTACCGCCCAGAGGAAACATAAAATGTCCACGCAACATGGCGGAGAAGGCGCCGCAACTCCAGAAGCGTCAAACAGGGCTGCAGGCACCGGGGGTCGCGGCGTTCCCGATGTTGCCGGCGATGCCTCTCCGCAAACCGGCTATCAGATTCTAGTCGACGGCGAACAGGAAATCGTCGGTGGTACCAGCGCCGTAGCCCCACTCTGGGCAGGCCTGATCGCCCTGCTCAACCAACAACTGGGCAAGAATGTTGGTTTCCTCAACCCGCAAGTCTACCCACTGGGAGAAGCGCCGTTCTTCGACGTCACCAGCGGCAACAATGGAGCATTCTCCGCCGGCACCGGCTGGGATCCCTGCACCGGCCTCGGCTCGCCGAATGGACAATCGTTGCTGACATCGTTACAGAGCAGTACTACCTCTACGAGTCGACGGCGAAGATCCGCGTAGTTAGTGCTCGGGCTTTTTTCCGAGTGACGGCTGCGTCGCTCTTTGTGGCCGCCTTTGGCTTCGCGGCAACATCTTTTGCGGCCGCCTTTCACGACTTTGCCCTCCTGCTTACCAGCCACAGGCGCCGATTTCAGATTGTCCGAAACTTTCTCTCCCGTAGATGCCGGCGGATCGTCTGCGGCAAATACGCCACCATTGCGGCTGCAGACGCCACGACAAACCTCAGGAACGCCGCGTCGAATGCCATGGCGAGGTGGCCGGCCGTCATCAATAGCGCGCCGATGACGACCGCGTTGCGCTGCCCGATCAAGCGGTCAGCAATCGCGCCGCCTAGCAACGGCGTGAAATACACAAATCCGGTGTACAGGCCAAAGATCTGCGAGGCGAACGCCTGCGGTGACATTGGCTCCGCACTGGTCGACAAGCTGCTTCTGCCATTGCGGTTTCAAGCCTGCTTGGCGCTGTGTGATGGGCAAAATCGTGGCCTCCACATCTAATCATCCAATCCCTTTCCATCCAGGATCCGCTCCAGGCACCTCTCGACCCTGGCTTCGCGCGTCTTGCTCTGTTTGGCCGTCGAAAAGTGGAGGAGGTATCCGTGTTGACGTCCAGGTGTCAGGGCATAGAACGCCTTTTTCAAGGCAGGCAATTCCTTTAGCTTGTTCTTGAACTCCTCGGGCATTTCAAACTCGGCGGTCTTCTTCAGTTTTACTTGCAGACCAGATTTCTCCACCTCAATGGCTTCATGGATATAGGTCTTCACGACGCGTTCTATCTTCACCACTTCGCGCAGATTGGTGAACCGGATCTGGCGTGCTGCCTGCACGTTCTTCGTCTGTTGGACCAGAATGCGATGCTCATCCTTCAGCAAGGCCCCTTTGAAGAACAAGAGCGCACAGTACTCGTTGAACACGTGGATCAGCGCGATGTTGCTTCCGCTCACCGTGTAGCACGGGCAGCCCCATTTCAATTCTTCGGTCAGCCGACAGTCGAGAATGATCGTTCTCAGTTTCCTGATCTCTTTCTCCCACCGCTCGTTCTTGCCGAAGTACCAATCGACCCTGGAATTCATTGCACCGCTCAGGTGGTTCGAAGTCGACGTTGAGGAATTGGCCATGTGGATCTCGATGGTAGTTGAGGCTGATATCCATTGACAATGTCTCGAGGCCATCGAACGGAAAACGATCGCATTTGCGATTCCCAAGATCGTCGTCGATAATCGACAAACGTCGAGGACCTAATCGAGTGCTTTAATCGACGACGCGCCGGGTCATCAAATTATCGATCGAATGGTAATGTTGCTTGCAGAGGACCGCAACGATGAGCATCATCCGCCGTTATACAGTGGTAAACGACAATCTGCACCTGGAGCGAGCAAGGAGCGTCGGCGGGAACTGGGAGGAACGTCACGGTGTCATTGATGACCGTGAAGAGTTTCGAGAACGGCAAATCTCCGATGACCGGAATCGCGAAAACGCCGGTGAGCGGTATTGGTGACGATGCCTATTTCATAGAACCGCATGGAATGAGCATGGGTCTTAGCGTCAAGAAGGGTGATGCCTACTTTCAGGTTCGCGCGAGGTCGAACCCGCAGTGGTTCAAGACCGGAAAGACGCCGGAATCGGAGCAAAAGGACCAGGATGTGGATCGCGCCCTCGCGCTTGAGATTCTGAAAAAGCTTTGAGCTGCCGCATGCGAGCGGACTAGGGCGGCTACGCGATTTGCCTCAGCTTAGCGCAACCAGGAAACCCAGCGCGAGGCCGCGCTGCGTAGTGTCTTGCGACGAGATTAGAACTGCCGATCATACACTTACGCGTCGCGAAACTAACGCGCAAGCAAAATCGGCCTGCCAGTGCCGGGTGGTGGGCGCCCGCCGAGCAATCAGCCCGATGAGGCGATCATTGCGACCTGTCGGGCGCAAAAGCCGTGGTAGTGCTCCGCCTGTCGCCAAAAGCGATAGTATGCGGCGCTGAGGAACTATCGAGACAAAGGAACCGACCCGGAAGGCGCTCGAGATGCCGCGCCATGATTCGTTTGAGCCGTTTTATCCGCTTTGCAATTCCTGCAGATCGGTCGATGATTTCGTGCACCGACAGAATATCGTCCACGCCTTCAATCCTTTGCTCAAGCGCTGCGATTTCGGCGTGCCACGCCGCCTCCCATTTGAGATGCCGCCGCGCCTTCGCGCACCATTGCTGCTCGGTTAGAGCTTTCATGTTCTGTCTCCCTCCCCTAATCTTCCGCATCGCCGGTTGACGTGAATGTTATGCGGTGGTCCGATCGCAGTAACGGCGATTTTGCACAAGCGCGTCGTGTGTCGCAGCTCACCAAGCGATATGTCAAAGAAGGGATCTACGAAATAAAAACCCCTTCAGGGCGGTCTGGAGTCGCCCTGAAGGGGAGAGGATACGCCGTCGGTAAGAACCGCAGCGGTAGTGCACTCACCCTAGGAATATCATCAATTCTTCGTCGCACCAACGCTGGGTACCGCGAGAGTTCAAAGATTGTGACTACTCACACCGCTCGAGACACGCAAAGTAAAAGGGATGGGTTGTGTAGTCGTTCGATCGGGTCGGGATGGCGAGGAACTCCGCGGCACAGCGAATGGAGTCCTCACCACCCGGGGCCGTCCGTGGCTACCGGCGCGCAGAAGCCCCCGCGATTGCGGAACTACCTGACCTATGATGCGAGTCAAAGCGCTACGGTACCGATTCGGCACGGCCCGTGCGAAACTGCCATCAGGCAGGCGAACGAAATGCAGGAAACAGTGGCATTGGCGCTGCTGCTCGCGTGCGGATCGGCGCAGGCGGAGTCAATACCGCTCATTAGCGAACACGGGACGTTCGTGGTGCGCGTTGTGATAAACGACAGAATTACGCAGAATTTCATCATCGATGGTGGTGCGAGCGATCTCTATTCCCGCCGAGGTTTTTCGACTCTGACCAGGGCTGGCTGCGGCAATGACTGACTCAAATTTCGACGCGCTGCGTGCCCAGGCACGGGCAAAGATTGACATGGGAATGTTGCCCGCAACGATGCCGTCAGGCGTGATTGGTGACTACGTCGTCGAGGACACGAGGTGCAGACTTTGCGGGCAATTCATCAAAATGCGGGAGTTCCGCTATGTGGTCCGCGCCCATAGCCAGGTGATGGGCGATCAGCACTACAATCTGCACTTCCTGTGTCACGCCGCATGGCAGCTCGAAGCCTCCGTTATGACGCACGATCCGCCGCTTCAGAACAACACCGCGACGATCTTCGCCGGTCCACAGCCGCTGCCGGACGTCAATTCGTCCTTCGTGGTGCAGATGCCTCTGACACTGATGACACCGTGGTCGCAGCAACTGCTTGCAAAGGCGCGCGAGTTGGTCACGCTGGGACAACACCAGTTCGCCGTGGTGCTGGCGCACGCGGCATGCGAGTGGACCACGGAAGAGGCCATCAACAACTTGATGCGGCACAGCGCGCCGATATTGAATGACGCTATCCAGTCGCTGCTCGGACATACGATAAGTCTTGGTGACCATGAGGTGCGCATGGTCTATGGTGCGCTGACGAAAGATTACCCGTGGCACAGCCCAGGCGGAGCACCGTGGTGGAAGGATTGGGATACCACCCGCGAGCTGCGTAACGATGTGGCCCATAAAGGCAGGCGGGTTACGCTGGAGGAAGCTAACCGCGCCTTGTCTTCTGCGGACGCCTATATCAAGCATGTTGCAAGCGCCGTACTTAACGCACTCAAGTGAGCGGTTCGCGTTTGGGCCGCCGGCGCGCGGCGCCTGTTATCCTGTCGTCGCTATGAAGTCCACTGCGCTGCCCACGACACGAGGGTCGCCGGCCCATTTGCCGCCAAGGGCGCTAACGCTTGTCGGCCAGGACCACCAGTCCTGTTGGGCATTTAAGCCACCGCCTCGGATTGAGCAACGATGCGGTGCTCGATAGTATGAAGCGCGACCGATCAGCGTGACAAAAAGGACGGGGCAGTGAAAAGAAGAGACTTGTTGCGTACGGTGTCAGTGCTGCCGTTTCTTGCTGGTGGCCTTCAGGCGCCGATTTCTTCAGTAAAATCTGCGCAACGCTTTGCCAGGCACGTCACGTTGCGCCGAGTTCGCCCAACCGATCCGAAATGGCCAAGCACCGCAGATTGGGACAAGTTGAGGCAGGCTGTCGGCGGCAATCTTATCCAGGTTCGGCCGCTCTTCGCCGCCTGTGCGGCGGAACCGAAAGGCGCTGAATGCCTCGACGCGCTCAAGAACGCGCGCAACCCCTTTTATCTCGGCGACCAGCCGGCAGGCACGCAGGTCTCCGGCTGGCTGGACGCCTGGACTCCGGCCGCAAGCGTCTACGCAGTTGCCGCGCGCAATTCAAGCGACGTGGCAGCGGCGGTCAATTTTGCCCGGGAGAACGACTTGCGGCTTGTCATCAAGGGTGGCGGCCACAGCTACCAGGGCACATCTAACGCGGCCGACTCGCTGCTGGTGTGGACGCGGGCGATGAACGCAGTCACTGTACATGACGGCTTTGTCGGCATCGGGTGTCGGGGCAAGCGCGCTCCTACTCCGGCCGTGACGGTCCAAGCCGGCAGCATGTGGATCGACGCCTACGATGCCGTAACGACAAAAGCCGGCCGTTACGTCCAGGGCGGTGGCTGCACAACCGTCGGCGTCGCCGGGCTCATCCAGAGCGGCGGATTCGGTTCGATGTCAAAGGGCTTCGGCACTGCGGCGGCGGGACTTCTGGAAGCCGAGATCGTCACGGCCGATGGCGTTGTGCGCACCGCCAATGCGTGCACGAACTCGGATTTGTTCTGGGCACTCAAAGGCGGCGGCGGCGGCAGTTGGGGTGTCGTCACTAAGCTCACGCTGCGGACACACGAACTGCCGGAATTTTTTGGCTTTGCAGAAGGCACTATCGAGGCCGCGTCCGACGCCGCCTTCCGGGAATTGATCGCTCGCTTCGTCGGCTTTTATCACGACAAGCTGTTCAACCCCCACTGGGGCGAAAGCGTAAAGATCAAACCGGAGAACGCCCTTGAGCTGTCGATGGTATGTCAGGGGCTGGACAACCAGCAGGCTGCGGATGTGTGGCGACCGTTCTTCGACTGGGTGAAGAACTCAAGCGGCTACAACTCGAGTAATCTAGACGCCGGCAGTGTCCGCGCCAGGGCTTGGTGGGATGTCGAAGCCCGCAAGAAGCGGGGCAGTGATGCAATGATCAGCGATCCGCGTCCGGGCGCGTCTGCGGCCCACGCGTGGTGGTCGGGCGACAAGGATCAGGTAAGCGCCTACCTTCATGGATATGAGTCATTGTGGCTTCCGGCCGCCCTGTTGCGGCCGAGCGAGCAGGCACACCTGGTCAGCGCGTTGTTCGCCGCGAGCCGGCGCTGGGAAATCCAGCTGCACTTCAACAAAGGGCTTGCGGGTGCGCCCGCCGAGGCGATCGCTGCCGCCTGCAACACGGCCACAAATCCCGTGGTATTGGATGCGTTCGCGCTCGCGATCATCGCCAATGGGGGGCCGCCGCCCTGGCCGGGGCAGCCGTTCGACGCAGGAGTTGCCCACCAGCATGCCCGCGCGGTCGACGAGGCTGCCTCCGAGTTACGCACAATCGTGCCACATCCTGGTTCCTATGTTTCCGAAAGTAATTACTTCAACGACACGTGGCAGCAGGCCTTTTGGGGAAGCAACTATCAGAAACTGCAGGCAGTAAAGACGAAATACGATCCCGACGGGTTGTTCTTTGTCCATCACGGCGTGGGCAGCGAAGCGTGGAGTCCCGACGGATTCACCCGTCTCGCCTAACGCGATACGAGAGCCGCTCGCAGGCCCGGTCAGGGCTGCGGATTGGACCGCCTTGACCTCGCTGTTTGGCATGTCGCCTTTGGGGAGGCCGTCGGTACGCATACATCAAACTCACAACCATTTGACAAAAGTGTAGAGGCGTAGGGATCGCCCAATCCAAACTCTAA
>JBKQOZ010000045.1:0-83543 GCA_052326345.1 Steroidobacteraceae bacterium | reverse complement strand
CACGCGCTCGATTCGCCGGCATCCGATCCGGCGCCCGATCCGGCGGCGGCCGCAACCCCGGCAACGTCCTTGGGCTCCGGCGCGGCGCCGGCCGGCGCCGACAGCGATCAGGCGGAGACGCCCGATTCAGTGGAGCAGGGCCAGACGCAGCTGCCGGACAGCTTCGATCATCGGCCCATCGCAGCCTTGCTGCAGGAATCGCGGTTGGTCGGCTTGCGCGACACCACGGTCAACGTGCAGTTCCGCTCCTTCTATCTCGATCGAGACAATTTCGAGCCCCCCGACAGCCTGGCCTGGGCCATCGGCGGCTCGGCGGGATTCAAGACCGGCTACTTCGGCGATTTCGCCGCGCTCGGCGCCACCACCTATACCTCGCAGCGCCTGGCGGGCCCCCTGGACGAGGATGGCACAACGCTGCTGCAGCCCGGGCAGAACTCCTATACCGCCATAGGAGAACTCTACGGCCAATTCA
The DNA here is from genome assembly GCA_052326345.1 of Steroidobacteraceae bacterium. Lineage (GTDB taxonomy): Bacteria > Pseudomonadota > Gammaproteobacteria > Steroidobacterales > Steroidobacteraceae > Bog-1198. Next base: position 83,071 of record JBKQOZ010000045.1, on the reverse strand, counting down.
AGTTGACCGACAAGATTCTCGCGATCGCGGGCCGCAGGGGATTCGATACGCCGTTCATCAACGAGTATGACTCGCGCATGACGCCGAACACCTTTGTGGTGTATGCACTGCAAGGGGTGGCCGGCAGCACCGACGGCTCGACCACGCTTCGCTTCGGTGCGGGATATGTGGACAAGATCAAGCCGCGCAATGCCGAGGATTTCGAGTCCATGGCCACCGCCGCGGGCGCCCCCAGCGGGGTGGACCGCGGCGTCTATGTGGCCGGGGCAAACTTCAAATCGGAGCAATTCTCGCTCGGCGCGATCGAATACCACTGCGAAGACATCATCGACATCACGTACACCGAACTGAAATACGTCGTTCCGCTCGCGAGCCGGGTGACTCTGCGCTTCGGCGCCCAGTACACGGACCAGCACAGCGCCGGCGAGGATTTGCTCACTGGCAAGACGTTCCACGCCGACCAGTCCGGCTTCAAGGCCGAGCTGGGGTACGGCCCGACGCTGTTCACGGTGGCGCGCACGCTCACCGCCGTCGGCGCCACCAGCAGCAACGGCAGCGGCACCGATATGGTCAGTCCCTGGGGCAGCTATCCCGGCTACACCCACGTGCAGATCGAGAACTTCTACCGCGCGGGCGAAGATGCGACGCTGCTGCGCGCCGCCTACAACTTCCCGAGGGTGACCGGCCTCAGCGTGTACGCGCTGTACGTCGACGGTTCCACTCCGAAGGTGGTCGATCAGTACGCACAGCGCGAGTACGATTTGAACCTGCAATGGATTGCGAAGAACCCCACCTTCCAAGGGCTCACGCTGCTCGCGCGCTATGGCCACGTCGCGCAGTCAGGGCCGAAGGATGAGCACGAGAACGAGCTGCGGCTGGTTGCCTACTATCAGTGGCGCTGAAGGCCCCGCGGAACGGCTAAACGCGCATCGGCGCACGCCGGCAAGCTCGGATCAATGATAGATTAGCTGTTGGTTCAATGGCTTACCGGACCGACCCGACGCATAATTATCATTGAAATGAATATGTTAGATCGACGGCTCAGCGTCGCACCGATGATGGACTGGACCGACCGCCACTGCCGGTTCCTGCACCGCCTGTTCGCACCGCATGCGCTGCTGTACACGGAAATGCTCGTCTCCGCGGCCCTCGTGCGCGGAGCAGGGGCCGCGCGTCTCCTTCAGCACGATCCGCAGGAACATCCGGTCGCACTGCAGTTGGGCGGCTGCGACCCGAAGGAACTCGCGGCGGCGGCGCGCATCGGCGCCGCTGCCGGGTTCGCCGAGATCAACCTGAACGTGGGCTGCCCCAGCGATCGGGTCAAGAGCGGGGCCTTCGGTGCTTGCCTGATGTTAGACCCTCCGCTGGTCGCTGAGTGCGTGCGGCGCATGCGCGATGCGACGCAGCTGCCGGTCACCGTCAAGTGCCGCATCGGCATCGACCATCGCGACGACTACGAATTTTTCAGCGGTTTCGTCGATGCGGTGCAGGGCGCCGGAGTGGATGCGCTCATCGTCCACGCCCGCGCCGCCATGCTCGGCGGATTGACGCCGAAGGAAAACCGCGAGATTCCGCCCCTCAAGTACGACTTTGTGCACCGGCTGAAGCGCGAGCGCCCGACACTGCCCGTGGTGCTCAACGGCGGCATGGCCGATCCCGGCGCCATCGCCGGCCACCTGTCCGCGGGGCTCGACGGCGTGATGCTGGGCCGCGCGGCTTATCACCGGCCGGCCCTGCTCGCGGAACTCGAGCAATCGGTGGTGGATCCGGCCTGGCGCGTGCCACAGCCGTGGCAGATCATCGAACGCATGGTGCCCTATGCGCGAGCGCAGGCGCGGCAGGGCGTTCGACTGCACTCGATCACGCGCCACATGCACGGCCTGATGGCGGGACGCGAGGGCGCCCGCGCCTGGCGCCGGTTTCTGTCGGACGTCGCGGCGCGGCCCGATGCGCCGCCGGAGGCGCTGTTTTCAGCGCTTGCGCTGCTGAATCAGGGGTTGGCCGCGTAAACGGTCCAAGCGCCGCAGACCAGGTTAAGTATAATTTGCCGGCACCATGGGAAAGGAAACCGAACTCGCGATCGTATTTGCCGATGTGGTCGGCAGCACCAAGCTGTACGAATTGCTTGGGGACCTGCGCGCGCGCGACATGGTCGGCATCTGCATCGATGTGATGCGCGCCGCCACCGAGCAGCATCGCGGCACGGTGATCAAGACCATGGGCGATGAGGTGATGGCGACGTTTCCGACCGCGGACGACGCCTTGAACGCCGCCGCGCAGATGCAGAAGCAGATCGTCCTGCACCCCGGGCTCAAGGTCGAGGAGCAGACGGTGGCGATCCGGATCGGCTGCAATTTCGGACCCGTGGTGGTGGAGAACCGCGATATCTTCGGCGCCGCCGTGCACACCGCCAACCGCATGACCAGCCAGGCGAAAGCCGGCCAGATCATCACCACGGCGACCATGGTCGAGCAGCTGTCGAGCGAGTGGCGCTCGTCGGTGCGCCAGATCGACGTCGCCACGCTCAAAGGGCGCTCGAGCGAGGTGGCGCTGTTCGAGGTGCTGTGGCAGACCGAGGACGTCACCAGCATGGTGCCGCAGATCGCCGCCAACGCGCGCGATAAGACGCACAAGGCAATGCGCCTGCGCCTGCGCTATCAGGGGCAGCAGGTCGTGGTGCAGGAGGGCCGGGCGAACATCTCCATGGGCCGTGCCGAGGAGAATGACCTCGTGATCAAGGGCAATTTGATCTCGCGTCTGCACGCGCGGGTGGAATTCAATCGCAACAAGTTCATGCTGATCGACCAGAGCACCAACGGCACCTTCGTGATCGGCAAGGACGGCGAGGAGGCCTTCGTGCGCCGCGACTCCATGCAGATTCGCGGCGAGGGGTTGATCGGTCTCGGCAAGGCGCCCGACAGCAACTCCTCGCAGGTGATTCGCTACACCTGCGAAGAGTGAGTCGATCCGCCGGCTTTGGCGTCAGTGCGCGACCCGGGCAATCGCGCTGTTCAGTTCGTTGAGCAGCGCCGGGGGAACCCGCTCGCCGAACTCGCCGAGGAATGCGCCGATGGCCTCGAATTCGGTGCGCCACTGGGCCGGTGAGACCGCGAGCAGTTCCTCGAGCGCCTGCGGCGCGAGCTCCAGACCGCGGGTGTCGAGGTCGGCGGCGTGCGGCAGCTGGCCGATGACCGAGTCGTGCGCCTTCGCAGATCCCTTGCAGCGCTCGATGATCCAGCGCAGCACCCGAAGATTCTCGCCGTAGCCCGGCCACAGATATTTGCCGGCGGCGTCCTGCCGGAACCAGTTCACGTGAAAGATCTGCGGCGGCGATTTGAGCTTGGCGCCGATGCTGATCCAGTGCGCCCAGTAGTCTCCGAAGTTGTAGCCGGCGAACGGCTTCATCGCCATCGGATCGCGGCGCACGATGCCGACCGCCCCGGTGGCCGCGGCGGTCGTCTCCGAGGCGAGTCCCGCGCCCACCAGGACTCCGTGCAGCCAGCTGCGCGCTTGATACACCAGCGGCGCGAGTGAACGGCGGCGGCCGCCGAACACGATGGCCGAGATCGGGACGCCGCCCGGCGCGTCCGCGAGCTTCGAGTAGGCGGGATTCTGTCGTGCGGCCACCGTGAACCGGGAATTCGGGTGTGCGGCGGCGCCGTTTGCCGGGTCGTACGGCCGCCCCCGCCAGTCGAGCGCCGGTTTGCCCTCGGGAAGACCTTCCCACCAGGGCTCATTGTCGGCCGTGACCGCCACATTGGTGAATATCGTGTTGTGGCGAATCATCTCGTAGGCGTTGCGATTGGTTTTCGCGTTGGTGCCCGGCACCACGCCGAAGTATCCCGACTCGGGATTGATTGCATACAGCCTGCCGTCCTTGCCCGGGTGCAGCCAGGCGATGTCCTCGCCGAGCGTCCACACCTTCCAGCCGCCGTAGCTCGCGGGCGGAATCAGCATCGCGAGGTTGGTCTTGCCGCAGGCGGAGGGAAACGCGCACGCGAGATAATGAGTCTCGCCCTGCGGATTCTCGATGCCGACGATCAGCATGTGCTCCGCCAGCCAGCCCTCGGTGCGCGCCTGCCAGCTGGCAATGCGCAGCGCGTGGCACTTCTTTCCGAGCAGCGCGTTGCCGCCGTAGCCGGAGCCGAAGCTCTTGATCGAGAGCTCCTCCGGGAAATGCATGATGAAACGCCGATCCGGATTCAGGTCCCCGGTGGAGTGCAAGCCCTTGACGAACGTGCCGTCGCGCGTGATGCGCTCGAGCGCATCGCGGCCCATGCGCGTCATCAGCTTCATGTTGAGCACCACGTAGGCGCTGTCGGTGATTTCCACGCCGCATCTCGAGAACGGCGAATCGATCGGACCCATGCAGTACGGCACGACGTAGAGCGTGCGACCCTGCATGCAGCCGTCGAACAAGGCGTCCATCTTGGCGTGCGCCTGATCCGGAGGCAGCCAGGGGTTGTTCGGCCCCGCATCCTCGCGCCGCCGGGTGCACACATAGGTCACATGCTCGACGCGCGCCACATCCGAAGGGTTCGAGCGGTGCAAAAAGCAGCCCGGAAAGCTCCCCTGATTGAGCGCCAGCAATTCCTTCTTGGCCGCCAGCTCGCGCTCCAGGGAGTGATATTCGGCATCGCTCCCGTCGCACCAGTAGATGCGATCCGGCCGGGTGAGCCGCGCGACTTCATCGACCCAGGCCGAGACATCGCGATTCGAGGCCTCGAGGGACGTAACCTGCTGGGGTGCGGTTGCCATGGGAGTCCTCGAACTGGCTGTACTAGACTGTGCAGGATGACAGATGGCCGCCCGCCCGCCAACTCCCCCTCGACGGCGCCGATGCGCCGCGGCAGCGCCCCACAAATGAACGGTAACTTATTTATTATATGACAATAATTGGGAATGCATCTTGCCGCGGCGCCGCGTTCGCGGGCATGGTCTGGATCGCGGCGGCGGCCGGTATGGCCGCGCAGGCGGCCGCTGACATGGACACGGGCACGGTGGGCACGGTGGGCACGGCGGGCGCCAAGGCAAGCTCCGCGGCCATCGTGCTCAAAGCAATCGCCGAGGTGCGGATGCGGGTCTCATTCAGCGGCCGCGAGGCCACCAAATTGGTTCCCGCCGATCGCGTGGTGCCGGGCGATGAGATCTTCTACACCCTGGAAATCCGCAACACCGGCAGCGCGACGGTGCCCGCTCCGAGCGTGGTGTATCCGGTTCCCGAACACACGCGCTACGTGGCCGATTCGGCGATCGGTCCCGGTGCGGAGGTGAGCTTTTCCATCGACGGCGGGCGCAGCTTCGATGAGCCCGAGAAACTCGAACTCGCCGGGTCGGCGGGGGCGCCGCGTCCGGCCACCGCGGCCGACTACACCCATATCCGGTGGCAGTTCAAGCATGGCCTCAAGGGCAAATCGGTGGCATTCGCGCGGTTTCGCGCGGTAGTGAAATAGTCGGGGCGAAAACGTCGTAGGCTAAGGCTGAAAATGGATTACAAAGATGTGTTCGGTGCCGCGGGGCCGCTCGCACGGGCGCTGCCCGGCTACGCCTACCGGCCGGAGCAATCCGCGATGGCCAAGGCGGTGGGTGTTGCGCTTGCGCGCGGCGAGCCGCTCATCGTCGAGGCCGGGACCGGCACCGGCAAGACCTTCGCCTACCTCGTGCCGGCGCTACTGTCGGCGCGCAGCGTGATCATCTCTACCGGCACGCGCACGCTGCAGGACCAATTGTTCCGCCGCGATCTGCCGCTGCTCGCCAAAGCCCTGGGGCTGCCGGTGAAGGTGGCGTTGCTCAAGGGGCGCGCCAATTATTTGTGCCGGCACCGCCTGGAGCTGGCCACCGCCCAGCGCTCGCTCAAGCTCGGCGATCGCAGCTCGGCGCGGGTGCTCGCGCGCGTGACGAGATGGGCCGCGACCACCAAGTCGGGCGACCTTGCGGAGCTCACCGACCTGCCGGAGCAGTCGGCGGCGTGGCCGATGATCACCTCGACGCGCGAAAACTGTCTGGGGCAGGAGTGCCCGCAATTCTCCCGCTGCCATGTGTTCGAGGCTCGGCGCCAGGCCCAGGGCGCTGAGATCGTGGTGGTGAATCATCATCTGCTGCTGGCGGATCTCGCGCTCAAGGATGAGGGCTTCGGCGATCTGCTGCCGGGCGCGGACGCAGTCATCCTCGACGAAGCGCATCAGGTGCCGGACATCGCGGCGCAGTTTTTCGGACAGACCTGGTCGCTGCGGCAGGCGCAGATTCTATTGCGCGACGCGTCCGCCGAGATGAGCGCCGCCGGCGTGCGCGCGCCGGCCGCGGCGCAGGCCATTGCCGATGTGCAGGCCCTGCTCGAAGAATTGCGCGCGGGTCTCGGTGCGGGCGCGCGACGCTACGACTGGGCGAGCCTGCCGGATGCGTTCGTGGACGCATTGCCGCGGCTCGAGGCGGCCCTCGCAGACCTCGCGGCGCAGCTCGAGGGTCTGGGGGCGGGAGCAGGCACGGCCAATTGCGCGCGGCGCGCGGCCAGCCTCAAGCAATCGCTCAGTGCCTTGAGCGGCTCGCCGGATGAGCTCGGACTGCGCTGGGTCGAGGCGAGCGCCGGCGGCCTGGCCCTGCAGTTCACGCCGTTCGAGATCGCGGATCGGCTGCGCGCATTCGTCGAGGCGCGGCCGTGCGCCTGGGTGTTCACGTCGGCCACCCTGGCCATCGGCGAGGATTTCGCGCATTTCGCCACGCGCATCGGCCTGCCGCAGGCGCGCACACTGCAGATCGACAGTCCGTTCGACTATCGCGCGCAGGCGCGCATTTATCTGCCGCGCGCCATGCCGGATCCGCAGCATCCGGCGTTCGCCGGCCGATTCATCGATGCCTGCGCTCCGCTGATCGAAGCGAGCGGCGGCCGCGCGTTCCTGCTCTACACCAGCTATCGCGGACTGGCCGAAGGCGTCGCGGCGCTGAAGGCGCGCTTTCCCGAGCCGCCGTTTCCGGTGCTGGTGCAGGGTGAGGCGCCGCGCGAAGCGCTGCTCCATCGATTTCGCGAACTCGGCAATGCGGTGCTGCTGGCGACCGGGAGTTTTTGGGAAGGCGTGGACGTCAAGGGCGAGGCGCTGTCGATCGTCGCCATCGACAAGCTGCCCTTCGCCTCGCCCGACGATCCGCTGCTCAAGGCGCGACTCGAAGGAATACGGCGCCGCGGCGGCAATCCATTCATCGAGTACCAGTTGCCGCAGGCGGTTCTCGCGCTCAAGCAGGGTGTCGGTCGTCTGATTCGCGACTTCGACGATTTCGGGGTGATCGTGCTCGGTGATCCGCGCCTCACCAGCAAACCCTACGGCAGCGCGTTTCTGCGGTCGCTGCCGCCGAGTCCGGTGATCACCGACGGCGCCGTGGGGGCGCAGTTTCTCGCCGAGCGGCTCAAGGCGTTGCAGGCAGCGCCCGCCGCCTCGGGCGCGCGCTAGCATGCGGCTGCTCGCGCTCGACACCGCGACGGAGGCTTGCTCGGTCGCGCTTCTCACCGATCGCGGCCTGATCGGACGCTTCGCCGAAGTGGGCCGCGGGCACGCCGAGCGGATCCTCGGCATGGTGGATGAGGTGCTGGCCGAGGCCGGCGTTGGGCTGTCCATGCTCGACGGCATCGCCGCCAGCGTCGGGCCGGGTGCGTTCACCGGCGTGCGGATCAGCGTGTCCGTGGCCCAGGGCCTGGCCTTTGGCGCGGCACTGCCGGTCGTTGCGGTCACCACGCTCGAGGCGCTGGCGCTTCAGGTGATGGATGGCGGGGCCCGCCATGCGCTCGCCTGTCTCGATGCGCGCATGGGCGAGGTATATTGGGGCTGCTTCGCCGCCGACGCGGTGCAGGGCTTGAGTGCTTGCGGTGCGCTTCATGTGGGCCCCGCCGCGCAGGTGAGATTGCCCGGCCCGGAGCGCTATCGCGGCATCGGCCGCGGATTTGCGGCCTATCCCGAGCTCGCCGCGCTGCCCGGAGTTCTGCTCGAAGCGCGTGACGCCGGCGCTTTACCCGATGCGCGCGAGACGGCGCGGCTCGGCGCCATCCGGCTCGCGGCCGGACAGGGGATGGATCCGGCCGACTTACAACCCCGGTATTTGCGCGATAAAGTGGCATCGACGGAAGCTGAACGTGCCGCCGCCGCCCGCCGCTAGCGAGAAGCCGGTCACTGAACTGTCACACACCGCCGCTGTAATAGCGGCCTAGTAGAATCAAGGGACTAGCACAGCACATGACCGCCAAACGTATCCTCGTCGTCGAAGATGAAAAGGCTATTCGCGACATGATTGCATTCGGATTGCGGCGCGCAGGGTACGAGGTAGGCGAGGCGGAGGATTGCCGCGAGGCACGCGCGCGCATCGTCGATGTGCGGCCGGATCTGATGCTGGTCGACTGGATGCTGCCGGACATGAGCGGACTGGAGCTGACGCGCTCGCTGAAGCGCGCCAAGGACACCGAGGAGATTCCGGTGATCATGCTCACCGCCAAGGCCGAGGAGCACGACAAGGTCAGCGGCCTCGAGGGCGGCGCCGACGACTACATCACCAAACCCTTTTCCCCGCGCGAGCTGCTGGCGCGCATTCAGGCCGTGCTGCGGCGTGCCGCTCCGGCAGGCGCCGCCGACGTCATAGAAGCGCAGGGGCTTAAGCTCGACGATTCGAGCCACCGCGTGAGCGCCGGGGAGCGCGAAATCGCCCTCGGGCCCACCGAATACCGTCTGCTGCATTTCTTCATGAGCCACCCGGAGCGGGTGTTCAGCCGCGGCCAGTTGCTCGACCGGGTGTGGGGCGGCAATACTTACGTCGAGGAGCGTACCGTGGACGTGCATATCCGCCGCCTGCGCAAGGCGCTCGAGCCCTTTTTGCTGGAGGGGCTCGTGCAAACCGTGCGCGGCGCCGGCTATCGCTTCTCCACACGGGATGCGTAGTCGAGATCCAACGAGATAGCATTCTCCCGAATATGGCAGCGATGTGGACTTTCGCGCTCGCGCGGCTCGCGGGCATATTGGCGCTCGGCCTGGTGTTGGGCCTGCTGCTTCAGCCCGTTTGGCTGTGGCTGCTGGCAGCGGCCTGTCTGTATCTCGGCTGGCAGCTGCTCAATTTGTACCGGCTGGACCGCTGGCTGCGGCTGCGCTCGCAGATCGATCCGCCCAGCATCGGCGGCATCTGGGGAGATGTCATCGGGCAGGTGCTGCGCTTGCATCGGCGCAAGCAGTTTCACAAGCAGCGGCTGGTGCAGCTGTTTCGCGAGCTGCGCCGCTCGACCGCGGCGCTGCCGGACGGCGTCATCATTCTCAGCAGCCAGAACGAGATCGTCTGGTTCAATCGCCAGGCCGCCCGCCTGCTCGGACTCAAGCGTCCGGTCGACATCGGCCTGCGCGTCGACAACCTGATTCGCGCGCCGGAATTCGTTCACTATCTTCACGGCGATGATTTCGCCATGCCCTTGGTGATCCGCCCGCCGGCGCGGGTGGAGATGTATCTGGCGCTGCAGGTCGTTCCCTACGGCGCCGGGCAATCGCTGCTGCTGGTGCGCGACGTCACGCGCCAGATGCGCCTAGAAGCGATGCGCAAGGACTTCGTGGCGAACGCCTCGCACGAGCTGCGCACGCCGCTCACGGTGATCACCGGCTATCTCGACAGTCTGGCCGAAGATGCATCCATCGATCAGGCCTGGGCCGGTCCGATCAAGGACATGCGCGCCCAGGCGCAGCGTATGAACGCCATCATCGCTGCGCTGTTGGAGCTGTCGCGGCTCGAGGCCAACGACGGCGAGGCGCCGCGCGATCCGGTCGATGTGCCAGCGATGCTCGAGGGTCTGTACCGCAGCGCGCTGTCGAACGGCGATCGGCCGCACCATGTCTCGCTCGATCTGGAGACCGCGGACGGCCTGTTCGGCGTCGCTCACGAGATCGAGTCCGCGTTCACCAATTTGCTGATGAACGGGCTGAAGTACACGCCCTCGGACGGCACCGTGCGCATGCGCTGGTGGAGCGACGAGGAGGGCGCGCACTTCTCGGTGATCGACAACGGCATCGGCATTCCGGCGGAGCACATTCCGCGGCTCACCGAGCGCTTCTACCGGGTCGATGCGGGCCGCTCCCGCGGCAAGGGCGGCTCGGGTCTGGGGCTCGCCATCGTGAAGCATGCGCTGCAGCGCCACGGCGGCTGGCTCGATGTGCAGAGCATGGAGGGCAAGGGGAGCACGTTTACCTGCCATTTCCCGCCGCAGCGCGTCTGGCACGTGGGTCTGCGCGCGGTGGCGAGCGCGTGAGGCCGCGCCAAAGGCTGCACGTCACATTTATCCTGTAAGCTGTTGACGTGCGATGAAATCGGATGTAAACGCACGGGTGTATTTTTAAATTGTCGATACACCGCTGGATGCAAGGTAGATGCAATGGAAACGGCCGATCTCACACACCACATATCCCGCCGCTTCAACGAGGACCTGGAGAAGGTACGCAACCAGGTGCTGCAGATGGGCGGATTCGTGGAACAGCAGCTTCACAAGGCCATCATCGCCTTAGTCGAGGGCGACAGCCGCCTGGGCGAATCGGTCGCGACCGACGACTACAAGGTCAACGGCATGGAAGTGTCGATCGACGAGGAATGCAGCCGCATCCTCGCGATCCGCGCACCCGCGGCGGGCGACCTGCGGGTCATCGTCGCCATCATCAAGACGATCACCGATCTGGAGCGCATCGGCGATGAAGGCGAGAAGATCGGCTACATCGCCTCGCGTCTCGCCACGATGGAGCGCCCGGCGGACAAGTATCGCGAAGTCAAGCATCTGGGCAGGCAGGTCGCGCAGATGGTGCATGATGCCCTCGACGCTTTCGCGCGCATGGATTCGCAGGCGGCGTTGAAGACCGCGCAGGAAGACAAGATGGTGGACGAGGAATACGAGTCGATACAGCGCCAGTGCATCACATTCATGATGGAGGACCCGCGCACCATCCGCCGCGCTCTAGAGATCATGTGGATCGTGCGCGCGCTGGAGCGCATCGGCGATCACGCCAAGAACATCTGCGAATACGTGATCTATATGGTGCACGGCAAGGACATCCGCCACACCTCGCTCGAGGATGTTGCCAAGCAGATCGACGCCGCGCACGCCGCCGTTGCGCGCCGTTGATGACCGCACGCAGCGCGAATTCCCTCGGCTTGATGGCCTGCGCGGGCTTGTTGGCGTATGCCCTGTTCGCGCAGTTCATGCTGCACCTGGCGCCGTGCCCGCTGTGCATCTTCCAGCGGGTGGGCGTGTTCGCGATCGCGGTCGTGTTCGCGGCCGCGGCGGCGCACGACCCGATCGGCTGGGGGCGGCGGGTCTACGCGGGCCTGCTCGCGCTCGCCGCGCTCGCCACCATTGGCGTGGCAGCCCGGCAGCTGTACATACAGAGTCTGCCGCCCGATAGCGTCCCCGCCTGCGGCGCATCGCTCGAGTTCATGCTGAAGGTCTTTCCGCTCACGGAAGTCTTGAGCAAAGTGCTCACTGGCTCCGGGGAGTGCGCCAAGATCGATTGGCGCTTCCTGGGACTTGCGATGCCGGCGTGGGTGCTGATCTGCGCCCTGTGCCTCGGCGCCTGGGGATTGTGGGCGAATCTGCGGCGCTGGCCGCCGGTCCTGCGATTCTGATGTCGAATGCGCTGGCGTTGACCTGCGAACTGGTGTCGCGGGCGTCCGTGAGCCCGGCCGACGGCGGATGCCAGGCGTTGATGAGCGAACGGCTGGCGGCAATCGGCTTTCGCGTGGAGAACCTTAAATTCGGGCCGGTCGAGAACTTCTGGGCCAGACGCGGACGCGAAGGACCGCTGTTCTGCTTCGCCGGGCACACCGATGTGGTGCCCCCCGGACCGCTCGAGGAGTGGCACAGCGATCCGTTCTCGCCCGCCATCCGCGACGGTGCGCTGTACGGCCGGGGCGCCGCCGACATGAAGAGCGGCCTTGCCGCGATGGTGACCGCCTGCGAGGAATTCGTCGCCCGGTATCCCGCTCATCCCGGCAGCATCGCGTTTCTGATCACCAGCGACGAGGAGGGACCGTCGATCGACGGCACTCGCCGCGTGGTCGAGGTGCTGCGCGGCCGCAACGAGACCATCGACTGGTGCCTGGTGGGAGAGCCGTCGAGCGAAAGCCTGCTCGGCGACACCCTCAAGATCGGCCGCCGGGGGAGTCTGAGCGGGCGGCTCACGGTGCACGGCGTGCAGGGGCACATCGCGTATCCGCAATTCGCGGACAATCCGATTCACGCCGTGGCGCCCGCGCTCGCCGAGCTCGCCTCGCGAACCTGGGATCACGGCAATGAGCACTTTCAGCCGACCACGTTTCAGGTGTCCAACATCACGGCGGGCACGGGCGCGCCGAACGTGATTCCGGGCGAGCTCAAGGCGCGTTTCAATCTGCGGTTCTCGACCGAGCAGACGGTCGATTCGCTCAAGGCGGCGGTCGAGCGCATTCTCGAGCGGCATCGCGTCAAGTATTCGCTGGAGTGGTTCATTTCCGGATATCCGTTTCTCACCGTCCCGGGGACGCTGTCGGATGCGGCTACTCGCGCCGTGCAGGAGGAACTGCAAATCACTCCCAAGCTGTCGACCGGGGGCGGTACATCGGACGGGCGATTCATCGCGCCGATGGGCGCTCAGGTGATCGAGCTCGGCGTGGTCAACGCGACCATTCACAAGGCGAACGAGTGCGTGCGCGTGGCCGACATCGAGCGGCTGGGCGGCGTCTACCGCCGCACGCTCGAGCTGCTGCTCAAACCCGCCGCCTGATCGGCCCGCTATTGCACGCTGTAGCCGCGGCCTTCCAGGCAGGCCGCCTGCGCACGCATGTAGTCGTTGCGCTTGGCCGGCGCCGCCGAGGTGCCCAGGCTCGGGTCAAAGCCGCTCTGGCCGACCGCCCACTGATGGCAGTCGAACTTGTCCTTCGCCTGCTGATCGGGAGTCTGCCCGTTCTTCGGGTAGGCGATCAGATCGGTGCCGGTCGACGGTCCCGCGCCACCGGCGGCGGCGCCCGCGCCTGCGGTGCCCACCTGTGCCTGCAGCCCGGCAGGAGGCGCCACGGTCACGTACTGGCTGGCGTTCGGATCCCAGGTGTAATAGGTGTTGTCGGCGTAATAGTACGGAATGCCGCCCCAGTAGTAGGTCGTATAGTAATAAGGCAAAGTCGCGAAGTAGAGCCCAAGTCCGAGACCCCAACCCCAGCCCCAACAGCCCCAGCAGCCCCCTCCCCAGTAGCCGCCGCGCCATCCGTAGCCGCCGTAGTAGCCGCCGCGCCAGCCGCCGTAGTAGCCCCCGCGATAACCGCCGTAATAGCCGCCTCGATAGCCGCCATACCCGCCGCCGTGGTAGCCACCGCCATATCCGCCGGCATGACCACCGCCATATCCGCCGGCATGACCCCCGCCAAAGCCGCCGGCGTGGCCGCCGCCGCCGCCACCGTGTTGTGCATAGGCGCCGCTGCTCAGCACCAGCGCGGCCAGCCCCATGGCCGTCAGGGCGGAGAGTTTTTGGAATACGGTTTGACTTTTCATAACATCACCAATCGAATGAGGTCTATGAATTATACATCCTGGGACGATAGCACTCCGGCTCGCCCTCGCCATACGTAGGACCCCGTAACGCGCCGTCAGTTCACACGCGTCACGGTGACTCGCAGGGTCCCCTGGGTCGCGCCGCTGAATTGCAGCAGCAGGGGCTTTTTTGCATCGAGATCGAATTCGACGATCTTATGCGGCGCGTCGCAGCTTCGCTGACCCTCATAGTCCTTCGCCGGCACCCGCTCGCCGTTCACCGCGACGTCGATCCACAGCGGCAAGTCGACCGAGATGCGATAGCTGCCGGAGGAGGGTATCTGCAACGCGGCGATACCCGCGAAGGTCCCTGGGTCGGACGGCTTTTTGCCCGGCGGTGCGGGAAAGCTCACCTGCTCGAGCGGCTTGAGCGCAAGCTGGTACAAGCGATTCGGCACCACCACCGGCGCCGATTCGCCGTCCTTGCCCGCCGCCTGTGCCATCGCCGAGGAGTTGAATAGCGCGCGCTCCTTGCTCACATCCCACTTGAATCCCGCGCAAGGATCATCGAGGAGCGCCTGTGCGGCGGCGGCGCTCGCAAGGCCGGTACCGACGGCCGCCAGCGCGATTGAAAAAAGAAGCTTCGCGGGTACTCGCATGGCAGGCACTATAGACCATACCGATGCCCCCCCAACAGCCGCTCGCGCCGCCGCGCCGTGGTCAGGCGTGGCCGAACGCCACGGGCGACAGGGGCAATGAGAGCGTCAACTTCGTGCCCCGGCCGGGACTGCTGTCGATGCAGAGCTCGGCGCCGATGAGCTCCGCCTGCTCTCGCAGTCCGACGATGCCGTAGTGTCCGGGACTTGAACCTTGAGGATCGAATCCAACGCCGTCGTCCTCGATCTGCAATCGCAGCTGCGTCCCGCCGGTGGTCTGCAGGCTGACGGTCACCCGGCTCGCCATCGCATGCCGCTCCACGTTGCGCAGCGCTTCCTGAGCCATGCGTAGAATCGTCTCGGCGCGCTCGTCGCCGAAGCGCGCGGATTCGACATCGGCGCTGAACTCCCCGCTCAACCCGGTGCGGTTGATGAAGCGCTCGAATTCGCTCGACAGCGCGGCACCCAATCCCGTGTCGCGCACCGCGTTGACGCGCATCTGGGTGATGGCCGTGCGCGCCTCCTTGAGCCCTTCGTGAGCGACCTGCTCGGCTCGGGCGAGCTCCTCGGGCACCGCCGCAGGGTCGCGCGCCTGGAGCCTGCGCAGGAAGCGGATCTCGCTCAAGATGGCCATCATCGAGTGCGCGAGCGTATCGTGCAGGTCGCGGGCGATCTTCAAGCGCTCGCGCACGATGGCCGCATAGCGCGACTCCTCCGCGAGCCGCTCCACTTCGCGCGTGCGCACGGCCACGCGCCGTTCGAGTTCGCCGCTGAGGATCTGAAGCTCGCGGCGCTGTCGCTGCAGATCGCCGAGGATCTTGGCGAACGCCTGGGCCAGCTGCGCCACCTCATCGACGCCCCCCGGGACTTCGATCTGGGCCGCTTCGTTCTGCCCGAGGGATGCCACGGAGCGGGCCAGGCGCTTCAGCCGGCCGGTGAGCTGCCGTGCACCCAGCACTCCGAGCAGCGCCGTCGCGGCGCCGAGGCACATCGAGACCCACAGTATTTTGAGCGCCAAGGCGTCCGCGCGCTGATAGACGCGCTCGTTGGGCTCGGTGAGCTGGACTTGCCATCCCAACGGCGCGACGTCGGCGCCCGCGCTCAGCAGCGCTCTGGAGACGAGCACATGCCGCCCTCCGGGCAGGCGTTCGAATTCGGGCGCAGCCGTCGCTGCGGCGTTCTTCTCGCCGATGGGGGCTCCGATCCAGGGCTTGTCCCGTAGGCCGTCGGGTCCGATGAGCACGATGCCGTCGCGATCGAGGACATACGCCTGTGCCGCACGAAATGGATCGGATTCGTCGGTGAGCCGCTCGGGATGATAGGGCGAGCGTCGCCAGCTCAAATGTGCGGCAATGACGCCGACCACCCGGCCTGTTTCGTCGCGCACCGGCGCGGCCATGTCGCCGAGCTCAGCGGTATTCGATCCGGCCGGCGTGCGTGTCGCTTTGGATTGCGCAATGACGCCCAGCCAGGGTCCGCGCAGTCCGGAGGCGAACCATGGGCTCGAGACCACATCGCCCGCCGCGGGCCGTGTGCCAGTTGCGCTCACGACGGCGCCATGAGAGTCCGCGACGGCAATCCAATCGAGCTGAGGATAGGCGGATGTCAGCTCATTGAACACGTCGCTCAATCCGCTCGACCGCTCCCGGCCGGTCGTGGCCTGTAAAATGCGTTCGGCTGCGCGAATGGCATCGAGCCGTACGGCGAGCGCCTGACCCAGATCGGAACTCAGCTGGTCCGTTTCGAGGGCAAGGCGCCGCATGTGCTGCTCAAGGACATTCTCGCGCGCGATGCTGCCGACCCAGACCGTAGCCGCAATCGAGAAGGCGACCGCGAGTCCGATGATCAGCCACACGGCGCCCACGACCAGGCTGCGCCGCGGATCGAGGGCGCGAAGCATCGACTGCAGCCTGCCGGCAATTACCCTATCGGCCATGGCGGCACGTTAACAGGTGACTAAAGTCACTTCCAAACGACGCTCGACGAGCCGCATGATGGCGCCCACGAACCTTAGGTGAGGTACAGAGGGTGCAAGCCGCCAACACCGCGACCATTCGGATCGTCATCGCGGAAGACCAGGCGATCGTGCGCCGGGGCGCCGCGCTGCTTCTGTCCATGGAGCCGGACATGGAGGTGGTGGGCCAGGCACGCAACGGCGTCGAAGCGGTCGAGCTCGCGCAGCTGCTGCACCCCGACGTGGTGTTGATGGATCTGCACATGCCGCTCAAGGGCGGAGTCGCCGCGACGCGCGAAATCACCCAGGCGCTTCCCTTGACGCAGATTCTCGTGCTGACCACTCTCGACGACGACGAAACGGTGTTCGAAGCGGTGTGCGCCGGCGCCCATGCTTATCTGCTGAAAGACGCGGAGGAGGAGGAGTTGCTCGAAACCGTGCGTGCGCTCAAGCGCGGCGAATCGCGCTTGACCCCGCAGATCGCACGCAAGGTGATGGACCAATTTCGCCGCCTCGCCGCCGGCGCTCGAGCGCAGCCCGTTCGGGAACACGTTTCCGTTGCGCCCGCATCCGAGATCCGCCCTGCTGCGCGAAGCGACGCCTTGAGCGCGGAGCCGTTGACCGAAAAAGAAGAAAAAGTTCTGCAGCACCTCTCCGAAGGGATGAGCAACCGGCAGATCGCCAACGCCCTGTTTCTTGCCGAAGGCACCGTGAAGAATTATGTGAGCCGTATCATGGAAAAGCTTCACGCCAATACGCGGACCGAACTTGCCATACTGTCCCGAAAGCAGTCGCAGCCCAAGTAGTGACTTTAGTCACTTCCAAACATGACTTTCGGCTGCTGACCGCCCGATTCGCCTCAACTACATTATCGGCACTGGCACTGGGATTTTGAAGCATGTCCGTCGTCGAAATGGCGCTGAAGCGGCCCTACACCGTGGTGGCCGTGCTGATTCTCGTCGCCCTCATGGGGATCGGCACCGCGCTGCGCATGCCCGTCGACATCTTTCCGGAGATCGACATACCGGTCGTCGCCGTGGTGTGGACCTACAACGGGATGAGCGCCACCGACATTCAAAACCGCATTTTGACGCTGCACGAGCGGCAGCTGGCCTCGCTGGTGGACGACATCTCGCGCATCGAGGCGCAGAGCTACCAGGGCGTGGGGGTCGAGAAGGTCTACCTGCACGAGGGTGCCGACGTGACGCGCGCGATCGCGCAGCTGGCCAGCAGCGCATTGGTGGTGCTCAAGTACATGCCGCCCAACATCACGCCGCCGCTGGTGCTGCGCTATGGGGCCACCGACGTGCCGATCATCCAGCTCAGCCTGTCGAGCAAATCTCTCCCGGACACCACGCTCAACGATCTCGGCCAGAACATCATCCGCCCCGCGCTTGCGGTGGTGCATGGCGCCGAGGTTCCCTATCCGTACGGCGGCAAGCCGCGCGTCATCATGGCCGATCTGGATTCGCGCGCGCTGCAGGCGCGGGATCTGTCGCCCTCGGACGTGAGCAACGCGCTGCTGCACCAGAACGTGATTCTGCCCTCCGGCGACGTCAAGATCGGCGACAAGGATTACACCTTGGCGATGAACAATTCGCCCGACATCATCGAGACCATCAACTCATTTCCCATCAAACAGGTCGGCGGCCGCATGGTGTTCATGCGCGATGTGGCCCATGTGCACGACGGCTTCCAGGTGCAGACCAATTCCGTCTCGGTCAACGGTACGCCCGGCGCGCTGATGGTGATCCGCAAGACCGGCGGCGTGTCGACGCTGGCCGTGATCGACGGGGTGCGCAAGGCGATGAAGCTCATCGAGAACATGCTGCCCAAGGGCGTGATCATCAAGCCTCTTTTCGACCAGTCCGTATTCGTCAAAGCGGCCTTGAACAGCGTGCTCTTGAGCGCCTGCCTGGCCGCCGGGCTGACGGCGCTCGTCATCATCCTGTTTCTCGGCAATATTCGCCTGTCGTTCATCATTCTGGCGGCGATTCCCCTGTCCATCATCACTGCGGTGCTGTTCATCGACCTGGCCGGCCAGACCTTGAATACCATGACGCTCGGCGGCTTCGCGCTCGCGATCGGAATATTGGTCGACAACGGCACGGTGGTGATCGAAAACATCGAACGCCATGTCGCGATGAACGAGCCCTTGCATCAGTCGATCGTGACCGGCGCCGGCGAAGTCGCCGTGCCGACGTTCCTGTCGACGCTGTGCATTTGCATCGTGTTCATCCCCGTGTTCCTGCTGCAGGGCACCGCCAAGTACCTGTTCTCGCCGCTGTCGCTCTCCGTCATCGGCGCGCTGGTGGCGAGCCTCGCACTGGCCTTCACGCTGGTGCCGGTGCTGTTCAATTATCTGATGGCCGGATCGGTTCAACGCTACGAAGCGCAGGCCAAGCACGGAAAGCTCGGCGAACATCTGCCGACGAGGAATCCGCTGGTGCGTGCGCAGCAGGCGTTTGAGCGCGGTTTCGTGTCGTTTCGCGAGCGCTACCGTAATGCGCTCGCATGGACTCTCTCCGAACCGGTCACGACCGTGACCGCGTTCGTTGTGTTGATGGTGCTCTCGGCTCTGTTGTTTCCGCAGCTGGGGCGGAATTTCTTCCCTCAGGTGGACGCCGGGCAGATGCGGCTGCACGTGCGCGCGCCCCCCGGGACGAGAATCGAGCGGACGCAGGAATACTTCGCCGACGTGGAGGGGCAGATCCGCAAATTGGTCGGCAACGATCAAATCGACATCATGCTCGACAACATCGGACTTCCCTACAGCGGCATCAATATCGCGCTCAGCGATTCGGCCACCGTGGGGCCGATGGACGGCGAGATCCTGATTTCGTTGAATGAGAAGCATGCGCCGACTGCGAAGCTGATCGCCATGCTGCGCCGCGAGCTGCCCAAACGCTTCGCCGAGCTGCAGTTCTTCTTCCAGCCGGCGGACATCGTCGATCAGGTGTTGAACTTCGGCCAGCCGGCGCCGATCGACGTGCGGGTATCGGGACCGGATCAGGATGCCGCCTTCGGTCTCGCCTCGCAGATCGCACGCGCCCTGGTACGCGTGCCCGGCGTCGTCGATTCGCACGTGTTCCAGGTTCCCGATGCACCGGCCTTGACGGTGGATATGGATCGCGCGCTCGCGACCTTGACGGGAATCACGCAGCTGGAGGCCGCGGACAACGTCCTCGTGGCCACCAATTCGAGCGCGCAGACCTCACCCAACTTCTGGGTCGACCCGCGCAACAGCGTGAGCTACCCCTTGGTCGTGCAGTACCCGCCGTACCTGTACGGCTCGACGCAGGATCTTAAAACCCTGCCGGTGACCTCCGGCGCGGCGAGCGGCGAGAGCCAGCTTCTCTCGAACGTGGCTGCCTTGGGCCGCGAGAAGGTTCCCCTGATCGCCTCGCAGCTCAATATCCGGCCGGTGTTCGATGTGCATGCCGACGTCCAGGGACGGGACCTGTCTTCTGCGGCGCGCGACATCGACAAGGTCCTGGCGGCGCATCGGCCGGCCGCATCGACGGCGATGACCGTCGAACTGAGCGGTCAGGTGGAGACGATGCAGGAGAGCTTTACGGGGCTGTTTACCGGCATCGCCCTGGCGATCGTCCTCGTGTATCTCTTTCTGGTCATGAATTTCCAAAGCTGGATGGATCCGCTGATCGTCTTGATGGCCGTTCCCTTCGCGCTCGGCGGGGTGCTGTGGATGTTGTTCCTGTCCCAGACACCGATGAGCGTGCCGGCGCTGATGGGCACCCTGATGTGTATCGGTTTGACCACGGCCAACAGCATTTTGGTGGTCACCTTTGCCAATCAGCGCATGGCGGCAGGCGATGATCCGCTGCGCGCGGCGGCCTCCGCCGGCTATACCCGCTTGCGGCCCGTCTTGATGACCGCCGGCGCGATGATCGTCGGCATGGTGCCGATGGCATTGGGCATCGGGGAAGGCGGCGAACAAAACGCGCCTTTGGGGCGGGCGGTGATCGGCGGCCTGCTGTTCGCGACCTTCGCGACGCTGATTTTCGTGCCGACGATGTATCGCTTGTTGCGGCGCCGATCGACCGGGACCGTCGAATCGCACGTCGTGGGTGGAGCCAATGCAACCGTCTGACACACCAACTTCCGGCGCTCCGCCGCCATCGACCGAGGCTGCGGCGCCCGAAAACTTACCCGACGATATTTCGCGAACGGAACCGGGCAGGGTCTCCACCAGTTTTGATCCCGACACCGCCGGTCGCTTGAAGAAGGGCGTCGTGATCGCGGCCGCCGCCCTGCTGCTCGGTTTCGTCGTGGTGCGTGTGGTGCGATTCTTTGACGAGCGGACGGTGGCAAACGCCGGCGAAGCCGCCTACGCCGCGCCGCCCCCGGTCGATGTCGTCGTCGCGCGAGCGGTGACCACGGGACAGGACTTGGTGCTGCCCGGCCAAACGGCCGCATGGTATGAAAGCATCATTTATGCGCGAGTCAACGGCTACGTCGGAAAGTGGCTGGCCGATATCGGCGATCGCGTGAAAAAGGACCAATTGCTCGCGACGATCGAGACGCCGGAACTCGACGCGGAGCTCGCCGCGGCGCGCTCGCAATTGAAGGCATCGCAGGCGCAAGTCATCGCGCGCGAGGCCGAGGCGGAATTTGCCAGGACCACGAATGAACGCTGGCGCGATTCGCCCAAGGGCGTGGTCTCTGAACAAGAGCGGGAGGAAAAAAAGGCCGACTTCAACACTGCCTCGGCTCGTCTGTATGCAGCGAACGCGCAGGTCGCGCTCGATAAGTCGCGTGTCGATCAATACACCGCGCTCACTGAGTTCAAGCAAGTCAGGGCGCCATTCGACGGCGTCATCACCGAGCGCAAGATCGATCTCGGTAATCTCGTAACGGCAGGCAGCAACTCGAGCACGACGCCTCTTTATCGGATCACGCTCAACGATCCACTGCGCGTGTTCGTGGACGTGCCGCAGAGCGCGGCTGAAGAATTGATGAGGCCGGGGGTGCCGGCGGAGGTCCGTGCGACGGGCTCCTATGCGGGCGTTTTCGTCGGCAAAATAACTCGCACCGCAGAGGCGATCAATCCCCAGGCGCGCACCATGCGCGTGGAGGTGGATTTGCCCAATCCCACCAATGCCCTGGTCCCCGGCATGTACGTGACCGTGGCGTTCCTGCTTCAACCCAAGGGGTTGGTCGAAGTTCCGGCTGCGGCTTTGATATTTCGTGCGGGCGGCCCGCAGGTTGCTCGGGTGAACGCGAGCGGCAAAGTGGAATTCGTAAAGGTCGCCATCGTCCGCGATAACGGCAGCCTGGTGGATTTGGGTCCGAGCGTCAAGCCGGGCGACCGCCTGGTGCTGAACATCAGCAGCCAGATCGGCGCCGGCCAAACCGTCGCCGTGAATGGTCCCGCGGTCGGGTCGGCCGACAAAAACCTCACCGGCAAGCGTTGAGCGGGTACGACGGTGAAAGCGCAACGAATGATTCCGCTGGGGCTGATCGTCGGATTGACGGCGTGCGCGGTGGGCCCCAATTA
Organism: Steroidobacteraceae bacterium; assembly: GCA_052326345.1. Classification (GTDB taxonomy): domain Bacteria; phylum Pseudomonadota; class Gammaproteobacteria; order Steroidobacterales; family Steroidobacteraceae; genus Bog-1198. Next base: position 61,445 of record JBKQOZ010000045.1, on the reverse strand, counting down.
TCACACACCGCGTCCGGACGCACCGGCGAGATTCGTCGCGGCGGCCAATGGGCCGCAACCGAACGCTGCCCCTGGGACTTCGGCGGCCGGCGTGGATCTGGCGGTGTGGTGGCGCTCGCTCAACGATGCGGAACTGAATTCCCTGGTGGAGCGCGCCGTCAAATCCAATCTCGATCTGCAAATCGCGCTCGACCGGCTGCAGCAGGCGCGCACCTATGAAGCGCTCGTTGTCGGTCACGCCCTGCCGCAGGTGGACGCAACCGCCGGGGAGGGACGCGGGACGGGAAGCGACCTCACCAAAGGGCGAGCCGATCAAGGCTTAAGATCCGCGGACAATGGGTCCGGTTTGACGCACATCAATACCATTGCCGGTTTCGACGCCGTGTGGGAAATCGATATCTTCGGCAAGTACCGGCGCGAGATCGAGGCGGCGCGTTTCGACAGCGAAGCCGCGGCCGCCGCCCGCTATGCAGTGATCACATCGATTGTCGCGGACGTGGTGCGCGCCTATGTGGATCTGCGCGGGTTGCAGATCCAGGTGGGGGTGTTGCGGCAGGCGAGCGATGTGCTGCGCGAGTCGCTGCGCATCGTGAATATCCGCTATCAGCGCGGCATCACCAACGAGCTGGACGTGACGCTGGCCACCCGCGAGCTCGAGGTGGTCGACTCCCAGATAGCGCCGGCGGAGGCACAGGTGAGCGCCGCGCAGTATGCGCTCGCGGTATTGCTGGGCGAGTATCCCGAAAACATCGTTCAAGAGCTCAAAACTCCCGAGCTGATTCCGCCAATGCCGGGCCCTGTCGCGCCCGGCGCGCCGCTGGATCTTTTGAAGCGCCGTCCGGACATCCAGCAAGCGGAGCGCGAACTGGCGGCGGCGACCGCGCGCATCGGCGTCGCGACCGCGGATCTGTTCCCCCAGGTGGCGCTCATCGGTTCAATCGGCAGCCAGCAGGGACAGGCATCGGCAACGGGCCGCAGCGTCGGTCAGCACATCTGGTCGTTCGGTCCCGGTGCCATCTGGCCGCTGCTCGACTTCGGCGCGCTCGATGCCGAGGTCGATATCGCGGATCTTCAGGCTCATGCCAGCCTGCTGAATTACCGCAGAACGATCTTGACTGCCGTGCAGGAAGTGGACAGCGCGCTCGATGCCTATGCGGCGCAGCAATCGCGACTGGAGAATCTGGGTCTGGCGCTGGCCGCGGCTCAGCGCGCCGTCGAAGTGGCGACCGAACGCTACAATCGTGGGCTGACGGATTTTCTCAACGTCGTCGACGCCGAGCGCCAGTTCTACGACATTCAGACTGAATACGTATCGGCGCAGATTACCCAGGGGGAGCAGTTCGTGCAGCTGTACAAGAGCCTCGGGGGCGGCTGGCAAAATTACCAACAGGTGCCGGCGATCCGCCAGCCTCAGCCGGCGATCGTCGCCGCATTTCGCCGTGTGCTCCGCCCATCGCCGGCGCCGTGAGCGAGGGACGTTTGCGTCAATGCGCCGCTGACATGCGGTCTTGCACGGCGAGCAACAGATCGCCCCGTGATACCTGTCCGATCAATGTGGGCCGCCATTGCCCGGAAGTCACCGGCAGGGTGCGCGCGTCGGTGCGCAAGAACACGTCGAGCGCGGTGCCCAAGGCCATGTCGTCTCGCAAGCTCACGGCCACGGCGGCCGCGGCCGATTCAATGTCCGCTGACGGCGGAATTTGCCCGGTTTTGATCGCTTCGAAAAGCTCATGTGGATTTGCGGAGGCGACCAATTCGTTATCCTCGTTGACGACATACACCAATTCAACGGAACGCTTGGGCAGATCCTTCAGAACCTGCTCCAGCGGCGTGCCTCGGCGTACGACGATCGGACAAGGTTTGATCAACGCGCTGATGGTATGAAGTCGCCACTCCTCCTCGCCGGCGGATGCGGAGGCGGACGCGCTCGACGTCGCGGGCCGCAGCGCTTCGTGATAAATGGACTCACCGCCGCGGTAAACCTTTGCGGTGTAATGCGCGGTGACGCAGGCCAGCATCAGGGGAAGCACCACCTGGTAATCGAGCGTCATCTCGAAAATCATGAGAATGGACATCAAGGGTGCATGTGTGGTGGCTGCGAGAAACCCGCCCATGCCCACCAGAGCGTAGGCGCTGCCGCTCGAGACGACCGTCGGCAGCAGGGTATGCAGCGCGCCGCCGGCCACCGCGCCGATGGCGGCGCCGACGAACAGGGTGGGCGTGAACACGCCGCCCACCGCTCCTGAACCCACGGTTGCGGCAGTGCTCAACACCTTGGCGATGAGGACGACAGCCAGCAATTGTCCGGCCAGATCACCGCGCAAAATTTCGCCCACCGTGCTGTAGCCGTTGCCCCAGACCTGCGGCACGAATTCCGAGATGGCGCCGACGATGAGGCCGCCCAGGGGCAGCACCGCGTACGCCGGCTGCTTCAAGCGCGAGAATTGTTGCTTGCTCCATTGCAGCAGCGCGAGGAACGGGGGTGCCATGTGCCCCAGGAGGACGCCCAGCACGGCGTAAGCGATCAATTCCCAGTTGGACAGGAACTGAAACGCCGGCGCGTCGAAAACAGGACCATAGCCGAGGAAGTTGTGAATGGTCGCATTGGCCGTCACCGAGGCCACCAGGAGCGGGCCGAAGCTCTCCATGGCAATCGATCCCATGACGATTTCCGCGACGAACATGGCGCCCGCTATGGGGGCGTTGTAGGCCGACGTGATGCCGGCGGCGGCACCGCAGGCGACCATGAGCCGCAGCCGGGGAACCGGAGCGTGCACCAGATTGCCGATCTTCGAGCCGATCAGGGCTGCCAATTGAACCATTGGACCTTCCCGGCCGATGGAACCGCCGGAGGCTATGGTGAACAATGACGCAACGCTCCTGATCAAGGTCGAACGCCCCCCGATGACTCCGTTGCCGACGACGATCGCTTCCATGTAGTCGACGGCGCGGCGCGCCTGCAGAGCCCGTGCGCCGTAGTGCATGACCAGGCCCGCCAGCAAACCACCGATCACCGGAACCAGAATGCGTTCCCACCACGGGATGAGACTGGCGGTCAGCACGAGGCCTCCGACGCGACCGGTCAACGCCAGTTCGAACAGTCGAATCGCTTCGCGGAATGCAACGCTAGCCAGTGCGCCGAGAAAGCCGATGGAGGCGGCCCAAAAGACGATGCCGGTGAGCTCCTCGTGACGGATCAACGCGAGCCGCAGGCGCGTGCTATAGGAGAGAAAAATCTTGGTGAGCCCGTTTTGCGCCATCGCGCCGATTCTACTCCTGCGCAGGTCGCTAGCCGGTGATGGCGGTAATCCCTGCTACAGCTCGCCCAGGGCGCGTTGTAGACGGTATTGTGCGACAAGCAAATCAAAGCCTGCGTCATCGCGATTGGTTAGCGAGATGACGCGTAGGGTTTCAGCGTCGAGTACCTGATTATTCGTTCCTAGCCCGCTGCTGTACAACTCCCTCGCGATCCTGACGTTCTCCTCCGCCTGCACGACGGCGGTTGCGGCCGCATGGATGCGCGCCGCGGCCTCGTCGCGATTGTCGAGGGCCGTCTCGACCTCCAGCGCCACTGATGAGCGAAGGTCGTCCAACCGCTGCTGCGCCGCCCGTGCGCGGCTGCGCAACGCGCTGGTTCTCGCTTTCAGCTGCCCGCTGTCGAGCAGCCGCCACTGAAACCCGATCCCCACCGTTGCAAAGTTCTCCCGATCGAGGATGTCGTTGTCGAGATGGTTGTAGCCGGCATGCAGCGCGATTTGGGGCAGGCCCTGTGCGCGCTCCGCGCGCGCCGCCTGTTCGAGACCTTCCTGTTGTGCGCTGATCGCCGCCAGTTCGGGACGGCGCTCGAGGGCTTGGGCGGTCAGTTGCTCAAGCGTCCCCACCGCATCCGCCGACGGCGCCGCCGCGGGCGCCTCGAGCTCGGGAATCCGATCCAGCGGCTGGCCGACCCAACGGTTATAGGCCGCGATGGCGAGGTGCAGCGCATTGGCGGCACGCAGGCGCTGCTGCCCCGCATTGGCGAGCGCGACTTGGGCGGCCAGCAAATCCGATCTCGCCACGGCCTCCTTGTCGTACATCGCCTGCACATCCTCGGCGTGGGCCTTGAGGCTCGCGACGTTCGACTCGGCCACTTCCAGCGCCTTGCGGGTACGGAATACCCCGATATACGCCTCCGCGACCGCGAGCTTAAGGTCCGCGGTACTTCGCACCTCTTGAGCGGTGGCGCCGCGCGCGCCGGCCGCGGCAGCTCCGATGGCGCCGCTGATCCGGCCCGACGTCCACAAAGGCACCGAGAGGTCCGCGCCCGCCATAGCGTAGCCGTCATGGGCAAATACTGGCGCCTGCAATTGTCCCGCGGGCGTCGCGATGTTGAGGTTCGGTGCATGCTCGAACTGGGTGTATTTGCCGTCGACGTCGAGCGCCGGCCAGCGCTGGCGCATCGCCGCGGACTGATCCGCCTCCGCCGCCTGCCGTTCGCTGTGCGCGGCCGCGAGCGTGCCGTCCGACTGCAGCGCCATCGCCCAAGCATCGCTCAGCGACTCCGCGCCGCTGACCCACGGAAACAACAATGCACACAGCGCCCACCTCACGCGATGCGCCGAACGGTGTCCTGTCGTTTTCGTAACGCTCATGATCTTCCCATTCCGTCAGTTCGCGTGCTTCTTGAGCGAGACGATGCCGAGAGCCTTCAGCACGTAGGTCTCGTAGACCGGCGCGAGCGATCCCGTGCGCACTTTGCGCATGAAATATTTCTCGAACGCGATCTTCGCGAGGTGTACCCACTTGCCCTTTCTCGACCACGTGACATTGCGCGGCGGGATCTGCGGCAGCGCGACGAATGCGGCGCCGGTGTCACCAAAGTCCGCCAGGCATACGGCATTCCAGGTGGCTTCGGCGACCGCTGGTTTGCCGGCAATCTCGGCCGCGATATTGGCCGCCGTCGCGGATACCATCGACTCGATCATGTAGCCGGTTTTGGGCGCACCGGTGGCGACCGGAGTGGCCTCCACCGGCGGGATCGCGACACAAACGCCGACGGAAAAGATGTTCTTGTACTTCGGATTTCGTTGATGCTTGTCGATCAGCACGAAGCCGCGCGGGTTGCAAAGGCCCGGCACCGCGGCGACGGCGTCGACGCCTTTGAACGCGGGGATCACGGCGCCATAGGCGAAGGGTAGCTTATGCTCCTTCTTCACGCCTCCGTTCTCGTCGAGTTCCTGCACCGTCATTTCGTTCGCGGTCACTGATAGGATCTTGGCATTCGTGATCCACTTGATGTGCCGCTCGCGAAGCTCGGACTCCATGAGACCTTTGCTGTCGCCCACGCCCCCTAAGCCCATGTGACCGATGTAAGGTTCACTCGTGACGTAGGTCATCGGCACGCGGTCGCGGATCTTTCGTTTGCGAAGATCGGCATCCAGAATCATTGCGGTTTCGTAAGCCGGTCCGAAGCAGCTCGCGCCGGGAGCTGCGCCGACGATGATTGGGCCGGGATTTTTCACGAACTCCTGGTATCGCGTCCACGCTTGCGCTGAATGGTCGTGGGTGCACACGGATTGTGTGAAAGCGTCGGGGCCGAGACCCGGTACTTCCTCAAAGGCGAGGCGCGGACCAGTGGCGATGACGAGATAGTCGTAGCTGAGTTCCTTCCCATCATCCAGCGTGAGCTTGGAATTGTCCGCATCGATCCGGGTGACGGTATTGACGAGCCAGTGAACGTCCTTGCGCTCGAGGGGTGCTTGCATCGCCACCTGGGTCGCCTCGGGCGTGCGCCAGCCCACCGCGATCCACGGATTCGAGGGCGTAAACTCGAAATGCGGCCGCGCGCCGATCAAAGTCACTCGGTGGCTTTTCGGAAGATGCTTGCGCAGATCAAAAGCGGCGGGAATGCCCCCCAAGCCTGCGCCAATGACGATAATGTGTGCCATAAATACCCCCAGTTAATGAACGGTGCTCTCGCGGGAGCGCCTGATGTAGCCGTAGTAGAGCAGTGGAATCAGCAGTAGCGTCAACGCGGTCGACACCAAGATGCCGAAGATCAGCGAGATGGCGAGACCGTTGAAGATGGGATCATCGAGAATGAACAGCGCCCCAATCATCGCGGCGAGACCGGTCAGCACGATGGGCCTCGCCCGAATGGACGCGGCACCGATCACCGCTCGGGCGAGCGGCTGGCCGGCCGCGATCTGCTGGTTGATGAAGTCAACCAGCAAAATAGAGTTTCGCACGATGATGCCGGCGAGGGCGATCATGCCGATCATCGAGGTCGCCGTGAATTGCGCGCCGAGCAAGGCGTGCCCGGGCATGACGCCGATGATGGTCAGTGGAATCGGCGCCATGATGATGAGCGGCACGGCATAGGAGCGAAACTGCGCGACGACCAGCAAGTAAATGAACACGAGACCCACGGCATAGGCGAGGCCCATGTCGCGGAACGTCTCATAGGTGATGGTCCACTCGCCGTCCCACTTCACGCTGAACTCGCTCAGCCGATCCGGCGGGCTCACGAAGCGCTGTACGAGCGGCTGGCCGGCCGGTGCTGCCTTGCTGATCTGCGAGACCAGACTGAACATGCCATACAAGGGGCTGTCGAGCCGGCCTGCCATGTCGCCCGTGACGAAGACCACCGGCAGCAAATCTTTGTGATAAATCGTCGCGTCCCACGGCTTCTCGGAGACACTGACCACCTCGGATAACGGCACCAACGCGCCGGTCATGGCGCGCACCGGGAGGGCAAGGGCCTGCTGCAGACCCCACTTGTCTGCCGATGCCAGTTCGAGTCGCACGGCAATCGGGTCGCGTTCCCGCCCCGAGTGGACGTAGGTGGCATCCGATCCAGCGAGCGCGGTGGCGAGTGCCTCCGTTGCTGCCGCCTGCGTCACACCGAGCAATGCGGCCTTGGCTCGATCGAGGGCTACGATATAACGGGGGGCCGGTGCAGATAGGGTATCGTCGGTATCGACGATGTCGCGGGTCGAATCGAACATCGCGCGCAGCGCATGGCCGATTTTCTGTTGCGCGGCATATACCGGGCCGTAGATCTCCGCCACGAGCGGCGCCTGCACCGGTGGCCCGGGCGGCACTTCCACCACTTGGACCGAGGCGGCGCCGAGGCGCTTGCCCTCGGCGGCGAGCGCCGGGCGGATCGCGCGCGCGATGTCGTGGCTCTTGCGGCTGCGATCGCTCTTGTCGACGAGGTTGACCTGCAGATCCCCCTGGCTGCTGTCGGCACGCAGATAATACTGGCGCACCAGGCCATTGAAATTGATCGGCGCCGCAGTCCCGGCGTAGGCTTGGTAATCCGTAACCTCCGGCACCTGCCGTACGATGCTTGCTAATCCTGCCAGCACCCGGGCGGTTCCCTCAACCGGGGTGCCTTCCGGCATGTTGACGACGACCTGGAATTCGGATTTGTTGTCAAAGGGGAGCATCTTCAAGACGACGAGTTGCACGACCGCCAGAAGAACCGCGACGAGGATTGCCCCTAGGGTCCCGAGATACAGCCGATGACGGCTCCGCCGCGCGTGATCGCCGGTGAGAAACGGCGTCATCAGACGTTCGAAGAAGCGATGCAGTTTGCCCTCCGTCTGCGACTCAGTGGTCTCGTCATGCGGCGCGCTGGCGAACAGTTTTCGGCACAGCCACGGCGTGAAGATCAAGGCGACGGCGAGCGAGATCAGCATCCCCATACTGGCATTGATCGGAATCGGGCTCATGTAGGGGCCCATCAGGCCCGAGACAAACGCCATGGGCAGCAACGCCGCAATCACGGTAAAGGTGGCCAGAATGGTGGGTCCGCCCACCTCATTAACCGCGAGCGGGATGATCTCGGAAATCGCGCCCTTGTCGATCGACAGATGCCGGTGGACGTTCTCGACGATCACGATGGCATCATCGACCAGAATGCCGATCGCGAAGATCAGGGCGAACAGCGATACCCGATTAATCGTAAAGCCCCAGGCCCAGGAAGCGAACAGGGTGGCGGCGAGGGTCACGACGACCGCGGCGCCTACGACCACGGCCTCGCGTTTTCCCACTGCGAGCAATACCAGAAGCACCACGGACGCTGTGGCGAACAAGAGCTTCTCGATCAGCTTCTTCGCCTTGTCGTTCGCGGTGACGCCGTAGTTGCGGGTTACCGTGACCTCGACGCCGGCGGGAATCGTGATGCCCTTTAACTGTTCGACGCGGCTGACGACGGCGGTCGCGACATCGATTGCGTTGCTGCCGGGCTTCTTGGCGATCGCCAGGGTGACCGCGGGCGCCTGACTGACCGGCGCCCCCCGTTTGGCGGATGCGCGACCCGTGCCGAACCAGGCGTATCGCGACGGGGTCTGCGGTGCATCGGTGACCGTCGCCACATCGTCGAGATAGATCGGCTTACCGTCGCGCGCGGAGACGATCAGGCCGCCCACGTCGTCACGATTGGCGAGGAACCGACCGGCCTGCACCGGCGAGAGTCGATCGTCACTGACGACTGCATCGGCCTGGCGCACGAGGTTGGCGGCCTGCAGCGCCGCGGCAAGCTCGCCGGCGGTGAGTCCGGCCGCCGTTAGACGCCCCGGATCGAGTTCGACGCGGATCAAGGGTTCGGTGTCCCCGACCGAATACACGTTGCGGGTGTTCGGAACCCGCTTGATCTCACTTTCGATGGCGCGAGCCACTTGTCCGAGTTCATGAGCACCGAGTGCGGGATCGCGGCTCCACAGCGTGAGCGTGACGATCGGCACGTCATCGATCCCCTTCGGCTTGATCAGCGGCTGCCCAATGCCGACGCCCGCGGGGCGCCAATCCTGATTCGAATAGACGGCGTTGTAGAGCCGTACGATGGCATCGTTACGATGGATGCCGACCTCGTACTGCACCGTTAGGACTGCGAGGCCTGGCCGAGAAACCGAATAGATGTGTTTGACTCCCGAGATCTCCCCCAGGACTTTCTCCATCGGAGTCGCGACGAGATTTTCGACTTGCTCGGAACTCGCGCCGGGAAAAGGAATTAAGATATTGGCGAAGGTGACCTCAATCTGCGGCTCCTCCTCCCGGGGGGTCACGAGAACGGCGAAGGCGCCCATCAGCAGCGCCGTCAAGGCGAGCAGGGGCGTGAGCTGGTTCTCCAGAAAGAACCGTGCGATCCGCCCGCTCAAGCCGAGCGGTTCCTTCACGATCGAGGTCCTGCAACGGCGACTTCGGCACTGGCGGCTATCGGGTCGAGTGCGATTCGGTCGCCCGTGGCGAGCCCGGCAAGGATCTCGAGTTGATCACCGAAGCGGTGTCCGGGACGCACGTATCTCAGTGATACCATTCCGTGGGCGTCGATCACGTAAACGCCCGTGACCTCACTGCGTTCGACCACCGCGGACGCCGGGATGAGGAGCCGATCGGCCTCGCCGACGACGAGCCCGACTTTCACGTACATGCCGGGTGCGAGGTCGAGCGCGCCGGGAGGCAGATCGAGCCGCGCCCGAAACGTGCTCGAGGGAGTCGCCTCCTCCGGAAAGATCGTGATTTTCGTGGCCTCGATGCGTTGATCCCCGACATAAACCGCCGCTTGCTTGAGCTTGCGGACTTGCATGACGATGCTCTGCGGGACGTTGATGTTGACCCGCAAGTCCCGCAGTGAAAGACCGGTCATCAAGGGCGTGCCTGGACTCACCGTCTCGCCGACTTCGACCAGCCGCTTGGTGACGACGCCGCCATAGGGAGCCCGAATCTCGGTGTAGCCCACCCCCTCACGCGCGGTGGTAAGCCCGGCCTCCGCGGCGGCCAAGTGTGCGGCGGCAGCATCCCGATTGGCGGTCGCCTGATCGAGCTGCGCCTTCGACACGACGCGGCGCTGATACAGATCCGCGACTCGCTGGTAGCTTGTCGTGGCCTCGACGTTGCGAGCTTTGGCTTCGGTAAGCCCCGCTTCCGCGCCCTGAAGGCCGGCGCGCTGTTCAGTGCCTTTGAGCCGCATGATGACGGCACCGGCGGGCACGACATCATTGACGTCGTACAGAATCTCCGCGACCCGGCCGCTCGTCTGGGCCGAGACCGTCGCCTGATTCACCGCCTCGATCGTGCCATCGACGGTACGCTCGAGCGGCGTGTGCACCGGCTGAATCACGACGCTTGCGAGCGGCGGTGCCGCCGGACCCACAGGCGGAGCCGGCTTGCTGCCACACCCCGCGACGATGAGAAGAAGCCCGGGGGCGACCAACCAACATGCCGATCGGGATAGCCGCATGCGTAGCGCTCCGCTTTTAGGAGAACGCGTGACCGGGCCGCACGCCCAGGCGCTTGAGCACGATCGCCAGCGGACAAAAGCCCGTGAACGAAGATTGCAGCAGGTTGGCACCGACAAATGCCGTGAGCCATAGCCAATTGAGGCTCACAAAATGCGCCAGAAGCAGGCTCACGAGTACGACCGTGCCTGCAAATCTCATGACCCAGCGATCAATGCTCATAAATATTTCCCTCGAACTAGAATGGGAGCGTTTTATCGATTTCACTGGCATAGTATATCATAATATGCTAATTTAGCAATTACGGATTAACGAACGTAACCATTTCAGATAATCGGAGGCCGAACATGGCAACAGAGGTGGCGAGTCGTGAAGGAAAAAACCGGCCTCTGCCGGCGATGGCGGCGATTCAGGAGCATGCGACCGAAGCGGCTGCCTTCCTAAAGGCTCTCGCGAACGACCAACGTCTCCTGATGCTTTGTTGCCTGCTCGAGGGATCCCTGTCGGTCGGAGAGATCAATGAGCGTGTGCCCTTGAGCCAGTCGGCGCTTTCCCAACATTTGGGAGTCCTGCGTGATGCCGGCTTGGTCACAACGACTCGCCAATCGCAGACGATCTACTACGCGCTCGCCAAAGGACCGGCCCTTCAAATCATGGAGGTTCTGTATACGGCGTTCTGCGGGCCGGCGGCCTCAAAGAGAGACGCCAAGAAGGCGAGAGAGGGAGCGCCGAAGAGGTCCTGAGAAAAGCCTGCTGCGAATGGTTTTTTTGCCGCGGGATAAGCCGTGGCGAACGGTGGAGACAACTCATGGAGATCAGGTCATGAATACCAATGTCGGATCGATTGATCGTGTAGTTCGAGTCGTGCTGGGACTCGCCCTGTTGAGTGCTTTTTTCTTGCTGGCGGGTCCCCTTCGCTGGTTGGCGCTGGCGGGGCTTGTGCTGCTCTTGACGGCCGCATTTAGCTTCTGCCCGCTCTACAGGATGCTGGGTATCAACACGTCTCCTACGGCCCCCAAGCGCATGTGAGGCGGTGTGGTAAGCACGGACTGATGTGGGCATCGGCTGCGGTCGGGCCGGTTAACCACACCGTTCGACCAAAAGGTGCGCAGCGTTGAAGGACGCTGCTCGCCGGTTCGGGCCCGGCCTGGCAATCGTCGTTGTCATCAGTGCGCTGGCGATGCTGCTGGCACGCGTGCCGGCGTTTGCGGCGCTGGGCTTAAGCGCGCTGACGATCGCCATTCTTGTCGGGGCGTTGCTTGGGAATATCGCCCACCGCGCGCTCGCAAATCCGGCGGCGCAACCGGGACTTGAATTCGCGCAGAAGACGCTTCTGCGCATCGGCGTCGCGCTCTACGGTCTCAATTTGAGCCTGCAGCAAATTCTTGAGGTGGGTCCCGCGGCGATCGCCGCTGACTTATTTATAGTCACTTCCACGATTTTCGTAGGTTGGTGGGTCGGATTTCGCTGGCTGAAGATGGATCGCGACACGGTTCTGCTGGCTTCGGCGGGCAGCGGGATTTGCGGAGCGGCAGCGGTTGTGGCGACCGAAGCGGTGCTCGGTGCCGCGCCGCACAAGACCTCCGCAGCGGTAGGCCAAGTGGTCCTGTTCGGCAGCCTCGCGATGCTGGTCTATCCGCTGTTGTTTAGTGTCCTTGGGATCGCGCGAGCGCCCTTCGGCATCTACGTCGGCTCGACGGTGCACGAGGTGGCCCAAGTGGTCGCCATCGGCAAAACCATCGGCGGGGTCACCGCCGAGAATGCGGTGATCGTCAAAATGATTCGAGTCATGATGCTTGCGCCATTTCTGATCGTGCTCGGGCGGTTTGCCCCACGCGAAACGCAGCCCACCAGGACGGCTACGGCGCCGCGTCTGCCGGCGTTCGCGATCGCATTCATCGTCATTGCCATTGTGCACCCTTACTTGGGATTGCCGGCCCGTGTCCTCGCGTCGCTTCGTGCTCTGGATATCGTCCTGCTCGCGACGGCGATGGCCGCACTCGGTCTCGACACGACCATCACCAAGCTTCGACTCGCCGGCCGCGATGCACTCGTGCTCGGCGCCATCCTGTTCGGCTATCTGGTGGTGGGTGGCGGTATTGCCAATTGGCTCATTCAGCATGCCTTTGGCGTCGCCGGATTGCCGGCGGGTTGAGAATCCTCGTCGCGGCGCTGGGCGTAATCGCCCTCGCAACCTTGCCAGAGGGATAGGGGCACTCCGAGTCACTTGTAGAAATGCCCGTCACACACGAGAATTCAATATGCACGACACCACGGCGGCACACTTTATCGGCGCGATTCCGGACCACTACGAACGGGCTCTCGGTCCGGTGATCTTTGCCGATTACGCTGCCGACATCGCGCGCCGAGCTGCTGCCTCGTCCCCAAAGCGGGTCCTGGAGACCGCGGCGGGTACGGGCATCGTCACGCGGCATCTGCGAGACGTGCTGCCGACGGGTTCACGGCTGACAGCAACCGACCTCAACGAGGCAATGCTCGACATTGCGCGAACGAAGTTCAACCCCGGCGAGCAGGTCATGTTCATGCCTGCCGACGCCACTGCACTGCCTTTTGCAGAGGGCGCCTTCGATGCGGTCGTGTGCCAGTACGGAGTCATGTTTTTTCCGGACAAACTCCGGTCTCACCGCGAGGTCCGTCGCGTATTGGCGCCGAACGGCCACTATGTGTTCAACGTGTGGGACTCGCATGCTCACAACGCTTTCGGTCGCTTGGCGTACGAGACGGCGGCGCGGTTTTATCCCGACGACCCGCCGCCATTTTTCCAAGTCCCCTTCGGCTACCACGATTACGATGCCATCAAGGCGTCGTTGATCGACGCGGGGTTTACCGACATCAAGGCGTCGGTCGTGCGGCTAGCAAAGCAAGTGGCGGACCCTGCGCTCTTCGCGCGCGGCCTTATTTGCGGCACACCGCTGATCGAGCAAATCCGCACTCGCGCCGGCACGGACCCCGAGCGGCTCATTGAGGCTCTGACGGACGCGTTCATCCGTGAGCTGAGACTCGGCGAGCGTCCCTTGCACATGCAGGCGATCGTATTCGAAGCCGCCTGAATGGTCCGCCGTGCTGGTCTCACCAACGACGGCGGTTACCCCGTCAGCGTTGCGCTGCCAATCAGAACGAAGGCCGAATGAGATCGGACAATTCCGTCACGGCAGGTTGCGCCAGGAGCCACCATTCAACACGTGTGAGAACCCGTGTCGGAGGAGCCAGCGGCGAGCCATGCCGCTGCGCGTGCCGGACGCGCAGCAGACAATGATCCAGCGGTTTGGGTCCAGATCCTTCGCTTCGCGCTCGAGATCGGCGAGTGGAACGTTTCGGCTCCCCGAGGCGTGACCCGCGGCGAACTCGCTGGGTGACCTCACATCGAGGATTTGTGCACCGGATTTCAAGAGTTCAGGAATTCGACGTCGCGCGTTCAGCAGGTTGAATACGTGTCTGAGGATGATGCCGACGCCTAGACCCATCAGCGCGTAACCCGCCAAATTGCCGATTTGTCCCATCATGGAGGTGATGGTGCCACTTCCGACGCCTCGAGCAACTGAACCTCGAGAGTCCGCTCCCCGCGCAGTGAATTCGCAACCAAACAGACCTTTTCGGCCCGCTCCAAAAGCTCCCGCGCCTTGGCATGATCGATGCCTGCTTTTACGGTGAGGGTCGCTCGGGTGGCGTACCGAGTGAACTGAGTGCTGCCAGAAACACGTTCCAGCGTGCCATCGACTTGGGCCTCGAGCTTTTCCCAATCGAAGTGAACTGCGCGGGATATGCCGCGGAAGGTCAGGATGAAGCAATTGGCGATGGCGGCCACGAGCAAGGTCTCCGGCGACCAAACCCCGCCAGGTCCATCGAATTCCGGCGGCGGTGCCGTCTCAATCGCCGGTAAACCCTGCGATACGACCGGAACGGTGCCAACCGCCGAACCGTGCGCGCTGACGCGGTAGGTGTGTGGGTATGCCTTCATGAGGATCCTTTTACTCGGGTGAGTGTGTGTTGACGGCCAGATCAGCGGGCCGAACCGAGCGCAATCACCGGCAAGCCCGCGGCTTTCCAGGCCGCGATACCGCCGCCCATGTGTGCCGCATGCGCCTGGCCGGCTGCGAGACGCCGCTCCGCCGCAGCGAGCGAGCGCTTGCCGCTTCCACAGTGAAACACGACCCGGCGCGGACCATCGTCCGGCAGTGCCGAGGCATCGAAGGTCGAGAGCGGATAGAGAAGCGCTCCGGCGATCCGCTCCGCCGCGTACTCTTCGGGCTCGCGAACGTCGATCAACAGCAACTTGCCGGCACGCAGGAGGCGTGCCACTTCCGCCGGATCCAGGGTCTCGATCGGCGTTTGATGCTTCGTCATGGGCGTGCTCCTTTTTTCCTGCCGCCACGGCGCACCGGTGCCGAGGACGGCTTACAGAACAGTCGATACAGCAGCTTGGCTAGCGATTTCACCTCGGGCGCGCGTAGGCGGTACAGCACGGAGCGCCCCTCTCGACGTCGCCCGATCAACCCTTCCGCATGCAAAATGGCCGCTTGCTGCGACAGCGCCGGGGCAGGCAAGCGCGCTTGGCGCGCCAATTGGCTCGCGGAGAGTTCGCCTTGCATCAGCGCGCAGACGATACGCAGACGCCCGGGGTGCGCGACGGTTCTCAGGAACTCCGCCGCGCGTTCCGCAGATTCGTCAAGCGCATCAAGATGCATCATGGATGGGTGGCTGCATGGCGGGTGAAAAGTCAGGAAATATTCGCCGTGTCGGCCGGCCGCTCACCCGCGTGCCGGTCTGCATCCAATTCGAACCACATGGCGTTCAGGATCGCAAACGCGCAGGCGAGTCCGAGACCTAGTATCCAGCTGAAATACCACATGGCGTTCCCTCAATAGCTCGTGTCACGATGGGCTTCAATGTACGCGCCGGTCACGGGCCCGCGCATGACGCGGTACACCCAGCCGGTGTAGGCCAGTACGATCGGTAGAAAGACGATCACCGCGATCAGCATGATGCCGAGCGTTCGATGGCTGCTCGAGGCATCCCAAACCGTCAGACTGCTGCCGGGATGCGAGGAGGAGGGGAGCAGGAACGGAAACAGGCTCACCCCCATGGTGCCGATGACGCCGGCGATGCCAAGGGCGCTGACGACGAAGACGATGAGCCGCCTACGGATTCCGGCCAGTGCCGCAACCGCCAAAGGCGCCGCCAGGCCGAGCGCCGGAATGAGCATCGTCACCGGCCAGCGCCCATAATTGGCCAGCCACGCGCCGGCGAGCGGCGCGGCGGTTTTTGCCAGAGGGTCGGGTTCGCCCCCCGGCATGGCACCGCTGGTGACGGCAAAGCCGAAGTGACTCATCCAGAGCCAGAGTCCGGCGAGCGCGAATAGCAGCACCCACGCAAGCGCCGCGAAGCGTGAAATGGTGCGCGCACGCTGTGCCACTTCGCCGTCGGTTTTCACTGCAAGGTACACCGCGCCGTGCGTCAGCAACATCGCCATGCTGACGAAACCGCACAGCAACGCAAATGGATTCAAGAGGTCGAATAGGCCGAACGAGTAGCTGGCGCGAAGGTCGGAATCGAAGCTGAAGGGGACACCCTCGAGGAGATTTCCCATGGCGACACCGAATACGAGCGCGGGCACGGCACCGCCGACAAATAGAGCCCAATCCCAGCTCGCACGCCAGCCGGCGCCCGGCATTTTGCTGCGGAACTTGAATCCCACCGGCCGCAAGATGAGCGCGGCGAGCACGAGCATCATCGCCAGATAAAATCCGGAGAAGCTCGCCGCGTAGAGCGCCGGCCAGGCCGCAAAAATCGCTCCTCCGCCTAGGATGAGCCACACCTGATTGCCTTCCCACACGGGCCCCACGGTATTGATCACGACGCGCCGCTCGGTGTCGCCGCGCGCAACGAACGGCAGCAGCATTCCGACGCCCAGGTCGAATCCATCCATGATCGCAAAACCGATCAACAGCACGCCGAGCAGCAGCCACCAGATGACCTTCAGTGTTTCGAAGTCGAACATGCGTGCTCCTAGCGCCGTAGGCCGGCGAGGCCGCCTGGGGCGCCGGTGAGATCGGCGGGCGCCGAGGCCGCGCCGGGGCCAAGCTTCACGTATTTCTTGAGGAGAAACACGTCAACGACCGCGAGAACGGTATAGAAGACCACAAATCCCGCCAGGCTGAGCGCAACGCTCGATGCCGGAATCGGCGAGACTGCGAGGAACGTCGGCAAAACGCCCTCGATCGCCCAGGGCTGCCGCCCGTGTTCGGCGATGAACCAGCCCACCTCCGCGGCGAGCCAGGGCAGCGGCAGTATCCAGAGGGCTAACGTGAGAAACCCGCGGCTTTTCGCGATGCAGCGTCTCGCGGCCAGATAAAATCCGACGGCAAAGAATGCAATGAAGAACAATCCTAAGCCCACCATCAGCCGAAACGACCAGAACATGGGGCCCACGGAGGGGACCGTATCCCAGGCCGCCTGGTCGATCTGCGCGGCAGTCGCCAGGGCGGGGTCCTCGACGTACTTGCGCAGCTGCAGCGCGTAGCCGAGATCCGCAACGTGGTCTTTCAGCATCTGACGGGCAGCGGCATCGTTCGGGTCCTGGCGCAGCGCGCGCAGCGCCGTGAAGGCGGGTATGCCATTGACGATCCGCTCCTTCGCACGGCCGACGAGCTCGGTAATTCCCGGAATCTCCGTATTCAACGACCTTGTGGCGATCAAACCGAGCGCCCAGGGGATTCTGATTGCATCGTGTGTTTCGTGAGCTGCAGTATCGGGCAATCCAAACACCGTGAATGGCTCGGGCGCCGGTTCCGTGTGCCACAGGCCTTCGATCACGGCGATCTTCATCTTCTGATGCTCGGTCAAGGTGTATCCGCTCTCATCGCCGAGCACGACGACCGATAAGGCGGCCGCAAGACCAAAGCTGATCGCAACGGTGGCCGATCGCTTGGCGAATTCGACGTGCCGGCCCTTGAGCAGATACCAGGCGCTGATCGCGAGCACAAAGACCGCGCCGGTCACGTAGCCCGCGCTCACGGTATGGACGAACTTGGATTGCGCCACCGGGTTGAAGATGACCTCGCGGATCGAATCGAGCTCCATGCGCATGGTGCTCGAGTTAAAGTGAGCGCCGGTGGGGTTCTGCATCCAGGCGTTCGCAATCAGAATCCACAAGGCGGATAAATTGCTGCCGATCGCGACCAGCCAAGTGACGATGAGATGCTGCAGGCGGCTCAGGCGATCCCAACCGAAGAAGAACAAGCCGATGAAGGTGCCCTCGAGGAAGAAGGCCATCAAGCCTTCGATCGCGAGCGGCACGCCGAAGATATCCCCGACGTAATGCGAATAATAAGCCCAATTCGTGCCGAATTGGAACTCCATCGTGATGCCGGTGGCGACGCCCATCGCGAAGTTGATGCCGAAGAGAATGCCCCAAAAGCGCGTCATCTCGCGCCAGATGGGGCGCCCCGTCATCACGTAGACGCTCTCCATGATCGCCAACAAGATGGAAAGGCCCAGCGTCAGTGGCACGAACAAAAAGTGATACATCGCCGTCACGGCAAACTGCAGCCGTGAGAGGTCGACGAGATTCCATGTGTGCATCGCGATTCCTAGCCCTTGTTCGTTCCGATGAGCGCCGCCGCAGTGGCCGCAGCGTCTGACGGCACGCGATGCGCCGGGCCAAAGAACAAACAATAGATGATTAACAGAAAAATACCCTTCAGGGCGAGCGCTAGAAGCAACTCTCGCCGCGGCCGCGCCGCATACGACGGCACCAAGGGTTTTTGGAAGTTAAACGCCATTATCAAAGTAGGTCCACTTAAACGGCGTAGACGATACCTTTTATTGCGCGATTGCGCAAATATGCAAATACGGAATTAAATACGGGTAAGTACCTAAAAACTTGAGGCGCGATACTGAGAAGACGGGTGGAGGTTCGGAGATTATCCAGCGGCGGCCTGGGTGCCAGTCGACCGCTGGAAAGGGAGGGGGCGACCTTCTAGCGACTGTCGGGCGATCTCGCGCGGCCTTAATGCGTTGCCTTTTAATTTTGCATTCGTCGAGCTTTAATCTTTGTCTTGGACACTAAACACAGACTCCTTTTGGAGTGGCAAATCGAACGCGGAGGTCGTCATGTGTTTTCGCGCTGCCAATTATCCCGTGTCAATACTCTTGGCCGGAGCGTCGCTGGTCGGTTGCGCTTCGGTGCCGACGGGTCGCGTTGGCGTGGAGTGGACGCCTCTAGGAGGAACGGTGGATAAGCCCCTGACCGAGGGCTTTCATGTCGTGTCCCCGTTGGCTCGCGTGTATCAAGTCGACTTACGCGAGCAACAACGCGAGGATTCCTTGGATGTGTTGGCTAACAACGGACTCGATATCAAATTGAGGAGTTCGATTCTGTATCAGCCGGTTGCGTCGGAGGCATACCAACTCATCACCCAGACGGGTGCGGACTACTATTCGACGCTGGTGGCACCGTACGTAACATCGAGCGCGCGCAAAGTGGTTGGCAGGTACTCTCCGGAGGAAATCTACTCCACCAAGCGCGAACAGATTGAGCGGGAAATCCGCGAGGAGGTTTCGCAGAAGCTGGCAGGCAAGCATGTGCAAGTCAATGCGGTGCTTATCCGCGAAGTTCACCTACCGCCGGCGGTGCAGACTGCGATTCAGACGAAACTAGAGGAAGAACAAAAGGCGCTCGAAATGCAGTTCGTCCTCGAGCGCACCAAGCAGGAAGCCGTGCGCAAGCACATCGAGGCGATGGGCATAGCAGATTACCAGTCGATCATCAGCAAGGGATTGAACGCTCAGGCGATCGAATGGAAGGGAATCGAGGCGACTGAGAAGTTGGCGGAGTCGCCGAACTCCAAGGTAATCATTGTGGGCTCTGGAAAAGACGGACTACCGGTCATCTTGAACACGGCGAGTTCCATACCTCCGCAGGTCGCCAGCCGGTAATCGGCGTATGACGGTGCGAAGGTAATGGACCGCACCGCTTCGCTCGGCGTCCGGATACCGCGAAGATGACTATGCCGCATAGAGGCCCCGTGGAGTCGTTGCTGCTGCTGCTGCTCCTCGCGGCGATCGCGGCCGGTTGCACCACGATGGGTACCGGGATTGGCTACACGCCGTCTGGGGCGAGGCCGGCCACATTTAGCTGGAGGAGTTCCGACGGACATTCTGGGACGATGCAAGCAACACTGGCCGACGGCACGAACTATCGCGGAAAGTATTATCAGATGACGCGCGATAAGAAGTTCGATAGCGCTAAGCTGTTTGACGGCTGGTATTCGGGTTGGGATGAAACGGACTGGGGTGTAGGGCCATCCCCGGATTTCGTTGCGCACTACAGGGACCGCGTCGTTGCGGATCTCGCCTCACCGAGCGGCTCGCGCATGAGATGCCAATTTCAGCTCGTGTATCCGGCCAACGGATTGTATGGCGGCGGCGGCGGCGAGTGTCTATTGCCCGGAGGAGAGGCGATTGATGTTAAGTTTCCAGGCGGCTAAAACGTGCGGATCTACGCGAGGCAGGAATATTAGAATTCATGGTATGTGTGTAATTGTGGAATCTGAACGCTGCTTGGGCTGAGCGCGATTCGCACTAATGTGACATCATAACGGGCAGACTCATGCGCGCGAGCAGGTCATGAGTGACTCCGCCCAGCAACTTTTCCCAAAGCATCGGATGGCCGTACGCGCCCGCCACGATCACATCGGCACCAATCTTATGTGCTTCAGCCTGCAGCGCGTCGGCGATCGAAGCTGCGGGAACTTTAAAGAGCTGGATCCCTTGCACGGAAGCAGTGGTATGCCGGCTCAGATGTTCAACCATGCGGTCCGCAGGCAGGGCCCCGTGTCGGTCTATGAATTCCGTTGGATTGAGTGTGACTACCGTGGTCTGCTCGGCACGCTCGATGAGTGGTAGCGCATCGTTGAGGGATCGGGCCGATGGTCGGCTTGAGTTCCAGGCAACCAGAATATGCCGCCCGAGAGTGTCGAATGATCCCAAAGCGGGGACGAACAACACGGGCCGCCCGATAACGAACAACAGTTGCTCGCCAAAAGTGTACCCCACAGCAGTAGTATCGACCGGCGCCGATTGGCCCAGAATACACAGATCGGCATAGCGCGCATGCTGAGGGACCACCGTCGATGCGACGCCATCGAGGGAGCGCCATTCGGTCTTGAGGCCGTACTCCAGCCTGACTGTCTCAAGCGCCGCTCGCAGTCTTTGCTCTGTGTCGTTGATCGATTGGTGGATATGCCAATTTGTGCGGTCCATCCCTTCAGCCGAAGCAAGTCCTAGCTCGGCAGTCCCTTGCTCGTAAAGCTGTGCCGAAGTGAATTCTCTGACGAAAAGGGCGGTCAGCCGACTCTCGTGGCGGCGCGCGAGATCTGCAGCGAGGCGCAAACGCACGCATGCGCCTTCCGATTGATCAACGTATACGAGCAGGTCCCTTAATGCCATAGGGCATCCAAGTGAATGTGTAATGGAGCAATCATTAAAACGCTCGTGTCCCGCAATAACGAATAAGTGGGCAGAGTGGCTGCTCGATGTGCGTCTTTTTGCTGTACTTCCGTCAGGCAATTGCGCTCGTGGCGTTTTTTGGTCATGCCGACTGGACAATCGCCTAGTATTTCAATCCGTCTCGCGATAAGGCGAGTTTGGGAAACGCCGCTGTGCTCGGCGAGGTGGCAGTCTCCGACATGTGTGAGTGCATTGAATTGAGATGCTCATACGGCGCAACCCCGGGTTTGCCCCGAGCGCAACGACAAGTTCCGCCTCGAACGTCCAATGCCATCGTCAAAGATACGGCGCAATTGATTGTCTATCGCTTCGCGAGCCCGGAATACGCGCGAGCGCACCGTCCCGACAGGGCAAGACATTGCGGAAGCGACTTGTGAGTAGCTAAGGCCTTGAAATTCGCGCAACACAATTGCGGTGCGCTGCTCTTCACAGAGCGCCTCAATGGCCGAATTGACCGAATCGCAGATCTCATCCGTGAGCGCAAGTTCCTCCGGTGTGTCCAGCTCCTTGAGCGCCACGGAGGTATCGTTCAGTTCGTCGTCATGCCGAGCATCGGACCTAAATATGCTCGCATCGCGCGCGCGCAGCGACCGTACGGTCTTTGCCGAGTTGACGGCGATGCGATACAGCCAAGAATAGAAGGCAGCGTTGCCCCGAAAGTGCTGTAGCCCCCAGTAGGCCTTGAGGAAGGTATTTTGTACCGCATCCTCGGCGTCGGCGCGATTGCGCGTGTAGCGCATCGAGAGCTTCATGACGCGATGCCGGTATCTACGTACCAGCGCGTTGAATGCGCTGCACTCACCGGATTGGGCACGCAGCACGAGGATTCGATCGCAAGACTTCACTTCCATAATCAAGTCCAATTCCGCAATCCGTCGTTGGCGTCCCGAGTGGCTCGGCTTGAGGGCAGATGTCTGATACATCATGTTGACGAGTAGATTGGGGCAGGAACATTAAAAATGCCCTAACGCCGCATTAGAAAAGACGGGCGCGCTTCTCATCAAACGCAAGTCCATGCGCGCGCGAGCGGGTGTTCAGCCTTTCGGGGTCAGTCTGGGTGGGTTCGCCAGAACCTCAATCGATCGCGGCGTGTCAATCAGGCCCTCGGGAGTCGGTGAAGCGTCGGGCTGGGGTGCCCCGGGTGCACCCAGTGGGGCGCCGATTGGGCGCCGGGGAAATCTAACGCGGAAGCGACTGCCCCACCCCAGGCGGCTCTGTACGTCGATTTCTGCGCCATGCGCCGAACATATGGATTTTACGATCGATAGTCCAAGTCCCGCGCCACCCTCTTCGCGCGAACGGCCTTCGTCAACGCGAAAGAATCGATCAAAGACATGCGGGATCGCAGAGCGTGGGATGCCGATGCCGGTATCCGATACCTCAAGGACGCTGCCCGTGTCATCCGCGGACGTGTGCAGCGACACGGTGCCCCCCCGGAGGGTGTAGCGGATCGCGTTATCGAGAAGATTGACGATGATTTGTTTCAGCCGCGCTCGATCCCCCCGGATGACAGTCTTTTGCAGCGCCGATAGGTCGATCTCAATGCCCCGATCCTCGGCCATCAGGCGCATCTGCTCGGCGGTGTTTAGTGTGAGTTCCGCCAATTCAACGTCGATCCAATCGCTCTGCGTTTCGCCGGCGTCAAGCCGTGACAACACCAGCAATCCAGACACCAGGTGCTCCAAACGCGCGACTTCTTCGAGGACGCTGCCCACGCGTTCGCGCAGGTCACCTTTGGTCAAGTGGGATTCGCGGGTCAGTTCTTCCAACTCGCCTTTGATCACGGTGAGCGGCGTGCGAAGCTCGTGGGATGCATCCGCTAGAAACCGGCGCGACGTCTGTACCGAGTCGCGCAAACGCCCCAGCATCGTGTTGAATGAAATCGAAAGTCGCTCCAGCGCGTCGCCGCTTGGCACGACCGGGAGCCGTAGGGTCAGATTCTGCAGGCTCATCTCCTCGGCGGTCCGCGATAACCGATCGACTGGTCGCAATGCCCAACTCACCAGCCAATAGCCACCCCCGGCGGCGCAGACGATGAGCACCGGAAGCAGCAACGCCAGCAGATCGAGCAAGCGATCCAGTGCCGCGTCGATCGGCTCCATCGAGACGCCCAACTCGACGATGTAGTTGCCCGAATCCGTGCTAACGGACTTTACGTGGATCATCAGATGCTGGTCGTCAATGATCTCGGTCGTAGGCATCGCCGTTTTAGTGCCGTTTGGAAGCACAATCGTTCGCACCGCGGACGGATCGAAGCTGCGATCGGCAGGCGCACCGGAACGATAGATGACGGTCGCTGGCACGCGGGTCACTCGCACAAAGCGATTGTTGAATTCGGGCTCAACCCGGGTCTCGATTTCGCGCGCGATCGCGCTGCTTGTGGCATCCGCCGGTGCCTGGATGAGTATCTCCTCCACCTGTGTTGAGCGGCGGCTCAACGAATTTCTTAGATTCGATCGCAGGAGGTGTTGCAGACCGAAAAAAGTCCCCGCCCCCACGAGAACGAATGCAGCGCTCAAGATCAACGTGTACCACGCTCCTAATCGAAAGGCGAGCGAACGATGATTCATTCGAGTGCGGCGTGGCGCTCCGTCTCTGCCTCGCGCACACAATAGCCTACGCCGCGCACTGTGTGAATGAGTTTGGCTGGGAAGGGTTCGTCGATCTTTCTGCGCAGGTAGCGTACATAAACATCCACAATGTTGGTGACTCCCTCGAAGCTCTGGTCCCACACGTGATTGAGGATCATGGTCCTCGTGAACACTCGACCGGGCGAACACAACAGATATTCGAAAAGCGCGTATTCCTTTGCTGTAAGATCGATCCGCTGGCCGTCGCGTTTCACTTGTTGAGTGAGTCGATTGAGTTCGAGATCCGCGATACGCAACACGTCGGCCCGCTCGATGGGCGCGCGCCGCAGGAGCGCCTTAATCCGCACCAACAGTTCTGCGAAATCGAAGGGCTTCGTCAGATAATCATCCGCTCCCGCCTCAAAATGCATCACCTTGTCCTCAATCGCGTCGCGCGCCGTGAGTACGAGAACCGGAAGCGAGGAATGGGATTGGCGCACCCGTCTCAATAGTTCGGTACCGCTCAATTGCGGGAGCATTAAGTCAAGTACGAGTAGGTCGTATGAATACGAGCTGATGTAGCCTTCGCCTTCGCGACCGTTCCCCGCGAGGTCGACGGCGAATCGTTCGGCGCGCAATCCGCGGGCAACAAATTCAGCCAGTTTGCGATCATCTTCGACAATGAGTATTCGCACAGGGACATCCTCAATTCAGCATTGGATAGCGTTCCGATTAGAACGCCGTTAGATCATCATTAGAAGATTCTCATGCAAAACCCTCGGAGGATCGGGCCGAGGCGCATCACCTCTTTTTCACGCGCACGCTAGCGAAAAACGAGTCTTCGCGTAGGTTACGTGCAGTTGTCTCGAGAGACAACCCTGGAACTACGCGCGATGTTGGCGAGTCGAATGATGCAAGGAGTCGGCGCGTCAATTGACGATGCAATGTCCGAATTGACGGGCCGTCCGGTTGAACCTGCCTCTCGAGGTGTCGTTATGCGTAATCCACGAAAGCACGGGATCGTCGCGGCAAGTCTGGCCATCATCGCAATCGGATTCACTGGTCTCGCATTCGCCCATTCAGGTGGCGGCGGCGGTCACGGCGGCGGTGGGGGAGGCCATGGAGGGGGAGGATTTCACGGCGGCGGTCGCGGAGGCGGCTTTTACGGAGGTGGCTACCGCGGAGGTTGGCACGGGGGCGGCGGGGGCTACCGCGGAGGTTGGCGTGAGGGCGGTGGTTATGGCTACGGATGGTACCGCGGTGGGTTCTATGGCGGGTGGGGCGGCTTGGGATACGGCCTCTTTTTTGCGACGCTGCCCTGGTATTACGACACGTATTGGTGGGACGGCGTACCCTATTACTACGCCGACGACAATTATTATCAATGGAACAATAACGCTGCCGAGTATGAAACCGTGCAGCCTCCGCCTGGCCTCGTTGATCAGGTGCAGACGCAGAAACCGGCGATGCGTGAGCTGTTCATATATCCCAAGGCGGGCCAATCGAACGAGCAACTGTCGCGCGATCGCGAGGATTGTCATCGCTGGGCGGTAGGCCAAAGCGGATTCGATCCGACTGCGGTGGTTGCCGCGAGCGGTGCACCGGCGGCGAATAGGGGATCAGCGGATTCTACGGCGGTAAAGCGTGCGAATTACCTTCGCGCCGATGGGGCATGTCTGGAAGGGCGCAACTACAGCGTGGAGTAGCGATGCGAAGCACCGTGTCAACAGAACCTGCACAAAGCACATCCAAGTATTGCGCGACGAGAAGTTCCTCCCTAGTGGTGACTTCCGATAGTTCCTATCCCACGCTGCGCACTCTGCGATTCCAATTTCGCCCATTCGCGCTGACGGACGTCGCACCGTTGGCCGCCCTCGCGGGCGCGCACCGTATCGCTGACACAACCATTGGTGTCCCGCATCCTTACACGATGGAATTCGCGCGCATGTGGATATCCTCTCACTCTGCCGCCTGGACGGGTCGTCGGGCACTGCATTGGGCCGCGCTTAGAGTTGGCGAGGAGCGAATCGTGGGCTATGCCGGTCTCAGTGAAATCGACATCGAGCGAAGGCAGGCGGAAATGCGCTTTTGGGTGGGCTGCGGCGTCGAGCGGAAAAACGTTGCCGTTGAGTGGTCGACGGCAATCGTCGATTTTGCGTTGACGGGACTTAACCTGAATCGAGTCTACGCTCTGCAACTTAACAGGCACCCACTGGCGGCTCGCGTCCTTGCTGCCATCGGTATGCGGCGTGAGGGGCTGGTGCGCAAGCGGATTTATAAGGAGGGCCTGGTAGAGGACTTTGTCTGTTGGGCGGTTGAGAGGAATGATTTGTAAAGTAAAAGTGCACAACCACGACATTTAGCTGGAGAAGTGGCGACGCACATACGAACTATAGCAGACGGCATTTTTCAGATCACGCCCGATACGAGGGCCGACAGCACTGCACCGCGCTTCGACGGCTGAGATGCAAGTTTCAGCTTGTGTATCCCGCCAACGGACTGTATGGCGGAGGGAGCGGGGCCTGCCGGCCGCCCGACGGCCAAACCATTGATGTGAGGTTTCCAGCCGGCGGAAATTTACGCAGCGCCCAAAAACAGCGCTAATTGTCCGGGCTCCAGGGGCCCCAGGTGCCCCAGTTCCACGATGCAGGGCAATAATCCTGCGCCCGCGCGCTCATGAGCTGCGTTATCCGCCGGTGTTCTTGGTACCGCTCAAATCGGTCGTAGTCTTGCTGCTGCTGGAGTTTGACGAGCCGACAACCCGCCGAGCCCAAGCCATAGACGAGTACAGCGATTGCCTTCATACGCACGAAGCTAATGCGCGGAGGCGCCTCGAACGCGATGCAAGCGTATCGTGAGAGCCGCTCGGGATATGAGGCCTCGCGCAAATGCTGATTCATCGCCCCGATCTTCGATGACGAGAAGATGTGTCAAACCGGTGCCTTGGAACACCTGGTGCAGGTCATGCGCAGTGAGCGATTGCAGCGATTCGTATTTTACGAGCGGTAATTCATTGCAGGGTGTCATGACATCGCCTACGCGGATACGTGATCCCCGGCTAGTAACCGTCGCTTGCGGGTAGCGATGAGGGCGTCTTCGCTCGATATCGTAGTAAGTAATCAAACCAACAACTTGTTGTTCAATACCCGCGCCAGATTGTCGAGTCACCAGGAGCGCATGAACCTTCAACCGCTTCATTTTACTGAGCGCATCGTCGATAAGGCTGTGTGCCTCCACCGTGATAGGGTATTCATGCCGAAAGTCAGTTAATGCACAGAGGGCCGAATCGTCAGATTCCAAATACGCCGAGTCATTTGCAACAGTTCCTTCAATCATCGATGCGGTCGACAGAATCTCCGACGGGACTACTAAGATGCTTTCCATAATGCCTCCTCCGCCTCGAATTATCGGTCTCCGCGCTCGGGGGTGGACTGTACAGAACCAATATCCGCAAAGTCATACAAATCGCGCTAAACGCCAGGATGCGAGAGAAAGATTAAGGCGCAGTTAATGCCGTATTAGAACTCGCCTGCTAATGAGCATTGGTCCTACCCCTAGGGCTATGTTTCATTGCTCCAAGTAGCCCGCGAACCGGGGATACGCGCCTGCCATACGAATTATCACTGAACTCTGATTTACCGATGGCGTCTGAGATATCGTTCATGGTCATGCGAGTGAGGCGATGAAGCAGCATATGTTGGAGGAGTGGCTCCTTGCGTCTCTGTAGGGCAAAGTTGTGTGGGCATGATCACGGCAGGATCGGCGAGCACCAGCTGCCGCCAAGATTAGTGCGCCGGTGATTCACAATGGCGATACAATCCGCGTGACGATCTAAGTGAGTTTCGAAGAGGGCCCGTGCTGTCGTCGCGCATCGTCCGCGTCATCTTTGCAGATACCCTTAAGCCAATAAGCCTACCCATTCGGCCGATCAGCGGGGACGCTGTTCGCGGTGGCGGGGTGAAATACGCAGGTTGTCATTTGCAGCGGACCATCAGTGGAGATCTCGAGCCTGAGCGCCCGAGTTCATGCCGTACGGAGCGTCCTTTACTCGAACTCTCAGCCCCGCGTTTGGACACACCAGATAACATTCGGGATAAGCATCCCGTACCGAGCAACCGTTCCACGAATCTAGCCAACTAGATTCCACAAAAGCAGTTACCCGAAGAATGAGATAACTGCGGCAGGTGGGCACACGATGCTACGGGTACCAGATTAAAATCTGTCAAGGGTAAGATTAGAAAACGAGGAGAGCAGTCTCTGGGAATGACGCATGGAGTCGCTACCGGTGTTGTGGATCGCGGAGAGGTCGAGGCGTTCAATGAGGACACAGTGTCGCGGGTCGCTCGTAGAACCGAGAATTTGAGTTGTCATGATGATTTCACCGATACCGGGCCTTTCGTCGCAGGAGGCGGCACGACGATTAGCGCAGATCGGGCCTAATGCCGTCGTCGAACCGCATGTCTCTTCCGTTGCAAGAGTTGCACGCCGATTCTGGGAACCGGTGCCTTGGATGCTCGAGGTAGCAATTGTTCTGCAATTGGCTATCGGCGAGCGTTTGGAGGCGCTCATTATTGCTCTGCTGCTGATCTTCAACGTAGCCCTAGGAGTCTTCCAGGAAGGGCGCGCCGGGCAGGCATTGGCGGCGCTCAAGTCGAAGCTCGCGTTAAGTGCCTTTGTCAGGCGCGGCGGACAGTGGATCGAAATACCGGCCGCGGAGCTCGTTCCCGGTGACATCGTTCGGCTCGCTCTCGGTGGCGTGGTTCCGGCGGACGCGCGTGTCCTCGACGGCTCGGTGCTGCTTGACCAGTCAATGCTCACGGGCGAATCGGTCGCGGTCGAGATTGGCGCCGGAAAGACCGCCTATGCCAGTGCGCTCGTGCGGCGGGGCGCGGCCACGGCGGAGATTACGGCGACCGGTGAACGGACTTTCTTCGGCAAGACCGCAGAGCTGGTTCGTATCGCTCATGCAGAAAGCGGTGAGCAGCAGGCTGTTCTCGGCGTTGTGCGCAATCTCGCGGTGTTTAACGGCGCCGTCGTGGTGCTGCTGATCGCCTACGCACACTTCATCGCGATGCCGGTTGATCACATCATTCCTCTGGTGTTGACGGCGCTGCTTGCTTCGGTTCCGGTTGCGCTGCCGGCGACCTTCACGCTCGCCGCGGCCTTAAGTGCCCAGGCCCTTACTCAAAGAGGGGTCCTGCTTACGCGCCTGTCGGCCATCCACGAAGCCGCCACCGTCGACGTGCTGTGCGCGGACAAGACCGGTACTCTCACACGCAACGAGCTTATGGTCACGGCCGTCAAACCTGCAAGGGACGACCTTCGGGACGATGAGGTCCTCGCCTGGGCTGCCCTGGCCAGCTCCGATACCGGGCAAGACCCACTGGACAGCGCCATCCGCGCAGCGGTACTTGCCAATGGATCCGCAATTCTCCAATGCAAAGTATTGCGGTTCACGCCGTTCGATCCGGCGACCAAGACCTCGGAGGCGACGATTGCCGATGAGCGAGGCGATGAGCAGCGCATTGTGAAGGGAGCGCCGGCGGCGATCGCCGCGATCGCGCGATTCTCAGCCGGAGCCACAGCGGAACTGGACAACTTGATGGCGCAAGGCTACCGGGTGGTGGCGGTCGCCGGGGGTCCGCCTGGGCGCCTTGCGCTCATGGGTTTGATCGCCCTCAGCGATCCGCCGCGGCCGGATTCGAAGGCGCTGCTCGCCGATCTGCGCTCGATGGGCGTACACACCGTGATGGTCACGGGCGATGCCGCGCCCACGGCAGCAACCGTTGCCGCGGCCATCGGGCTGGAGGGGCGGCTCTGTCCGCCCGGGGCCATCCCCGATCGCGTCAGACCTGAAGACTTTGCCGTCTATGCGGGTGTTTTTCCTGAGGACAAATTCCGCTTGGTAAAAGCGTTGCAGCGCAACGGACACATCGTCGGCATGTGCGGTGACGGCGCCAACGATGCGCCCGCCCTGCGCCAAGCGCAGATGGGCATCGCGGTCTCGACGGCAACCGACGTCGCTAAATCGGCGGCGAGCATGGTGCTGACGGAACCCGGGCTGAAGGGCATTGTGACCGCGATCAAGGAAGGTCGATCTGCCTTTCAGCGCATCCTCACCTACACGCTCAATGCGCTCGTAAAGAAATTCGAGCTCGTGCTATTTTTGGGGGCCGGTCTGGTTATGACGGGTCACGCGATATTGACGCCCATGCTGATGGCTCTGCTGCTGATCACGGGGGACTTCCTCACGATGTCACTGACCACGGACCGGGCAACGCCGTCGCGGATGCCCGACCGATGGCGCATTCGCCCCATTACCGCGGCCGCGGCAATCATTGGATTGTTCGGATTGGCGTTTGCCGTCGGCGTGGTCGCCGCCGGAAAATACGTCCTCGGTTTCAATCTCTCACAGTTGCGCACTCTTGCCTTCATCACGCTCGTCTTTGCAGGCCAAGCGACCATCTATGTCGTCCGCGAGCGCCGTTATATGTGGGGTTCCCGTCCTGGGAGTTGGCTCGTGCTCTCTTCTCTGTTGGATCTTGGCATCGCGGGTGGTCTGGCAATCACCGGCACACTTATGGCGCCACTGAGCGCGTTGACGGTTGCAGCGGTACTTAGCGCAGCGATGGTGTTTTCAATTGTTTTGGATGCCGTTAAGCAGGTGGCATTCAAGAGCCTCAAAATCGTTTGACTGGTGGCTGTCCACGCTGCCCAGAAAGGCGCTTGGGGGAAGCTTCTATCATTCCTTCTCTTGATTCTGGTGCCGAATGTTATAGAGTGCGGCGTTCGCAACCTGCGGATTCATCGAAACTTCCTGCTCGTTCGGAAACTGCCGCTATTCCCGCAGCAGTCGCGCGCAAATTTTCTTTCCATAATCACTTTGTTGACGCTATTTCTCCGAGTAATTTGCGACGTTTTGCACGAAACAGAAACGCATTCACAATCAATAATTTGCAAGGACGGCATTCGTGATACTTGGGAAAAGCTATGTTTGCACCGGCACTCCTGGCACGGAAATCGAGCCTACCCCTACCAGGGACTTTTAATGCTGCATTCGCTGGCCTTTAATAATCATCACGTACATTGAGCGCAGACGTGATATTAGGGCTGCCCGAGTCACTCTTGCAGAGGCAAACCGTACAGACGGCGTTGAACGCTAGCCGATCCGCCGGTGCTTTTGCGAAAGGTGCATCATGTTAACTCGTAATTACGCCGCTCAAGCAGCTCGCACCTCGAGCGGCATCAATATCTTGCTTGGAATCTGGCTGCTTGTTTCCCCGTGGGTGTTTGGTTACCAGGCGGCAGGGTCCGCAGCCATCTGGAACAGCGTGATTGTCGGGGTGCTTATCGCAATCCTCGCGGCCAGCAACTGTTTCTCTCAGCGCACCCGCACGGGCCTCAATTGGATCAACGTTCTGCTGGCACTGTGGACCATGATCTCCCCGTTGGTGTATGGGTACACTGCGAACACCGGCGGCCTCGAGGATAACCTGGTTATCGCTTTATTGATCGCCGCGTTCGCGATCTGCAGCGACGGCGCCACGACAGCTGCAGAGAAGCACCCGCCGCCCCGCGCGCCTGCGCATTAGTCCGGTACGGGGACTTCGCTTCAGCGATATCGACCGCAGGCGGAACTTCGCTTATGGGTGGGCTGCGGTGTGAAACGCAAGAGCGATGCCATCGAATGGTCCGCAGCGATCGTGGATTTCGCATTGACGGACCTCAGCTTGAATCGCATCTGGTGCGCAAGCGAATCTACAAGGGCGGCCAGTTCGAGGACGTTTTCTGTTGGGCGATCGCGAGGCGGCAGTAACCCCTGGCGCGCCCCCTCACCGCGGGTTGCTGACGCCGATCATGTTCACGACCCGCGCCACGTCCGGTGCTTGGAGGGCGACTGATTGCGCCACCTGGCGCTGAAATGGCGTATCGACCAGGCCGCTGAGATACACCACGTGATCCAGCGTCTGCACGTACACCGTATTAGAACCCCCCAACGCCGGATGTTGCTCGACCAGTGTGCGCACTTCGGCCGTGATCTTCGCGTCGCCAGGGCAACCGGCGAATCCGCATTTTCTGTACGTCGCACAGCCGGTCAAGGCTCCCGCCGCGACCAGGGCAACGACCAGTGGATACGTTGAACTCAGCCTGCTCATTGGGGTCTTCAAATCCTACACGTGCGGTTGGACTGTGGCGGCATGGGGTGGTTCCGGCGGGCCTCTTCTTAATGTCGCGCTAGCGTCCTTTAATCCAAGCGCTTCACGCTGCACTTGCGGTCCTGATGAACGCCGATGCTTGGGATCGAAGGCTCGTGCTGCGCGCCCAGTCCGGCGATCGCGGCGCACTTGACGTCCTGGTGCACAGATATCGGTATCGCGTGATGACGCTTGCGATGCGCTTGCGCCAAATCGCGCTGGCCTATGGGGCCCTGCCTCGTTTTAGAGGCGAATCGACGGTGCGCTCACGAATTTTCCGGGCTCGAGATGCAATCAATCAGTATCTGCGGCAGCCTATTCCTGCGTAATTGGGCGAACGCTCCCGCCCGCCCCGTACGCGCGGACGGCGCGGATACCGCTATGTCATCAGAATGTCATGTTCGTTGTTGAAACTGCCGCATACGATGATCGTTTGCGCGCTCGATGTAGCATGGATGCTACGAAATGCAATAAATAATCATTTTCGAATCTGCAGAACTTGTCTGCAGGAATGGCATCTAGAGACAGTTGCATCAATTTTCCCGCTATTCGAACGGCCTTGAATGTTGCGAGAAAGATACAGCTTCTGGGCTTAGTGGTCCGGGCAAATATGTGATAGGATGTTTGTTTGACGCAACAATCAACAATCAATCAACTCGGAGTAAAACTTGTGGGCAAATTGGACCTGAGCATTGCGATGAAACGCAAGGCGACTGAGGACCGCGATCGGCGCGGCTTGGCTCTGCGCACATGTGGTCTTTTGGCTGCTTTGGTGGCTGTGACCGCAGCCGGCGCTGCGCAGGCGCAGTCCGCGGGAGCTCCTGCACCCGCCGACGACAGCAGTTTGACCTGGCACGGCATTACGCTCTACGGCATCGTCGATGTGGGCTTGCAATACGACACGCATGCGGCTCCGATCAGCGACTACTTCTTCGCCGGCAGCGGGGATGTGGTGCAGAAGAACAGCAATAACTCGGTCTTTGGGGTGACTCCCAACAACTTGAGCCAGTCCCGCGTCGGCCTGCAGGGCAAGGAGCCGCTGCCCGGAATGGGGGATTGGTCCGGCGTGTTCAAGCTGGAGACCTTTTTCAATCCGCAGTCCGGTGAGATCAGCGACGCCCTGAAGTCGCTGAATCAGAATAATGGCAAGGCGCTGGCCTCGCAAAACACCAATGTCGATTCGAGCGTGGCGGGCCAGGCGTTCCAGCAGTCCTTCGCGGGATTGAGTTCTCCGACCTACGGCACGATCACCTTCGGCCGCGCAAACACGCTGCTGGCGGATGGCATCGCGAAGTACGACCCGCAAAGCACCTCGTACGCGTTTTCGTTCATCGGATTGTCGGGCACCCCGGCCGGTGGGGGCGACACGGAAGATCGCCGGTTCGACAACGCCTTGAAGTACACGGCCAAATACGCCATGGTCGATTTCGGCTTGATGTACAAGTTCGCCAACGGCAGCGCCGAGGATTATCGCAACGGCGGCGGCAGCGGTGAGGCCTATGATGCCGTGCAGGCACAGTTGGGCGCCAATTACGCCGGATTCTCGATCGATGCGTACTACAGCTACGTGAAAGATGCCGTGTCCGCATCCCCGATCAGCACGGCGGCCTATCCCGGGGTGCTGGCCGCCGGCTACTCGGCGAGCAACGTGCTGGCCGGCACGATCTCCGACAACAAGGCCTACAGCATCATGGCGTCGTACGATTTCGGCGGCCCGAGGGTCTTTGCCGGCTGGGAACACATCGTGTACGAGAATCCCTCGATTCCGCTGCCTGCCGGCTACATCACCGAAGGCGGCTATGTGATCGCCGACCCGAACAACACGGCGTACGCGAAGTCTTCCAGGACTCTGCAGGTGTACTGGGCGGGTGTGAAGTATCCGATCCTCCCGCAACTCGACCTGATCGGTGCGTTCTACGGCGAGAAGCAGGATGCCTACGCCACGGGCAAGGAAGCGGGCTGCTCGACCACCGTGAGCTCGGCCTGCAGCGGTAATCTCATCGCATTCTCGTTGTCCGCCGTTTATCACTTCACCAAGCGCTTCGACGCGTATGCCGGTGCCATGTACTCGGACGTGACCAACGGGCTCGCCAACGGCTACCTCGAACGGCAGAACATCAATCCGACGATCGGTGTTAGGTATTCCTTCTAGCAACGGGTAGTCGCGGCGGTGATCTCATGGCCCGGAGCGGGCCATGAGATCCTAAGTCTATGGCCGCCCTTCTACATCAAGGTCGAGCCCTGGCTGCAGGGCACCCCTTTTTCCTTCATAAAAAAGACATATGCGGCATTGATACTTTAGGGTTATCTGCGACGCCGGCCGCAAAACGAAAGGATTGTATTCAATGAACATTCTCAAACCTCTGGTCGTTGCCGCAATCGCAGCGTGCTGCAGCCTCGCCACCGCCGCGGCGGCGGATATCTCCGGCGCTGGTGCGACCTTCCCGTACCCGATCTATGCCAAGTGGGCAGATGCGTACAAGAAGCTCACCGGAATCGGCCTCAACTATCAGTCGATCGGGTCCGGCGGTGGCATCAAGCAGATCAAGGCGAAGACCGTCACCTTCGGCGCCTCGGACATGCCGTTGAAGCCTGAGGATCTGAAGGCCGCCGGCCTGCTGCAGTTTCCGATGATCATCGGCGGCGTCGTTCCGGTGGTGAACATCAAGGGAGTGGCCCCGGGGCAGCTTCATTTGGACGGCGCCACGGTCGCCGCCATTTATCTGGGGGATATCTCCAAGTGGGACGACCCGCAGATCAAGCGCTTGAACCCGAAGCTCGCGCTCCCCAGCACGGCCATCGCACCGGTGTATCGCTCTGACGGCTCCGGCACGAATTTCCTGTTCTCCGAGTATCTCTCGAAGGCAAGCCCGAAGTTCACGTCGAGCGTCGGCGCCAACACATCCGTGCAGTGGCCGATCGGCATCGGCGCCAAAGGCAACGAGGGGGTGGCCAACATGACCACCCAAACCGACGGCGCCATCGGCTATGTCGAATATGCCTACGCGAAGCAAAACAAAATGGCATATACCTTGCTCACCAACAAGGCCGGCACCACCGTGGCGCCGAACGCTGAGTCCTTTCAAGCGGCCGCCGCCAATGCCGATTGGGCCGCCGCCGACTCGTATTATCTGGTCCTGACCGACCAGGCCGGCGCCAAGAGTTGGCCCATCACCGGCGCGAGCTTCATTCTGCTGTACAGACAGCCGGCTGATCCGGCACCGGTCGAGGCGGCATTGAAGTTCTTCGCGTGGGCCTACCAGGATGGGGCTACCATGGCGTCCGAATTGGACTATGTGCCGCTGCCCGCATCGTTGATCGCGCAAGTCAAAAAGACCTGGAGCACCGAGATCACCGCGGGCGGTCATCCGGTCTGGACCGGTAAATAGCGCCGAGCGGGTTGATTCGTACGTCATCATATACAATGCTGATGGCGCGATTCGAGCGTGCGCCTCATCGACCGATCGGGTTTAGCGGGAGCGAAACTGATACCGTGGCGATCATCGATCCGAGTCACGCCGTCAAGCAGTTGATCTACGAAAGAATCTTCCGCTCGGCCACGTTGAGCGCGGCGATTCTGGTGCTGGTGATTCTGGGCGGTGTGACGGTGTCGCTGCTGCACGGTTCATGGCCCGCGCTAAAATATTTCGGCTTTTCCTTCGTCACCCGCGAAGTATGGAATCCCGTCACCGATGAGTTCGGTGCATTGGCGCCGATCTACGGTACCGTGGTCACCTCCTTGATCGCCATGGCGATTGCGGTTCCGGCGGGATTCGGAATCGCCTTGTTTTTGACCGAAATGTGCCCGCCTATGTTGAAGCGACCCATTGGAGTCGCCGTCGAGCTGCTGGCCGCGGTGCCCAGCATCATTTTCGGCATTTGGGGCTTGTTCGTGCTCGCGCCGGTGCTGCAGCGCCACGTTCAGCCCTGGCTGATCGAGCACGCCGGGGCGATACCCGGCATCGGCAAATTGTTCATGGGGCCGCCCTACGGCATCGGGGTTCTGACGGCCGGATTCGTGCTGGCCATCATGGTCTTGCCGTTCATTGCGGCGACCGTGCGCGACGTGTTCGACACCGTGCCGCCCATGCTCAAGGAGTCCGGCTACGGGCTGGGTGCGACCACCTGGGAGGTCATCTGGCACGTGGTCGTGCCGCATTCGCGCGTCGGAATCGTCGGCGGGGTGATGCTCGGTCTGGGGCGTGCGCTCGGCGAAACCATGGCGGTCACCTTCGTGATCGGCAACGCGCATCGCATCAGCTCATCGCTGCTGGCGCCGGGCACGACGATTTCCTCCTCGATCGCCAATGAGTTCACCGAAGCGGTCGGCGACCTGTATACCTCCTCGCTGATCGCCCTCGGGCTGCTGCTGTTTCTGATCACCTTCTCGGTGATTGCCGCGGCCCAGGCGATGTTGCGCCGGCTCGAGCGGCGGGCGCTGCTGTCGTTATGAACCGGCGCACTTTTCGCAAGGCGAAGAACGGCGTCTTCCTCGCGCTGTCTTTGATCGCGACACTGGCGGGCCTCGCTTGTTTGGCGGCGCTCCTGTGGACCTTGATCACGCACGGCATCTCCGGGATGTCTTGGCATCTATTCACCCAGATGACGCCGCCTCCCGGCGGCCAGGGCGGCTTGCTCAACGCGCTCTATGGCAGTGCGGCGATGACGCTCATCGGCATTCTGGTCGGCTCGCCGATCGGTGTGCTGGCGGGGACGTATCTCGCGGAATACGGTCGAAGCTCCCGATTGAGCACCACGGTGCGCTTCATCAACGACGTGCTGTTGAGCGCACCGTCGATCATCATCGGGCTGTTCATTTACGAGATCATCGTGGTCCGCATGGGACATTTCTCCGCGCTTGCCGGAGCCCTGTCGCTCGCGGTCCTCGCCATTCCAGTGACCTTGCGCACCACGGAGGACATGCTCAATCTGGTGCCGATCGGAATGAAAGACTCCTCTGCGGCGCTCGGCGCCTACCCCTGGCGAACGATCTTGAGCATCTTGTACCCGGCCGCCCGCAGCGGCATCGTCACCGGTCTGCTGCTGGCCATCGCACGCATCAGCGGCGAGACGGCGCCGCTGCTGTTCACGGCGCTCAACAACCAGTTTTGGAGCACCGACCTCAATGCGCCGATGGCGAATCTGCCGGTGGTCATCTTTCAGTTCGCGCTGAGCCCGTACAAGGATTGGCAGGACCTTGCCTGGGCCGGCGCCTTGATCATCACGGTGACCATCCTGATCCTGAGCATTTCAGCCCGGGTGTTGCTCTCCGTGCTGCAGTCGAAGGGCGGATCCGGCAGATGATGATACCCTCGCCAAAGCTGCCCAAGCACCTGAAGACTCGCGGACCGTTCAAGACGCTTGCGCCGCAGGCCCCGGCCGATACGGGGCCGCCCAAGATCGAGATTCGCAACCTCAATTTTTACTACGGCAAATTGCAGGCGTTGCAAAATATCAATCTCTCCCTCGCGGACCGCTCGATTACGGCGTTCATCGGACCCTCGGGTTGCGGCAAGTCGACCCTGCTGCGCGTCCTGAACCGGATGTATGCGCTCTATCCGAAGCAGCGCGCGGAAGGCGAAGTGCTGATCGGCGGCCGCGACATTCTTGCGCCCTCGGTCGATGTGGCGGACCTGCGCTACCGGGTCGGCATGGTGTTTCAAAAGGCGACGCCGTTTCCGATGTCGGTTTTCGACAACGTCGCCTTCGGCTTGAGGCTCGCCGGCGGAGTGGGCGGCGCGGAGCTCAAAGCGCGAGTGGAATCGGCGCTCAAGGACGCGGCGTTATGGGACGAGGTGAAGGATAAATTGCACGCCGACGGCAGAAGCTTGTCCGGCGGACAGCAGCAGCGCCTGTGCGTCGCGCGCACCATCGCCGTGCAGCCGGAGGTGCTGCTGCTGGATGAGCCCACGGCCGCGCTTGATCCGATCTCGACCTTGAGGGTGGAGGAGACCTTGCAGGCGCTGCGCGAGAAGTATTGTATCGTAGTGGTGACCCATAATTTGCAGCAGGCCGCCCGCGTGTCGAATGTCACCGGTTTCATGTACTTGGGAGAGCTCGTGGAAATCGGGCCGTCCGGTCAGATGTTCACGGCTCCCAAGGATCGCAGGACCGACGATTACATCACCGGCCGCTTCGGTTGAGCCCAACATGAGAATGCCGTGAAAGTCGCCGAGAAAACCGTGCGCGTCGATCTTGCCGCCGCGGCCGTGCCGCACGGCGAGCGCACCGCCGCGGCTCGCGATTCGGTCTACGACCCGGTCATGACCGCGCGCCACGTAAACGTGTACTACGGCGACAAGCAGGCCGTCAAAAACGTGAGCCTCGATATCGGACGCAATCAGGTGCTGTCCATGATCGGGCCTTCCGGGTGCGGTAAGTCGACGTTTCTGCGCTGCCTCAACCGCATGAACGACACGATCGTGAGTGCGCGCGTGGAGGGGAAGATCACGCTCGACGGGCAGGACATCTACGACCCGCGGCAGGATGTCGCCCAGCTGCGCGCGCGCGTCGGTATCGTGTTCCAAAAACCCACGCCTTTTCCGCATTCGATCTACGCGAACGTCGCCTACGGCCCGCGCATTCACGGCCTGGTCAAGAGCCGCGGCGACATGGACGAACTCGTCACTGTGAGCTTGCAGCGCGCCGGCCTGTGGGACGAGGTCAAGGATCGCTTATCTCAGCCCGGCACGAGCTTGTCGGGCGGCCAGCAGCAGCGGCTCTGCATCGCCCGCACCATCGCGATCAATCCCGAGGTCATCCTCATGGACGAGCCCACCTCGGCGCTCGATCCGGTCGCCAGTGCGAGGATCGAGGATCTGATCGACGAGCTGCGCGCAAACTACGCCATCACGATCGTGACGCACAACATGCAGCAGGCGGCGCGCGTGTCTCAGCGCACGGCGTACTTTCACATGGGCGATCTGATCGAGGTGGGGCCGACGGATCTGGTCTTCACCAACCCTCAGCAGAGGCTCACGGAAGACTACATCACCGGGCGCTTCGGCTGACCGGGAGCCCGGTTGGACCGGGTATGCATGTGCTGATCGCCTGTCTTTGTCGGCGGCAGGCGACTATTGGCACAAAGGGCCTATCTGCGTCACGATGGCGTCTCCCTGATGGGACGCAGCGGCGTCATTGTATCTTCACACCATGGCCACACAATCGACCCGCTCCAACGCAATTGCGCGGTGAGGAAATTAGGCATGGAAACGCTACCGTCATACACAGAAGCGCGCGCCACACCCGCATGGTCTGAATCGGCGCAAGGGTATAAGGAACTTCAATCCCGGGAGATTTCCACCCTGCTGACGTTGACGGAAAGCCGCGGGGGCGCCGATGAAGAAATTGAGCTCATCGAGATGCGTTACCAGCAGGCGCTGGCGCTCATGAACCTCGAAGACCTGTTCGCCGAGGGCCAGCTCGACTGCATGTGAAGCGTCGGATTCGCCTGCGACGGCGCGCTTTGCGCATATTCAGGCGCGCGCCGAGGGTCCTGCAGGCGGCAATCGGGCTGTCGATCCTCGTCATCCTATGGTTCGCTCTCAACTGGACTTATCAGGCTATTCGCAAGCCATCTGAACTGTTCTTTCCAGTCAGCGGCACGCTGAACAAAACGCCGACGGAGACTTGGCTGCAGTACGGACCGCTCTTTCAGAAGTACTCTACGGATGTGGTTACGCCAGAACTTCTCGCGGCGCTTGCGCAAGTCGAGGGCTCCGGCAATCCGGTGGCGCGAACCTACTGGCGCTGGTCCTGGAAGCGGGCGCCGTTCGATGTGTACCGCCCGGCATCGAGTGCGGTTGGGATGTACCAGATTACGAACGGCACGTTTGCCGAGGCGAGGCGATATTGTATTCGCCGCCATACCGTCGTCGAGGATGGACCATGGAACGACTGGAAATCGTGCTGGTTCAATGGCCTTTACACCCGAGTCATCCCCTCGCATTCAGTCGAGCTCACATCGGCGTATCTCGATCGCAGTGTGGCCAGAGCTCTGGGGCATCGACCGAAATTCGCGACTCTTGAGCGAAAACAGGCATTGGCCGCACTGATCCATTTATGCGGCGCTGCCGCCGGCGACGCCTACGTCCAGCGCGGAATGCGTTTGGCGGAGGGTCAGCGATGCGGAGAGCTGGAGGCCCGAGACTATCTCGCGCGCGTGGATGCCGAGATACGCGTCTTCCGCGATCTTCGGTCGGCGGATGCTCATCCCTACGCCTCTGCGGCCGAAGAGTGAGGGAGTCCCGGGGCACGTTTAGCTCGAGGATCTGCGCCAGACCGTGGCGAGCCAGGGTTGCTGTTCGCGAGGCACTCCGCACGGCCGATAGTAGTGCTCGAGTTCCGTGAAGCCCGCATGCGACAGGTAGCGACGCCAGGCGGCGAGGTCATGGTAAACGCCGTACCGCTCGCCGCTCCATCCTTCGTCGTTCTCGCCACGCGGATTTGAACTGAACAGCACGCCCGCGGGCTTCAGCGCGCCATACAGCTGCCGCAGCACTCGCGGCAGTTCTTGCGAAGGCACATGAAACAGCGACGCATTCGCGAATATGCCGTCAAAGTAATTGCCGGGCAGATCGAGCATGAGGAAATCCTGGAGCAAGATTTCGCATCCAGTGTCGGCGCGCGCCATGGCGGCAAAGGCGGCGGCGCCATCCAGGCCGATCACCGTGTGGCCGAGCGCCGACAAGGTCTTCAAGTCGCGCCCCGGCCCGCAGCCAAAATCCAGAACCGTGAAGGGCGGCTCGCCTTCGATATGCCTCAATAACGCCGCTATGTTTTGGCTGACGTCATGATCCCGAGTACCGGCGCGAAACTCCTCGGCGCGTTGCTCGTAGTACGCGAGCGTCCGAGCGCTAATCTTGCCCGCGTCGAGCGGCTCGAGCACTTTGCGATGCATAACAGATTTCCTGGATCGAGGGCCATGCACTGGTGGGTTCTATCGGCCGGCGCGCGCACCCGCGCACCAATGCCCGATGAGCTTATCAACTATTTGCTTTTGAGGCGCCGATATAACGCGTGGTGCGACGGTTTATGCCCGGCGTACAAAAAGGA
Organism: Steroidobacteraceae bacterium; assembly: GCA_052326345.1. Lineage (GTDB taxonomy): Bacteria > Pseudomonadota > Gammaproteobacteria > Steroidobacterales > Steroidobacteraceae > Bog-1198. Next base: position 20,873 of record JBKQOZ010000045.1, on the reverse strand, counting down.
TGATGAGCGCAACGACTATTAGCGTTCCGAGACCAATGTACATAACCATCTCCGCTGGCATGTCCGAGTCGTCATTGAAACATAAGAGGGCGGGCGGGTCGGGACGCTGGCGCACTTAGCGTGGCCTTTGCGGTAGGGTGCGCCTATGCAGACATCTGTGAATTCACGCGTCATGCGCTTTGTGCGCATCGCCTCGAGGGTGCTGGTTACACTGATCGTTTCGGCTGCGGCAATCTGGGGTGCTTTCGCGCTGTGGTATCAGGTGCCGGGCGGCGACGCGCTAAAGATAGTGGCTGTGGTGCTGTGGACGGTTCTAAGTCTTGCCATGCTGGTCGCGCTGTGGCACAGGCGTACCGCACTGGGCCTTTTTGGATTTTCCGCGGCGTTTGCTGTCTTACTGGTCTGGTGGCAGCAGATCCCGCCGTCAAACGACTATATCTGGGCCGACGACGTGGCTCAGATGACGACGGGCACCGTCGACGGCGACCGCGTCGCGCTGCATAACGTGCGCAATTTCGAGTGGCGCAGCGACAGCGACTATACGCAGCGCTGGGAAACGCGCCACTACGACCTGGATCACCTCACCTCCGTGGACATGATCATGTCGTACTGGTCCGGCCCGGCGATCGCGCACATGTTGGTCTCCTTCGGCTTCGACGAAGTCGAGCATGTGGTGTTCTCCGTGGAAATTCGCCGCAAACAGGGCGAGAGTTTCTCCGAGATCGGCGGCTTTTTCAAAGAGTTCGAACTTAGCATACTCGCCGCCGACGAACGTGACGGGATTCGGGTCCGGACCAACGTGCGTGGTGAGGACGATTATCTGTATCGCGTCAAGATGCCGGCATCGGCGATGCGCTCATTATTTCTCGCCTACATCGACCAGGCGAACCGTCTCGCAGATACACCTCGCTTCTACAACACAGTGACCGCAAACTGCACGACGCTGGTCTACCACATGTTGAAGCGCATCGTGGGCTACCTTCCATTGAGCTACAGTTTGCTGCTCACCGGTTACCTTCCACAGTACGTCTACCGGATCGGCGGCCTTGCTTCGCGCTATTCGTTCGAAGAACTCCGCGCGCGCGGACGCATCACCGAACGCGCTAAGGCCGCTGATCATGGCGGGAGTTTTTCGGCGGATATCCGCCGGGGCATCCCGAGCGTTGAAGTCCCGCAATAGACTCACACCCGGCTAGTTGAAGTCCCGCAATAGACTCACGCCCGGCTAGATGTTGCGCAACAGCTCGTTCAGCGAGGTCTTGGCGCGAGTCTGGGCGTCCACGCGCTTCACGATCACCGCGCACGCGAGGCCGTACTTCCCGTCCGCGGAGGGCAGGGTGCCGGGCACCACGACGGCCCCCGCGGGCACGCGGCCGTAGAGAATCTCGCCGCGCTCGCGATCGTAAATGCGGGTGCTTTGCCCGATGAAAACGCCCATCGATACCACCGCGCCGGCCTCGACGATCACGCCTTCGACGATTTCCGAGCGGGCGCCGATGAAGCAGCCGTCCTCGATGATGGTCGGGCTCGCCTGCAGCGGTTCGAGCACACCGCCGATGCCGACTCCGCCGGACAAATGCACGTTCTTGCCGATCTGCGCGCACGAGCCCACGGTGGCCCAGGTATCGACCATGGTCCCGGAATCGACGTACGCGCCGATGTTGACATAGCTCGGCATCAGCACCACGTTGGGGGCGACGAACGCTCCGCGGCGCACCGTTGCGGGCGGCACCACGCGCACGCCCGCCGCGGCGAACTGCGCGTCGCTCCAGCCGCTGAATTTCAGCGGCACTTTGTCGTAAAAGCGGCAATCCCCCGCGCTGACGGGCGCGTTGTTCTGCAGGCGAAACGAAAGCAGCACGGCCTTCTTCAGCCACTCGTTGACCTGCCAGCCGCCGTCGTGCTTTTCCGCCACCCTCAACGTTCCGGCATCGAGCGCATCGATCGCGCTCTGCACCGCCGAGCGGATCTGCGCCGAGGCGGTGCTGGGCGTGAGCTGCGCCCGCGACTCGTAGGCGTCCTCGATGATGGTGCGCAGCTGCGTCACGCTCGCGCCGCCTCGCGTCGATCCAGTGCCTGCACCAGAGCGTCCTGCACCCGTTGGCATTCCTCCTCTTTGAGCACGCACCCGTCATCGTCGGTGATGTAGAAAACGTCCTCGGCGCGCTCGCCCACCGTCATGATCTTGGCGCCGTGGATGGCGACGTGCTCGGCCTTGAACACCTTGCCGACCTCGGACAGCAGACCCGGGCGGTCCGCGGCTATCAACTCCAGGATCGTGCGGTTGTTCCGGTTGTCCAGGCTGAAATTCACCTGCGTCGGCGTGGAGAACATGCGCACCTGGCGCGGCGCGCGGCGCGTGACGGTCAGCGGCGAATCCTCCGGCTGCTGCAAATTGCGCCACAGTCCGCGCTCGATCTCCCGAATGCGCCCCTGATCGGCGATGACGGCGCCGTTGTCCTCGAGGACCACGTAGGTCTCCAGGCTGAATCCGTTGGAGCTGGTGATCAGACGCGCGTCCACGACGTTGAGCCCCATCTGATCGAGCACCGCGGTGGTGCGCGCGAAACTGTGCATTAGGTGCGGCGTGTAGGTGAGCACTGCGGTGCCCCCGTGGTCCGCCAGTTGTCGAATCGCCACCAGCGGGGCTTCATCATAGGGATGGCGCCCGGCGGCGAGCACGGCGGTCTGCCACGCGATCTCCTCCGGCGTGTAGCGCAGGAAGTACGCCTCGGTCCACTGCGACCAGACATGCGCGATCGTCTGGGCGTCCAGGTGGGGCATTTTCGCGCGCGCCTGGGCCTGAGTCTCGCGGATCAATTCGTCTTGATCGAGCGGAGTTTCCAATCCGCGGCGCAGGGCCCGCTTAGTGCGCTCGTAGAACTCCTCGAACAGGCGCGCCTTCCACGTGTTCCACAGCTTGGGGTTGGTGCCGCGCACATCCGCGACGGTGAGCACGTACAAGTAGTCCAAATGCGCCTGGTCGCCCACGCAGCGCGCGAAATCGTGGATGATGTCAGGATCGCTGATGTCCTTCTTCTGCGAGGTGATGGACAGAATCAAATGGTTGCGCACCAGCCAGGCCACCAGGCGCGCCTCGTAGCGGCCGAGGCCTTGCTCCAGGCAAAACGCCTCCGCATCGACCGCCCCGAGCTCGGAGTGGTCGCCGCCTCGGCCTTTCGCGATATCGTGAAACAGCGCCGCCAGATAGGCCAGCTCCTGGCGCGGCAGCGACTGCATGATCTGGCTCAAAACGGGGAACTCGTCGTTGAACTTCGGAATCGCCAGGCGCCGCAGATTGCTCACCACGAACAGCGTGTGCGCGTCCACCGTGTAGGCGTGGAACAGGTCGTACTGCATGCGACCGACCACCCGGCCGAAGGAGGGGATGTAGCGGCCCAGCACCCCGTACAAATTCATGCGCCGCAGCTCGTGCGTCACCCCGACGGGCGCGCACAGAATCTCCATGAACAGCCGGTGATGGCGCGGGTTCTGCCGGAATTCCTCGTCGATGAGCGAGACGTGTGCGCCGATCAAGCGGATCGTCTCGGCACGCACGCCGCGCAGCTCGGGATGCTGCTGCAGCAGCACGAACAGCTCGAGGAGGGCCGACGGATAGCGCGCGAATACCTCCGGGTGGGTCACTTCCAGGTAATCGTTGCGGATTTGAAAGCGCGCGTTGATGGGCACCGGCGGCCCGCTTTGCGTGAGGATCGCCTCGCGAAACAGCTGCAGCAGCATTTCGTTGAGCAGGCTGACGTCCATGACCGTGCGGTAGTACTTCTGCATCAGCTGCTCGACGGCGAGGGTGAAGCTCGCATCCTCATAGCCGAACAGCTTCGCGAGCTTGATCTGGTAATCGAACAGCAAGCGGTCCTCGCGCCGGCTCGTGAGCACGTGCAGGCCGAAGCGCACCTTCCACAGAAAGGATTGGCCGGCCTTGAGCTTGCGCAGCTCCTCGCGGGTCAGAAAGCCGTGCGCCACCAGCTCGTCGAGGGTGTCCGTCCCGAAATGCCGCTTCGCCACCCAGCCGATGGTCTGGATGTCGCGCAGCCCGCCCGGGCTCGACTTGACGTTCGGCTCGAGGTTGTACGCCGTGTCGAAATAGCGGTGGTGGCGTTCGGTCTGCTCCTTGACCTTGGCTTCGAAAAAATCCTGCGACGACCAGAGCCGATCGGAAGCCAGTGCGCGGCGCATGCCCGCGAACAGCGACTCAGGGCCGGCCAGCAATCGCGCCTCGAACAGGGTGGTCGCCACGCTGATGTCGGCGAGACTTTCGCGCTGACAGTCGTCGATCGAGCGCACGCTGTGGCCGACCTCGAGGCCGATGTCCCACAGAAACGTCAGGAATCGTTCGATGTCCGACTGCCAATCGGACGAATCGCTCTTCGGCAGCAGCACCATGATGTCGATGTCCGAGCTCGGGTGCAGTTCGCCGCGCCCATAGCCGCCCACCGCCACCAGGGCAAGGTCCGCCGCGAACTTGCCGGTGTGCCGCGCCCAGGCAGCGCGCAACGCGATGTCCACCAGGCGGGCGCGGTCGCGCACCAGATCCTCGATCGCATCGTCGGCGGCGAAGCGCTCCTTCAGCAACCCGCTGCCGTCATCGAGAACCTGGCGAAACGCAAGCGGAGAGAATTGGCCGGCTGCCAGCGCCTCGGGCACGGCCGTCAAGTAGGCCCAGTCGGCAATCGGCTCGAGAAACCTTGCCCCTGCGCTCAAGAGGCCGCCGCAGCGAGTGGCAGCGCCGCAGCTGCGCCCAGGGTGAGCACCTCGTACCCGGCATCGGTGACGAGGATGGTGTGCTCCCATTGCGCCGACAAGGATTGGTCCTTGGTCACGACCGTCCAGCCGTCGGGCAGCAGGCGCACGTCGCGGCGTCCGGCGTTGATCATCGGTTCGATGGTAAAGGTCATGCCGGTCTTAAGTTCCAGGCCGGTTCCCGGCTTGCCGTAGTGCAGCACCTGCGGGTCCTCGTGGTACACGCGCCCGATGCCGTGTCCGCAATACTCCCGAACCACCGAGAAGCCGTTGCTCTCGGCGAAGCTCTGGATGGCGTGACCGATGTCGCCCAGGCGCGCACCCGGCTTGACCACGTGGATGCCGTGCCACATGGCCTCGTAGCAGGTCACTGTCAAGCGGCGCGCGAGCACGGGGACCGTACCGACCAGGTACATGCGGCTCGTGTCGCCGTGGAAGCCGTCGCGAATGACGGTCACGTCGATGTTGATGATGTCCCCGTTCTTCAGGCGCTTTTCGCCTGGAATCCCGTGGCACACGACATGATTGACGGACGTGCAAATGGTCTTCGGGAAGCCGCGGTAATTGAGGTTGGCCGGGACCGATTGCAGCTCGTCCACGATGTAGTCGTAGCAGCGCTTGTCCAACTCCTCGGTGGTCACCCCCGGCTGCACGAACGGCTCGATCATGTCGAGCACGCGCGCCGCCAGGCGCCCGGCGGCGCGCATTTTGTCCTGTTCGTCGGGCGTTTTGATGGTTACGTTCATAAGGGGGCGAGGACTTTGTTTCCGGTAGGGGTTCATGGTATAAAGCGCGGCTATTTTTAACAACCCCGCACGCGTGTCGTCACAATCGGCCGGGTGCCCGGCGCGATCCTCGGTAAACTTGCTGGCATAAGCGGCAAATTCAAGGGTTCTCCGGGTTGCCGTTTGGGATACGCGGAGGCTCAACCCGACAGGAGATTTATGGCCAGCGTGTCAATGCGACAGATGCTGGAAGCGGGTGTCCATTTTGGGCATCAAACCCGCTTCTGGAACCCGAAGATGGCACCGTTCATCTTCGGCGAGCGGAACAAGATTCACATCATCAATCTCGAGAAGACGCAGCCGCTGTATTCGCAGGCTTCCGCCTTCATCAAGAAAGTCGCGGCCGGGGGCGGCAAGGTGCTGTTCGTCGGCACCAAGCGTTCGGCCCGCGATGCGATTCAAAAAGAAGCCATGCGCTGCAGCATGCCCTACGTCAATCAGCGCTGGCTCGGCGGCATGCTGACCAATTTCAAGACCATTCGCCAGTCCATCAAGCGGCTCAATGAGCTCGACGAGATGGCACAAAACGGCTCGCTCGATCGGCGTGGCAAAAAGGAGGCGCAGGTGCTGCGCCGGGAAATGGACAAGCTGCTGCGCAGTCTCGGCGGCATTCGCGAGATGACCGCACTGCCCGACGCACTGTTCGTCATCGATGTCGGCCACGAGGAAATTGCCATTCACGAGGCGCGCAAGCTCGGGATTCCGGTGGTCGCCGTGGTCGATACGAATTGCTCGCCCGACGGCATCGACTATGTGATACCCGGCAACGATGACGCCATGCGCGCCATCCTGCTGTACGCCGGCGGCGTCGCGGAATCGGTGCTGGAAGGCAAGGCGTCGCTGCCGGAGGTCCCCGTCGGCGAGGACGAGTTCGTCGAACTGGACGAAGAGGGCAATCCGAAGAAGCGCGCCTCGGGAGCCCGCCGCCCGGCGCCCGCCGCCGGCCGGGGCAAAAAGCCGCCCCCGCGCCGCAAAGTGCCGGTGACGATCATTCCGGGCACGGCGGCAGTGGCGGCCCAGCTCGACGAAGTCGAGGTCGAGGGCGACGATGTGGACGCCGCGGATGCTGCGCCGGCCGAGACGCGCCCCGCGAGTGCGCCGCGGCGGCGGCCCGTGGGACGGCGAACCCCGGCGCGTGGCGCTTAATTTCGTCGCGCCGTGCAGGGCGGGGCGGTCGCGCCCTTCGCGGCTCATCTTCAATAAATTGTAAGGAACCCTGCCGCCAGCGGCGGTGTTGAAACACCATGAACATTACGGCAGACAAGGTCAAACAACTGCGTGAGCGCACCGGCGCCGGCATGATGGAGTGCAAGAAGGCCCTGGTGGAGACCCACGGCGATCTGGACTCGGCCGCGGAGCTGATGCGCAAGAGCGGCCTGGCCAAGGCCGACAAGAAGGCCGCCCGGGTTGCCGCGGAGGGCACCATCGCCGTGCAGCGCACCGGCAACAGCGCGGTGCTGGTCGAGGTCAACTGCGAGACCGATTTCGTGGCGCGCAGCGATGAATTCCAGGCCTATGCGCGCGAGCTCGCCAAGGCGGCGCTGGCGCATTCGCCGGGCGACGTCGAGGCGCTGCTCAAGCTCGCGCACGGCGCCGGCAGCTTGGAGGACGAGCGCCGTGCGCTGATCGCGAAGATCGGCGAGAACATCGCGGTGCGCCGCTTCGTGCGGGTGAGCGCCCCCGATGCGCTGGGCTCGTACATCCACGGCTCGCGGATCGGCACACTGGTCGCTCTTAAGGGCGGCACCGAGGAACTGGCCAAGGACCTGGCGATGCACGTTGCCGCGGTCAACCCCGCGTACGTGGACGCCGCGCACGTGCCAGCCGCGGTGCTCGACAAGGAGCGTGAGATCCTCACCGATCAAACCAAGGGTGAGAACAAGCCGCCCGATATCATCGCCAAGATGGTCGAAGGCCGGCTGCGCAAGTTCCTCGCGGAAATTACCCTGCTGGGCCAACCCTTCGTCAAGGATCCGGAGACGACGGTCGAGAAGCTGGTGAAAAAGGCCGGCGCCACGGTGGTTCAGTTCGTGCGCTATGAGGTCGGCGCCGGCATCGAGAAGAAGCACGATGATTTCGTCGGCGAAGTGATGGCTCAGGTCCAGAAACGCAAGACCCCGTAATACTCAAGACCCCGCCCCGGCGGGGTCTTTTATAGTAGGGTACGACAGATCATGACCGAACCAATGCCTACCGCACGCTACCGCAGAATCTTGGTCAAATTGTCCGGCGAGGCCTTGTTGGGGAGCGAGGATTACGGCATCGATCCGCTCATCCTCAAGCGCATCGCGGGTGAAATCAGGGATCTGACGCAGATGGGCGTGCAAATCGCCGTGGTGATCGGCGGCGGCAACATCTTCCGGGGCGCCGGATTGGCGCGCGCCGGCATGGATCGGGTCACTGCCGATCACATGGGCATGCTCGCCACCGTGATCAACGCGCTGGCGATGCAGGATGCGCTCGAGAGCCTCGGCACCTATGCCCGCGTGATGTCCGCCCTGCGAATCAACGAGGTCTGCGAAGACTACATCCGGCGCCGCGCGGTACGTCATCTGGAAAAGGGCCGGGTGGTCATTTTCGCAGCCGGGACGGGCAATCCTTTCTTCACCACCGACACCGCGGCGAGTCTGCGCGCCATCGAGATCAATGCGGACATCCTGCTCAAGGCGACCAAGGTCAACGGCATCTATGATTCGGATCCGCTGCAAAATCCCCAGGCCCGGCGCTACACGCATCTGAGCTTCGACAAGGTGTTGAACGATCGGCTCAATGTGATGGACGCCACGGCGATCGTGATGTGCCGGGAGAACAACTTGCCGCTGCAGGTGTTCAATCTGTTCTGCGCCGGCGATCTGGTTCGTATTGTACAAGGCGAAGACGTCGGCACCATCGTCTCCGCCGGGCCTTAAATGTAGGGAGGAACCCATGCTCGAGGACATCAAGAAGGACGCGACCCAGCGCATGCAGAAATGCGTCTCGACGTTCAAGGATCAGCTGAAGAAGCTGCGCACGGGCCGTGCGCACACCAGCCTGATCGAGCACATCAAGGTCGACTATTACGGCTCGGAAATGCCGTTGAACCAGGTGGCGAACATCGCGACCGAAGATGCGCGCACCTTGACCGTGACCCCCTGGGAGAAGGCCATGGTGCCCATCATCGAGAAGGCGATATTCAAGTCCGATTTGGGCCTCACGCCGAATACCGCCGGACAGCTGATCCGCATATCGATGCCGGCCCTGACCGAGGAGCGGCGCCGCGACATCACCAAGGTCGTGCGCCAGGAGGCTGAAAGCGCCCGCGTGTCGGTGCGCAACGTGCGCCGCGAGGTGATCACTAAGCTGAAGGAGATGCTCAAGGAGAAGCTGATCGCGCAGGACGACGATCGGCGCGCCCAGGACGACATCCAGAAGCTCACCGACAAGCACGTCGGCGAGATCGATCACGCGATGGCGGAAAAGGAAAAGGAACTGATGCAGGTCTGACCCGAGGCAGACCCGCACAAACCCCGCAAGACAATGGCCGATACACCGCAGCATGTCGCAATCATCATGGACGGCAACGGTCGGTGGGCCCGTACGCGAGGCTTGCCGCGGCCGGCCGGCCATCGCGCCAGCGTCAAGGTGGTGCACCGGATCGTCGAGGCATGCGCACGGCGCGACGTCCGGTATCTGACTCTGTTCGCGTTCAGCAGCGAAAATTGGCGCAGGCCGCCCGATGAGGTCGGCATGCTGATGAACCTGTTCCTCGAGACCCTGGCGCGCGAGGCGGTGAATCTGCACCGCAATCAGGTGCGCATCCGCTTCATCGGCGATAGGGCCCTGTTGGGCCGCCAGTTGGCGCAGCGCATGGAGGATGCGACCTCGCTGACCGAGGCGAACACCGGGCTCGGTCTGTGCGTGGCGATGGCCTACGGCGGCCGCTGGGACATCACTCAGGCGTGCCGCTCGCTCGCGAGCGAGGTGGCGGCCGGCAAGCTGCTGGCATCCGATATCGATGAAGCGCAGGTCGGCGCACGGCTCGCGCTCGCCGACATTCCCGATCCCGACCTTCTGATCCGCACCGGCGGCGAACAGCGCATCAGCAACTTCCTGCTGTGGAATCTCGCCTACACCGAAATGTACTTTACCGAGGTGCTGTGGCCTGAATTCACTCCGGCGCACCTCGATGCGGCGCTCAAGTTCTTCGCCCAGCGTGAACGGCGCTTCGGCAAGACCTCCGCACAGCTCGCGGCCAAAGCCGATGCTTAAGGTGCGCATTGCGACCGGAGTGGTCTTAAGCTGCCTGCTCGCGCTGGGCCTGTTCGTGCTGCCGCCGCGGGGCACCGCGCTCGCGTTCGGCGTGGTGGGAACCATCGGTGCCTGGGAATGGGCCGGCTTCGGCGCCTTGGCGAGCGCCCCGGCGCGCCTGGCGTACGCCTGCGGGATGGCGCTGCTGTTCATGTTGAGCTGGCAGTGGACGAGCGACCCGGCGCACCTGCTGATCCTTCTGGCCATTGCCTGTGTCTGGTGGGCGACCGCCCTGCTCTGGCTGGCGCTCGCCCCTGAGCGCCACTCCGCACGGCTCGCGCTGCTGTGCGGCGTGCCGGTGCTGGTCCCCGCATTCGTCTCGCTCGGGCGGCTGCAGATTGCCGGCCACGGGCGGATTACGGGACCGCAGCTCGTGCTGTGGCTGCTGCTGGTGGTGATCGCGGCGGATATCGGCGCATTCTTTGCCGGACGCAGTCTGGGCCGGCACAAACTGGCGCCGCGCGTGAGCCCCGGCAAGACATGGGAAGGGGCGGCGGGCGGTCTGCTGGCGGTCGCCCTGGTCGCCTGGGGTGGGGCGGAGTATTTCGGGCTGGCCGTCCTGCCGTGCGTCGGCTTCGGCTGCCTGGTGGGCGTTTTCTCGGTCGTCGGCGATCTGACCGAGAGCATGTTCAAGCGCTCGGCAGGGCTCAAGGACAGCGGGGCGCTGCTGCCGGGGCACGGCGGCGTCTTGGATCGCATCGACAGCGTGACCGCCGCGGCGCCGCTGTACGCGCTCGGCTTGTTCGGCTCCGGCGCGATCGCATGAGTACGCCGCGCGGCATCGCCATCCTGGGCTCGACCGGCAGCATCGGCCGCAGCACGCTCGCCGTCATCGCTTTGCATCCCGAGCGCTTTCGCATCGCGGTGCTCGGAGCCTACGGCAGCTGGCAAACCGTGGTCGAGCAAGCTGTGAAGTTCAGGCCCGACACCGTGGTTTTGGTGGACCCCGAGGCGGCAGCGCAGGCGCGCGCGGCGCTGCGCGACTGCGGTTCCACGATCCGGGTGGAGAGCGGCGCCGATGCGCTCGCCGCCGCGGTGACCGGCGCCGAGGTGCACATCGTGATGGCGGCGATCGTCGGTGCCGCAGGACTGCTGCCGACGCTCGCGGCGGTGCGTGCGGGCAAGCGCGTGCTGCTCGCCAACAAGGAGGCGCTGGTGATGGCCGGACGGCTGCTCATGGAGGAAGTGCGCCGGGCGAGAACCGAACTGATCCCGATCGACAGCGAGCACAACGCGATCTTTCAATGCATGCCGGCCGGCTACCTTCCCGGCGAGGCGGCGCGCGGCGTGATGCGCGTGATCCTGACCGCATCGGGTGGTCCGTTTCGCTGCACGGAGCTCGCACTGCTCGAGCACGTGACGCCCGCGCAAGCCTGCGATCATCCGAAGTGGAAAATGGGGCGCAAAATCTCCGTCGACTCCGCGACGCTCATGAACAAGGGGCTCGAAGTGATCGAGGCGACGCTTCTGTTCGGCCTGCCCGAATCGCAGGTGGGCGTGGTGGTGCACCCGCAAAGCCTGGTCCATTCACTGGTCGAATACGCCGACGGCTCGCTGCTCGCCCAGCTCGGTGCGCCCGACATGCGCACGCCGATCGCCCAGGCCCTCGCCTGGCCGGAGCGAGTGGTTTCCGGTGTACAATCGCTCGACCTCGGCCAGATCGGGCGGTTGGATTTCGAGCCGCCGGATCACGTGCGCTTTCCCAGTCTCGAACTTGCGCGAGCGGCGGCGCGCGCCGGCGGCACGGCGCCTGCGGTCCTCAACGCAGCGAACGAGGTGGCGGTGCAGGCGTTTCTTGACCGGCGCTTGAACTTTACCGGTATTGCCGCGGTCATTGACAAAGTGTTGCAGCGCCTCGATGCGCGCCCCGTGAAGGCGTTGGGCGATGTATTGGACGCCGACGCCGCGGCGCGACGTTTGGCGATCGCGCTCATAGAGCCCGCGCATGGAGCCCTTGCATGAAGATGCTGATTTTTGTCGCCGCCTTTTTGGTCGCGATCGGGATATTGGTCGCGGTTCACGAGTTCGGTCATTACTGGATCGCCAAAAAGCTTGGCTTCAAGGTTTTGCGCTTCAGTATCGGCTTCGGTAAGCCGTTGGTTCTGCGCGTGGGTCGCGACGCGGACCGCACCGAGTATTGTTTGGCCGCCATTCCCCTGGGCGGCTACGTGAAGCTGCTCGATGAGCGCGAGGGCGTGGTCGCGCCCGAGGAGCTGCATCGCTCCTTCACGCGCCGTCCCATCGCGCACCGCATCGCGGTGCTGCTGGCGGGGCCCGCCATGAACCTGATCTTCGCCGTGCTCATGTACGCGATTCTGGCCATGGCCGGCAGCGAGGTCGTCAAGCCGGTGGTCGGGCAGGTCCGGCTCGACAGCCCCGCCGCGATCGCGGGTCTGGAGCGCGGCGATGAGATTCTGAGCGTCGGGGACTACAGGGTCCGCGACACCGAAGAGCTGCAGATCGACATGCTGCGGGAGTTCTCCGACGCGGGCGTGATTGCGCTGCGAGTGCGCCGCGGCGGCGCCGAGCGCAGCGTGACGCTGCGGGTCAATGAGGATAAGCGCGCGCTGACCGAGCCGGGCAGATTGCTGCCGGGCTTAGGCTTCGATCTGGCCGGCTGGAACGCCGATACCGTGGTGCAGTCAGCCCCGCAGGACAGCGCGGGAGCGCGCGCGGGTCTGCGTGCGGGTGACCGGCTGCTGGCGGTCGACGGCCAGCCGATCGCCAACAGCCTGGATTTTATTTCCGTCGTGAGCGGCTCCCCGGGCCGCGATATTTCGGTCGATCTTCAGCGCGCCGGCGCGCGCCTGCACATCGTGACCGCGGTGCCGCAGGTGATCGAACAGGGAAGGCCGATCGGCCGGCTCGGGATCACCCTCGCGGAAGGTCCCAGGGTGTGGCCGCCGGGACTCATAACGACGCAGCGTTCGGGGCCGATCGGCGCGCTCGGCGTGGGGGTTCAGAAGACGTGGGAGATGTCCTCCCTCACCGTGCAGATGCTCTGGCGCATCGTGACCGGTCAGGTCTCGGCGAAGAACATCTCCGGACCGATCAGCATCGCCGAGTTCGCGGGAATCAGCGCGTATCTGGGTATGACCGCGTTCATCGGCTTCTTGGCGATCATCAGCGTGAGTCTGGGCGTGCTCAATTTGATGCCGGTGCCGCTGCTCGATGGGGGGCAGGTGGTGTATCAGCTGGTGGAAGCCGTCAAGGGGAGCCCCTTGTCGGAGCGCGCCCAGAATCTCGGCCAGCAGGTAGGGATAGCCTTGCTGGTCCTATTGATGAGCCTCGCGTTCTATAACGATATCTCCAGACATTTGAATTAACGGGAAATCATGATCTACTTGAAGTTTGAGCCGCAGGTGCGGCGCTGCGATGCGCGCGCCGGCCATCGAGATTGCGTGCGGTCCTCGCGTGCGGCTTGAATTTTGGCTGATTGGCTTGGTGGCGTTCGCCATCCAGCCCCTGGGTTCGCCTCTGCATGCGCAGGCCGCGCAAGACACGTTCGTCGTTGGCGACATTCGGGTCGAGGGGCTGCAGCGAATTTCCGAGGGCACCGTATTCAATTATTTGCCGGTCAACATCGGTGATCACCTCGATCAGCAGCGCATCGGCGAGGCCATGCGCGCGCTCTACGCCACCGGCTTCTTCCGCGACGTGGAATTGCGCCGCGACGGCAACACGCTGCTCGTGGTGGTGATCGAGCGGCCCTCGATCGCCAAGTTCGAGATCAAGGGCAACAAGGACATCAAGACCGAGGATTTGCAGAAAAGCCTGCGCAACGTGGGCCTGGCGCAGGGCAAGACCTTCGACCGCTCGGTGCTCGATGAGGTCAAGCAATACCTCACGGATCAGTATTTCAGCCGCGGTAAGTACGCGGTGCGCGTGGACACCAAGGTCACCGATCTGCCGGGCAACAAGGTCGACGTGGTGGTCGACATCCATGAAGGCAAGCGCGCCAAGATCGAGATGATCAACTTGGTTGGCAACACCAAGTTCAAGGACAAGGACGTGCTGGAGACCTTCGAGCTGAAGACGCCGAACTGGCTTTCCTGGTACAAGCAGGACGACCGCTACTCGCGCGAATCCTTGACCGGCGATCTGGAGAAGCTGCGCTCCTACTTCATGGACCGCGGCTATGCCAACTTTGCGATCGAGTCGACGCAGGTCACGATCGCGCCCGAAAAAGACGAGATGTACATCACCATCAACGTCAATCCGGGCGAGGTGTTCAAGGTGTCCGAGATCAAGCTTGCCGGCACCATGGTGGTTCCCGAGGCGCAGCTGCGCAGGCTCCTGCTGATCCATCCCGGCGATGTCTTCTCGCGCAAGCAGGTCACCAGCTCGCAGGAATTGATGAGCTACCGGCTGGGCGCCGACGGCTACGCGTTCTCCAAGATCGATCCGGTGCCCACCCCCGACAACGAGAAGAAAACCGTGTCGATCACGTTCTTCATCGAGCCCGGCAACCGGGTGTACGTGCGGCACATCAACTTCAACAACACCACGGCGATCAACGACGAGACGCTGCGCCGCGAAATGCGCCAGCTCGAGGGCGGCTGGCTGTCGAATTCCGCGATCGAGCGTTCCAAGGAGCGCCTGCAGCGCCTGCCGTACGTGGAGAAGGTGGAATTCGAGACCAAACCGGTCGCCGGGAGCGCAGATTTGGTGGACGTGGACTACAACATCAAGGAAGGCCTGCCCGGGCAGTTCGGCGGCGGCATCGGCTATTCGGAAGCGCAGAAATTCAGCCTCAACGCCAATTTCGTGCACAGCAACTTCATGGGCAGCGGCGATCGCATCGCGCTCGAGGTCAACGCCGGCAAGTACAGCAAGACCTATACGTTCGCGCATACCGATCCGTATACGACCATCGACGGGGTGGCGCGCACCACCTCGTTGACGTACCGCGACGTGACCCAATTCGTCGCAGCCGCATCGAAGTTCTCGACCAAGCAATTGACGGGCGCGGTGAACTGGTCTTACCCGATCACAGAATATCAATACGTGCAGCTGGGCACGTCCGCGAACAAGAACACGCTGGTGGTTTCCCAGGGCTACAGCGCGCAGCAGGCCATCGATTGGGTCAAGAGCAACGGCGTCACGTTCACGCGCTATCTGGACGACACCAACGGCGACGGCATCGTGAATTCGCTCGACAGCCCGTATACGGTGTACGGGACGGACTTCTATACCTTTGAGCTGACCGGCGGGTGGAATCTCGATACGCGCAACCGCGCCCTGTTCGCCGACCGCGGGTTGCACTTGGCGATGTCGGCGCGCTACGCCTTGCCGTTCAGCGAAGTGCACTACTACGCCACCAACATGCAGTTCCTGACGTACATCCCCGTCTATCACAAGTGGCTGTTGCAGTACAGCGCCCAGGTGGACTATGCGAATTCGCTCGGTAAAACCACCTTCTTGCCGCCCTATTTGAATTATTTCGCCGGCGGCCCGGACAGCGTGCGCGGCTTTCGCGAAAGCACGCTCGGACCGCGGGACAACATCGGCATCGGCAACCCGTTTGGCGGCAACCTTCGCGTGGTGAGCCGCCTGGAGCTGCTGTTTCCCGTGCCGGACAAGTGGAAAAGCGCAGCCCGGGTGAGCTGGTTCTACGACATGGGGAACGTCTTTTATACGGGCAACAAGGTCCAGTTCCTCGGCGAGGACGACATTACGCCCGTCAATTACCACTTTGCTTATGATAATCTAAAGAGATCGACCGGAATCGCCGTACAGTGGCTCGCCCCGCTGGGTCTGTTTCGCTTCTCGTACGGCATTCCTTTAAACGCGTTTCCCGGCAACACGGTGACGTTCAACGACGAAACGGAACGATTTCAATTTTCTATCGGTCAGGCGTTCTGACCCAAATTTATCTTGAGGTCCTAAAATCAACATGTCGACTTTCAATCGCAGCATTTCGATCCTGGCCCTGGGCCTGAGCGCTCTCATGGTGGCCGGCCAGGCCAGCGCGGAAATCAAAATGGGCGTCGTCAACTTTCAAAAGCTGCTGGAAGAGGCGCCGCAGACCAAGACCGCCATGCAGGCGCTCGAGAACGAGTTCGCGCCGCGCCGCCGCGAACTGTTGACGATGCAGAACGACCTGAAAGCCAAGGACGAGAAATTGCAGAAAGAGGGCGCGGTGATGTCCGAGGCCGATCGCGCCAATGCCGAAAAGACCCTGCGCGATCAGCAGCGAGAGTTTTCGCGCAGAGCCGGGGAGTTCCAGGACGACGCCTCGACGCGGCGCAACGAGGAAATCGGCAAGGTGCAGCGCTACCTCGTACAGGAGATACAGGGCTACGCGAATGCGCAGGGCTTCGATCTGGTGCTGGGAGACGGCGTGTTCTTCGCGAAGGGGCCGCTCGACATCACCGCCAACGTGCTGGCCGTCCTCAACACCAAACCGGCGACCCTGCCTCCCTCACCGGCGAAGACGCCGGCGCCGCCGGCCAAGCCTCCTACCGGCACCAATAGGTAGCCGGCCCAGGCTTTCGCACGGGATGTGCGCAAGTGCACACGGAGTTCAGCCTGGGCGAGTTGGCGGTACGCTTCGGGCTCGAGCTGCGCGGGGCGCCGGATATCCGCATCACGCACGTTGCGACGCTGTCGCAGGCGGCTGAAGGAGCCTTAAGCTTTCTTGCCAACTCCCGCTACCGCCGCAGCCTCCGTACGACGCGCGCGTCCGCCGTGGTGCTGACGGCCGAGGAGGCGGAAAACTGCCCGGCCGCGGCGCTCATCACCGCTAATCCTTATCTGATGTATGCGCGTATCGCATGGCTGTTTCATCCCGAGGAGGAGGCGCCGCCGGGGATTCACCCGAGCGCCGTGGTTGCAGGCAGCGCACGCATTGCGGCGTCGGCCGGGGTGGGTCCGCTCGCGGTGATCGAGGAGGATGTCGAGCTCGGCGAGCGCGTGCGCATTGGTCCCGGATGCATCGTGCAGCGCGGCGCACGGGTCGGCGCGGATACGCGGCTCATCGCCCGGGTGAATTTGTACCCCCGAGCGCGGATCGGGGAGCGCTGCATTGTGCACGCCGGCGCGGTGATCGGCGCAGACGGCTTCGGCTTCGCATCGGACCGGGGGGCCTGGCTGAAGGTGCCGCAGGTCGGCGGCGTGCGCATCGGCGATGACGTGGAGATCGGTGCCAACACCACCATCGACCGGGGAGCCATCGGGGATACGGTGGTCGAGCAGGGCGTGAAGCTGGACAATCAGATACAGGTCGGCCACAACGTGACAATC
Organism: Steroidobacteraceae bacterium; assembly: GCA_052326345.1. Classification (GTDB taxonomy): domain Bacteria; phylum Pseudomonadota; class Gammaproteobacteria; order Steroidobacterales; family Steroidobacteraceae; genus Bog-1198. The sequence continues at coordinate 3,795 of JBKQOZ010000045.1, read as the reverse complement.
GGGGCGCACACGGCGATCGCCGGATGCACCGGGATATCGGGCAGCACCACGCTCGGAAAGCGCTGCATGGTCGGCGGCATGGTGGGATTCGCGGGTCATTTGACGATTGCGGACGATGTCGTGATCACCGGCTGCAGCCTGGTCAGCGCATCGATCAAGGAGGCGGGCAGCTACTCGAGCGGCATGCCGGTCGTGCCGACCAGGGCCTGGCGGCGCATGGTGGCACAGTTACGGCGGTTAGGTGAGAAAAGGAGCGATGATGGCTGAACCCCTCAAGATGGATATCGAAACGATCATGCGGCACTTGCCGCATCGGTATCCGTTCTTGCTGGTGGATCGGGTGCTGGCCTGCGAGCCGGGACAGTACATTCATGCCCTGAAGAATGTGACGTTTAACGAGCCGTTCTTTCCGGGACATTTCCCGCACCGACCGCTCATGCCCGGCGTCATGATCATCGAGGCGCTGGCCCAGACGGCGGGCATCCTGGCATTTAAAACCGTCAACGTGGTGCCGAACTCCGACACGCGCTTTTATTTCGTCGCGATCGACAACGCGCGGTTTCGCAAGCCCGTCGAGCCCGGAGATCAGCTCATCCTTAAGGTGACCTTGAAGCGCGCCTTCAAGGGGATCTGGAAGTTTCACTGCCTGGCGCTGGTCGACGGCGCGGAGGTGGCCTCGGCCGAGATCATGGTGGCGCCCGAAGCCAAGGGGCCCGCTACATGATCGACCCGCGCGCGGTGGTATCGCCGCAAGCGGAAATCGCGGCGGATGTCGAGATCGGTCCCTTCAGCGTCATCGGCCCGGAGGTCGCGATCGGTCCCGGCAGCTGGATCGGTCCGCATGCCGTGATCAACGGACCGACGCGCATCGGCGCCCACAACAAGGTGTATCAGTTCGCCTCGATCGGCGATGTGCCGCAGGACAAAAAGTACAAAGGCGAGCGGACGCGGCTCGAGATCGGTGATCGCAACGTGTTCCGCGAGTGCGTCACGGTGAATCGCGGCACCGCGCACGGCGGGGGTGTCACGCGCATCGGCAACGATAATCTGTTCATGGCCTATGCGCACGTCGCACACGACTGCCAGCTCGGCGACCAGATCGTGATGGCGAATTGCGCCACCCTGGCGGGGCATGTCGAACTCGGTGATTGGGTGATCATGGGCGGCCTGTCGGCCGTGCATCAATTCACGAAGATCGGTGCGCATGGTTTTCTCGCCCACAACGCCGCCGTGACTCGCGATGTGCCGCCCTATGTCATGGCGGTCGGCCGGCCGGCCGTGCCACACAGCGTGAATCTGGAAGGATTGAGGCGCCGCGGCTTCACTTCCGGGCAGATCCAAAACATCCGGCGCGCGTTCCGCGTGCTGTATCGATCCGGCCTCAAATTGAACGCGGCTATAGAAGAGCTCGAAAAAGCGGCCGAGTCCCAGGCGGAGATCCGGCCCTTCGTCGATTTCATCAAACTCAGCTCGCGCAGCATCGTTCGCTAGGAGCCTAGGTGGGCATGCCGCTGCGGGTGGGTGTGGTGGCGGGAGAGGCGTCGGGCGACGCGCTCGGCGCGGGCCTGATCGGCGCACTGCGGCACCTGGCGCCGGATGCGCAGTTCTTCGGCATCGCCGGACCGAAGATGCTCGCCGCAGGCTGCGTGGCCTGGGAGCCGTCCGAGTCGCTTGCCGTCATGGGCCTGTTCGAGATCCTGCGCGATCTGCCCCGGCTGCTGCGGCTGCGGGCGCGCGTGCGGCGCGAATTCCTGCGCGCTGCGCCCGACGTGTTCGTCGGCATCGATGCGCCCGAATTCAATCTCGGCCTGGCGCGTGAATTGCGCGCGGCGGGCATCCCGACGGTGCAATACGTGAGCCCCCAGGTGTGGGCATGGCGGCAGAGCCGCGTGCACAGCATTCACCGATCGGTCGATCTGGTGCTGTGTCTGTTGCCGTTCGAAGCGCGATTTTACGAAAACCGCGGCGTGGCAGCCGAATTCGTCGGCCATCCCCTTGCCGACGCGATTCCCGTGATCGTCGACCGCCCGCGGGCGCGTGCCGCCTTGAATCTCGCAGCCGATGCGCCGCTCGTGGCGCTGCTGCCCGGCAGCCGGCGCGGGGAGGTGGGGCGTCTGGCGGGGGATTTTGCCGCCACGGCGCGCTGGCTGGCCCGACAGCGGCCCTCGCTTCAGTTCATCGCGCCGATGGCGACCCCCGCGACGCGCGAGATATTCGAGCGGGCGCTGCGGCAAGGTGCGCCGGAGGTTCCCGTGCGCCTGATCGACGGTCACGCGCAGACCGCACTGATCGCCGCCGACGTCGTTCTCGTCGCCTCCGGGACGGCGAGTCTGGAGGCCGCGTTGTGCAAACGGCCCATGATCGTGGTGTACCGTTTGGGGGCTCTGTCGGCCTGGGTCGTGCGCCGACTGAATCTGGTCAAATCCAAGTTTTTCTCGCAGCCAAATCTACTTGCAGATCGGCGCGTCGTCGGCGAGTATTTTCAGGAGCAGATCGTACCGGAGTCGATCGGAGCGGAGCTCTTGATGTGGCTGGACGATCCGGGGAGGCGCGCCATTTTGGAGCAGGAGTTCTTGGGAATTCACCTCGATCTCAAGCGCGACGCCAGCGCGCGCGCGGCGCAGGCGATCATGGGGCTACTGCATCGCAAGCGCCCGGCGCCTCCGCCGTGAGAGCGCGAATCGCCGGCGTCGATGAGGCGGGGCGCGGACCTTTGGCGGGGCCGGTGGTCGCCGCCGCGGTGATTCTGCGTCCGGGTCGCGCCATCGCCGGCATCGCGGATTCGAAGGTATTGAGTGCCGAGACCCGGGCGCGCTTAAGCGCGGTGATACGCCGGCGCGCTCTTTGCTTCGGCATCGGCTGGGCGGATCCCGCGGAAATCGACGCGCTCAACATCCTGCACGCCACCTTTCTCGCGATGCGCCGCGCGGTGCTGGCCATGAGCTTGAGCCCGCATCGGCTGCTCATCGACGGCAACCGTCTGCCGCGGCTCGAAGGCCTTGGGCTGCCCTTGAGCGCGCGCGCGATCGTCGGCGGAGATGCCACGGAGCCGGCGATCAGCGCCGCGTCGATCCTGGCGAAGCACGCGAGAGATCAATATATGGATCAAATGGATACGGTATATCCTCAATACGCTTTCGCATGTCACAAGGGCTACGCCACCGCGCAGCATCGCCGGCTGCTCGCGGAGCTAGGCCCGTGTCCCCTGCACCGGCGCAGCTTCGCTCCGGTTGAAACGCTGCTCGGGGCGGCAGGCGCCGAGGCGTTTTTCGATCCCGAACTTGAGGCCTATCTGGAGCCGGGCGCGCCTTGACTGCATCCGCTCAATTCGTGCATCTGCGTCTGCATACCGAGTATTCCCTGCTCGACGGCATCGTGCGCGTGCCCGAATTGATGGCGGCGGTCGCGGGCGCGGGCATGCCCGCCGTTGCGCTGACCGACCAGAGCAATCTGTTCGCGATGGTCAAGTTCTACAAGGAGGCGCAGGCGGCGGGCGTCAAGCCGCTGATCGGCGTGGATGTGTGGATGCGCGAGGCCGGTGAACGCACGCCGCCGTCGCGCCTCGTATTGCTCTGCCAAAATCTCGCCGGCTACCGGCATCTGACGCAATTGGTGACCCGCTCGTTTCTCGAGGGACAGCAGCGCGGCGCGCCGATGCTCGAGCGCAGCTGGCTCGAGCCGGCCATGCTGCGCGGCTTGATCGTCCTGTCCGGCGGACAGGAGGGCGATATCGGACAGGCGCTGGTGCGCGGCAATGACGAGGAGGCCGCGCGCTGCCTCGCGCGCTGGCAGGCA
>JBKQOZ010000044.1:0-24435 GCA_052326345.1 Steroidobacteraceae bacterium | reverse complement strand
ATGCCCAAGGCTTGACGATCACCATCAAAAACGACACCACCAGCAATATCTTCGTCACGGTGTACGACCTCAATACCAATCCTGTCCAAAAGCTTCTTTCCAATCAGCTGATGAACGGGTTTGCCACGGTGACGGTTCCCCTGACGTCGGATTCCTCCGGGCAGGGACATTTGTCGTGGACGGCGATCACCGTCGATCCCGACATGCGCCAGTGCGGGCATAACGACAAGCCCAATCTGAGCGACGGGGCCACCGTGCGCGTGCACGCCGATGGGGATTGCGGAGGCTAAGCGCCGCCGCCGAGCGTCCCGCGGAGCCTTCAGGACCACCGCGCCTGGCCGATAACCGAGAAGGCGGGCGGAATACGACGGCGGTCAGTGGTTATGCCTCAAGCGCAGGCGTTGCGGTCATTGTTGGCGATTTTGCTCGCTGCCGTCTGCACGCACGCGCTCGCGCTCGATCCTTCCCTGCAGCCGAGCCAGTATGTGCTGGACAACTGGCAGATTGCAGAGGGGCTGCCGCAGAGTTCGGCGCAGGCTCTTGCCCGTACGCCCGACGGATACCTGTGGGTCGGCACCCAGGAAGGCCTGGCCCGCTTCGACGGGGTCCGATTCACGGTATTCGATGGCGGCAACGAGCCCGCCATCCCGAACAAGCACATCTCCGTTCTGTTCGTCGATGGGGCCTCGCGGCTGTGGATCGGAACGCGTTCCGGGCTGGCCGTCCTCGAGAAGGGGCAATTCAGGGCCTTCCAAGCGGTTGCCGGGCTCGAGCACGCCTACATCCGCGCCATCGTCGGAGGCAAACGTGGACGCGTATGGGTGGGCACGGAGAATGGATTCTTCGAAATCGCAGGGGCGGGTACCCGGTCCTTCGATGCGTCGAGCGGATTGCAGGACGTGCGCATCCGTGCGCTCTTGGAGGACCACGACGGGGTGCTGTGGGTAGGCACCGTCGGCGGCCTGCAGCGCTTCGACGGCAGGCGCTTCGACACGGTGCCGCTCCCCGGCACGACCGCGGAAACGCCGGTCACTGCCATCCACGAGGACGCGGACGGCACGTTATGGGTGGGTACCGGAACCGGCGCGCTGTACCGGCGCGCCGCCGATCATTTCATCGTGGTGGCGGAACCGGGACGCTACGGTTCGGTGATCCGGGCGCTGGCGCGCGATAGCGACGGCAACCTGTGGATTGGCACACGCGGCGGCGGCCTGGTGAGGTGGCACGACGGGGTGTTCAGCGCGCTCAGCAGCAATCTGTTCGCCAATAGCGATGTGCGCGCCCTGTTGGAGGACGCTGAAGGCAGCCTCTGGGTCGGCAGCTACGGCGTCGGGCTATTGCGTCTGCACGATGCCAAGTTCGCCACGGCGGGTGAGCCCGAAGGATTGCGGGGCAACCTGACTTGGTCCATCACGCCACGCAAGGGCGGGGGTGTATGGGTCGGGTCCGACGGAGGCCTCAGCAGCTATGTCGACGGCCAATTCACGCCGGTGGCCGGGCCGCGCGGCCACGAAGACATCCGAGTGCGCGCAGTTTTCGAAGACAGCCAGGGGGCGCTGTGGGTGGGTACGGACGGCGCCGGCGCCTACCGGCTCGATGCGCGCGGCATGACCGTGTTCGATCGAAACGACGGTCTTTCAGGCGCCACGGTGACGGCGCTCGCCGAGGACCATTTGAGCCGCATCTGGATCGGCACCAATGAAGGCCTCGATCTCATCGAGCACGACCAAATCACCTCGATGCAATCGCTCTTCGGCACCGCGGGGCCCGCCGCGGTACACCTGATCTACGAAGACCGTGGCCACAATTTGTGGGTGGCGACCGAGGCCCGAGGCCTGTTCCTCATCAGCGCTCACGGTACCCGCCACCTCGGTATGGCGGACGGCTTGCCGAGCGATTGGGTCATCTCCATCCATGAGGATGAGCGCGGAATTCTCTGGCTCGGCACGACCGACGGGCTTGCGCTGTGGCACAACGGCAAGCTGATCTCGCTCGCGCATTTCGGCGGCCCGCTGCGCGAGACCATCATGCAGCTGCTCGAGGACGATGCGCACCAGATGTGGCTCACGACCAACAAAGGCCTGATTTCCGTGGCCCGCGCCGGCCTCGATGCGCTGGCATCGGGCGCAACCAGCCTGCCGGAGTTCCACACCTATGGCGTGGCGGATGGCTTGCGCACGGCCGAGTTCGACGGCGGCAACACCTCGGCCGGATGTCGTTCGCCGGACGGATCTCTCTGGTTCCCGAGCGTGCGCGGCATCGTGCGGGTCGACCCGGCCCACATTCGCACCAATACTCTGCCGCCGCCCGTACACATCGAACAGATCGCCGTCGACGGGCGGCCGCTGACGCTCATCGAGGGAACAGAAGTGGCCCCAGGTGCGCAGCAGTGGGAATTTCATTACACCGGACTCAGCCTGCTGATGCCGCAGCGCTCGCTGTTTCGCTATCGGCTCGAGGGCTTCGACAAGGGATGGATCGACGCAGGCAGCCGCAGAACCGCCTACTACACGGGACTTGCCCCCGGTACCTACACCTTCCACGTGATCGCGAGCAATAACGACGGCGTATGGAGCGAAGCGGGCGACCGCTTTGGCTTCACGCTCAAGCCGCACTTTTATCAGACCGCCTGGTTCGCTCTGCTGTGCATCCTCGCCGTCGTGGGCGCCGCCGGCGCCGTGTACCGCCTGCGGGTGGGGCACTTGCGGCGCCTGGCGGCGACGCTGGGCGAGCAGGTGGCGCGGCGCACGCGGGATCTTGAGACGGCGAATGCCGAACTGGTGCAGGCAAGGGACCGCGCCGAGCTCGCCGCCCGGGCGAAGTCGCAATTCCTGGCGAACATGAGCCACGAAATCCGCACGCCCATGAACGGGGTGATCGGCATGAGCGAGCTGCTGCTGGAAACCGATCTCGACCGCTCGCAGCGCGATCACACCGAAACGATCCGCGACAGCGCCACGGCTCTGCTCACGGTCATCAACGACATCCTCGACTTCTCCAAGATCGAAGCCGGCAAGCTCGATCTGGAGCAAATCGACATGGATCTGCGCAGCGTGATGGACGACGTGGCGCATCTGCTCGCCATCCAGGCGCACGCGAAGGGGCTCGAATTGATCACCAATATCGACCCGGCGGTTCCCGAGCGCGTCATCGGCGATCCCAACCGCTTGCGCCAGGTGTTGCTCAATCTCGGCAGCAATGCGATCAAATTCACCCGAGCCGGCGAAGTGTCGATCGATGTGCGGCTCATGTCGAGCGACGCCCGCGACACCACGATCCGCTGCGAGCTGCGCGACACCGGCATCGGCATCCCTGCCGCCCGCCTCGAATCGCTGTTCAAGCCGTTTTCGCAGCTCGACGCCTCCACCACACGGCATTACGGCGGCACCGGCCTCGGATTGTCGATTGTGCGCCGTCTGGTGGAGCTGATGGACGGCGATACCGGCGTCGAGAGCGCCGAGGGCGTCGGCTCGTTATTCTGGTTCACCGCGCGCTTTGGCGCGTCGGTTCGGCGGATGGACAGCCGCCGCACCGATCTCGAACTGCTCGTGGACCGGCGCGTGCTGGTCGTCGACGACAACGCAACGAACCGCAAGGTGCTGAGCCAGCAGCTGATGCATCTGAAGATGAAGCCGACCTGCGTCGATCATGCGGACGCCGCGCTTCAGGCGCTCGAGGCCACGCTGCACGGCGAGCCGCCGTTCGATATCGCAGTGCTCGACTACATGATGCCGGGGTGCGATGGCTTCGAGCTCGGCGGCCGGATCGCGAACGACGAGCGCTTCCGGGGCACGCGTCTGGTGCTGCTCACGTCCGCGCACGGCATCCGCGGCGCCGAGGAATTCGAAAAGCTCGGATTCGCAGCCTATCTGCTCAAGCCGGTGTCGCATCGCGACTTGCGAGATTGCCTGGGCCGCGTGATGTCGGTGTGCGCGGCGAGCTGGCACGAGCGGACCCAAGCCATTGTCATCGCCGACCGCAGGCGCAACGGCGTCACCGGCCGGCGCGTCCTTTTGGCCGAGGACAATCTGGTGAATCAGAAGGTGGCGCGCGGCACCCTGGAGAAAATGGGCTATCGCGTCGACATCGTCGCCAACGGCGAAGAAGCCGTTGCCGCCTGGCAAACCGGCCGCTATCACCTCATCCTGATGGACTGCCAGATGCCCGTGATGGACGGCTACCAGGCGACCCGGGAAATCCGCGCGCGCGAGCGCGGCGAGCGGCGCATTCCCATCGTCGCACTGACCGCAGACGCGATGAAGGGCGCCAGGCAGCAATGTTTCGATGCCGGGATGGACGACTACCTGACCAAGCCGCTCGACCGTGCGCGGCTCGCCGAGACCCTCGAGCGGCACCTGGCGGCCGGCAGCGAACAAGCCGGCGTGAACCCAGGCGCGGATCTCGCCGCCCAGCCCTGCGCGAACCTCGATGCGCCGGTCGACTGGGAGCAGTTCATGGCGGTGGCGGACGGCGATCGGCAGTTCGCGCAAGAGCTGGTGCAGCTGTTCATCGATTCGGGAGATGCGGCGCTGCGCGACATCCGCGCCGCTCTCGATCGCGGCGATCTGCCGGCGGTCGGGCGCGCGGCGCACTCGTTCAAGGGGTCGAGCGCGAACATCCGCGCGCAATCCGCTGCCGCCGCGGCCGCCCGGCTCGAGGAGGCGGCGCGGGCCGGAGATGCCGAGCGGATCTCGGAGCTGGAGCGGCAACTGCGCGACGAAGCGCTCCGAGCCCGCGAGTACCTGCGCGCGCGCCGGGCATGAGCCGTTAACCCGCGGTGTTGAACTCCTCGCTGCGCACCGCCGGCAGCGGTGTGCTGGAGCTCGCCGCATCGGAATGGCTGGTGGAGAGCTTCTTCATCAACGGCAGCATGGCGATCGCGATCAGGGTGCAAACGATGCCGGCGAATCCGAGCCGGTTGAACAGGCTGGTGTAGATGCTCAGCGATTCGAGTGGGTTGGCGAGGTTCTCGGGGATGTGCGCGAAATTCGCGACCACGCTTCCCAGGTATTGCGACAGGCCGACGGCCACGAAGTAGGCTCCCATCATGAAGCCGCCCATGCGGGCCGGCACGTAGCGCGCGATCATCGCGAGGCCCAGGCCGCTCACCAGCAGCTCGCCGAGCGAGTACAGGCCATAGCCCCAGACCATGATCCAGGAAGAGACCTGGCCGTTGACCGCCCATCTCGCGCCCACGCCGTAGATGAAAAAGCCGATCGCCACGCAGGAGAAGCCCCAGGCAAATTTGGCCGCAATCGGCGGGTCCTTGCCGAAGCGGCCGAGCGTATTGTAAATGAACACCAGCACCGGACTTAACACGACGATCCAGATCGAATTCAAGTTCTGGTATTGCTCGGGAATCCAGGTGAACAGGTGCCAGCCGAATAGGCTGAAATGAAGGTCCACGTTCTTCTGTGCAAACAGATTGAGCGAGGTCGACATTTGCTGGTAGAAGACGAAGAAAAAAATCGTCTGCACCACCAGCACCAGCGCCGCGATCAAACCCGCACGCTCGTCCCGATGGCTGGTGCGGATGAGGTTCGCGAATATGCCTAAGATGACGGCCGCCGCGGCATACACGCAAACACGCGCGACGGTCTGGCTCTGCAATATGAACGCCGACAGCAGCACCGTGCCGACACCGCCGGCGAGCACCGCGGCGAGGCGTCCGCGGTTCACGCGCGCCTCGTCCGGCGGCGATCCGACGTGCGCCAGCGCCCGGCTCATCAGCGAATAGTTGATCAGCCCTAAGCACAGGCCGATCGAGCACACGCCGAAGGCGGTATGCCAGCCGGCCGAGTTCCCGTAGCGGGCGCCGACATAGTCGCGAATCCACGGCGTCAGCGTCATCGAGATCATCGAGCCGATGTTCACCGCCATGTAGTACATGGTGAATGCGCTGTCGATCCGGGTCTCGTCGCCCTCGTAGATCTTGCGCACCAGATTGCCGGCGTTCGGCTTGAAGAAGCCATTGCCGACGATGATCACGCCGAGCGCGAAGTACAGAAAGTAGGCATTGTCGGTGGGCATCCACAGCAGCACGTAACCGAATGCCAGCACCACGGCGCCGATCTTCATGGTGCGCCGCGTGCCGATCAACTTGTCCCCGATCCATCCGCCGATGGCCGGCGTCGCATAGATCAGCGCCGCGGCCGCCCCCCACACCAGATTCGCGCGGGTGTCCACGAAGCCGAGCTTCTTCATCATGTAGGTGACCATGAGCACCTGCATGCCGTAGAAGCCGAAGCGCTCCCACATTTCGATCAGAAACACCGTACTGAAGGAGCGAGTCTGAGAGACCGGCGGATTCACTGCCATAGAAATATTCCGTGCGTGTTGGGTTTGAGATGAGCGATCAGTAGGCGAGCGCAACCCCGTCGGCGCGCATCTCGCTCGCCGCCGCGTACACGCGCTGCGCGCCGCCCGTGCGCTGCTCGATGCACTGGTAGCGCCCGAAGCCCCCATCGGAATCGCCCAGGCTCCAGCCGATATCCGCGAGAGCGCGTCGCGAGGCCGCGGGCACGCCGGTCTCCAGGCGAAGAATTCCTTGAGGGCCGAGTCCCGGCGGGTCCTCTCCCATGCTTTGAGATGAGCCCTCGTGGTGCCAGCGCGGACTGTCGCCCGCGGCCTGCACATCGAGCCCAAAGTCGACCCGGTTGACGATGATCTGGGTTTGTCCCTGCGGCTGCATGTCGCCGCCCATCACGCCGAACGCCATCCAGGGCCGGCCGCCCTTGGCCGCGAACCCCGGGATGATGGTGTGAAAGGGCCGCTTGCCCGGCTGGTAGATGTTCGGATGACCGTCCACCAGAGAGAACAGCTCGCCGCGGTCCTGAAACATGAAGCCGAGCCCGTCGGCGACCAGCCCCGAGCCCATGCCGCGGAAGTTCGATTGAATCATCGACACCATCATGCCGCCCAAGTCGGCGACCGATAAATAGGTCGTGTCGCCGTGGCTCGGCGCCCGGCCCGGATGCAGCGGCGTGAGCAGGCGGTCGGAGCGGATGAGCTGCGCGCGCTCGGCTGCATAGGCCTTGGAGTTCAGCCATTCAACGGGAACCTCTGCGAAGTGCGGATCTGCGTAATAGCGGGCGCGGTCTTCGTAGGCGAGCCGCTTGGCTTCCGCCTGGATGTGAATGGCGCCGGCCGATTGAAAGCCCATGGCGCGCAAGTCGAAGTTCTCCAGGATATTCAACATCTGCAGCGTGGCGAGGCCCTGCGTGTTGGCGCCGAGCGCATACACCTGCACTCCGCGGTAGTCGGTCACCAGCGGATCGGTCCATTCGGCGCGCTGCTCGCGCAGATCCTCGCAACAGAGCCAGCCGCCGATGCGCTTGAAATAGTCATCGATCACGCGTGCGATGGGCCCCTCGTAAAATGCGTCGCGGCCGCCCTGTGCGATGGTGCGATAGGTGCGCGCGAGGTCCGGATTGCGCATGACATCGCCTTCGCGGGGCGCACGGCCGCCAGGCGCGTAGGTCCTAAGCGCATTGGCGGTTTCCTCGACGCCCGAGCCCGGGTCGAGAAACACGGCCAGATTCCGTTCGATGTGCACACCGATGATCTGCGGCACCGCCGCCCCGCTCTCGCACAGCTCGATCGCCGGCTCGAACAGCTGTGGCCATGTGAGCTTGCCGTAGCGCTGATGCAGCGCCCACCAGGCATCGAGCGCGCCCGGCGTCGACACCGAGACGGCGCCGTAGGCGGGGATGACCCCGTGCGTCGCCCGTGCGCGCACGGTCTCGAGGCTCAATTTTCTCGGCGAGCGTCCCGCGCCGGCGAGCCCGACGAGCTTGGCAGGTCCCGGATCCCAGACCATGGCGAAGCAATCGCCGCCGAGACCACAGCCGGTCGGCTCCAGAAAACCGAGACAGGCATTCGCCGCGACCGCCGCATCCACGGCGCTGCCGCCTCGCTTCAGCGTCTCGATGGCCGCCAGTGTCGCGAGCGGATGCGCCGTGCCGGCCGCGCCGCAGCGCCCCAAGGCCGCGGAGCGCGAAGCGAAGCTCGCGCCGGACGGACGGTCTCCGGCATGCACATCGGGCCTTGCAAAGCGCTCGGCTCCCTCAGGCTGATAAGGGGGCGGCGAATCGGCGCAGCGAGTCGTCCCGGGCATGCCGGCATTATGTCATGGCGCTGATTGGACAGTATGTGATCGGCGCTGTGCGAAACGCCACCACATCAAAAAATAGCGTTAAAGATATCTCTGTCTGGACGCGAATTGTGTGACGCGGTTAACGCCGCCGCGGTGAGCCTAAGGCATAGCTTGATAGCCCTTCGACCCCGGTCGAACTGAAAAGTTGGGCAGAGAAATGACACCAAGCCATCGTCCGCTCCTCCTCGGCGTCCTCTCGCTCTTGCTGCTCTCGGGCTGTGAAATGAATTCTCCCTGGGGCAGCAGCGGCACGGGATCGGATTATGGTTCGGCCGATGCGGCCGGCAGCAACGGCGGCACCGGCAGCGGAACGGGAACCGGCACCGGGACCGGACCGGTCGGCGTCGGCGGCGAAAGCGGCACCACCGGCAGCGACGATTCGGTGCTGGCGACCGCCTCGGTCGCCGGAGTCGTATCGGTCGCGGTCGGTGCGAACCAGACCATCAGCATTACGTTCAACTCGAGCGACGGCCTCGCGATCACCGGCTTCGGAATCTCGGAGGCCGGCTCGCTGCCCGCCGGCTGGAGCGCGCCGGCCAACTTCACCTGTGTCCTGGTGGCGAACGGCAACGGCTGTGTGCTCAATCTGACGTACGCGCCGACCGCGGTCGACAGCGGAACGCTGACGCTCAACTATGTGTACGTCGATAATGCAAACCTCGCCAAGGCGCCCGGCGGGTCGGTGAGCATCTCCTATGCCGCCACCACGACCAACAATGTCGTGGCCACGGCCGCACCGACGGGCCAGATCGCCGCCATCGTGGGCGCCGGCAGTCAACCGGTCAGCGTCAACTTCACGACCGACGATGGCTATGCCGCCACGGATCTGACGCTCACCACGCCCTTGAACGCCTTGCCTGCGGGGTGGAGCAGTACGACGGCGAACTTTTCCTGCGCCATCGTCAGTTCGGGCAGCGGCTGTCTGCTGCCCCTGACCTATGCACCCACGGCGGCGGGCCGGGGCACGCTCACGCTGAACTACGGCTACACCGATGACTCCGGCGCCGCCAGAACCGGCGTGCTGAACATTGCGTATTCGACGACCTCGGCGAACAGCGTGATCGCCACGGCATCGCCGAGCGGTGAGGTCGATGCCGTCGAGAAGACCGGCGGACAAGCCGTCGCCGTGACGTTCACGACCGACGACGGCCGGCCGGCGTCCGCGCTGTCGGTGACCTCCTCGTTGGCGGCGCTGCCGCCCGGATGGAAAAGCGCTTCGAGCAGCTTTTCCTGCGGCAGCGTGAGCACCGGCAACGGCTGCGAGCTGCGCCTCACGTACGCACCGACGGCGCTGGCGAGCGGCACGCTCAGTTTGAATTACACCTATACCGACGATGGCGGCACGCCGCAGAATGGGACGGCGAACCTCACCTACGCCGCGACCACCAACGACAACGCCATCGCCACCGCATCGCCGTCGGGCCAGATCAACGCCGTGGTGGGCATGGGCACCCAGTCCGTTTCCGTCACCTTCACCACCGATGATGGCCGGCCCGCCACCGCATTGCAGCTCACCAGCAGCCTGACCGCGCTGCCCGCCGGCTGGAGCAGCACCGACAGCACCTTCGCCTGCAGCGGCTTCAGCAGCGGCAATGATTGCGAGCTCACATTGATGTATGCGCCGGCCGCGGCCGGCACCGGCACGCTCACCTTGAATTACGCGTACCAGAACAATGCGGGCGAGGCCAAGACCGGCACGGTGAGCATCGCCTACCGCGCCACGACCAACGATAACATCGTCGGGACACCGAGTGAGCCCACGCTCGCCGTGCTCACCGGCAGCAGCACGCCCGTCGCCGTCACCTTCACCACGGATGACGGCAATCTCGCGAGCGCACTGTCGGTGACCTCGGGACTCACCGCGCTGCCCGCCGGCTGGAGCAGCGCCTCGAGCAGCTTCAGCTGTGCGAGCGTGAGCGTCGGCGCGAGCTGCCAGCTCTCTCTGACCTATGCGCCCACCGCTGCCGCGACGGGCACGCTGACGCTCGGATTCAGCTACACGAATGACGCGGGGATTGCGAAAACCGGTACCGTATCGATCGCCTACACCGCGACGCCGCCGCCGCCGTAACCTGCCGCTTCCCGGAGCTGTTGCTATTGTGCAACAGAGGTCGACTAGGTATTTCGTCCAATTTCGGCCCACCGTACGATCTATACCATTGCTCCCCAGCGGACAGCGCAATCGATTAGCGGTCGCGTCCTGCGTTCAGGGCGAGCAATATTTTCTTCAACATAGGGCTTTAGGACTCATTAACTTATGAAAATCAAACTACTTACGGCAGCGGCGCTTACGCTGGCCGCTGTTGGCGCAGCACAGGCGCAGGACGTCATCGCGGTGTCGAACAATCCCTGGGAGGGCTTTTTCGTCGGCGCCAACATCGGCGGCGCGTGGAATCACTCCTGCCAAAGCTGGGAACCGGGAGCCGCCATCACGAGCGGGATGTATCCCGGCTTGGCCAACGCCTTTTACAATCGCAACTGCCCCAACAATGGCAATTTCATCGGCGGTGTGGATCTCGGCTACAACTTTCAAATCGACCAGTGGGTTTGGGGTTTCAAGGCCGACTACGATGCCGTCGGCAACAAGAGCTATAACCGCTCGTACACGTATACTGGCAATCCGAACACCGGCACCGGCGGGTATCCGATCCCTAACGGCACCTATTCCATCAACGGCAAGGTCAGCCCGAACGGCATCGGCCTGTTGGGTCCGCGGGTCGGCTACGCGTTCGATCAGTGGCTGCCGTACTTCCGGGCCGGTGCGGCCTTCGCGGGCGGACAACACACCTCGACGCTCAGCTTCGTTCCGGCGGCCGGCGACAATCCGCCTGCGACAGGCGGCAGCATCAGCGGCGGCAAGAACTTCAAATCCAGCGGCTGGAACGTGGGCCTCGGCCTTGACTACGACTTGCAAGGGCCGTGGTCGTTCACGGCCGAGTACAACTACGTGAACCTCGGCAAGGGAACCAATTCGACGTTCACCTGCACCGCCAGCGCGGCTATTTGCGCGAACTACTCCAACTTGTCGCTGGATAACATCCACAACAGCTTCACCATGAACATGTTCCGGGTGGGCTTCCACTACGGCTTCAAGTAACGAGAAAGAACCAACCGATGGAGCGGGCGCCGGTGTGAAAACCGGCACCGCTTCATCGGTTGCTTGTCCGGATTGCGATTTATTGCAGCGAATTCCCCCGCTTCCACCGGGAGGCAAAGCGGGGTGTATTCGGTGCGGCCACTTGCTGGCCAAACACCTGTCCGCAGCTTCCCACGATCGCGCCCTCGCCCTCACCATCGCGGCGGCGATCGCCTTCATCGTCGCCAATACCGTGTCGCTGATGCAGCTTCGGGTCGCCGGACGCTTTGCGAGCACCACGATTGCCGGCGGCGCCTTCGAGATGTGGCTGCAGGGTCAGCGGATCACTTCCGTGCTGGTGGTGTTCTGTGCCGTGCTCGCTCCGGCGGCCTACCTCTTGTTGATGTTGACGATTCTGCTCGCCGCCCGGCGCTCACCCATGCCGCCATGGACCGGTGAGCTGGTGCGCTGGCTGAGCCACCTGCAGGTCTGGTCGATGCTCGAGGTGGTGATGCTCGGCATTCTCGTGGCATTGACCAAGATCGCCGAGCTCGCGACCGTGGACCCCGGCATCGGCATGTACGCGTTCGGCGCCGTGGTCATGTTGATTCCGGCGATCATGGTCAACTTCGATGCGCGCGAGATCTGGCTGCGCGTGAAATGGACGGAGCGCGCATGACCTCCCGGGTGATGACGGCCACCCGCGCCGGCCTCGTGTCGTGCGAGACCTGCCACTTGCTGTCGCGTCCGGCCAACAGGCTGGAGCCGGGCTTCTGTCCGCGCTGCGGCGAGAAACTCGAGATCCGCCGCCCCGCCTCGATCGAGACCACCTGGGCGCTCATCGCCGCCGCCGCCATCTGCTACATCCCGGCGAACATGCTGCCGGTATTGAACACCACCACACCGGCGGGCTCCGAGGGCGACACCATCATGGGCGGAGTCGTCTATCTCTATACCTCGGGATCATGGCCGCTGGCGCTCATGGTGCTGATCGCGAGCGTGATGATCCCCTTAGGCAAGCTGGTCTCGCTCGCCTACCTTCTGATCAGCGTGCAGCGCGGTTCGATCAAGAGCAGCCGCGAGCGCACGCGCCTGTATCGGATGGTGGTGTTCATCGGCCGATGGTCGATGCTCGACGTGTTCGTCGACACCTTCACCGTGGCCATGGTGCAATTACAGCCTCTGATGTCGGTGGCGCCGGGCCCCGGCGTGGTATTCTTTGCGGCGGTCGTGGTACTGACGATGCTCGCGGCCGAATCCTTTGACCCGCGCCTGATCTGGGACTCGACCAAGCCTGACGAACTCGCCCTTGGCTAACGAAAACAATCCGGATGAGCTCCCGCAGGCAACCGTCGTGCGCAGCAAGCGCTTTCGGCTGTCGATCGTGTGGATCATCCCCATTCTCGCCGCGGTGGTGGCCATCGGGATCGGGATTCAACGCATCCGCAACGAAGGCCCGAAGATCACCATCGTCTTCAAGGGCGCCTCGGGCATCGAGGCCGGCAAGACCTTCATCAAGTACAAGGATGTGAACATTGGCCTGGTGAGCGCCGTGCAGCTCACCGACGACTTCACCAAGGTCCTGGTCACGGCGCAGATCGACAAGCACGCAGAGGGCTTGATCGTGCAGGACGCGAAATTCTGGGTGGTTCAGCCGCAGGTGTCGCTCAGCGGCGTTTCGGGGCTCAGCACCCTGCTGTCGGGGCAGTACATCGGATTTCAGGCCGGCAAGTCGCACGAGCGCGCGCGCAGCTTCACGGCACTCGATGCGCCGCCCTTGATCACCGATCAGCCGGGCCGGGTGTTCAAGCTGAACGCCGCCACCTTGGGGTCGGTGGGCGTCGGCGCGCCGATCTATTATCGAAGCGTGAGCGTCGGCGAGGTGGCGGCCTATCAGCTGGCGGCCGACGGCAGGTCGATCCAGATCACGGTGTTCATCAACGCCCCGTACGACAAATATGTCACCTCCGAGACGCGCTTCTGGAATGCGAGCGGTATACGCGTCACGGCCGGTGCCAACGGCGTGGACATCCAAACGGAGTCGCTCGTCTCGGTGCTGGTGGGCGGTCTTGCCTTCGATGTGCCCATCTTTCGGCCGGCCGGCGTGCCGGCGGCCGCGAACGCGGAATTTGCGCTCTATCAGGACCAGACCACCGCGATGACGCAGCCTGATGCGTTGGAACGGCGCTTCGTGCTGTATTTCAACGAGTCGCTGCGCGGCCTGAAGATCGGAGCGCCGGTGACGCTGTTCGGGTTGACGGTGGGCCAGGTCGCAGAGGTAGGCCTTTCCTTCGATCCGAAGGCATCCGTCTTTCGACCGCGCGTGGTCATCACCTTCGTGCCCGAGCGCATCGCCTCGCGCCTCTCCGAAGGGGATCGGGCCAAGCAAAAATCCTATCTGGGGATGAATAACGAAGGCCGCCAACGCTTGATGCGCAGTCTCGTGGAGGAGCACGGACTACGCGCGCGGCTGGAAACCGGCAGTCTCCTGACGGGGGATCTGTATGTGGCCTTCGAGTATGATCCACACGCACCGAAGGTGACGATTGACTGGAGTCAGGAGCCGCTCGAGCTGCCGGTGGTTTCGGGGGGCCTCGCGAGCCTGGAGGCGAAGCTCGACAGCATCCTGACCAAGATCGACGCCATGCCGCTCGGTGCCATCGGGGCAGAGGTCAAGAATGCGATCGCCTCGCTCGACCAGACATTAAAGCAAACGGATGCTCTGATCAGTCGCGTCGATGCACAGTGGGTGCCCGAAGGAACCAAGACCATGGAGACCCTGCATCAGGCCATTGCCGACGCCGATCGATCGCTGCTCGGCAAGGACGCGCCGGCGGCGCAGGATCTGCACGATACGCTGCAGGAGCTCACCCGGGCGGCTCGCGCGGTGCGCGTTTTCGTCGACTATCTCGACCGTCACCCGGAAGCGTTGATTCGAGGAAAGAAAGAGGAAACTCCATGATGCGCCGCCTTGCCGCCGTGGCCGCCGTATGCGCGCTCGCAGCCCTTTTTGCCGGCTGCCGCAGCCCGCAGTCTCACCTGTACACCTTGAGTCCCGGCACTACGGCAGCGGGCAAAGCCGGCGAGAGCACCTTAAACCTCGCCGTCGTCGTCGGACCGGTATCCATACCTTCGATCGTCGATGCTCCGCAGATCGCGGTCAGCGTGGGCGCGAATCAGGTCCGCCTGGACGAGTTCAACCGATGGGCCTCACCGCTGCAAAACAATATCGCGCACGTGGTCGTGGACAATCTCATCGCCCTGCTCGGCACGCCGCGGGTCTCGCTGTTTCCGCAGCCGCTGAACGCTGAGTTCGATTTTCGCGTGGCGATCGACGTGCAGACCTTCCAATCGGCACCCGGCGATGCCGCTACCCTCGCCGCGATGTGGATCGTGCGGCGGGTGAAGGACGGACAGACCTCGACGGGGCGAACCGTGCTGCGCGAGCCGACCCAGGGCACGGGCTATGATGCGCTCGTGGCCGCTCACAGCCGGGCGCTGGCGCGCCTGAGCCAGGACATCGCGGACGCGATACGGGCGCTGGCACCCTGAGTCATTCAGAAGCGCCAGGCGTGGTGGCACCCGCAAAATTAACCAGGCACATTCAGCTGCTCGCCGCCTTGGTGGCGATGGAGCTGCTGAATCCGCTGTTGGCGAAGGAACAGCCGACGACGCGCATTCTCTCGATTGCCGTGTTCGCGACGGTATGCGCTGCGGTATTCCGCGCGGTGTTCGATACCACACCTCAGCGTTGGACCGGAGCGTGCCTCGCCGGCGCGGCGGTCGCCGCCAATTTCGCCCGTTTGTTGGTGCCCCCTGGATGGCGTCTGCCGACGGAGGTGGCGCTGGATGGGTTCGCCGCCGCACTCTACGCGTTCGTCCTTGCCGTGATCGTGAGTCATATGTTCGCCGCCCGCCAGCTGCGCAGCGACGATGTCGTCGGTGCGTTTTCGGGCTACATATTGATCGCGCTGATCTGGGGCCGGCTGTATGCACTGGTCTGGATGGCGCTGCCCGGCTCGTACAGAATCAGCCCGGACGTCACCTGGCAGTTCGGCAACTGGCATACGCTGCACGCGCTGTTCGACTATTACAGCTTCACCACGATCTCGAGCATCGGCTATGCGGACATCACGACCACCCGGCCGGCATCGAATGCGCTGGTCTGGCTCGAAGTGATGTGCGGGCAGTTCTATCTGGCGGTGGTGGTCGCGAGCATCGTGGGGATGAGGCTCGCACAGACGCTCGCGCCGCCGCGCGAGGGCGGCTAGCGTTGCGCGTTTCGGCCCCTTCCATGATAGTTGAATGGCGCTCGAGGCGGCTGCGTTGGATGCTAGCCGGCGGCTTGGCCGTGCTGGCGCTGTGCGGCTGCTCGACGATCAAGAACATGCTCCCTGCCAACCGTGCCGCGACCCAGCGTGCGCACCAGCTGGCAATCCTGCAGATTCAAGTCATGCGGTTCGCGGATGTGTATGTCGGCGCGATCATCGACCCGTTACAGCGTTTCCAGGCGGGTACCAGCAACGCCGAGGATCGACTCATGGCTCAGAACTGGCAGGTGACGCAGGCCACGGCCGCTTACACCATCGCCACCGGTCCGACCGCGGTGGTCAACGCGCTCGACATGATCGTACTCGCGACCTTGAGCCGCATGGTGATCGACGATGACTGGCTCACCGAGCGCTTCGGCGAGCGTGCGGCCCCTCTGCGAGTCGTGTATAGCCGCCTGGAAGCTCAAGCGCGTGATCTTGGCAAGGACGTCATTACGGCGGATCAGTTCGCTCAGCTGCAGCGAGTCATCGACGAATGGCGAGCGAAAAACCCGCACATTCGCTCGGTCGCTTACGTGCACTTCCTCGACTTTGCGAACTCGATCGGCCACCCTAATCCGAGCGAGGCGGGGTCCTCCAGCGGGCTGTTTCACTTGCTCGGCATCGATCCGCTCAGCGGCTTAGACCCGGCGGTCCGCGAGATCGCGCAGACCAGGGAATTGGGGGAGCGCGCCATCTATTGGGCCCAGCGGCTGCCGAACCTTCTCGACATGCAAGTGGCACTGGTGACCGATCAGTTTGCTACGACGCCCGAAACGGTGCGCATGCTCGCAGACATCGATAAGTCCGCAAAGGCCGCGGCAGCCGCAGGCCGCCTCGCCGGCGAGCTTCCCGGCGTGCTGGCGCGGGAGCGCGAAGCGGCGATCCGGCAGTTCACAGACGCCATCACCGTGGAGAGCGCGCGCACACGGCAGCTGATCATCGAGCTGCGCGGGACACTCGAGGCGGGGACGGCCACCTCGAACTCACTCACCACCACCATCCGCGCATTCGATGAATTGGTGGCACAGTTCCAAAAGCCCACGCCGGCCGGCGGACCTGCGGCGCCGCCCGGACGGCCGTTCGACATCACCGAGTACACGGCCGCGGCGGCCCAGATCGCACGCGCCTCCGATCAGCTGCAGCAGCTCATCGCCGGCATCGAGCACGGCACCCCGGCGCTCGCGCAGAGCGCGGAGCGTGCGGCGGCGACGTTGCAGGGCGTCGTCGATCACGCCTACCGGCGCCTCGTCGAGCTGATCGCACTGCTGCTCGCGGGAGGGCTCGTCGCGGCGCTTGCCTATCGCGGCATCGCGCGGCGCTGGCTCGGCTGAGGTCGATGGGCGCGTGCAGCTGTTCGAGCCGCGCGTCAGTACTTGACCGTGTATTTCTTCGCCTCGAGACAGGCCGAGAAGGCCTTCTTGAATTCGGTCATTTGCGCGGCGGAGGTCTTGGTGGCCGCGTGGGACTGCTGCGCCGCCTGCTGCGAAGCCTGGTTCGCCTGGCTCTCGGCTCGCGCCCGATTGCCGATGGCGCCCACGCCCGCACCGATCGCCGCGCCCTTGCCCGCGTTGCCGGCGATGGCGCCGATCAGCGCCCCACCGGCGGCTCCGGCCACCGCGCCCTTCGCGGCGGAACCGGACTTGGACTGCTGCGCGGCCTGCTGCTGCTGGGCGGCCTGCTGCTGCTGCTGCGCGGCCTGGTTGGCGATATGGAACGGGTCGAGACCGGTCTCCTGGCCCGCCCAGTTGTAGCACTCGGTCTCATCCTGCGATTGCTGCGCAGCCGTCTGGCCGGCGCCCGGAAAGGCGTACACCTTGAGCGTCGCCGCCAGCGTTTTGGTTCCCGTCGGCTCGCTGATGAGTGGGCTCTGCGCCTGCGCGGCGCAAAGCGCGCCGGCGGCGGTGATCAAGATCAGGAGGATTTTGGCTTTCATAGGACGTTATCTCAGCAGGTGACTCGGCCGGCGCGCTAGGGGGCGGGCACCACGCGGTAGTACACACCATTCGCGCCATAGGCGGGCAGAAACCAGGTGTTGCCCGCGAGGTAGTAGGTCACGCCGCCCACATTCGTGACGATCGCGCCCGCCGGCGGCACCGCATAGATCGCGCCCATGGCGAAGGCGGTGCTCGCGCTTCCCGCAGCGACCCCCGCGGCATAGGCGTTCGACGTGGCGGCCGCCGTGTTGGCCGAGGCCACGGTCGCGCCGACCACGGCGCCCACCGCGACACCGGCGGCGGCGGCGCCCGCGGCGCTCCACCCGCCGCAGTTATAGCAGCCCGACCCGTACACGTTCACCGTGGTCGGCGGGTGGTAGCCGGGATAATACGCGTTGCCGTAATAGTTGCTGTGATAGGCGGTACCGTTCGCAGAGTTGTAGGTCGTCGTTCCGGAGCCTTCCGCATGATAGGCCGAGCCGCCGTAGGCGTTCGTGGCGCTCGTTCCCTGCCCTGCGGTGTGGGTCGCACTGCCGCCGTAGGCATTCGAGGCGGTCGTCGTTCCGGAGCCTTCCGCATGATAGGCCGAGCCGCCGTAGGCGTTCGAGGCACTCGTTCCCTGCCCTGCAGTGTGAGTCGCACTGCCGCCGTAGGCATTGGTGCGCGTCGTCGAACCGTAGCTGTGGGTGGTGCTGCCGCCGCCGTAGGCATCGGCATGTCCCCAGGCGCCGGCCGGACCGGCGGCGAGCAGAGGGATCAGTGCGCCTGTGAGCTGGGCGAGAATCCTGTTCATGATGCATCTCCTCTCTAGGGCGTGGTGGCGGGCGCCTTGGCGGGCGCAGCCTTGGGTGGTGGCGCCATCCCGGCGGGCGGGGTGTCCGGGCGCGCGAACGGCATGTGCTTGGCACTCGCGGCCTTGGCCGATCCAAAGGCATCCTCGGGGACGGCGCCGTCCAACTCCCAGTTCGACAATGCCAATACATGACGCAATCGCGCCGGATCGTTCAAAAAGATCGCATACAGCCGGCGCGGCAGATGATCTTCGGTACCGATCCAGGCCTGCACGAACACATTGCCGGTCACGTACGCGACCATGTCCGTCGTCGTGTCGCCGACCACGCCCGATTGGCCGATATAGAAGGCGTGCTTCAGCCCCTCGGCGAGGTCCTTGTAGGGATCCGCGACGATCACATCGTCAAACGGGAAGTAGATCAGCGCCTCGTCATAGGCCGCCTTGAGCGCGCCGTCGATGGTCGGCGGCGCATCCGCGACGGCGACCAGGTTCTCGGCCGGTGCGAACGCCATCATGTGCTTGCCATCGTAATAGAATTCCGACGGCGGCCCATCGCCGAGCGTAATGACCTTAAGCTTGTCCGGCCGCCGCATCGTGACCTGCGACTTGGTGCTGTAGACCAGCGGCGGTCCGAGCAGACTGGGCCCTTCGTAGGACACCACCGCCGTGAAAGACATCGAATGTGCCGCCGCCAGACGCGCGCCGGCCGCCTTCAGGATATCGATGGCCTTCGGCTCGAGGCCTCCGCGAAATGCGGGTTCGCCGGCCGACGCGTGCTTGGCTTGTTTGCCCGACTTGGCGGCCGGGGCCGATGAGGGCTGCGTTGGCTGCGCCGGCTGAGCGAGCGCTCCGCCGTCGAGCAGGGCGGCGAGCGCCGCAACGGCCAGGTATCCGAGGATTCTGCGACGCATCACGCCCCCCAAGGTTGAATCGGCACCCCGCACGCGCGGGCCGCCCATGGAACTACGGCCACCCTAGCGCAAAGCCTGCCGCACGTCCGTTGGACCAACGCCCCATACACATGAGCGCACTGCCCACCCATAGTGCGCGGGCGTGTCTCGACAACAAGATCGCCGAGATCGAGGCGGCTTGCCCGAACGCGACCGCCGGCTGAGATCCTCAAGTTCGCACAGGAGAAATGCCATGGCTCTGCAACGCTACCGATGGACCGTCGGAATTGGAATGGGACTGATCGCGCTCGCCGCCATCGGAATCTCGACGCTGCGGCCCGGAGAGGCGCAAGCGCAGAACTACCCGATCGCGGATGCGGTCGCCAACAAGATCATTCAGAAGTACACGAACTCCAGCTGCGAGCAGTTGTGGGTCAAAAAGGAGCAGCACGCGCCGCCGACCATGGAGGAGCAGCGCGCCATCACCATGCTGCGCAACGACCCGCAGATGCGCGCCGAATTCATCAACAAAATTGCCGCGCCCATCGCCAACAAAATGTTCGATTGCGGGATGATTCCCTGACGCTCAACGCCTAAAGTGAGCCCGCGATCTCATTGAGCCGATGACGCCGGCGCGGCCATGCGCGGGGGAGCGCGCAGCGATGCGGCCAGACTGACCAGGTTCTGCGGTATGACCCGAATGAGGCCGCCGCGCGGACTGTCGATGTCGGCGATGAGCAGGAAGGAGACGGAAAAGACGAAGGGCAGCACCAAGAGCAGGATGCTGCCAAGTTTGATCTTCTCTGCCCCGAAACCCACCATCAGGTTGCCGACGAGCGCGATCGCGGCCATCAAAACCCATGCGCCCACGGGGATTCGGTTCCACCAGGCGGCCTGCGTGTACCCTTGAGAATTCAAGACATCGTTCATGCCGGCGACGGCCAAGCCGACGATGGGTGTCTGCTGAGCCACGCCCACATCGCGAACCGCGCCCCACATATCGGCCTGCAACCGGGCGGTTTCGGCGTTGATTTTCTGCAGTTCGCCCGCATCGCGAGATTGATAAAACAAGATCCGCTGATCGAGGTAGCTGCTCAGCAGCGAACGCACCCTGGCCGCATCGTCCCCCGGCAGCAGGCCGCCCCGGACGTACTCCGTGCCGATCGCGTTGGCCTCCGCCTCTTCATAGATCTTGCGCTGATCGTAGCGGTTGATGGCCATCGAAAAGCTGAAGCCGATGATCAGTCCATTCAAGGTCAGCGTCGAGACCAGAATGGTGTTGAAGTCCTCGCGGATCCCCCCATCCGGAAGCCGCTTGTTCCTGCGCAAGGACACTCCCGCCCACGTCGAGCACCAGAACGCCGAGAACGCAATCACGAACACCAGCCAGGGAAAGTCCAATACGCTGTTCATTCGCTAGCTCGGCTCGTTGGCGGCGCAGAACGCTACGGCGTGGGCAACTCGGCTTTCTGCCAGCCCGCATCGGGATCGTATGCGTTGATCCCCTGCGCCATCTTTTCTGTCTCAGGTCCAAGATCCTGCTGGTAGATCACACCGTCCTGGTTCACGATGAAGGTCATCACACCGCTCACTCGATAGACGGCCGGATACGCAATCAGCGCGAAGCCCTCGCGCATCTCCCCATTGACGACATAGCTGCGCTCGCCGCCCGGCGCGGATTTGCCCTGAGCGGTGAGAATCCGAAAGACGTACCCGTGAAACGGCGTCGCCGGTCCGGCACCGCGCCGGTATCCTTCCAGGGCCGCCGCGGCGGCGAATTCGCCCAGCGGACTCAATTGCCCGGGATCATCGGATTTCCAGTACAGGCCGTCGTGCTTGCCGGCCGTGCTGGCGACTTTCTGTGCATAGATGCCGGCGGGTTTGCCGTCATGGCCCTCCGCGGCGTACTCCTGCTGCGCATCGACATAGACCTGGCACACCTCGAGGGTATCGAGCTCATTGCGCCCGATGCGCCGGAAGAGGATTTCCTGCGCACCCGCGGCGGTGTCGAAGCGCCATGCGGCGCCTTCCTTCACGATGGGAATGGGCATCGGCCAGTCTTCGTAGCCGACGTACAAAACGCTTTGCGTCGGGCTGACACTCATCAGGGCGGCGCGCTCCGAGTAGGCCACGAGGAAAACCTCGCGATTGCGCTTGTCCATGACCGGATCACCCGAGAAGACCACTTTTTTTGCGTCGGGTCCGAACAGCGCGATGAGCTCGTTCGTGTCGCCGGCGCGTGTGGCATCGACGAGTGCGACGACGGCGTCTTCCGGAGTGGCAAAGGTCTTCTGCGGTGACTGCGCCGCCAACACGGCGGACCCGCCGCACAGCAGTGCCGCAAACGCGAATCCTGATAGGAGGGAAGAGATTTTCATCGGTCGTGCTCCTTAGCGCCGCGGCTTGGGAGCCGAGCGTCCCGGGTTGGTGGGCGCCGCGCGATTTTGGCTGGCGGCGACGCTGCCCTGACCGCGCTGACTGGCGGCACGCTGCGCGCCGCCGTTCTGGTAACCCGTGAAGGCGCCGGAATTGGTGTTTACACGCTCGCTCGCCCCGGATTTGGGCGCCGGCTGCCCGGCGCCCGGGTTATAGCCGCGCGCACCATAGTTCGCTCCCGTTGCGGGACGCTGCGCGCCGCTCAGGTTCTGCCGGTTGGGCGGGTTCGCCGCACTGGGCGGGTTCGCCGGGCGCGCCGCGGGCGGTGCCGCCGCCCCACCCGGCCGCGCAGCCGGCGGCGTCGCGGGCCGCGCCACCGGTGCGTAGGGCGTGGGGCGCGGGGTCACTGTCCCGCGATTCACATTGACGTTGTTGCGGTTCACATTGACGTTGTTGCGGTTCACGTTGACGTTGTTGATGTTGACGTTCGTGTACGAATACGGGCGCGGACGGTAATACCCGCCATAGGGAACCGGCACGGGCCGCACATACGGGTAGCGGGCAGCCGGCGGCACCACCCAGGGCCGGCCGACCACCACCACGCTATGAGAATGCCAGCCCATGCCCCAGGCGACCCAGCCCCAGGGTGCATAGTAGGAGTTGCTGACCATCGCCGCGCCGATGGCGATGCCGACGCCGAATCCGATGATGACCGCCGCGGAAGGCGGCGGCGGGTAATACACCACGGCCGGGTTGTACACGGGCACGTAGACGACCTGTGGATTGGCGGGCTGGATCACGATCACCGGCTGCCCGTCCTGGCGTTCAGTGACGACCTGTTGCTCCGCCGTGCTTTTCAGATTGCCGGCCGCCTGCGCCTGCGCGCGCAGTTTCTGCACCGTGTTCATCACGCCCTTCGGGTCGCTCAAGAATGCCGTGCCGAGCTGGGTGGTCCAGTCGATGTTGCTGGCCATCATGTTGAGCACATCGGGAAACAGCACCAGCGCCACGAAGCTCGCGTCGAAGCCCTTCTGGTTGGCGGCCTCCTGCAATGGAGCGCCCTGCAACTGGTTGTTCTGCTGCACCCAGGTGTTCACCTCGGTCAACTGCTGGGGACTGGTCGCCGCGGTCAGCACTTGCGCGAGCAGCGCATCGGGATACAGCGCAACGGGCGCGAGCAGCTGCTCGAGCGGATCGAGCGTGGGGGGCGTCGAGGGCGCCTGGGCCTGGGCCTGGGCCGCTGAAATCGTGAAGCCTGAATTGCCGCCGCTGAGCGTCGCAACAGTCAGCAAGCACAGAATCAGAACTCGGGTCATACAATTTTTCATGGGTGCTCCGCCGTGCGCCGCGCGATGCCGTGAACCTTAGCCGCCGACCGCAAGAGCGTCTATGTGCCCTAAGTCTCATGGGCGGCGCGCGCGCCGGCAGACCGGTCGAATACCACCTGGTCATAGCGCCAGAGCCGTTCAAAAAGCCCGCGCGCCACCTCGAGCAAGGAGGTTCCGGGCGCGCCGCGCGCCGCGCGCGCCACGATATCCCCGACACTGCGGTCCCCGTTGATCGCATCGAACAGGCGCTTTTCGGTCGCATCGATCGGCAAAAAAAGATCGCGGTAGGTATGAGTCTGATTGATCAGGACAGCCGCCGCGCCGGCAGGGAGGCGCTCCTGCAGACACAGGGTATCGGGCATGCGGATGGGTATGCACTTGAGCCAGGCATCGCCGGCAAACTCCATGCGCTGCCCCGCTTCGGGGCCATCGTCGCGGTAGAGGATCGCACTGTGGCGAAGCATCGTGCCGCGGAACAGCTCGGCCGCCCTGTATTGCTCCGCGCGAGACAGCTCTGCCATGCGGGACGCCTGCGGAATGCGCGCCATCACCCCGGCTTGCGGAAAATACGGCGCCTGTCTGACCCAGCGGCCAAACGCAAGCGCACCGTTCGCCAGAAAATCCAGGAATTGAGGGACCGAATAGGCGCGGTCCTGCGGGTGCAGCAGCGCATCGGCAAGCGCCGCCTCATCGCGGAAGTCCGGGGCCTCGCGCAGCACCGCCTCCAGCGGATGCCCGGCAGGCAGCGCCTGCAGCGCACTCATCAGGTCACGAATCTCCCCGTCGCTGGCCTTCACACCGAGCAGCGCACAGAATTCCTGCAGCATGTAGATGCCGGTGCGACCGTACGGCGCGTACACCATGAGATGCATCGCGCCCTCGCGAGCGAGCACCGCGCGCAGCGCGCGCAGCCCCGCTTGCGGGTCCGCCAGATGATGCAGAACCCCGGTGCATACGATTTGATCGAAGCCCGTCCCCAGCTCCTCTGCACGCTCGATCGGAAGCTGCCGCACCGTCAGATTGTCCAGGCGGTACCTGCGCTTCAGCTCCAGCGTACTGCGCACGCTGGTCTCGCTGAAATCGATGCCGGTCACCTGGGCGCCCGGCCAACGCAAGGCGTGCTTGGCCGCCTGCGAGGTCCCGCAGCCGGCTATCAGGATCGAGTAGTCCTCCGCATACGGCCGGTCAGGCCAGAACAGATGATAGTCGGCGCGACGCCGTTGGGGGTCCTGCCAAAGCCGTCGATACTTATCGAGACTCGCGACCGGCGGCGGATAGGGATGCTGCTCGTAGAAGGCGCGCACCCTCTCGGCAACGAGCGCGGCATCGGCGCTGGGTGATTCGTCGCCTAGCCCATGCATGAGAGATCCCGTGCATGGGCCGGTGACTTCAAGCTCGGTCTAGCCGTGCGGCTTCTCCACCATCGCGAGCACCGAATCCAGATTGAACGAAGCGGGCTTCTGGCGCGGCGGGAACTTGATGAATCCATCGAGTTGCTGCGCCACCACCGCCTGCATCAGGTACAGCTGCGGCACGTGATCGACCATCCAGTCCCAGTAGGTGTTCGAGT